>NZ_LT827015.1:0-671243 GCF_900169075.1 Chryseobacterium phocaeense
AAACTTTGAGCGGGTCAGGAAAAACAGACAATGGAGAGTTTGATCCTGGCTCAGGATGAACGCTAGCGGAAGGCCTAACACATGCAAGCCGAGCGGTATTTGTTCTTCGGAGCAGAGAGAGCGGCGTACGGGTGCGGAACACGTGTGCAACCTGCCTTTATCAGGGGGATAGCCTTTCGAAAGGAAGATTAATACCCCATAATATTCTGGATGGCATCATTTGGAATTGAAAACTGAGGTGGATAGAGATGGGCACGCGCAAGATTAGATAGTTGGTAGGGTAACGGCCTACCAAGTCTACGATCTTTAGGGGGCCTGAGAGGGTGATCCCCCACACTGGTACTGAGACACGGACCAGACTCCTACGGGAGGCAGCAGTGAGGAATATTGGACAATGGGTTAGCGCCTGATCCAGCCATCCCGCGTGAAGGATGACGGCCCTATGGGTTGTAAACTTCTTTTGTATAGGGATAAACCTTTCCACGTGTGGAAAGCTGAAGGTACTATACGAATAAGCACCGGCTAACTCCGTGCCAGCAGCCGCGGTAATACGGAGGGTGCAAGCGTTATCCGGATTTATTGGGTTTAAAGGGTCCGTAGGCTGATGTGTAAGTCAGTGGTGAAATCTCACAGCTTAACTGTGAAACTGCCATTGATACTGCATGTCTTGAGTATATTTGAAGTAGCTGGAATAAGTAGTGTAGCGGTGAAATGCATAGATATTACTTAGAACACCAATTGCGAAGGCAGGTTACTAAACTATAACTGACGCTGATGGACGAAAGCGTGGGGAGCGAACAGGATTAGATACCCTGGTAGTCCACGCCGTAAACGATGCTAACTCGTTTTTGGGTTTTCGGACTCAGAGACTAAGCGAAAGTGATAAGTTAGCCACCTGGGGAGTACGGACGCAAGTCTGAAACTCAAAGGAATTGACGGGGGCCCGCACAAGCGGTGGATTATGTGGTTTAATTCGATGATACGCGAGGAACCTTACCAAGGCTTAAATGGGAAATGACAGGTTTAGAAATAGACTTTTCTTCGGACATTTTTCAAGGTGCTGCATGGTTGTCGTCAGCTCGTGCCGTGAGGTGTTAGGTTAAGTCCTGCAACGAGCGCAACCCCTGTCACTAGTTGCCATCATTAAGTTGGGGACTCTAGTGAGACTGCCTACGCAAGTAGAGAGGAAGGTGGGGATGACGTCAAATCATCACGGCCCTTACGCCTTGGGCCACACACGTAATACAATGGCCGGTACAGAGGGCAGCTACCAGGTGACTGGATGCGAATCTCGAAAGCCGGTCTCAGTTCGGATTGGAGTCTGCAACTCGACTCTATGAAGCTGGAATCGCTAGTAATCGCGCATCAGCCATGGCGCGGTGAATACGTTCCCGGGCCTTGTACACACCGCCCGTCAAGCCATGGAAGTCTGGGGTACCTGAAGTCGGTGACCGTAACAGGAGCTGCCTAGGGTAAAACAGGTAACTAGGGCTAAGTCGTAACAAGGTAGCCGTACCGGAAGGTGCGGCTGGAACATCTCATTTTAGAGCGTTGAAGAACGTTAAACAAAATTAAGTACAGTGATGTACATTGATTCTGCTTAAAGTTAAGCTTTAGTTTTTTATTTGGTTGATATAAATAAAAGATAAATGATAATTGATCACTGATAAAATATCAAACATCAATCATCATCTATCAATTATAAAATAAAACCCACTAGAAATTAGTAAAAGGGAAGAGATTGAGAATGAAGCGAGGAAAAAAAGGATATTAAAATATTACTTATTACTCATCACCCATTACTCATAACAAAGTCTCGTAGCTCAGCTGGTTAGAGCGCTACACTGATAATGTAGAGGTCGGCAGTTCGAGCCTGCCCGAGACTACTAATTAAAGGGATTTAAATATTAAAAAATTGAAAGATTAAAACATTAGCGAGCGTTAATTATTTAATCATTAAATCTTTTAATCATTTAATCTTAACTAGAGGGGGAATTAGCTCAGCTGGCTAGAGCGCCTGCCTTGCACGCAGGAGGTCAAGGGTTCGACTCCCTTATTCTCCACAAGTTGTATGATGTACGTAAGTATAAAGTACAATGTATGAGGGTATTATGGAAAATGTATCAAAAAAGTACGAGAGCCGTACATTTTACATTTTACATCTTACATTAGTACAGCAAATAAGATCATTGACATTAACGGTAAAGACATCACAAAGAGAAAACCGAGCGCATAAGAGCGCTTGAGTAACCAAAAATAGGAAAGAAATCGTTAAGGGCGTATGGCGGATGCCTAGGCTTTCAGAGGCGAAGAAGGACGCGGTAAGCTGCGAAAAGCTGCGGGGATCGGCACACACGACTTGATCCGCAGATGTCCGAATGGGGCAACCCGGCATATTGAAGATATGTCATCCCTAAGGGGAAGCAAACCCGGAGAACTGAAACATCTAAGTACCCGGAGGAAAAGAAATCGAAGAGATTCCGTAAGTAGCGGCGAGCGAAAGCGGATTAGCCCAAAAGTCTTAATATGTTTAAAAGAATGTTCTGGAAAGAACAGCCATAGCGGGTGATAGCCCCGTATTTGAAAGGCATATTTAGATGATAAATGAGTAGGGCGGGACACGTGAAATCCTGTCTGAATATGGGGGGACCATCCTCCAAGGCTAAATACTCCTGAAAGACCGATAGTGAACAAGTACTGTGAAGGAAAGGTGAAAAGCACTTCGAATAGAAGGGTGAAATAGAACCTGAAACCGTACGCCTACAAGCGGTCGGAGCCCACAAGTTGGGTGACGGCGTGCCTTTTGCATAATGAGCCTACGAGTTAATTTTACTAGCGAGGTTAAGGTATTAAGTACCGGAGCCGGAGCGAAAGCGAGTCTGAATAGGGCAGTTAGTTAGTAGGATTAGACGCGAAACCTTGTGATCTACCCATGGGCAGGTTGAAGCTCTGGTAACACAGAGTGGAGGACCGAACCGGTTGACGTTGAAAAGTCTTCGGATGACCTGTGGGTAGGGGTGAAAGGCCAATCAAACTGGGAGATAGCTCGTACTCTCCGAAATGCATTTAGGTGCAGCGTCGCAAATGAGTTTATTAGAGGTAGAGCTACTGATTGGATGCGGGGGTTTCACCACCTACCAATTCCTGACAAACTCCGAATGCTAATAAATGTTCTGCGGCAGTGAGGGCATGGGTGCTAAGGTCCATGTCCGAGAGGGAAAGAACCCAGACCAACAGCTAAGGTCCCCAAATATATGTTAAGTTGAAGCAACGCGGTTGGACTGCATTGACAGCTAGGATGTTGGCTTGGAAGCAGCCATTCATTTAAAGAGTGCGTAACAGCTCACTAGTCGAGCGGTCCGGCATGGATAATAATCGGGCATAAACATATTACCGAAGCTATGGATTTGTATTAATACATCTGGTAGGAGAGCATTCTGTTTGCGCTGAAGCAGTATCGTGAGGTATTGTGGAGCGGACAGAAAAGAAAATGTAGGCATAAGTAACGATAAAGGGGGCGAGAAACCCCCTCACCGAAAGACTAAGGTTTCCTCAGCCATGCTAATCAGCTGAGGGTTAGTCGGGACCTAACGCGAACCCGAAAGGGGTAGTGGATGGACAATGGGTTAATATTCCCATACTTGCTCACACTAAAAAGGGGACGGTTCGATGTAGCTACTGGAGACTGACGGAATAGTCAAGGCCTAGCCTTCGGGCGAAGCTGCTGTAGTGAACTCGGATCCAAGAAAAGCCGAAGTGAAGCAACCCGTACCAAAACCGACACAGGTGGTCGAGGAGAGAATCCTAAGGTGCTCGAGTGAGTCGTGGCTAAGGAACTAGGCAAAATAGTCTCGTAACTTCGGAAGAAGAGACGCCATCAGCAATGGTGGCCGCAGTGAAGAGGCCCAGGCGACTGTTTATCAAAAACACAGGACTCTGCTAAATCGAAAGATGCTGTATAGGGTCTGACACCTGCCCGGTGCTGGAAGGTTAAGGAAGGTGCTTAGGGTTAAACCGAAGGCATTAACTGAAGCCCCAGTAAACGGCGGCCGTAACTATAACGGTCCTAAGGTAGCGAAATTCCTTGTCGGGTAAGTTCCGACCTGCACGAATGGTGTAACGATCTGGGCACTGTCTCAGCCACGAGCTCGGTGAAATTGTAGTATCGGTGAAGATGCCGATTACCCGCAATGGGACGAAAAGACCCTGTGAACCTTTACTATAACTTCGTATTGACTTTGAGTAAGTAATGTGTAGGATAGGTGGGAGGCTTTGAAGCTGGCACGCTAGTGTTGGTGGAGCCAACGTTGAAATACCACCCTTTACTTACTTGGAGCCTAACTTCATATTGAAGGACATTGCGTGGTGGGTAGTTTGACTGGGGTGGTCGCCTCCAAAAGAGTAACGGAGGCTTTCAAAGGTACCCTCAGCACGCTTGGTAACCGTGCGTAGAGTGTAATGGCATAAGGGTGCTTGACTGTGAGACCAACAAGTCGATCAGGTGCGAAAGCAGGACATAGTGATCCGGTGGTTCCGTATGGAAGGGCCATCGCTCATAGGATAAAAGGTACTCCGGGGATAACAGGCTAGTCTCCCCCAAGAGCTCACATCGACGGGGAGGTTCGGCACCTCGATGTCGGCTCGTCACATCCTGGGGCTGGAGAAGGTCCCAAGGGTTGGGCTGTTCGCCCATTAAAGTGGCACGCGAGCTGGGTTCAGAACGTCGTGAGACAGTTCGGTCTCTATCTATTGCGGGCGTTAGATGTTTGAGAGGGCTTGATTCTAGTACGAGAGGACCGAATTGAACAAACCTCTGGTGTATCAGTTGTACCGCCAGGTGCACCGCTGAGTAGCTATGTTTGGAAGAGATAAGCACTGAAAGCATATAAGTGCGAAACTCGCCTCAAGATGAGACATCTTTTAAGGGTCGTTGTAGATGACGACGTTGATAGGCTACAGGTGTAAAGCTGGTAACAGCATAGCCGAGTAGTACTAATTACCCGTAGATTTATAGCCTATGGTTGCTATATAACAAGCCTTTTATGCGCAGTAAAGGTTTTGTCTTTGTGAAAGTTTTTATCGCTTAAAACTTGTACCCTGTAGGTTGTAGAAAGTATAATGTAAATACATTGTACATGATACATCCGACATTGTACAATATATACCTTCTTTAGGGTGGTTTTAGCGGTGGGGCTCACCTGTTCCCATTCCGAACACAGAAGTTAAGCCCACCAGCGCCGATGGTACTGCGACAAGCGGGAGAGTAGGCCGCCGCCAGTTTTTATTAAAACGTCTCATACAGTTTTGTGTGAGACGTTTTTGTTTTATACCCCTACCAAAAAGAAATAAAAAATAAATGATAAATGATCATTGATAAGTGATAAAAGATCAATGATGAATGATAAGCAATAGGTAATAGGGAATAGGGTAATGAGTAATGAATACCCAGTATCCATACTCTGTTCAAATCAATTATCAATCATCAATCATCATTTATTACTCATTATCCATTACCCATTAAATCAGGCCAAATTATTTCTATTCATAAAAATTAAAATAGATTAAATCTCTTACAGACCTTCTATTTATGTTGTAACTTTATTTTATGAAAGAGCATATTGTGAGAGGGTTTAGATTTGAAACGTACAAAGAACCGGAATTATCTGTATTTGACCGGTTGCTGGAAATTTTTACAGATTTATTGACCCATACTTCAGGAGATTTTGATGAAGCGATCGACTGGCTTCGGATGCTGGATGAAGAATACCAGCTTACGACTCCGGAATATACTATCGACGATTTTATAGAAGACCTCAAAAAGAAAGGCTATATCCGGGAAGAAGTTGATCCTACTGGTGGAAACGGAATTCGTCTGAGCGCAAAAATGGAACAGAATATCCGTAAACAGGCACTTAATCAAATATTCGGAAATCTTGGAAAAAGTGGGAACGGAAATCATAAGACCAATAAAAGCGGAACCGGAGAAGATACAACAGGAGAATTCCGTAATTATAACTTTGGGGATCCTGTAGAAAAAATCTCTATTACCGAAAGCCTTAAAAATGCCCAAATCAATAACGGAATCGGTGATTTTCATCTTACTGAAGATGATTTGATTGTTGAAGATAGCATTCACCAATCTCAGATGAGCACGGTTTTGATGATTGACATAAGCCACAGTATGATCCTTTATGGTGAAGACCGTATCACTCCCGCCAAAAAAGTGGCAATGGCCCTTGCAGAACTGATTACAACGCGTTATCCGAAAGATACTTTAGATATTATTGTTTTTGGAGATGATGCATGGCCTGTAAAAATTCAGGAGCTGCCTTATCTGCAGGTTGGTCCGTATCATACAAATACGGTTGCCGGGCTTCAACTGGCGATGGATATTTTACGGAGAAAAAGAAATACCAATAAACAGATATTTATGATCACCGACGGAAAACCAAGCTGTGTCCGTCAGGCCGATGGTACATATTATATGAATTCTTACGGTTTGGATGAATATGTTGTTCAGAAATGTTACAATATGGCGTCCCAAGCCAGGCGGTTGCATATTCCTATTACGACCTTTATGATTGCGCAGGACCCTTATTTACAACGTTTTGTGAGCGAATTTACAGAAGCCAATCAGGGAAAAGCTTTTTACACGGGGCTTAATGGATTAGGTCACATGATTTTTGAAGATTATGAGGCCAACCGCAAGAAAAGGATTCGCTGAAAATTCATTATTCAAAAAAAATTCAAAAGTTTATAAATCAGATGGTAAATAAAATGACTGAAAAGCCAAATATAAAAACACTGGGTTCATTAAGAGCATCAGGATACCTGTCAAAAAATATTAAAGACGAATTAAGAAATAATCTGAAAGTTAAAATTCGCAATAGAGAATCTGTTTTTGAGGGAATTTTCGGATATGAAAATACGGTAATCCCTCAACTGGAGCATGCCATTCTCAGCCGGCATAATATCAACTTATTAGGATTAAGGGGGCAGGCAAAAACAAGGCTGGCGAGAATGATGACCTCTTTACTGGATGAATGGATTCCTTTTGTAGCAGGAAGTGAGATTAATGATGATCCATTTAACCCAATTTCCCGTTTTGCGAAAGAACTGATCGAAAAAGAAGGTGATGACACTCCGATAGAATGGCTTCACCGTGATGAAAGATTTTTCGAAAAACTGGCGACTCCGGATGTTACGGTTGCCGATCTGATTGGTGATGTAGACCCTATTAAAGCTGCCAATCTTAAACTTTCCTATGCAGACGACCGTGTGATTCATTTTGGAATGATTCCAAGAGCAAACCGCTGTATTTTTGTCATTAATGAACTGCCGGATTTACAGGCCAGGATTCAGGTTTCTTTGTTTAATATTTTGCAGGAGGGAGATGTGCAGATCCGTGGATTTAAGGTTAGAATGCCTTTGGATATCCAGTTTGTTTTCACGGCCAATCCGGAAGATTATACAAATAGAGGAAGCATTGTAACCCCACTGAAAGATCGTATCGGATCGCAGATTTTGACACATTATCCTGAAAACATCAATATTGCCAGGGAAATTACAGCCTATGAATCCAGTTTAGACAGTCGTCAGAAAAATGGAGTCTATGTGCCTTCTTTAGCGAAGGATCTTTTGGAGCAAATTGGTTTTGAAGCCCGTGA
This sequence comes from Chryseobacterium phocaeense, assembly GCF_900169075.1. NCBI lineage: Bacteria > Pseudomonadati > Bacteroidota > Flavobacteriia > Flavobacteriales > Weeksellaceae > Chryseobacterium > Chryseobacterium phocaeense. The sequence goes on from NZ_LT827015.1 coordinate 7,668, forward strand.
AAGTGAATATGTAGATTCAAAAAGTGGAGTGAGTGCACGTATGAGTATTACAGCTTTCGAGAATTTATTGAGCACTGCAGAGCGCAGATCATTATTAACCGGTGATGAGAAAACTTCCGTAAGATTAAGCGATTTCGTGGGGATAATTCCTGCGATTACAGGAAAAGTTGAGCTGGTGTATGAAGGAGAGCAGGAAGGAGCGGAAGCGGTTGCTCAGTTACTAATCGATAATGCAATCAGAACTTTGTTCACTTCTTATTTCCCAAAAGTGGAAAAGCTGGAGAAAAAGCATATTGACGGACCGTTTAGCCAGATTACGGATTGGTTTCTGGAAGACGATGGCTTTTTGGAAATTACAGATGAATCTCCGGATGAAGCCTATGCAAAATCTCTTAACAGAATAGAACCTCTTCATCAGATCATTGAAAAATATCAACCTGATACGCAACCGGAAGATATTTTATTCTTAAAAGAGTTTATTCTTTGGGGATTAGCGGTCAATAAAAAACTGAATAAGGAAAGATTCAGAACGGGAATGTTCTTTTCTTAAAGCTTCAGAATTTTTACGAGATAAAAATAAAAAGATGTGGAATTTGTTTTCCACATCTTTTTTGTAAAGCATCAATGAGATAAAAAATCATCTTAAGAAGTTGATTTTTAAAACAGATTCATTAAAACGGTTCATTTTACAAAATCCTGTTCCTGTCCGTTTTGAATTTTAACCGGGATGTATACTTTATAAACATCTTTTTTAGTGGCAACAGGTCCGAAATAGATTTCAGTTCCCTGATCGGCATAGGATCCGGAGATGTAAGTTTTAGTTAAAATGAAAGATATTATTTTAGTCCCATCTGCACTTACTCCCTTGAATGTATTAATATTTTGAATAGGTTGTTCAGAAATATTGCTTTCAGCTATATTAAAAATAAGCTCCTTTCCTTCCGGACTGAATATCTTTAGCTGCGGAGGATGCTTTTTATTTTTATACTCTTTTCTGAATTTTTTAACATCGAATTTAAATTGATGTTCCCTGTTTTGAGAATATAGAATGTTAGCCATACATAAGATAATCAACACTGCTGCTTTTTTCATGATGGATGTTTTTAAATTAAACTATTCTTTTCCGGATAAAAAAAGAGATGGCTGCTACACCATCTCCATTTTATTTTCAGTTACCATTATTTTTTAATTACGGTTTCCTGATGGATCAGAGCTTGATGATCAAACAGTCTTAAAATATAGGATCCTGTTGCATAATCACGGAAACTGATGCTTCCTGAGTATTTCTGCCTGCCGGTAAGATTTCTTCCCGACATGTCATATATTTCATATTGACTGATTTCTTTGTTACTAATTACAGAAAGTACATCTTTTACGGGATTAGGAACAACTTTTATACCGGTACGGGTCAGGGAATTATCTGATACGCCAAGACTTGCAGTTAAATTAAGTACTCTTGAGTTTTTGCTTTCACTTAAACAGATATTCAAAGCAATAAGTTCACTGATACTTTTGCCCACAAAGCTTGAAACATTGGCTGTACTGATGTATGAGATACCTTCCACGGTATACGTGCCTGCCGGAAGAGACGTAAAGTTCGCAGTAGGACTTACAGCCTGAATTTTACCCGTCGAATTATTAATCGCTGCAAATGTATAGCTGTAGCCAGCGGGTGGTGCAGATGTTTCATATAAACTTCCAGGTCCGGTTGCAGTTATTGTATAGCTATTGGCATTGGCAGGACTCGAAAAGTTAGAAATCACAAAATAATAATCTACTCCTTCATTTAATACCACTGCTTTTGCGGATCCGGTAGATGTATAATTGGTCCCGTTGTAATACGCATTCGAAGTTAAAAAATTAGCCGTTGAAGCAGGGCTTCCAGAGTGTATTGAGGTAATAAGGAATCCTGATGATTTGGAGAAAACGTACGAACCGCTCTCCGTTACCCTGAATTTGAATGTATTGGTTACTGAGCTGCTGCTTACAGAATAAGGAGCCGTCATTGCAGAATTACTGTATACAATAATGCCATTGTTGCTAGTTCCAACATTATACACAATAGTTTTGGAAGTATATGGAGCACCTGCAGCATCAGGAGCAGACATATTCAGATTACTTGACGGGCTTCCGGCAATCGCTGTAACAGCAGTTTTTGGTGTAATGTATGAGGTATAAGCATTACAGTCTGATGTGATGGTAAAATTATTGTCGGAGACATCAAAGAATTCTGCGTATGGATTAATGGTTCCCACCACTTTTATTCTTGCCTTATCTGTAGCCGGAATATAAGGAATCGTAACATTGGAGCTGCCATTATTTAAGACATTGGAAGCCAGAGTGTAAGGGAAAGTTATACCACCATCTATAGACAACAGGATATCAACGTTGCTTTTAACGGTATTTGTATTATTCACGTCCCAGGTAATTGTGGCATTGGTATTTGATGCTACTGAAACACCGGTTGCATTTGGATAAGTAACCGCCAGTGGTCCGGTATTATTCACCGTTACAATGATTTCATCTGAATCCAGACCTCCGTTTGTCATATTATTATCCCTTACCGTAAAACGGAATTTCATTATTCTTGCTACTAATGGCAGCGCTTCAGCATCATTGGTAGGAGGATTGTTTTGATTGTTAAGAACAAACTGCATCTTTGGAAAATACCTTTCTGTAGTGGAAACACTTTGTTCAGAGCGGAATAATGGCGCAGTGGTACTGTTCACTGCAGTATAGCCGCCTGCTCCCGTAATGGTGGAGCCAAATGCTCCCTTATCGTTAGCACTGGCTATATCAGCCTGTTCCCACGTGTAAGAAAGGCTGCCGTCATTAGGATCTGTTCCGATTCCTTTTAATTTGAACGGTGTATTTTTCGGAATGGTAATATCCACTCCGGCATTGGCAGAAGGAGCGAGGTTGGTACTGGCCACTAAAGTATAGCAGTTAGCAGGAGATTGCAGATAGTTCAGGATCTGGTCTAAACTCCTTGCATTAAAATAATTCAGATTATTATTTCCGGAATTCGTCTGATTATTTGGAGTTGTACAGTTGTTGGCATAGCTCATAATTGTTGATCCGGCTCCGGGTTCAATAGCTGCTCCCGAACTCCAGCCGCTTGTACAGAATGTAGGACTGCCTGAGCTGCCTCCAACCGCATTATAGGTATGTCCGGCAGAAAACTGATGTCCCATTTCGTGGGCAATTAAACCGGCAACCGTACCTTTAGGCATGGTTAAGGCCCATTGGCTCCATGCTCTTGCTTTCGAAGCATTGTTACAGGGCTGCGTCCCTGCCTGGCCTTGTGCGCCGCCACTGCTCATGATATTAAAAGTATGCCCTATATCATACTTATTGTAGGCCAGCGTGGTATTGGTATTAAGTGTATTAAAACCGGTCTGCGAATTCGCAGCACTGGCAAAAGAAGCATTTACCGTGAACGGATCTGTAGCAGGATCTGTAAATATCAGTGACTTGTTGGTGGTTTCTGCAATCAGGCTGAACGTTACTGAAACCTCAGATTCATAAATTTTATTGATCAGATTTACCATGTTGACAAGTTCTGCCAGGGCATCGTCCGTATTTCCGCTGAAAGCCTGGGTAAATTCACCCGTTGTAGCTACCGCCAGCCTGAATTTCCTGATCTGGTTTCCAAATGGAAAATTGACCGCTGATTTGGAAGCTAAAGATTGTTTGACTTCTGCCAGTTCTTTAAGAACATCATTTTCTTCCACTCCGCAGACAAATCTTTCCTCAAAGTTTGAAAATGCACTGTAGATCCTGTACTCACCGGGAGCTGTTTTATAAGGTTCTACAAAAAAATAGCCTGCATTGTTTTTAATAATAGCATTAAAGTGATCTTTAAAAACGGACAGTTTTAATGAAGCAGTTTTATCATCACTCACCCCGTCAAAGGTAAGGATGCTTCCAAGTCTTTGCTCCGTAAGACTGTTTTCGTTTAAAATAAACCTTGTACTTCTTCCGTTTTCAGTAGGAAGCGTAATATACATTTTCGATATTTTTTCATTTTTTAGCCGGGCTTCTTTGAATTGGTTTTCAAATCTCTGAAAGTCGAAGCGGAAAACACTGCCCGGCAGTGATTCATCTTTTGTAAGATTCTGCCCCCAGAAATAGTTAAAAACTATTAACAGGACTAAAGTCAATTTGTAATTCATAAGTGAGTTGGTTTTATTTTTATAAATTTAGCAAAAAATAAGCAACGGCAATATGAATAATCAATCATATTGCCGTTGCTTTAATGTTTAGTTTAAAAAATAAATTAAATATTACTTATTTTGAAATATTTTTCAGACCTGAATAACACCTAGGTTAAATTTTTCCGTAATTGGAGCATGATTAGCTGCCTCAATCCCCATAGAGATCCATTTTCTGGTATCTGTAGGGTTGATAATGGCATCTGTCCATAGTCTTGCCGCTGCATAAGTGGCTTCCGTCTGTTTTTGATATCTTTTTGTAATGGTATCCAAAATTTCATTGTGCTCTTCTTCAGTGATCTCCTTACCTTGTTTTTTCATGGTTGATTCCTGGATTTGCACCAATACTTTTGCAGCCTGTGCACCACCCATTACTGCAAGATCTGCCCATGGCCATGCAACAATTAATCTCGGGTCATATGCTTTTCCGCACATGGCATAGTTTCCGGCTCCATAAGAATTTCCTGTAATAATGGTGAATTTCGGAACTACTGAATTAGAAACGGCATTTACCATTTTAGCTCCATCCTTAATAATGCCTCCATGCTCTGATTTTGAACCTACCATAAATCCTGTTACATCCTGAAGGAAAATCAAAGGGATTTTTCTCTGGTTGCAATTGGCGATAAATCTTGTTGACTTATCTGCAGAATCAGAATAAATAACTCCTCCGAACTGCATTTCACCTTTACCGCTTTTCACAAGCTTTCTCTGGTTAGCTACAATCCCTACGGACCAGCCGTCAATTCTGGCAGTTGCACAGATGATGCTTTTTCCATAATCAGGTTTATATTCTTCAAATTCTGAATTATCCACCAGACATTTGATAATTTCATAAGTGTCATATTGCTCAGCCCTGGAAACCGGGATAATTCCAAAAATATGGTCCGGATTTTCCTTTGGCGGAAAACTTTCTATCCTGTCGAAGCCTGCTTTTTCTGTACTTCCGAGAGATTTCATGATATTTTTGATACGGTCTAGCGCATCTTTATCATCTTTAGCCTTATAATCTGTAACACCTGAAATAGAGCAGTGTGTGGTAGCTCCTCCCAGCGTTTCATTATCGATACTTTCCCCGATGGCAGCTTTTACAAGATAGCTTCCTGCCAGGAAGATAGAACCGGTTTTATCTACAATCATCGCTTCATCACTCATGATAGGAAGATAAGCGCCTCCGGCAACACAGCTGCCCATTACAGCTGAGATCTGAATGATACCCATCGCACTCATCTTGGCATTATTTCTGAAAATTCTTCCGAAATGTTCTTTATCAGGGAAAATTTCATCCTGCATCGGAAGATAAACTCCTGCAGAGTCTACCAGATAGATGATCGGTAACTTATTTTCCATAGCAATTTCCTGTGCTCTCAGGTTCTTCTTTCCGGTAATCGGAAACCAGGCACCTGCTTTTACAGAAGCATCATTGGCAACCACAAGGCATTGTCTTCCGGAAACATAACCAATGACCACTACAACCCCTCCGCTGGGACATCCGCCGTGTTCCTCATACATTTCATAGCCGGCAAATGCACCGATTTCTATGGAGTCTGAACCTTTATCGAGAAGATACTCAATTCTTTCTCTTGCTGTCATTTTTCCTTCATCACGAAGCTTTTGAAGCCTTTTTTCTCCACCGCCTTTTTTTATTTCAGCGAGCAACTGATTAAGGTCTGATAACTTTAATCTATTCTGGTCTTCTCTTTTGTTGAATTCAAGGTCCATAAAATTTCAATTTTTTCCGGCTAAAGATAACTATTTTTATATTGAACGGCAACTGAAGTAAAACACCTGTTTAATATATTGGTTCTCAGAAAATTGTGAAATTTTTAACAAAAAAATATTTTTAAATTAATGATATTTTTTCTAACTTTACTACAGAGTAAATGGGATAATAATCCCTGCTAAATACTCTAAGTTCCTAGTTTATTTTTTTAATAGTTTATTATTTGAAGGCCCTGAACGTTGAACAAATTTTCAGGGTTTTTTTATGCACTAATGAATCTGTAAATAATTACAGAAATTAATCAGAGATAATACTTTCTGTATTCTACTATATTCAGAAAAGAAAGCTCATCTTTATTTTCCGGTCAGTGAAGATTTAATATTATTACGTTTGAATATTTGTTTTTGATGAATTTCTAAGATTAATTATAGAAAGGATAGAAAAACAGACAAAATAATTATTTCTTAAAGTAATATTTATATTTTTTGTGAGATTTATGAAAGCCTATTTGTAAATTTGCCTGTTAAAAAATTTACAGAAGTAGGATATGCAAAAATTGGCTCTTTTCAGACTGCACTTGATTGTTTTTTTATGGGGATTCACCGCAATTCTGGGAAAACTGATTCATGCCAATGCGCAGATTCTTGTTTTTTACAGGATGTTATTTGCCGCAGTATTTTTATTCTTATTCATCAGGATTTATAAAAAAGAAAGCATTAAAGTATCAAAGAAGATATTTTTCCAGCTGGCCGGGATTGGCTGTGCCATGGCACTTCACTGGTACTGCTTTTTTTATTCTATTAAAGTATCTAATGTTTCCATAGCATTAAGCTGTCTTTCGCTCTCTACTTTGTTTGCTTCAATACTGGAACCACTCATCTTCAAACGTAAGATAGACGTGTCGGAAGTTATCATGGGTGTGGTGATTGTTGCCTGTATACTGCTGATTTTTAAAACCGAATTTCATTTTAAGGAGGGTATTATCTATGGAATATTATGTGCGGTATTCGGGACTGTTTTTTCTGTTTTTAATGGTAAAATATATGGAAAAACAAGCTCCGGAAATATTATATTCTATGAAATATTCTGTGGATGGTTTATTCTGGCCGTATTTTATATGTCCACGGGACAGATTTTTCAGATGAATGAAATAAACTACAGAGATCTGGCGTTAATATGCTTGTTGGCAAGTGTTTTTACTGCTTTTCCAATGCTGGAATCGGTGAAGCTCATGAAATATATTTCGCCTTTTACTCTAATTTTAACAGTTAATTTAGAACCTGTTTACGGAATTATACTAGCTTTTTTTATCTTTGGAGAATCGGAAGAAATGAGTCCTGTATTTTATGCAGCTTCAGGCGTTATGATATTGGCAATCATTGTCAATGGATTAATGAAGGCTCAAAAAACTAAAAAACAAATAAACCTTAATTAAGCATCAAATTTATATGATGAAGAAATATTTTTTACTTGCATTTTCGCTCTTGTTTGGACTGTCCCAATCCCAGATCATAAGAAAATACTCCAATGAATTTTTAAATATCGGAGCAGGGGCAAGAGGTCTTGCTATGGGAGGAGCTGTAGTTTCAAATCAGGATGATGTATATTCTCCTATGTGGAACCCGGCGGGATTAATGGCTATTGAAAGAGACTGGCAGGGCGCAGCAATGCACGCAGAATATTTTGAATCTATAGCAAAATATGATTATCTGGCCTATGCAAAGGTACTGGAAGAAGGAGTATTTGGTGTTTCAGTGGTAAGATTAGGAGTAGACAATATCCTGAATACCACACAGATGATTGATGCGGAAGGAAACATTGACTATGATAAAATTACCAAGTTTTCCCAATCGGATTATGCTGCTATTCTTTCCTATGCTTTTAATCCCGGAGGAAATCCAAAGCTGGATGTAGGGGTGAATGCTAAAATTGTTTACAGAAATGTAGGGAAATTTGCTAACGGATATGGTTTTGGTTTTGATATCGGAGCTATTTATAAAGCAGACAACGGATGGAAATTCGGGGGGATGCTGCGTGATGCTACCACCACGGTCAATTTCTGGAGCATCAACCAAAAGGAACTTTCTACAGTAGTTAACGGAGAGGAATTTAACCCCGCTCCAAAAGATAAAATGGAACTTACCATGCCTAAGCTGAATGTAGGTGCGAGTAAAATATTCAATATCAACAGCAGTCTTTATGTATTGCCGGAAGCCGGGATCAATGTAGATTTTGCTAAAACAGCTGCTCTGGTATCTACAGATTTTGCCAGTCTTACGCCATATGCAGGAGCGGAGCTTGGTTACCAGAAAATGATTTTTGTGCGTCTTGGGGTCAACAGATTCCAATCTATCACCGATATTGAAGATCTGAAAAGAAAAGTTTCATTCCAGCCGAGTGCGGGTATCGGGATTAGGTACAGAGGTCTAACATTGGATTACGCCATTACCAATTCCGGAATCGGAGGCTCTAATTTCTATTCTAATTTCTTCTCCCTGAAATTGGATATGGGGGCATTCAGAAATGATTAACTTTGAATCATAATTTAAACGTAATGAAAAAGATAACGGTATTTACTTTGATGCTTGCTGGAATTGCTGTTTTTGGACAGAAAGTTTCAGATTATAAATATATTTCCGTTCCGGAGAAATTGAAAGATAAAGCCTTTGATAAAGAACCTTATGGGCTTGAAGCACTACTGGCAAAAGGATTGGTGACTAAAAAATACATTGTTGTCAATTCATTAAAAAACTTGCCGGAAGAAGTAAAAGATAACCCATGTGCTGTAGGTTATGCCAATGTTTTAGATAACAGTAGTTTTTTAAAGAACAGGGTACTGATTGAAGTTAAGGATTGCAATGAAAAAGTTGTTTTTTCATCAAAAGGCTCTTCCGGCATCAAGGATTTTAAAGAAGGATTTCAGGATGCCCTTAAGCAGGCTATTATAGCCGTTCCGGTTTCAAATCCTGTAGAAATTGTGCAGACGGTAAAAACTGAACCTGTATCTGTTCCGTCTGAAAATAAAATCGAGACAGCTCCTTCTTCAACCGTTTCAGAAAATAAATCAGAAAAGTATACCAACGGGAGACTGGATCTGCAGAAAATCCAGGTAGATGCCGGTCAGTTTATTTTGGCGGAAAGCGGCAGTTCTGTACCATTTGCCGTCTTTAAAGCTTCTTCAAAAAGAGACGTATTCAGGGTAAAGCTTAGAGACGGAAGTTCTACGATCGGGTATTTCGAAAATGGAAATATTGTCATTGATATGCCACAGTCTGGCGGAGATTTCACTAAGGAAGTATTCTCAGGAAAATAGACGTGATAGATATAATCACATAAAAAATCCTTAACTCATCATTTGAATTAAGGATTTTTTATGTGATGTATCAGGATAAACTTAGATGTACTCTTTAATTTCCATTAAAAAACTCCCAGATCACCTTCGCCTTACTTTTTCCAAGAATTTCTTCCAGTGTTTCCAGGCTTGATTCCTTAATCCGCTTTACGGATTTTAATTTGGAAAGTAGTAATTCTATTGTTTTTTCTCCAACGCCCGGAATTTCTTCCAATTCAGATTTTATGGTAGAATTTTTCCTTCTCGTCCTGTGGTGTTTCACTCCAAAGCGGTGGGCTTCGTCCCTTACTCTCTGCAGGATTTTTAAGGTCTCCGATTTTTTATCAAGGTATAAAGGAATAGAATCTTCAGGAAAGAAAATTTCCTCAAGTCTTTTCGCAATCCCCACAATGGTAATCTTACCGTAAAGACCCAATAACTTCAGGCTTTTTACAGCTGAAGAAAGCTGTCCTTTTCCTCCGTCTATCAGAATCAGTTGGGGCAGGCTTTCTCCTTCATCCAGCATTCTTTTATAGCGGCGGTAGATTACTTCTTCCATGGTAGCAAAGTCATTAGCGCCTTCTACTGTTTTCGGATGGAAAATTCTGTAATCTGCCTTGCTTGGTTTACCGTCTTTAAAAACCACACATGCGGAAACGGGGTTGGTTCCCTGGATATTTGAGTTATCAAAACCTTCAATATGTCTTGGTTCCACTGGCATCCGGAGAAGTTTCTGCATTTCGGCCATGATCCTGTTCGTATGTCTTTCCGGATCTACAATCTGGACCTGTTTCAGCTTTTCCAGACGGTATTCTTTTGCATTTTTTTCCGAAAGCTCCACAATCCTTTTTTTATCTCCTACTTTGGGAACAATCAGTTTTACATTCGGAATTTCTACCGAAAGATGGAATGGAAGCAGGACTTCTTTGGAATCGGAACCAAATTTTTGGCGGATCTCGATCAATGCTTCTTCCATGATATCTTCGTCCGTCTCTTCCAGGATTTTTTTAATTTCTGTGGTAAAACTCTGGATGATATTTCCGTTCCTGATTTTAAAGAAATTCACATAAGCGGCGGCCTCGTCGCTGGTCATTCCAAAAACGTCTACATCGTCAATATTTGGATTTACCACGGTGTTTTTGGCCTGATAATCCTCAAGGATATCCAGTCTTTCCTTGATGGTCTGGGCTTCTTCAAACTTAAGATTTTCTGCAAACTTCATCATTTGATTGACCAGATATTCCTTTGCTTTTCGGAAATCCCCTTTGATAATTCCACGGATGGCATCAATCTTTTCATCATAATCTTCCTTGCTTTCCAAATCTTCACATGGCCCTTCACAGTTTTTAATATGGTATTCCAGGCAGACTTTATATTTTCCTTCAGCTATTTTGGCCGGAGAGAGATTAAGATTACACGTTCTCAGCTTATAAATATGCTTGATGGTATCCAGTAAAATCTTTGCCGGACGTACTTTAGCATACGGACCGTAATACTCAGACCCATCCTTGATTACATTTCTGGTGAGGAATATCCGGGGGAAGCTTTCATTTTTAATACAGATCCACGGATAGGTTTTATCATCCTTCAGCAATACGTTATAGAATGGGCGGTGCTCCTTGATCAGGTTGTTCTCAAGTAAAAGAGCATCGTATTCACTGTTAACGATCGTTGTTTCAAGGCGGACGATCTTTCCCACCATGATTTTGATCCGGTAGCCGGGAAGATTTTTATTGAAATAGGAAAGAACCCTTTTCTTTAAATGTTTGGCCTTTCCTACATACAGCAATTGATCGTTCTTATCATAGTAACGATAAACGCCCGGTTCTGATGGTAAAGTTTTGAGCTGTAATTCTAAAGAAGGATTCATATAACAAAATTACGGAATTTTGCTTTGATCTATTATGACTTATTATTTTTAATCTGTTTTTAAATGGCAGAGAGTAATTTTTTCCGATACTCAATATAAGATAAATGATCGTCAAAGCTAATTTCCACAAACAGAACTTTCTTTCCTTTATTTAAGATTTTTAAAGAACCGTATATTTTTTCACCTTCTGAGAAGACGGAGTGGTTGATGAGGTCTTTCTCGCTTTCAAAAAGCTGCAGAAGCTTCCGGTTTTCTCCTTTGAATTTTTTCCACTCTTCCAGGGATTTTTCCTGATTTTTTTCAAAAGTATAGATCGTGATCATCGCCTGGTCACTCACCCAGATCTTATCAATTAGAGGGTTTTGAAGAGAAGTTATTTCATGGAAACCTGTAGGAATATGAACATTGAAACCATTTTTTGAATAAGAATAATTGGCTCCAACCTCCTGATTATTATCTTTCACATTACCATCAAGACCGTAGAACTTCTTCATTTTTGAAATGACTTTTAAAAGTTTAAACAGTTTTTTATACTCTGAAAAATTAATGTCTTTGATATGGCTGTCAATGATCTTTTGATACTCAGCCAGCCTTTCGGAAGGAAGATATTTAAGATCTATCTGGTCAACCTGTTCTTTTAACTTTGGATCTGTAATTTTCAGATCATTGATGATTTTCGTATTAACAAGCTCTGCAGTTTCGATATGCCGTTGCAGTAAAACAGGATCTTTGATCACCGCTTCAGAAGTGAGATAACGCCCCATGGTTTTATAGTTGGTCTGATAGGGAATGTGGTCAAGGTTTTTTACATAGCTTCCGGCATGTACTGCATCGTCAGCCTTTGAGCAGCCTTTAAATACTCTTCCCAAAGCTCCCCAGAATAAGAAGCTAATGATCAGAATCATATTGAAACAGAATTTCATGAGTATAGTTTAAATAATGGCATAAAAGATAAAAAATGCTGAAGAAAATTCTGCTAATTTTTTTAATATTTTGGATAACTGATCTGATGCCTCTCACCATATATTTCAGAAAAGCACAGGACCGTGAAATTTAGCTTTTCCAGTTATGGGTAAATGCGTAATTTTAAGGAAATTTTTAGAAATGATATACGGTGTAGATGTTTTCACTTTCCATGATGTTCTGGAAATCTGTAAAAAACCAGCTAAAGCTAAACTTAATAAAGCAGCCAAAGAACAGATTCTGAAATCGCAGAAAAATGTCCAGAAGATAGTAGAGTCCGACAGATGTGTGTATGGGATCAATACAGGTTTCGGACCCTTGTGTGATACCAAAATTTCAGCGGACGAAACCGCTCAGCTGCAGTATAATCTTATTATTTCCCACGCAGTGGGTGTAGGAAAGCCTATTAATAAGGAGTTTTCCAAAATCATGATCATCACAAAAGTTCATGCCTTATCCAAAGGATTTTCAGGGGTTTCCCTGGAAGTCATTGAAAGACTGATCCTGATGCTTGAAAAAGATATCATTCCGGTAGTGCCTGAACAGGGCTCTGTAGGGGCATCAGGAGATCTTGCACCGCTTGCTCATCTCGTACTGCCATTGCTGGGATTAGGACAGGTTTGGGAAGGAGATCAGATTTTCGATACCATGGAGGTTCTGGACAGACATGGTCTTGAGCCATTAGCTTTAGGTCCGAAAGAAGGTCTGGGGCTGATCAACGGGACCCAGTTTATTTTGGCACATGCGATCAAAGGTTTGGAAAAGTTTGAATATCTACTAAACCTTGCCGATATGACCGCGGCGATGAGTATTGAAGCCTACAGAGGTTCTGAAAGTCCGTTCAAAAAAGAACTTCATGAGATCAGACCGTTTGAAGGGAGCAAGAAAGTAGCTGCCAGAATGGTTAAATTCCTAAAAGGCTCCGAAAATATGAAAGCCCATGAAGACTGCGAAAGAGTTCAGGATCCTTATTCCATGAGATGTGTACCGCAGGTGCATGGTGCCAGCAGAAATGCCTTTGAACACCTTAGAATGATGGCAGAGACGGAACTGAATTCAGTGACGGATAACCCGATTGTTTTAAGTGCCGAAGAATCTATTTCCGGAGGAAATTTCCACGGACAACTGATGGCGCTTCCATTGGATTATGCGACGCTTGCCGTGGCCGAATTAGGAAATATTTCAGACAGAAGAAGTTATTTATTACTGGAAGGAAAATACGGACTTCCTAGATTACTGACAGAAAGCTCAGGACTGAATTCCGGATTTATGATCCCGCAATATACCTCAGCTGCTTTGGTAACGGAAAATAAAACATTGTGTTTCCCCGCATCCGCAGACTCTATTCCTACAAGCTTAGGACAGGAAGACCACGTTTCTATGGGAAGTATTTCCGGTAGAAAATTCAATCAGGTGCTTGGAAATCTTGTGAATATCTTAGCGGTAGAGCTGATGTTTGCAGCACAGGGACTGGAGTTCAGGAGACCTTCCAAATGTTCCAAAATTATTGAGGAAAACTTCGCAGTTATCCGTTCCAAAGTGAAAAAACTTGAAGATGACAGACTGATCGGGCAGGATATGCTGGCGATTGCAGAACTGATCAATGAGAGAAAGTTTAACGTAGACGCTTAATTTATTCCATGAAAAAACTAATTACCATTGTAGGCCTGTGCGTGGGTACAATTGTGTTTTCCCAGTCATTAGAAACCAAAGCTCGTGAGCTTATTAAAGTTACCGGCGCGGATAAACTGGCTTTGGCAGGAATGCAGCAATACATGCAGGAGATCAGGAAAACCTCTCCGGATATTTCGGAGGAATTCATTCAAGAATTTATCGCCGAAGTTACTTCTGAAAAACTGCTTGGAATGTATGTTCCAATTTATACAAAGCATTATACGGAATCAGAGTTGGACCAACTGATCACATTCTATAAATCCCCGGTAGGGCAAAAGAGTATTTCTGTTGCGCCCTCCATTATGAAAGAAAGTATAGAATCAGGAGGCAAATTAGGACGCGATATTGCACTTCAGGTGAAAGAGAAACTTGATAAAAAGGCAGGTTACCAAAATCCGCCACCGCCTGCACCAGAAAAGAAATAAATCAAATGCAAGAGCTTCCGCGAAGGAAGCTTTTGTATTTATCATAATCCTTTAATTTTTTAAATTGATAAAATGATAAACATTAAAAGAACAGATTCCTCAAACCTTGACTTTCAAAGCTTAGTGAAACTTCTTGATGCTGATCTTGCTGTTCGGGACGGGGAAGACCATGAATTTTACCACCAGTTCAATTCAATTGATATGCTGAAAAATTGTGTGGTGGCCTATTTGGAAGGGAAGGCTGCCGGTTGCGGTGCTTTCAAACCTTTTTCTGAGGATACTGTGGAAATCAAAAGAATGTATACAGATGCTGATAAAAGAGGAAGAGGAATTGCCTCAGAAATATTGAATGAGCTTGAAACCTGGGCTAAAGAAGAAGGATACAGTAAGTGCGTTCTGGAAACTGGAATCATGCAGCCGGAAGCTATTGCCCTGTATGAAAAACAAGGATATTCCAGAATTCTTAACTATGGACAGTATATTGGTGTCGATAATAGTGTTTGCTACGAGAAAATACTGTGAAATTTTTAAAGGCCAAAACCAAAGATTAATATTCCTGTAATAGTAAATTCATTTTTTCTGAGCTTTTAAATCACGTTAAAGTGGTATATTGTGGTTTCCAACCATTAAATAAAACTATGAAAAAAACCGCATTTTACCTTCTGGCATTATTCTTTGCCCTGAATTCGTGTACAAGGGACGGGCTTCCCACTGAAAATCCATCCACTGAAATTGTTCAGAAAGACCCTCTGACAGGGAAACAGATCAATGCAGAAATCAACAATTCAATTAAAAACACCGGGTCATTTAACTGGAAAAACAGCTCTGACCATTTGCTTTGGAGTGCCATTTTCAGAGGAAACAGGATGGTATCCATCGGATTTGGATCTTCAAAAGATGATTTTGACAGAAGTCTTTCCGCAGACAGCAAAACCATGGAAGCTGAGGTTCTGAATCTGATCAGCCAGTATGAAGGCATCGGACAGGCCAGGTTTTTAATTGCCTCCGATCCTTATCTTAACCAGATCGATGTCCTTATCGAGAAGGAGGAAACAATTACTGCCCTTAGAAAGATGAAGACCATCCGTTATGTAGAGCCGGGAGACTATCATTACTTTGAAGTGGAAAACGGTCTTAATCCCAATGCGAAATCCAGTTCCAGCGGATCTTCAGGCTGCGGATTTGATTCCAGTGTTTTAAATGCCGCAGATTATACCACAACTACGCCTAATGCTAAGGTTCCATGGGCTTTTACAAAACATAATATTCCTGGTGCGTGGGGCTACAGCACGGGTGCCGGAGTCACCATCGGGCTTATCGATACCGGGGTTTCACCGGAGCAGACTTTATTGGGAAGCAGCTTTAATACAGGGGCTTCATCCGGAAGAACGATCAGTAAGTTCGGATCTTATGTTAATGGTTCCACTACAGATGGTCCTGCAGACCAGTGCGGACACGGAACAAAAATGGCTGCCGTTATGGCCGCTCCTAAAAATAACGCCGGCCTTCCTGTAGGAGTTGCTTACAATGCCAATCTTATTACCTACCGGGCAGCTTCCAATGTAGTATTGGAAACTTCCAGCGAACAGAATGGGGTAAAGACAGCATTTACTGAGCTGGCTAATAACACCAGTGTGAAGATCATTTCCATGTCTATGGGACATATTTTCTCGGTAGGAAAGATTGAAGATGGTGTTAAATATGCCTATTCTAAGGGAAAACTGATCTTCTGTGCCGGAGGAACTTCTACAAGCTTCACTACTTTCGTGGGCGTTATTTTCCCGGCAAGCATGTCTGAAACGCAGGCGGTAACAGGAGTAAAAGAAGGAACTTCCAACCAGAAATGTGACGTATGCCACTCAGGAAGCCAGATTGATTTTACTTTCCAGATGGAACGCGCCAATGGAAATACCGTTCCGGTTTTAAGCTACTATAACAATCAGGCTGATTATGTGGGCGGATCATCAGTGGCCACGGCTGCCACTGCAGGGATTGCGGCACTTGTCTGGGCGAAAAATCCTTCATGGACGAGAGAGCAGGTGCTGAACAAAATGAGACAGTCTGCCACCTATTATCCTACGGTAAATTCAAGCTACGGCTATGGAAACATTAATGTGTTACAGGCTGTACAATAGAAAATATGTAAGAAAATATAAGATGGAGGCATGAAATAATTGTTAATTAAAAAGACTTCTCCACTGTCTTCCATACTACTTTCTTTATAAAAAATCTCAGCCTTCTGGTTGAGATTTTTCCTTTTTAATTCATAGAAATATTTCTGTGTCTTTCAGAAGTTTTATAACATGATTAAAAAATGCTGTATTTATCTGATTCTTACACTCGTCATACTTAAAGATCCTCCAATCAGCTCATCATTGAATAAAGAAAGACTCTCAGCCTGATCTTTTAAACCCAATGTATACATCAGCGGAAGATAGTGATCCGGTGTGGGGACTGCGTATTGAAGGAATGTTCCCTGTTTCTGATAGTCTATAATGTTCCGGAAATTTCCGTCCAGCAGCCAGTTGTTGGTTTTTTCTCTTGCTTCCACAGCCCAGTCCCATCCGGCGCCTACAGTATTTATATTTTTCCAGTCGATGAGACGCAGATTATGGACAATATTTCCGCTTCCGATGATCAGAATACCTTTTTCACGGAGCTTATTCAGTCTCTGGGCCAGATCAAAATGATATTGCGGAGGTTTTGTATAATCTATGCTCAACTGGATGACCGGAATGTCAGCTTCAGGATACATATGTCTGATGACCGACCACGCGCCATGGTCGAGGCCCCAGTTGTGATCTTCCTCAACCAGAGTGGGAGCCAGAAGTTCAACCGTTTCTTCAGCGAGTTCCGGACTTCCCGGAGCGGGATACTGAACATCAAATAAAGCTTTTGGAAAGCCTCCGAAATCATGGATTGTTCTGGGCATATCCATAGCGGTCACAAAAGTTCCACGGGTATACCAGTGCGCAGAAATACAGAGAATAGCATGAGGTTTTGGAATTTCCTGCGCCGCTTTTCTGAATCCCTGTACAAACTGGTTTTCTTCAATAGCATTCATGGGAGAGCCGTGTCCGAGAAATAAAACGGGCATTTTTTGCGTGTTTCCAAAACTATCGCTGATATTCTGAAGGTCGTTGAGGTTCATAGATTGGTGGTATTGAAAAAGGTTCAAGGCTTTTAGAAAAATCCCTGAACCTTTTTATGTTATGAATTGGATATTTTTTGTTGAATAGAATGCAATCCTGTTCAATTGTGATTGATAGGATTGCATCCTATTCTTTGTTAAGTCGCCACTTTGTGGCTCCTCTCTGTCGAAATATCCGTTTTTTTAAGCCTGTTTTACAAACTGTAGTTCTCCGGCTATTTTTACTTCGTCGCTTACCATTACACCGCCTGCTTCCAGGGCTGCGTTCCAGTTCAGTCCGAAATCTTTTCTGTTGATTTTTCCCTCAAAAGAAAAACCTGCTTTTGTATTTCCCCAAGGATCTACGTTGATTCCTCCGAAGTCAACATCTAAAGTAACAGGTTTTGTAATTCCGTTCACGGTAAGGTTTCCTGTGATTTTATCATTTAGAGCCTGAGATTCGAATGTGATGGAAGGGTTTGCTTCAGCATTGAAAAATTCTGCAGACTTTAAGTGATTGTCTCTGTCTGTGTTATTGGTGAATACAGAATCGGTCTGGATGGTTGCTGTAGTTTTAGCGTTGGCGAAAGTATCGTCTTCAGCTTCAATTTCTGCGTTGAAAGTTCTGAAGTTTCCTTTGATATTGGAAATCATCATGTGTTTTACTTTAAAAGTAATTTCACTATGCGTTGGGTCTAGGTTCCATTTTGTTGCCATTGTATTGTATTTTTTGTTTGTTATTGATAATGCAAATGTAGCTTGGAGAGCATATACGAAGCATTGATATAGGTTAAGAAATGAAATTACTCCTATTTTTTGTGTGAATGGTCAATTTTGCTTCGCAAGTGAATCGTGAATTGATGGCTTGTATAAAAATTCACAATTGACGATTGACATTTCACAATTAGGCGGTGAATGGTCAATTTTGCTTTCGCAAGTGAATGGTGAATTTGATGGCGGTATAAAAATTCACAATTAACGATTGACATTTCACAATTAGGCGGTGAATGGTCAATTTTGCTTCGCAAGTGAATCGTGAATTGATGGCTTGTATAAAAATTCACAATTGACTATTGACATTTCACAATTTCCCCCTTCACGATTGACAATTAAAGTTAAGAATTTATTTTTATCAACACATATCTCCTGTTTTATGAATGTTTTATTTTAACATTTATTAACGGGTGATTTTTATTTCTTATTTTTGAGGGATTCAATTTTATACAATGAAATTACATAAATTTTCTTTATTGATGCTGGTTTTGGGCAGTTCCGCAATGGCGCAGACCCAGAAATTTACGATGGCGGAGGCAGTTAACGGACTGAGAACGAATCTTGCCGTGAAAAATATCTCTCAGTTTTCATGGGCTGCGGACGGTAAATCATATATTCAGGCTGTAAAAGGCGGGTATCTGATTACCGATCTTAAAACCAATAAGCAGGATACTCTGGTATCTTTAACTCAACTGAACAGGTCATTTGCTGATGCGAAACTGAAAGCGGTTCCCCAGATCAAATTCATCAGCGGCTCAAACGCTTATTTCAATACTGAAAGTAAAATGGTCTGGATTGAAAAATCCGGAAACGACTGGAAAGTAAAAACGTCTGCCGCAGTGGATGAAAATACTTCGAATGTGAAAGTATTCGGAGATAACCAGACTTTTGCTTTTACCGTAAAGAATAATTTATTTGTTAATAAAAACGGAAAAACGATTGCTGTAACCAGTGATTCCGATGAAAATATCATCAATGGCGGAGCAGCAGTTCACAGAAATGAATTTGGAATCGATACCGGAATTTTCCCTGCTCCCAATTCAGAAGCTGTAGCATTCTATAGAATGGATCAGACTATGGTGGCAGATTACCCGATTATTGACTGGTCTGTAACGCCTGCGGTGAATCATAATATCAAGTATCCGATGGCGGGTCAGAAATCTCATGAGGTGACTCTGGGTGTGTATAACATCAAAGATCAGTCAACGACTTTCCTTAAAATTGAGGGAGATAAGGATCAATATTTAACCGCTGTTACCTGGAGCCCGGATTCAAAATATATTTTTGTCGGTGTCCTGAACCGTGGGCAGAATCATGTAAAAATGAATCAGTATGATGCGGCTACAGGAAATTTTGTAAAAACATTATTTGAAGAAACCAGCGATAAATACGTGGAGCCTCAGCATCCGCTTACTTTCTTCCCGAATTCCAATACAGATTTTATCTGGCAGAGCCAGAGAACAGGATACAACCACCTTTTCCATTACAGCCTGGAAAAAGGCCTGGTGGCTCAGATCACGAAAGGCGACTGGCTGGTAACCGATATTTTAGGGTTTAACGAAAAGAAAAAAGAGATCTATTTCACTTCCACGAAAGAAACTCCTCTGGAAAAACATTTGTATAAAATCAACTGGACAAACTTTAAAATGCAGCGCATGGACGATGCAGCCGGTGTGCATACAGGAATTCTGAGTAACGACGGAAATTATCTTTATGATATTTACAGTAATGCAGGAACGCCGAGATCTGCCAATATCATCAATACTGCCACAGCCAAATCGACCAACATTCTTACCGCTGAAAATACCCTGAAAAATTATCAGCGACCTGAAATTAAAAATGTAGAGTTGAAGGCCGATGACGGAACTCCGCTTTACGGAAAGATTATTCTGCCGACGAACTTTGACGCAAATAAGAAATACCCGGTGATCGTTTACTTGTATAACGGACCACACCTGCAGCTGGTAACCAATACGTTCCCGGCATCCGGAAATCTTTGGTATGAATACATGGCTCAAAACGGATATATTATTTTCACCATGGACGGAAGAGGTTCTGCCAACCGAGGATTGAAGTTTGAGCAGGCTGTTTTCAGAAACCTGGGAACCACTGAGATGAATGATCAGATGAAAGGGGTTGACTACCTGAAATCCCTTCCTTATGTAGATGCAGAAAGAATGGGAATTCACGGATGGAGCTTTGGTGGATTTATGACGACCAGCTTTATGCTTCGAAAGCCGGATGTATTCAAGGTAGGTGTTGCAGGCGGACCGGTAATCGACTGGAAAATGTACGAGATCATGTATGGCGAAAGATATATGGATACGCCGCAGGAAAATCCTCAGGGATATGCGGCCGCGAATCTTCTGGATAAAGTTCAGAATTTAAAAGGTAAATTACTCATGATCCACGGTGCACAGGATGATGTGGTGGTATGGCAGCATTCCATTAAGTTTATTAAATCTGCGGTAGACAACGGGGTTCAGATGGACTATTTTGCTTATCCGGGGCATCCGCACAATGTGATCGGGAAAGACAGGGTTCACCTGATGCAGAAAGTAACAGATTACTTTGATCAGTACCTGAAAAAATAACAATAAAATCCAGCCGGAAGGCTGGATTTCTTTTTGTATTGAAATATTTTTATCTCGCAGATTCAGCTGATCATGTTATGGATCAATCATAAAATTCTTTGATGATATATGTGTTCTTATTGATTCTTTTCAGCTCTTTTAACAGATAATACCGGTGAAGAAAGCCAGTGAGTACAACAATTTTTTTGCCGGGATGGGTTTCTGCCGTTTTGTAAATA
Organism: Chryseobacterium phocaeense; assembly: GCF_900169075.1. Lineage (NCBI taxonomy): Bacteria > Pseudomonadati > Bacteroidota > Flavobacteriia > Flavobacteriales > Weeksellaceae > Chryseobacterium > Chryseobacterium phocaeense. The sequence goes on from NZ_LT827015.1 coordinate 28,584, forward strand.
TTTTTAGCCATAGTCTGATTCCTGAGATCCCAGAATCCGGACATGAGTTTAAATCCATCTCTGTAGCTGATTTTTTCTCCATCGGGTTTTACCATGAACCTTTTAGCAAATTCAGCTCTTCTTTCTGTAATTTTCAGCAAACCGGAATACTGGGCATTTTGCCTTCTCTCTGCGATCCGATCTGTGGCCACGTTATTAAAATGCTCCGGAGATAGTTCTGCTATTTTCATTAATTCTTTAGTAGAGTTTGTAAAATTTTCATACAGCTTCATTTCTGACGGGGTCAGCTGCCTGGCTTTACAAAGACTGTCAATTAATTTAACCGATAAATTATCAGTTGGAACCATCCCTTTATCCTTTCTATACTGATTTCTTCCTTCAAAATCAAAAGGAAGTCTTACGGTTTCTGGGAATTTTGCTTTATATAAATTGCTGGCTGTAATCTCATTTCCTTTGAGACTTTTGTCAGATTCATACTCCTTCATTCCTTCACTGTCTACTTCATGGAGGATCACGTCCGGCTGAATTTTCTCAAGGATGCCGAATAGTATTTGAGGATGATAATTGGGCACACTGTCATGGATGTTTCCAATCACATAGATCTCGGTTTTGTTTTGCGAAAAGAAGAAAGTAGTTGATAAAATCAAAAGGAAAGCAAAAATAGATTTCATTTTTCACGAATTATGATAAATCACAAATATAGGAAATCCGTTCTTATCAAAGGTCAATGCTTTTGATTCCTGCTATCTGTAACTTTGTGGATATAAATTTAAAAACATAAAAATCGAAAATATGGAATTAGGAATAGGCATGTTTGGTGACCTGGCTTTTGATCAGGCGACCGGAAAATACAGAGATGCAGGGGTAAAGATCCGTGAGATACTGGATCAGGTAAAATTAATGGATGAGGTGGGAATTGATGTTTTTGCAATGGGTGAGCATCACCGTCCTGATTATGCGGTTTCATCACCGGAAATGGTACTGGCCGGAGCGGCAAGTATTACCAAAAATATAAAACTGGCCAGTGGGGTTACGGTTTTAAGCTCCTCAGAACCTGTAAAAGTATATGAAGATTTTTCAACCCTAGATCTGATTTCAGACGGAAGAGCTGAAATATTTGTGGGAAGAGGAAGCTTTATAGAATCATTTCCTTTGTACGGCTACTCATTGAATGATTACGAGGAACTTTTTGATGAAAAACTGGAGCTGTTATTAAAGATTAACACGGAAGAAAATGTTACCTGGTCCGGAAAACTTCGGGCACCCATGCAGAACCAGACCGTTTATCCAAGAGCTAAAAATAATGGGAAGCTATCGATCTGGAGAGCGGTAGGAGGAACACCGCAGTCTGTTTTAAGTGCTGCAAAACTGGGAATGCCGCTGGTGGTAGCCATTATTGGAGGAATGCCGGTACAGTTTAGAAATTTAGTGGAATTCTATAAGCAGGAATACCAGAAAGCAGGCCATGATATGTCTCAAATGCACATCGCTATTCACTCGCATACATTTGTAAGTGAAGACCAGGCCGTAGTAGACGGATATTTCAATAATTACAAATCCCAGATGGACAGGATCGGGGCTTCAAGAGGCTGGGCGCCATACACCAAAATGCAGTATGAAGGCGGAAGAGCAAGAGAAGGAGCGTTGTTCATCGGAAATCCGGCAGAAGTTGCGGATAAGATAGCCTATATGAAAGAGATTTTTGGAATCACCAGATTTATCGGGCATATGGATGTGGGAGATCCGGCTCATGATGTGATGATGAAATCCATAGAATTATTTGGTGAAAAAGTAAAACCGGTTATTCAGAATTTATAAAAATGAAATCCTGCTGTTTATACAGCGGGATTTTTTCTGATCAGAAATTATTAATCTTATTATCGTTATTTTTGCTAAAAAAAGATGGAACCCTCCAAAGACCCGTTACACGGAAAAAGACTCGATGCTATCCTTGAAGAGCTGGTAGAATACTATGAAGGCTTTGAAAGATTAGGCGAGCAGATCAATATAAAATGTTTTACAGACAACCCAAGTATCAGTTCTTCCCTGAAGTTTCTTAGAAAAACTCCCTGGGCAAGGACTAAAGTGGAAAGCCTGTATCTCTATGTATTGAGACAGAAAAAAAGAGATGAAAAAAAGAACGGAAACTGAAAAAGGAATGACGGTTTAAAATTAACACGTTTTCCCGGTCAATCATTTCAAAAATAGTATATTTGTGATATTAATCGTGGAAAAATATCGCGAAAAAAAAGAAAAATATGACAATTGAAAACAATCATGTTGTAGCAGTACGTTACATTCTTCATACCATCGAAGAAGATGGAAGCAAGATTCTTGTAGAAGAAACAACAGCAGAAAATCCTCTTACGTTTTTATATGGCGTAGGAAGAATGATCCCTAAGTTTGAACAGAATATCCATGGTCTGAAAGCCGGAGATAAAGCATCTTTCGTGATTCAGCCTGAAGAGGCTTATGGAGAAAAAGATCCTAATTCAATCGTGCAGCTGCCACTTGATATGTTCCAGGAATCCGGAACTCCGCCGGTAGGAGCTATTTTACCTTTATCTGATGGTCAGGGTAATAATTTCCAGGCATTTGTAGTAGAGGTAACACCTGAAGCGGTAATTGCAGACCTTAACCACCCAATGGCGGGTAAAGTTTTAGATTTCGAGGTGGAAATTTTAAATACACGTCCGGCAACGGAAGAAGAACTGTCTCACGGTCATTCTCATGGAATTGACGGAACAGAAGCTCACTAAATAATATTAAATGTCCGAAAAAACTTCGGACATTTTTTTATTCTAAAAATTCTCCGCTCACATAAAACCAGCGGTTTTGAATCATTTTGAATTTTGATAATTCATGATGAATCTGCTTTTGCCCTTCCTCATCCGTATAAAACGCTTTAAATTCAACTTTGTTGGCAGAAGGCTTGTTCACAATTTCCAGTTTCGTCCATTCATTGATCTCACCCCATTGCTGCAGATCTTTTTTGTTGTGCAATTTCCGTTTCGAAGGAAGCGTGGTTTCCATTAAATATTCTCCATTTGGAATTGCAAAGGCCGAAAACCGTGAGCGCATCAATGCTTCTGCGGATGGAGCATGCTTTTCTCCGGTGTGGTAAGGCTTGCAGCATTCTTCGTATAATTTTCCTGAGCAGCAGGGACAATTCATATCTCTTCCTTTTAATGAACAAATTTAAGCGAATATTTTTTTGCTTCCCGCAGATTAAGCAGATTAAGCAGATTTATAAAAATAATGAGAAATTATACCGCAAGTATCTGCATAATCTGCAAAATCCGCGAGAGAATAATATCACATCAATAGGAACGGACTTTAGTCCGCTCCACATTAAAGAATTAATTCGTTATTCAATAGAAATGGGCTTTAGCCCATTTAAAAATGAAAAAAATCCGCAGGCTTTAGCCAAAACCTAAAAAAAGAAGCATCCTAAACGAATGCTTCTCTGTAAATTTATTTTATAAAACCTCTGTTTCTCAATAAAGGCTTGATATCCGGATCATGTCCAGTGAAATCCCTGAATGCCTGGTTAAGATCTACAGAATTTCCTACCGAAAGAATATATTTTCTGAAACGGTCACCGTTTTCTCTCGTCAGTCCCCCGTTATTTTTAATCCACTCCCATGCATCATTATCAAGGGTTTCAGACCATAAATAAGCATAATATCCTGCCGAATATCCTCCGCCCCAGATGTGGGCAAAATAAGGAGTATGGTATCTCGGCGGTACGGTGGCCAGGGTAAATCCATGGCTGGCTAATGACTGTTTTTCAAAATCCAGAACAGGAATCAGCTGGCTTTCTTTGGTTACCGTATGCCAGTCCATATCGAGAGCGGCCGCAGAAACAAGTTCTGTGGTCATATATCCCTGATTGAAAGTAGCCGCTTTTTTGATTTTTTCAACTAAAGCCTGTGGAATCGGCTGTTTTGTTTCGTAGTGAATGGCATAATTTTTAAGAACCACAGGATCTAAAGCCCAGTGCTCATTGATCTGTGAAGGGAATTCCACGAAATCTCTCGGAACACTTGTCCCGGAAAGGGATGGGTATTTCTGGCTGGCAAACATCCCGTGAATAGAATGTCCGAATTCATGGAACATGGTAGAAACATCATCATAGCTGATCAGTGACGGTTTTCCCGGAGCCGGCTTTTGATAATTGTAGCAGTTCACAATCACCGGTTTTGTTCCCAGCAGATAAGACTGCTCTACAAAGTTGCTCATCCACGCACCGCCGTTTTTAGAATCTCTCGTATAGAAATCCAGATAATAGATTGCAATAGATTTTCCGTCGTGGTCAAAAACTTCATAGGTCACTACATCAGGATGATAAACCGGAAGATCCGTTCTCTTTTTGAAAGTAAGCCCAAAGAATTTTTCAGCGGCATAAAACACCCCTTTTTCCAGAACCGTAGTCACTTCAAAATAAGGTTTGATCTGGTTTTCATCAAGATCATATTTCGCTTTTCTTACCTGCTCTGCATAGAAATTCCAGTCCCATGGTTCTACCTTAAAGCCTCCTTTCTGCTGATCAATGAGGTCTTGGATATCCTGTGCTTCACGTTTTGCAGTTTCCACGGCAGGCGTTGCAATCTGGTTCATCAGTTTTGTGGCGGCTTCCGGTGTTTTGGCCATCTGGTCCTGTAGCTTCCATTCAGCAAAGCTTGCTTTTCCTAAGGTCTGAGCTTTTTTAAGTCTCAGTTTGGCCAGTTTTTCAATTGTTTCCCTTGTATCATTTCCGTCTCCTTTTTCAGCTCTCAGCCATGAAGCTTTGAACAGCTTTTCTCTGGTTGCCCTGTTTTTCAGGTTCTGAAGAAGGGGCTGCTGGGTAGTATTCTGAAGGGCCAGAAGATATTTACCCGGTTGCCCCGCAGTTTTGGCATCGGCTGCTGCAGCCTCGATTTCATCGGCAGAAAGTCCGTCCAGTTCTTTGGCATCAGAGAAAAATACACCGCCCTGTTTTCTTGCTTCCAGTAATTTATTGGCATACTGCGTAGAAAGGGAGGCCAGTTCCTGATTGATCTGCTTTAATTTTTCCTTATCTGCGGCAGAAAGATTAGCTCCTGCAATTTCAAAATTCTGTTTGTAATATTGTACCAGTCTTTTTCCTTCCGCATGTAAACCGTCTTCTTTAATGGACTTGATTCTTTTGTATAAATTTTCATTCAGGTACATTTTATCGGAATGAGCAGCAAAAATGGGCGCATATTCCTCATCTAAAGCCTGAAGGGTAGGGTTGGTGTTCGCACTTGTAAGATTAGAGAAAACAATTAAAGCTCTTTTCAGGACTTCACCGCTTTTTTCCAGAGCAACAATCGTATTTTCGAAACTAGGGGCTTCCGGATTATTGGCGATCTTCAGGATCTCAGCATCATGCTGTTTAAGGCCAAAATCGAAAGCAGGTTTGAAATGTTCATTTTTGATTTTATCGAATTCCGGGGCTTCGTACTGAAGCTTGCTTTTCTTCATAAATGGGTTCGAAGATAAGGATGGATCGGTAACAGGAATTTCCTGTTGAGTATCGGTTTTCTTCATTGTAGTACAAGATTGGTTAAGTGCCAGGGCAGAAATTAACAATACCGATGAAATATTTTTCATAAATTAGTTGTTATTAAAGTATAAAGATATTAAAAACTTAATTTATAAAAGCAGTAAACATGAAATCAACAACTCTTTTTGTATTCTCAGCCGTTGCGCTGATGGCCTCATGTAATGAAAAGCATGACAGAAGAAACAATGGGAACAATAACAACGATAACAATAATAATGGCTGGGTAGACAAAGTGATCGACAAAGAAAGCGGCCCTGTGAGAGAAAAAACGTTTAACGGAGATTTTGATGAAATAGAGGTTTCACAAGCTATATCTGCTGAAATCATTAAATCGGATGTTGAAAAAGTGGTTCTTTCTGCTTCAGAGAATATCATTAACGAAATTCTTGTGGATAATGATAACGGAAAGCTTCATATCCACTACAAACGCGGAATCCGGGTGATGAACAGCCACAATGTGAAAGCAAAAATCTATACCAAAGATTTCTCTAAACTTACAGCCAATTCTGCAGCAAGCATTGTAATCAAGGATAAATTTACGCAGGATAAAATGGATATTGATATATCCAGCGCTGCCAGTGTTTCCGGAGATCTGGAAGCCAATGACTTTGATATTTCAGCGGACAGCAGCAGCAGTTTCAACGGAAAAGTATGGGCGGTAGATCTTGACATTGATGCCTCTTCCGCGGCAAGTATTGATATTTCGGGTAAAACCAAGAATGCAGACATCAGTTCTTCATCAGCAAGCAGTGTAAATGCCAAAGAAGTTGTGGCAGACAATGCAAAACTGGATGCATCAAGTGGTGCCAGTATTATGATCAGCGCTGTTTCTTCCCTGAATGCAGAAGCTTCCTCCGGAGGAAGTGTTGATGTTTCCAAAAGAGGTGAGCTTAAGACCATCACCAAGCAGGAAAGCAGTGGCGGAAGTGTAAGTGTTCAATAGGCAGATTATTTAAATAAATATAAGGATAACCCTTTAACTCTAAGTTAAGGGGTTATTTTTTTGTAATATAAAATCTGCAGAGAATTTTGTGACAGAATACTTTTTTAGAAATCAGGTTTCATTTTCCTCGTCATTTTCTTCATCTACTGACGAAGAACCTTCCCAATTCCTGTTATCAAAATTAAGGTTGTCATAAGCCAGTAATTCCTCCTCACGCTGGAGGATTTCTTTTGTAGTAAATAATAGGATCTCATCATCATCCTTTGCTTTGGCGAGCCTTCTGATAGAAGCTTTATCAATAGCCATAAACCGCTGCCCGAGGCGCCTTGCCGCATATTTTCTCATACCGGTTTCATGCAGGACGTCTACTGCCATATCCACAGCAGTTCCCAGAGTTTCACGGTAAATATTTTCAATCCCGTTGTTGAGATAATTGTAAGCGTCAATCCTGTTTTTGGCCCGTACAAAAATCCTTACCTTCGGATAATGTTCCCGTACAAGATCTGCAATAAACTTATTGTCATCCGGATCATCCAGGCATAAGACTAAAATTTCTGCATCTTCAATTCCGGCTGCCCTTAAAATAGGAATTCTTGTGGCATCCCCATAATAGACTTTAAAACCATAGCTTCTCAATAATTTCACGCGGTCTGAATCCCTGTCCAGGACTGTTGCCGAAATTTTATTGGCCTTTAAAAGACGACCTACCGTACTGCCGAAATGTCCAAAGCCTACAATGATAATCTTCTTCTGGCTTACATCATTGTCCAGGATACTAAAATCATTTTCATCTTCAGGAATTTCTTTAATGAATTTCGGAGTTATAAATTTGTCGTTGATAATAAGCAGGATAGGAGTGATACACATGGTAATAGCTGTTACCGCCATCATCTGGGCATTCATTTCAGGTCCCAGCAGATAAAGGTCTGAGGCGTAATTGAGCAGGACGAATGCAAACTCTCCTACCTGAGAAAGCGCAAAAGCATAAAATAGGCTCTGTGAGGTATCGATCCTGAAAAATTTGCCGATGGCGTACAGAACAATAAATTTAACAGCCAGCACAGCAAAGACTGTAGAAAAAATAAAAACAGGATCTTTCTGGATAATATTAAAATTGATGGTGGAACCTACGCTTACAAAGAATACGGCAAGAAGAAGTCCTTTAAACGGATTGATCTGCGCTTCCAGCTCATGCCGGAACTCACTGTTGGCCAGCATAACCCCTGCCAGGAACGCGCCCAATGCCGGAGATAGTCCTATACCTGCCATAAGCTCCGAAACCCCGATCACCAGAAATAAAGACGAAGCAGTGAGCAGTTCCGTCATCCCCGATTTTGAAACATATCTTAAAAAAGGAACAAATACATAGCGTCCCAAAAGGATCAGAATAGCTACTCCTAAAATTACGGTCCCGGCCTGCAGCCATTCCGGAAGTTTCTGGATAAGGATCTGGATCTCGTTATCATGGTGGCTTGATTTATAGTTGGCGATAATCGGAAGAATAGCTAAAATGGGGATTACGGCAATATCCTGGAACAAAAGGGTAGAGAACGAAGCTTCTCCGGCTGTGGTCTTCAGATTATTTTTCTCCTGAAGCGTCTGGAGTACAATAGCCGTGGATGACAGGGCAAAACACATGGCAATGGCAATGGCTTTATCTATCCGCCATCCTGCGCTCAGGAACACAAGGAAAAGGAGTGAGATCGAGAGAAGCATCTGTGTAAGCCCGAGCCCGACAATTTTCTTCCGCATTTCCCAGAATTTACGGGGTTCCAGTTCCAATCCTACCAGAAATAACAGCATAATCACCCCAAATTCACTGGCATGCATAATATCATTAACATCTTTCCCGGTAAGCCGCAATACATACGGACCAATGATAATTCCCCCTAAAATATACCCAATCACTGAACTGAGCCCGAATTTTCTCGCCAGCGGAACCATAATAATGGCTACACCTAAGAAAAGTAGAGTGTTCATTGCTAAGCTGGACTCCATAAATTATTGGTTAAGTAGTTCTGCAAATTCTTTTTTATGTAGAATGATATCTTTTTTGCTCAGTTTATTAGCCTCATAAACAATTTTAATATGTTTGATATCAGTCTTGAAAACCTTTAAAGAAACGATGAGACCGCTCACCAGTTCTTCTACCGTGTACTGATAGGTTCCGTTTTTTGTAAATGACCGTTCTTTTCCGCCTGTTGTGATCAGGATGTAGACTTCTTTTCCTTCCAAAGGATTAATTTCACCTTCCCTGAGCCAGTCCCGGTCGAAAACTTCATCAATCCATAACCGTAAAAGAGGAGGCATTCCAAACCAGATCAGCGGAAACTGAAAAACAAAACGATCATAGTTTTTCAATCTTTTCCTTTCCCTGAATGCAGCGATGTGAAAATCCGGATATTCCTCGTAAAGATCCCTAAGGGTATAATGCTGGTGGCGGACATAAAAATTAATAAGCTCTACATTGGAATTGGAGTGCTCTAAATAGGGATGTGCAAAAACTACCAGCGTCTTCTTCATAAACCTGTTTTCAGTAAATATAACGAAAAAATATTGAATAAAAGACGGGTTTTGTATGGTTTTATTAATTTTTTAATATGAAAATATGAAATTCATATTGTAATAAGTCAAAGAAATGATGTGATTTTAGTGTTTTAAATAAAAAATCGGGCAGTGAGCCCGATTATATTGAATTTGGTTATACCTGTTTACCATCCGCCGGAAGCACCGCCTCCGCCAAAGCTTCCTCCGCCTCCAAAGCCGCCGAATCCTCCTCCGCCACCGCCGGAGCTTCCGCCACCAAAGCCTCCTCCTCCGAAGCTGCCCGGGAAAGGAAAGAATCCGCCTGGATAATTTCTGCGCCCTCGTCTGGTGATAATCACATCATCGTCGTCATTATTGCCGCCGCCGCGCCCTCCGCCTCTGCTGCCAAAGATAATGGCAAGGAGTATAAAAATGACAAATGCGATAATAAGGATTTTAAAAGCACTGCCATTTCCTGAAGGTGCTGTGGTTTCCTGTGGTTTGAATTTTCCCTGAACCGCTTCCATGATTGCGGAAGTACCACGGTTGATCCCCTCGTACCATAATCCCTGTCTGAAATTGGGTGTAACAATATAATCAAGGATCTGGCCCGCTACGGAAGCTGTGAGATACTGTTCTACAGCCCGTCCCTGCTGGATAGACACGGTTCTGTCTTCAGTAGCAATAAGGAATACCACACCGTTATCCACGCCTTTTTTCCCGATGCCCCATTGCTGGCCGAACATCGTTGCCAGGAAATTGACATCTTCTCCTTTTGTGGAAGGGATAATGATCACTTCAATTTCTGTGGAAGTGGAATCTGCAAATTTTATCAGCTTATTATTCAGTTCATCTTTTTCCTGCTGGCTAAGCAGTCCCGCTTCATCAAACACAGGATACAGCACCGCCGGTTTTGGCGGAATCGTGTACTGTGCTGATACAAAAGTGTAAAAGCAGAAGAATAGAAATGAAAATACTATTTTAAGAGAATGTAATCTCATTAGACAGCTGATTGGGATTTTTTCCCTCTACAGGAAAATATTTTTTTAGTTCAAGACCGGTTTCCAGAATGCCGCTTTTTAAAGCTTTATAATAATTTCCTTTGGCAAATTCAGCAGTGATGTAGTCGTGCAGGTGATCCCAGTACGACTGGTGCACTTTGTCATGAATCCCGATATCACCAATGATGGTAAGATATTTCTGTTCAAAATTTACATGAAAAAGCACGGCATTCCTGTCGGCGGTTTTATTCATACAGAGTTCTTTGAAAACTTCAAATGCAGTCTGTGCATTTTCCGTTTCCGTATTCGAGTCAATGTGTATCCTGATCTCGCCTGTAGAATGTTCTTCCGCAGATTGTATCGCATCCACTAAGGAATTGATCTGCTCATTTGTCAGAAAACGGTTCATTATTTAAATACTTCAGGTGCTTTTTCTGCACCGGCTTCTGCCTTGAAGAAAGGTTTTTCTTTAAAGTTGGTAAAATTAGCCAGAATATTATTCGGGAACGTCTTGATGGTTGTATTATAATCTTTGGCCGCATCATTATAATACACCGTTTCGGTTCTGATGCTGTTTTCAATTGCCGTATATTCTCTCTGGAAATTGATGTACTGCTGATCAGCCTTTAAGTTCGGATAAGATTCTACCACAGCCATTAATCTGCTCAGTGCACCGGATAATTCACCCTGGGCAGCCTGGAATTTAGCCAGGTCAGCTTCCGTCATATTCGTTGGATCAATGTTGATAGAAGTAGCTTTTGAACGTGCTTCCACCACTTTTGTAAGCGTTTCCTGCTCGAATTTTGAATAGGATTTCACTGTTCTTTCCAGGTTCGGAATAAGGTTCGCCCTTTTCTGATACACAGTCTCTATATTAGACCATTTGGAATTCACATTCTGCTCTTTCGAAACAAAATTGTTATACCCGTTTTTCCCCCAGAAGAAGATGACACCAACAATGATAAGCAGTGCAATACCGATAGTTCCTGCACTCAGGCAGCCTTTATTTTTCATAGTTTATTTTTTTTAATTTTTTGTGCTAATCAAATATACAAATTATGTGCTAATTTTGTGAAAAATTATTAGAATGACAACAATAGTGGTGGCTATGGGAGAGAAGAATGAGATTGGTTTTAAAAATCAACTGCTGTGGCATCTTCCGAAAGATCTGAAACACTTTAAAGATATTACTTCCGGGCATCCGGTAATTATGGGACGAAAAACCTATGAAAGCATTGGAAAACCTTTGCCGAACCGCACCAATATTGTAATTTCCAGAAAGAAAGACTGGTTTGAAGAAGGGATCCTGATTGTGGGAAGTATTAAAGAAGCAGTAAAATTTGCGAAGAAAATTGATGAAAATGTGTTTATTATCGGTGGCGGGAATATTTATGAGCAGACGATGGAGATTGTTGATAAACTGGAAGTAACCCTGGTGAAAGCTGATCTGGAAGCAGATACCTTCTTTCCGAAAATCAATGAGAAAATCTGGAAGAAAACAGATGAAATCTGTCATGAAAAAGATGAAAAAAATCAATATGATTTCTGTTTTCAGACCTATGAAAGAATTTAATTTCTAAGGGATGAGTAATGAGTAATGAATGATGAGTTCTAAACGCTCTGTTGTCAAAACTTAAACTTTAAACTCTGAACTTTAAACTCGTAAAAACTTTAAATTTTATTATCTTTGCACTTCTAAAATTGAACAATGAATAAGTACATAAAAATTGTAATTGCAGCAGTTCTTATACTTTTAGGACTTTATATGATGTTTTTCACAAGAAGTCTGGGCTGGGGGATTGTAGTTTTCCTTCTGGCAGCACTGCCTATTTTACTTTTCTTTAAAAATGAATACATCCTGCTTGCCTTCTGGCAGCTGAGAAAACAGAATATGGAAAAAGCAGCACAATGGTTAACCAGTATCACCAATTACCAGGCGCAGCTTCACAAATCCCAATATGGGTATTTTCATTATCTGCAGGGACTCACACAAGCCCAGGAACATCCTGCAAAAGTGGAACCTCTGATGAAAAAAGCTCTGGAATACGGACTGAACATGAAGCACGACAGAGCAATGGCTACCCTGAACCTAGCAGCAGCAGCTATTTCCAAAGGGAGAAAACAGGAAGGGCAGAAACTTCTTGAAGAAGCCAAAAGATTAGACAGCGCCGGAATGATGACGGACCAGATCAAAATGATGAAAGATCAGCTGAAAATGCCTTCCATGCAGAAGCATATGCACAACCCGAATATGAGACAGAGAGGAAAATTCTTCTAAGAAAACTTATAGAAAACATAAAAAGCACCTGAACCGGGTGCTTTTTTATTTTAAATTTTACATAAATCTATTACATCTCAGAATTCTGGTCATAGCCATAAAACTTAGGCATCTGCCACTGGTATTTCACAGCCAGCGTTCTGATCGCCACAATCAGTAAAATAGTGAAAATCTGGATAAAAGTATAGGAAAGCGGAATAAACTTCGTCATGAGCAGGAACGCAGATCCTCCTACAATACATGCGGTGGCATAAATTTCTTTTCTGAAGATCAGTGGAATCCGGTTGAGGAGAATATCCCGGATAATCCCTCCGAAACAGCCGGTAATAGTTCCCAATGCAATACAGATCAGTGGATGAATTTCGGCATTGAGCCCTTTCTGAACCCCGATAATGGTAAACAGTCCCAGTCCGAAGCTGTCAAAAATAAAAAGGGTTACCTTAAAATTCTTTTCAATAGACTTAAAGATCATGGCAAAAATACTTGTTCCCAGGATCAGGGCACAGGTCAGCAGGTCATGCATCCAGAAAACAGGAATATCCAGAAGAAGATCTCTCACCGTTCCCCCACCCACAGAAGTCACGAACGCAATAATCAGAACCCCGAACGGATCCAGTCTTTTCTGCATTGCCGCAAAACTCCCTGACATCGCAAAGGAAATGGTACCGAGTACTTCTATGGCAAAATTGAACTGTTCGTGCATATGTGTTTATGGGTAATGAGTAATCGGTAATGAGTAATAAAAATTATGCCATTTAAAGTTGGGATAATTTAAATTTATAGGTAGTCATCACCTTTACAAGTTCTTCACATTCTGATTTTAATTCAACCATCTTTTCTGGACTCAGATATTCCAGTTCTTCTATAATTTCGAGCCAGAGCTGAGTTTCATCAATTTCTTCTACCACGATACACAGCTTCGCAAATTTTTCCTTTTCGGATCTTGCTCTTGAAACAGCTCTGTAATTGGCTGCAACAGATGTAGCTGATCTTATAATTTGCTTTCTTATAACCGAAAGAGCATCTGAATAAGGTAATGATGAAAGAGATTTAATCACAAGAACAGAGAAATTCTTAGTTCTCTCCCTGAATACCTGATTATAATCCATAGCTCCAAGATTACTCATTACCTATTACTCATTACTTATCTTTCTACTCTCACCGAGTCCGGAACCAGCAGCTCATATTCGCCGCCGTGGTTGATGATCTCTCTTACAATGCTGCTGCTGATGAAAGATTTTCCGGATGAGGTCAGTAAGAAAACAGTTTCCAGTTTTTTGTGGGCTAGCGTACGGTTGGTGTGGGCGATGGCTTTTTCAAATTCGAAATCGGCAGGATTTCTTAAACCCCTGATGATGTACTGTGCATTTTTTTCGAAGCAGTAATCTACCGTTAATCCTTCAAAATAATCTACTTCTACATTGGGAAATTCCGCCACGGAATTTTGGATAAACTCCATTCTTTTTTCCAGCGGAAACATATATTTTTTCTGGGAATTCTGCCCGATGGCGATAATCAGTTTGTCAAAAAGCGGTGCCGCTCTTTCAATGATATCATAATGTCCCAGGGTAATAGGATCAAAAGATCCCGGAAAAACAGCAATTTTCATGTTGTACGGGTTTCGTGTTATGGGGTTGCGAATTATAAGTTATGAGTTATGAGTTATGAGTTATGAGTTACGAGTTTTCGGTTTAGCCTTGATAACAAATGATAAACCTCCAACCTTCTCCCTTCTGACTTCCATACTCTAACTTCTAACCTCTAATATCTAACTTCTAATTTCTATTTCTTATTCAACGCTTTTTCTACTTCGTTTCCACAAAGGTCTGTAATGGATATTCCGTAAATTTTCGCCTGTTGTGGGAGAATACTTGCTGGTGAGAATCCTGGATTGGTATTCATTTCAAGCATGTAAGGAATACCGTCCATCAGGATGAACTCACTTCTTGAAAATCCGCTCATCCCAAGGGAATTGTAGGCTCTTTTTGAAATTTCCTCCACTCTGATTCTTGTGGCATCATCAATTCTTGCCGGCGTGATCTCTTCTGAAGCGCCTTCATATTTAGCTTCATAATCGAAAAATTCATTGGTTGGAACAATTTCTGTGATTCCCAGAACGATGGTTTCTCCTTTGTAATCGATAACGCCTACGGAAACTTCCATGCCGTCCAGGAAACTTTCAATCAGGATTTCATCATCTTCTTTGAAAGCTATTTCTGTAGCGGCAATCAGTTCTGATTTTTCTTTTACTTTTGAGATCCCAAGAGAAGATCCTGACTGGTTGGGTTTCACGAAAACCGGAAGGCCAAGGGTTTCTACAATCTCATCCGTATTGATTTCTTCCCCTTTTCTTAAATAAATGCTTTTGGCGGAAGGAATTCCGTATTTGGACAATACAGCTAATGTATCTTTTTTATTGAAGGTTAAAGCACTCTGGTAGAAATCACATCCGGTATATTTCTGTCCTATGGCATCCCAGTAGGCCTGAAGAATTCCGTTTTCGCCCGGAGTTCCGTGGATAATGTTGAAACAGGCATCAAATTTTAGCTTTTCATTGTTATTCAATGTTACTGAAAAATCCCCACGGTTGATTTCATATTTTTTGTCGTTTTCCCCTAAAAAATACCATTCATCTTTAAGGATAACCACTTTATATACATCATATAGATTTCTGTCCAGAGAATCATAAATCAACTGACCGCTTTTTAAGGAAACCACATATTCATCAGAATAGCCTCCCATAACAACGGCAACACTTTTTTTGCTCATAACCATTATAGTATCTGTTAAGGCAAATTTAATCATTTTATGTAATGCAATACGGGAAATTCAGAAATTTTAAAATTGAAATGAATTGTGTTAAATAAAAGCACATTTAAAATTATTAGCTATATTTGCCGTTATAATTAAAGTATTTTTAAGTATGCTTAAATCACTTTTCAATTGGAAAGTTTTACTGAATTTAGTAGTCGCCATCGGTGTTTTTGTGGGGTTGGTGTGGCTTACTTTCCGCTGGCTGGAATATCATACCAATCATGGTCAGGAAATTCCTGTGCCCAATGTTATTAACAAATCGGTGTACGATGCCGTAAAGATACTGGAAGATACCGGACTGGAATATGAAGTGGACAGTGCAGAATACAATCCTAAATATAAGCCTTTTCAGGTGTTAAAGATGCACCCGTTATCCAGCTCCCGCGTAAAGCCGGGATCACTGGTGAGAATTGTGGTGAACCCAAGAACATGGGCACCTATTACCGTTCCGGATGTAATCAACAGATATTCAGGGCTGGCTTTCCAGAGACTGGACCAGGTAGGCCTTAAAATTAATGATACCATCTATGAGCCGAGTATCCAGAAAGATGCTCTTTTAAGGATATTATATAAAGGAAATGCAGTGAATCCGGGGGCACGTCTTCCTAGATTTTCCGTAATTGATGTGGTGGTAGGTTCAGGACCTATGAGAAATATCTCCATTCCTAGTGTAGTAGGGCTTTCTGTTAAAGAAGCCAGAGCGGTTATTGCCAAAAGCATGTTTGAAGTAGGATTGGTAGAGCATGAAGACGGAAGTAAAGATGAATCTGATATTATCTATTATCAGGATCCTGCGGCCGGGGACGTAAGAGACCAGGGCATGCAGATTGACCTTTGGGCCAGTAAGAGAACTCCTGCTGAGCTTAGGGCTAAAGTGGAACAGCTGAACTCTATTTACCGTATGAAGGTAGATACATCACTGCCACCGGTGCATTATGACGAAGTTCCTGTTCATCAGGAGCCTACTTTTGATCCGCCTGCAGCAGCACCTGTACCTAGAAAAGAAGTTCCAAAAACGGAACCTGTGAAAACGGAACAGCCTAAAACAAGTGCGGCAACCGGAGTAAAACCTTCAGGAACCACCGCAGAAAAGCCTAAGACCACAACGACAGGCAGTCAGAACTCAGGAAGCAGCAATAAACCTGCATCCGGAAATACGGCACAGCAGCCTGCTCAGAAACCAAAGGCTAAGAAAGTAGTCGTAGAATAATAACAATTTATTATATAATATATAGGCTTCAACTGCAAAATGTTGGGGCCTTTTGTGTAAAAAAATAAAATAATGGCAGAAGATAACGAAGATTTTTTAGAAGAGGAATTATTAGAGTCGGACAGTCTCGGGAATATCGATATTGATGAGGAAAATAAGGGGCTTTACGAGCATCTTAATATTACGGTTGATCGAAATCAGGAGTCTACAAGAATCGATAAGTTCTTATTGACCTTCAGACAAAACTCTTCACGGAATAAAATTTCACAGAGCTGCAGAGCCGGAAATGTCGTGGTGAACGGAAATGTGGTGAAACAGAACTACCGCGTGAAGCCGGGTGACCAGATTTCGGTGCTTCTGGCTCATCCGCCAAGAGAAAATATTATTATTCCACAAGATATTCCTGTAAATATCGTTTATGAAGATGATGATCTGCTGGTAGTAGACAAAGAGCCTGGAATGGTGGTGCATCCCGGACATGGAAATTATGACAAAACGTTGGTGAATGCACTGGCTTTCCATTTTGAAAAAATCGGGCTGAAATCCGATCTGGACAGGGTGGGTCTTGTTCACAGGATTGATAAAGACACATCGGGGCTTATCGTTATTGCGAAAAATGAATTTGCACTGAGCTTTTTAGCGAAACAGTTTTTCAACAGGACCACCAAAAGATTGTATTGGGCTTTTGTCTGGGGAAATCCTCAGGAAGACGAAGGGACCATCAGAGGGCATATTGGAAGACACCCGAAAAACAGGATGCAGATGTCCGTTTATGAAGATGGAAGTCACGGGAAACATGCAGTGACCCATTATAAGGTATTGGAGCGTTTTAAATATATGACTTGGGTGGAATGTAAACTTGAAACGGGAAGAACCCACCAGATCAGGGCTCATTTCAAACATATAGGCCATACTTTATTTAATGATGAAAGATATGAAGGCGATACCCCGCTGAGAGGCGTGAATCTTCCTAAGTATAAGCAGTTTATAAAAAATGTATTTGAGATCCTGCCAAGACATGCCCTTCATGCGCATACATTAGGGTTTATACATCCTACTACAAGAAAGGAATTATACTTTGAGAGCCCAATGCCGAAAGATATGGCGGATGCTGTAAAAAAATGGAGAAATTATTTAGAAAACTAAAAATATATTGAGAATTTTTTTATATTTGTTGAATTGAAATCAAGATTTGTTATGAGAAAACTATATGCTATCGTATGTTTAGCTCTTTTGTCAAATGCATACAAAGCACAAGAATCACTACCATATTATCAGCAATATCTTCTGGATGGTGAATTCCTGTTCAACCCAGCTCAGTACGGAAAGACCGATTACGTGCAGCTTAATGCTAATTACCACAAGCAATTTGACAAGTTTAGCGATTCTCCAAATACGCAGTCTATAGGAATCAACGGGAACATCTTCGACAGAGTAGGAGCAGGGCTTTCTATTTTCAGAGATAGTAACGGGCCTATTTCGGCAGGAGGAATCACGGCAGGAGCGTCATACTTTATTCCACTAAGTAGTGAAGGAGAAAGAAAAGACCAGTTCTCTTTTGGTACCAGTGTTTCATTCTATAATATGAACTTCGACTATACTTCAGTGAACGTTGAAGATGGTTATGATCCATTATTGATCGGAAAAGAAGGGAATATTTTTATGGCATATGCCAACTTCGGAGCAGCAGCTACCTATAGAAACATTTTTGCGGGAGTATCGGTAAACGATATCGCACTAAGCAATGATAAGGCTATCGTAAACGGAATTGAGCCTTCACCAATTAAATTCTTCTTAAACTTAGGATACAACTGGCATTTTGCGGACAATATCTATGTAACGCCATCAGCGTTGATCAACCTGAATACCAATTCAACCAGAATGATCGACTATAACTTAATGGCGACTTTCTTTAATGATATCAACTCATTCTCTGCCGGAGTAAGCTACAGAACGGTACAGAACAGATTCGACAGCCAGCAGCTTCAGGTGGCACCGGTTGTTAAAGTAAGATTTAACAAGTTCATGGTGGGAGCTACCTACAACATCGGAATGTCTGATATCCAGACTTACGGAGGGAACAGCTTCATGATCAGCTTAGGCTATAACTTTGATAACTTTATTAATCATAGAGGATATAGATACTAATATGATTTAATTTAAATAAATTTGAGCTCTGAAATTTTCAGAGCTTTTTTTATGATATATATTCACATTCCATTCTGCAGACAGAAATGCAGCTACTGCAATTTTCACTTTTCCACCTCTTTGAATTTTAAAGATGAAATGATCAGTGCCATGAAGACCGAAATAAGACTGAGGAAAGATGAGCTGCAGGACACGAGCTTAAAATCACTGTATTTTGGAGGCGGCACTCCGTCTATCCTTTCTGCAGATGAAATCCGTTCCATGATTGATGAGGTGCTGAAATATTTCAGTTTTGACCATGATATTGAAGTTACTTTAGAAGCGAATCCGGATGATCTGGATAAAAATTTCTTAAAACAGCTTGCAGATTCTCCGGTTAACCGGCTCTCTATCGGAACCCAGAGCTTTTTTGATGAAGATCTTAAAATGATGAACCGTGCCCATAATGCTTCAGAAGCAGAAGGTTCCATCAAGAGGGCTCAGGATTTTGGATTTGAAAATTTAAGTATAGATTTAATTTACGGTTCACCAACCTCCAATCTGGAGATCTGGAAAGAGAATTTAAACAAGACCATCGCACTTGAAGTTCCGCATGTTTCATCTTATGCACTGACCGTAGAACCTAAAACAGCTTTGGAAAACTGGATTTCGAAAGGTAAAATTTCAAGTCCGCGGGAAGAAGAGCAGAATAAAGAATTCTATTACCTGTCTGATTTCTTAAAAGACAACGGATTTGAACATTATGAAGTCTCCAATTTTGCAAAACCCGGCTTTTATTCAAGGCATAATTCGGCTTACTGGAAATATAGAGAATATCTGGGAATAGGTCCCTCAGCGCACTCTTACAACGGTTTTGATGTGAGAAGCTGGAACGTGGCCAACAATCAGCAGTACATTAAAAAATTGCATACCGGAATTCTGGCCAAAGAAGAAGAAATCCTGTCCCAGGAAGACCAGTTCAATGAAATGATCATGATTGGCCTGAGAACCATCTGGGGAGTAGATCTTGAAAGTCTAAGCCGGAAATTCTCCGGAAAAGTTCTGGAGCATTTTCATCATGAGATCAAATCCAAATTAGAAGAAGGAATTCTGATCACCGAAAACAACCATTTGAAAATACCGGAAAAGCACTGGTTTATGGCGGATGGAATTGCTTCAGATTTATTTTTGGTGTAATATTTATTAGTGTATATTTGAATATATACTTAAATAAAAACTATCACCATGAGGAAAAACGTATTGTTATTTTTTCTTTTTTTAGGCGTTCTGCACTTTTCTCAAAAACCAATATTTACAAAAGCAAAAGTTAATGCAGTAAATATGTACAGAACGTCTGCGGAGCTCCAGAACATCATCAATGTGTCTGTGCCTGCCGGAAACTCTGAGATCGTTATCACCAATATTTCGGATGAAATTGTAGAAAAATCGGTACAGATCAATACCAATAATAAAGAGATCTCCGTTCTTTCCGCTCAATACAGAGACGGTTACGATTCAAAATATTCTGAAACCAATAACCCCAGCGGGAAAAAAATTAAAGACAGCATTACGATTTTAGAGAATCTTAGTACGAAAATCAATATTGAAAGGCAGACCAATGAAAAAACGCTGGAGCTTTTAGACAAAAACCAGGGGCTTTTGGTAGGGAGCAATACATCAAGTGTTGCCCAGCTGATGCAGCTGACGGAATATTATAAGACGAAAAGAAATGAAATAAGCATTGCCCAGATTGATATTAATAAAAAATATACAGACACCATTCTGAAGCTGGAAAGGTTAAGAAACCGGTTAAAAGCAAATGCAGACGCTGAAGAAACATTCTCTGACGGCGTTCTTGTTCTGAAAGTCGTAAGCAGCACGGCAGGAAATGCAAAAATGAATTTAGGATATCTGGTAGAAAACGTTTCCTGGGAGCCGTTTTATGAGGTGAAAGGGAATAAGCTCACAGAACCTCTGGATGTCACTTTCAAAGCAAAAGTGAGACAGGATACAGGTTTGGACTGGAAGGGCGTAAAACTCTCACTGATCAACGCCCGTTCTTCAAGAAATAATGTAGCCCCGGTAATGAATCCGTGGTTTCTGAATTCGTATAAAAATGAAGAAAGAGCAAATTTGGGCTACTCCAGTGGAAAAGATACAGTTCGAACTCAGAACATTGAAGAGGTTGTTATGGTAGGTTATGGCATTAAAATTAATGAAAACCAGCTGAACGTAAGCTTTGATACAGACATTCCCTACGATATACTTTCCAATAATGAAGACCATTTCATTAACCTGAAACAGATAAAAATTCCTGCCGATTTTAAGTACTATGCGGTTCCAAAATATAATACCAATGCCTATCTGGTGGCAGATATCAAAGATTTCAACAAATACAATCTCATCTCAGGTTCTGCCAGTGTCATCTTTGAAAATATGTATGTAGGGGAAACCAGAATAAATCCTAACCTGACTGATGATAAAATGAGCATTACCCTCGGTGACGACAAAAAAATCAGTATACGTAAGGAAATAGTAAATGACAAATCAAGCGAGAAGCTGTTTTCCTCTTACCAGGAAAAAACTTTTGCCTATGATCTTATTATCAGGAATAACAAAAAAGAGGCAGTCACAATGGATCTGAGAGATCAGATTCCTTTAAGTAAAGATGAAGCCGTAAAGATTGAACTGCTCCAGAGCGATAATGCTGATCTTAATAAAGAAAAAGGATTTTTAACCTGGAATCTTAAAATTTCCCCATCCGAAACTAAGAAAATCAGAATAAGCTATAAAGTAAGATATCCTAAAGATTTTTCAATCGGTAATCTTAATTAAAATAGCCAATTATTCAGTATTTTTGTATAAAATTCAGCTCACTTGAAAACTAAAAAGCAAGATTATTCACATCTTTCACAAAGCCAGCCGATCGGTATTTTCGATAGCGGGGTGGGAGGTCTTACCGTAGCCAAAGAGATCAAAAGACTTCTTCCCCATGAGGATCTGATCTATTTCGGAGATACCAAACACCTTCCGTACGGTGAAAAATCAAAAGATGCAATCATAGAATATTCTACCAAGATCACCAATTTCCTGCTTGAGCAGAACTGCAAAGCGATTGTTATTGCCTGCAATACAGCTACAGCTAATGCTCTGAACGAAGTCATGCAGTCTGTAAACGGAAAAGTTCCAGTAATAGACGTTATTAATCCTGTTGCTGAAAAAGTAGCGTATGAGATTCACAATAATGTGGGAGTTATTGCAACGAAAGCAACGGTGAATTCCGGATTGTATAAAAAAAGCATCAGAAAACAGAATAAGTGGATCAAAGTAGACGAGCTGGCCACTCCTTTATTGGTTCCTGCTATTGAAGAGGGATTTAAAAACCACCCGATTACGCATGCGATTATCTACAATTATCTGAGCAATAACAAGCTGAAAAATATAGAAACCTTGATTCTGGGCTGCACCCACTATCCTTTGCTGATTGATGAGATCAAACAGTATTACGGAAACAGGGTTCGTGTGATTGATTCTCCCAATATTGTAGCTAATCACCTGAAGATCATTCTGGATAAATATCACCTTCTTAATGAGAATAATCCAAAACCGAGCTATCATTTCTATCTTTCGGATCTGACGAAAAACTTTGAGAAAATCTCCAAAAAATTCTTCGGAAAATCCATAGATCTGGAACTGAAAGTATTATAAGACAAAAAGCTGTTTCACCCGAAACAGCTTTATTTTTGATATAGCACCTTTATACACTACGGCTCTACAATTACCATTTCACTTTTAAGCCTCCTTTTCGGAGTGGTTGCGGGATGGTTGCTGTCAGTTTCTGCTCTCTTTCCGATAGCTACTGCAAATAGCGTTTCATAAGAGTTATTTTTCAGGATTGCATCATATTTTTCAGGTTCAATACCTTCCATTGGCGTGGAATCTATTCCCATAGCGGCGCAGGCGGAAAGAAGCACTCCCAGCGAAAGATAAACCTGGTGTCCCATCCATGAACGAATAGCAGCCTCACCATTGGGCTTTACCATAGTTCTGTAATAATTCACCGAGCCTTCCGGAAGGTTTTCCTCAATCTGCTTTTCAAAATCCGCCGGGTTTTTCAACACCTGAAAAACGATGACGTGGCTGCTGTCCAAGACTTTTTCCTTGTTAAAATAAGAAGCTTCCGCCAGTTGTTCCTTCAGCTCAGGTTTATTTACGAAAATGAAATTCCATGGCTGGCTGTTGATGGAAGAGGGACTTAAGCTAAGGATCTCCTTTAATTCTGCAATCTGTTCTGCACTTATTTTTCCCTGAGGATTATACTTTTTAACGGTATACCTCTTTTTCATGTGTTCTAAAAAGTTCATAATTTTATACTATCATTTTTATAGTTACAAAATTAATGTAAGTTTATTATCTTTGCAATAACGGTAAAAAATGATAGTATAAAAATGTATACCATAGACAATAAAGAATATCCATGCTGTACCAGCGTAACCATGAAGTTTATCGGGGGGAAATGGAAGGCAGTTATTTTATTTCATCTTACGGATGGCCCCAAAAGATATAACGAACTGAGAAAACTGATCCCTACCATCACAGAAAGAACATTAAGCCTGCAACTGAAGCAGCTTGAGGAAGATCATATCCTCAACAGGAAAGTATATACGGAAAAACCTCCTTTGATGGTAGAATATACACTGACGGACTTCGGGAAAACATTGCTACCCGTCATTGAAGCCATTACCAGCTGGGGGAGGGCAGCGCCGGATCTTTCGGTAAAAAAAATCATCAGGAATTAAATTTCCTGATGATCATCTTTATTCGGTTCGAAAAAACTGAAACTTACGTTTCCGTATTTCCGGGTATCAATTAAATTGGGATGCTCCAGCTTCATCCTGCTCTGATGCTCTACAATGAAAACGCCGTTGGGCTTGACAAATTTATTGTTCAAAACCAAAGACAGCAGTTCATAATATTTTTTTTCTTCCATTTCAAAAGGAGCATCGGAAAATACAATCTCAAAGCTTTTCTTGTTTCTGAATTTTTTAAGCCAGTCAAAAACATCGCCTCGCTGAACATTGATCTGTAAAGACATATCAAGTTCCGAAGCCGTAGAATTGATGAAGCTTGTATGCTTTGGGTTCAGCTCCACTGAGGTTACATCCTGGCATCCTCTGGAAGCAAATTCAAAGGTGATGGAGCCAATGCCTGCAAAAAGATCAAGCACGGAAATCGACTGCATGTCGTATTTATTTTCAAGGATACTGAACAGCGCTTCCTTGGCAAAATCCGTGGTGGGTCTTACTTCAAAATTTTTGGGTGCAGCTATTTTTTTGGCTTTCCATTTGCCTGAAATTATTCTGAACATATTTAGTTAGGGTTTAGGTATCAGGTTTTAGGGGCGAGGGAAACACAGTAAGGCTAGGCCCTGTTCCCTTATTCCTAATCCCTTTAATTAAGTATAAAATTTTTATTAGGAACGTTGTCAAAAACAATTCTCATATTTTTGACGAATTTCTGAAGCTCAGAGATAAAAGTTTCGTTTTCCGTGGTTTCGCCGTAAGCATAAAAGTTGGTTTCATTGATTCCAAAACCAATTTTACTCAGCGTAAACATCACGAAGTACAGAAAATCTACTTCAGAATTCACATCCAGATTATTGTACAGGATCACTTTCTTGTTATCGATAGCGAAAAATTCGCACTGGTTATGATACAGATTGATGTGAATCTCTTTAGTATTTTTATTATGGATTGAATTTAAAAACTTTTCTCCGGAAAAATTAAAATGAACCGGTACTGCCAGCTCCTTAATTTTTTTATAAAAGTTTTTCGGGAACGTGTAATAAAACTGTACACCGAATTTTTTATTCACGGAAAGCATCAGTTCTTCTTTTTCCCTGTCCGCCGGAGCATTGAACGCAATCAGCTCAAAACCGGCATCATGTTCCGAAAAACCTTCGGGCATCAGCGTAAAATGATTCAGTGCAGAAATCACATGGATCTCCTCAAACCTTTGCTTAAGAAGAACTTCATCCAGTTTCTCCTCAATAAGATTCTCCGGTGTTTCTTCAGTAACGAAATAAGACTTTTCTTCCAGAATGCTTTTGTTCTTTACAATCTGGTAGATTAATCCGTCTTTGGTAAAAAGTAAATTAAGTACGTTCATATTTCAATTAGATGCAAATTTAGTGAAATTCTATCATAACGGCACCGGATTGATGATGAAGTATTTCCTTATTGTAAAAATCAATATCGCGCTGGCTTTCCAAAACATCCATCACCATTTTCTGCAGCGTTCCGTCACCAATCCCGTGAACAATTTCCAGTCTCTTCAGATGGTGCTTTCTACAGAAATCAAGAACCTCCGTTAATTTTGCTTTTTGAATGAAAAGTCTTTCAAAACTGTCATATTCACTGGGGTTTTTAACCAGATTTTCAAAATGAAGATCCAGAACCATATGATTTTTCTGATGCTTTTTCGAAATAATTTTTTGAGGCTCTGCTTTTTTTACCACCCGGATATTTTCGTAAAGATCCGCATTTTTAGGAACCAGTTTTTCTTTGGGATACTGATAGGTAAATCCATATTCGTCCTTAAAAACCACGATATTCCCATTCACGGAAGTAACAATTCCGCTTAAATCTTCATCTACTACAGAAACCTGGTCCCCGATTTTCATATATTTTGCTGCTTCTTTTAAATGTAAGATTAATTTTTCGGCCCCAGTTCAATAATTTCCAGATCTTTGACTTCGTCACCATCTACAACAAAACGCATCATGGTTCTCGTTTTATGCCATCCCAGTTTTCCGCAGGCTCCGGGATTCAGATGCAGAAGATTGTTTTTCTGGTCAAACATAGCCTTTAAAATATGGGAATGTCCTGAAATAAAAAGTTTGGGTGCTTTTTCAGAGATTTCTTTATTGGTAAGCGGCGTATATTTTCCGGGATACCCACCAATATGAATCATTAAAACTTCAAGATCCTCACAGAAAAAACGGTTCACTTCCGGAAACTCGGCCCGGATTTTAGCGTTGTCTATATTTCCGTAGACTCCTTTTAAAGGCTTGATTTTTTCCAGTGCCTCTATGACTTCCATACTTCCGAAATCACCGCAATGCCAGATTTCATCGGCCTGACGGGCATATTCTAAGATGCGGTCGTCTATATAAGAATGGGAATCGGAAAGAAGAAGGATTTTTGTCATTAAGATCTGAAATTTGTGCAAAGTTAGGAAGATTTTATTTTTTATTAAGAATCAGATTATTTTAAATAGACAAAGTTTTAAAGGAAAACCAGGTATCTCCTAATATTTATTAAATTTGGGAAAATTATAAAAAATGAGGCAGAAATTTTCTCTTTTAGTTTTTCTGATAGCAGCAGGGCTTTTCAACGCCCAGGTTGAAGAAAAAAAATTGGATGAGCTGATCCTGAATACTTTGAAAACCTTTGATGTTCCAGGAATGTCTGTGGGGATCATTAAAGACGGAAAAGTGATCTATTCAAAAGGTTTCGGACAGCGTTCACTCACCACAAAACAGCCGATGGACGATACCACGCTGGTGGGAATTGCATCCAATTCCAAAGGCTTTACCTGTACGGCTCTGGCTATTTTAGCCGATGAAGGAAAACTGAACTGGGACGACAAAGTTTCTAAATATATCCCTGAATTCCAGATGTACGATCCCTACGTCTCTCAAAACGTTACCATAAAAGATCTTGTGACCCACAGAGCAGGATTAGGGCTGGGACAGGGAGACCTGATGTTCTTTCCGGAAGGAGGAAATCTTACGGTGAATGATATAGTTCACAATGTAAGATACCTTAAGCCTGAGAATCCTTTCAGAACCACTTTGGATTATAACAATATTATGTTCATTGTTGCCGGGGAAGTTATCCACAGGGTTTCCGGATTGAGCTGGGCTGAATTTATAGAACAGAGAATTATGAAGCCGGTGGGAATGACCTCCAGCTTTGGAAGCTATAACAGAGCAAAAGCAGTAGCCAATAAAATCGATGCACACGCACCTGTTGACGGAAAAGCGATCGCCGTTCCTCACGACTGGAATGAAACGGGAAATGCAGCAGGAGGAATTATGAGTAATATTAAAGATATGACGATCTGGGCAGATTGTCTTTTAAACAATTTCACGACAAAAGATGGTAAAAAGCTGGTTTCTGATAAAAATGTTCAGCAGCTGTGGAGCCTTCAGATTCCTGACAGGGTGGCGATGAAAAATCCTTATGATACAAGCTTTTATGGTTATGGTCTGGGATGGTTCCTGAGTGATGTTAAAGGACATAAGCAGATTCAGCATACCGGTGGTCTTATCGGTACCGTTACCCAATTTACCCTGATTCCTGATCTGAAACTGGGAATTGTAGTATTAACCAATCAGCAGTCTGGAGCTGCTTTCAATACAATCACCAACACGGTAAAAGATTCTTACCTTGGCGTGGCAGACAGAAACTGGCTGAAAACATATGGCGAAAGAATGTCAAAAGTAAATGCAGATTTCGATAAGCAGAAAAAAGAGGCATATGCGAAATCAGAAGCTTTTAAAAAAGAAAAAAGTCTACATCCGAAAGCAGAACAGTTCGTTGGGAATTACAATGACCAATGGTTCGGTGATGTTGAAATTTCACAGCAGGGAACCGCTTACAAAATCCTTTGTAAAAATTCACCAAGACTGAAAGGTGAACTGCTTCCTTTCTCCAATAATTCCTTTATCATCAAATGGGACGACAGAAGCTATGATGCCGATGCCTATATTATTTTTGATTATGATGAAAACGGAAAGGCAGTATCTGCTAAGCTAAAACCCATCTCAGATGTTACGGATTTCAGTTTTGATTTTGATGATCTGGATCTGAAGAGAAAGTAAAATGCTAAGGAAGCAAATAAAGCTGAGAAAGCAAAGGAGGCAAATTTGTTGATGAGGAAAACAGCTGTATGAAAATGAATTTTCAATGAGGATTATAAAACATTCATAAAGCAGGCTTTAGTGATCAGCTTCATAGCAAAAGACACGGCAGTAACAATACTAGCATTAAAAAATTCAATAGGAACGGGCTTTAGCCCGTTTTTTATGTATCATATTTTCAAACGGCTTTAGCCAAAACCTAAAAAAGAGCTCCAAAACTATTGGAGCTCTTTTTTATAATATATAGTATTAATCTCAGCCTCAGCGTTAAACTCGATCTTAACCTTAGCCTCAAGCTCAATTACTCTTTCACAAACTTCTTAATAAAACCCCCGATCTGAATAATATAAGCCCCTTTTGCCAGCTGACTTACATTAATCGTATCACGCTCCAGTTTTCCGGAAAGAACAAGATTCCCAACCATGCTGAAGATTTTAAAGTCTTTTGAAGATGCATTGCGAACATTTAATATGTCTTTTGCAGGATTAGGATAAATTGCTGCAGTGTTTTTATTTTTTTTCTGATCTGAAACTGAAAGAGCTGCTAAATCCGCTTTCAATAATGAACCTGCAAAGAAATCTGTAACGTACATTGTATTCCCATTGACGGCTAAACCTGATGGATAATTAAATCCGCTTGAAACAAGACCATCTGATACCGTCGGACTGGCTGTCGTATAATTAAGTTTGGAAACCTTAGCTGCTCCGGCCTCACAGATAAATAATTCCTGCCCGTAGGAAGCAAGACCTGATGGATAGCTTAATCCCTGTGCTACCATTTCTGGGGAATTGGAACTGTTCATATCAAATTTTGAAACCCTTCCTTCAAATCTTTCCGTAAAATAAATCACATTGTTGATGATCTCAATTTCAAACGGAGACTCTGCAGCCGTTACATCAATCAGCTGAGGTGTACTTTGGGTGACATCTATTTTCGCTATCTTATTATCTCCCTCAAGAGCCATATACAGGTCATTCCCTACGAATTCGAGACCCAAAGGGCTGTTTATGCCCGACAGAACAATCTCCCGGGTCGGATTGGCAGCATTAAGATCAACCTTGGAAAGCCGGTTTCCTCCGAACTCAGAAACATACAGAATGTTATCCTTCAAGGCAAGTCCATAAGGACGGTTTACGCCTGTAACAACATCGACCGGAGGAGAGGTAGGATCATCTATATTGACTTTGATGACCTTGTCTTCATAATAAATACCAATATACATAGTATTCCCGTCAATAACCATTGGATTGGGCGTATTCAGATTTTCAATAAATACATTGGCGGTGGCTTGTGCATATATTCCGGTTCCCGCAAAGAGAAGAATAAGCACGAAGAAATAAAGCTGTTTTTTCATTTTATTTTTATTTAGAATAATTAAATTTTAAACAAAAATACTTTATTAAAAACAAAAATATCCAGGTTGTGACAAAAGTCATGAGCAAAATGTAAAAGATAAATCACAATTAAAGCACTTGGAAATAGCTGTAATGTTCAATAGGTACGGGCCTATTCCATCCTTCAATAATGTATTGTGATCAATTTGGCTTTAGCCAAAACTTAAAAAAGCATCTGCAGTTATCTTAAAAGAGACAGATCCTGCTCAGCACGAGACAATTCAACATTTAGATGTTGTTTCTCAAAAAAATCTTTCAAATCCAGAAGACGCTTTCGTGGATCATATGACAGGCTTGAATTCAATTTTTGCTGGCAGAGAGAGCAGGCTCTTGCAAAATGGAAATCAGTTTCCGGAAGCGAATTCGTACCGTTCATCACGCAAACCGCATTCAGGCAATGGCTGATTCCAAACATATGGCCAATCTCATGAGAACTAATTTTAATCAGGCGCTCAAGACTTTCATTAAAATTGGAATCAGATAGATGTCCGTCGGAAAATCTGTATATAGAAGTTACCCCTACACCATTTTCATAAGATGCCTGACCGAAAACATAGTTCCATTCCGGTTTTGGGAAAAGATCCCTTTCTGTAATGCCCATTAAGACTACGGCATCTTTCGGCTTTTGCTTGATCAGAATACTGTCAAGAACATAACCTGCCAAAATCTGTTCCTGTCCATCCTTGAAAATTCTTCTGGCTTCTTTTAGGAAAATAGTATTGGATACAACCGGAAGAATTTTGGTTTCCAATTGAAAATAAGCCTTTAAATATTCCTGAGTAAGTTGTATTTCTTTTTGTTGAAGCTAATTGAATTCTCCAATAGGCTGAAGATAGACCGTATTTTTTCCCGGCTCGGGCTTTATTTTTTTTAGTTTCTGAAAATCTTCAAAAGTCTGAAATTTTTCGTTCCTGGAATATCGCCAGTCGCCCGGCTTAGCTTTGGTAAGCTGAATATTATTCAGGGCAATGGTTTCCACATAGATTTTCTCCTTTTTTTGACATGAAAAAAGGAATGAGGCAGTGATGAATAAAGAAAGGATAATATTATATTTTCCCGGGTTCATAAAAGAACAGAAGTTTCTTTTTGGCACCATCAAATTCAGACCAGGAATTACAGTCTATTTCAAAACCTGCCACTCCGCAGGTCGGGAAATGAAAAATATCTTCTGAGATGGAATTGGCAAAATTGGAAATTCCATTGTTGTGGGAAAAAAAGGCAACAGAGGTTACGCTGTCATCCAAGTCGTAGATCACAGATTCAAAATTTCTTTCAGAGGGATTATACAGCTTGTCTTCCGTAGAAACAGTAAGCTGGTAGGTCTGATTAAATATTTTACATGTATTCAGGGCACGGACTGCCGGGCTGGACACAAACTGATCAATAGAAATATTATTACTTTTCATGAATCTGGACATGTTCATAGCATCTTTTAACCCCTTGTCTGCCAAAGGTCTGTCAAAGTCTTCCGTTTCTTCCGGCCAGTCACTCTTCGCATGTCTTACGAGGATGAGTTTCTTCATATTTTCGTTTTTTGGAAGATTAAAATTATAAAAAAAATAATGGAATAAAACATGATTTTTATAAAAAAACTGCGTTATGAATAAAATCATTAAATTTTACTAAATTTGCACACTTATGGGACAGATCCTTGCAATAGACTATGGAAAGGCGCGGTGTGGTATTGCTGCAACGGATGATATGCAGATTATTGCGAGCGGTCTTGAAACTGTGGAAACGCGGTTTTTAATGGAGTTTTTAAAGAAATATTTCACTGAGAATAAAGTGGATGATCTGGTAGTGGGACTTCCCACAGATCTGAAAGGAAATATTTCCGAAGTGGAGACAGATATCTTAAAATTCATTGAAGAATTTCAGAAAGAATTTCCGGGGATTACAGTCCACCGTTTAGATGAAAGGTTTACCTCTAAAATGGCTTTTTTTTTTATTTCCCAAAGTGGAAAAAACAAGAAAAAGAGACAGGAAAAGGGGTTGATAGATAAAGTAAGTGCAACAATTATTTTGCAGAATTTTTTAGAACAAAGAATACGATGATTTTACCGATAAGAGCTTTTGGAGATCCTGTTTTGAGAAAAGTGGGAAAAGATATAGAAAAAGATTATCCCGGTTTACAGGAACTTATAGATAATATGTTCGAAACGATGTACAGTGCAAACGGTATTGGGCTGGCTGCACCGCAAATCGGGCTGGACCTGCGCTTGTTCGTAATTGATGTGACTCCTCTTGCGGAGGATGAAGATTATGAAGACATCAAAGACGAACTGGCTGAGTTTAAGAAAGTTTTCATTAATGCAAAGATTCTTGAAGAGTCCGGCGAAGAGTGGAAATTTAATGAAGGATGCCTTTCTATTCCGGATGTAAGAGAAGATGTGAAAAGAAAAGGAACCATTCTTATTGAATATTATGACGAAAATTTTGTAAAACATACAGAAACTTTTTCCGATATTAGAGCCCGCGTAATTCAGCATGAATATGATCATATTGAAGGCATCCTGTTTACCGATCATTTAAGCGCTTTGAAGAAAAAGCTTGTAAAAGGTAAACTGACGAAGATCTCACAGGGGGATGTAAGCATAGGCTACAAAATGAGATTTCCGAAATAATTTAAAATAAGGATTAAAAAAATAAAATAATACACCGCAAAACGCCTCGTGCCGATTGCAGAATTTACAAAAAATAAAATTATGCTGTTAGAAAAAATAATTTCAATTTCCGGAAAGCCGGGACTTTTTAAATTAGTTTCCCAATTAAGAAACGGTTTCATCATTGAAGATGTTACAACAAAGAAGAAAGTAAGCATCGGAAACTCCAGCCAGGTGAGTTTGCTGGATAATATCGCTATGTTTACAGTAGATAAAGAAGTTCCTTTGTTTGAAGTTTTTGAAAATATTGCTAAGAATAGTGACTATAAAGAGGCTATTTCCCACAAATCTACAGATGATGTTCTGAAAGATTTTATGACGGCTTCTCTTCCAAACTACGATACAGAGAGAGTATACGCTTCAGATATCAAGAAACTGGCTCAGTGGTACAATATCCTTCAGAAAGCCGGATATATCACCCCTGATAGCTTTGTAAAGGCAGAACCGGAAACATTGGAAGGAGAAAAAGAAGAAGTAAGCATTGAAAAAGAAGCACCTAAAAAAGCGGCTCCAAAAGCAGAAAAGCCTGCCGCTCCAAAAGTAAAAGCTACTTCTGCAGCCAAAGCAGCTCCGAAAAGCACACATACCAAGAAAGGATAATTCTTCCTGAATTGTAAAATATGAATCCCTGTCAGAAATTTCTGACAGGGATTTTTTGTCCAATTTAAAATGACTTCGGAAAATGGAGCGTTAAAAAAATAAATTCGGTGAACGTGCGGGACCTGTATTGAAACGATTCAGAAATAGTCAGTCTGCACGAGTTTTAGAATTTTTAAAGAGCAGAATTTATTCTTAACGGAAGTTTCCAAGTCTTGAACTTTTCGTTCTTTTGTTTCAGGACAAATGAACTTAATTAAAGATTTACCCTAAATTTGCAGTACTTGAATTCTCAATTTATGAATACCAAACAGGAAAAACTGGAAGCTTTCGGAAGATTACTAGATATTATGGATGATCTCCGTGAACAATGCCCGTGGGATCAGAAACAGACTTTGCAGTCGCTGCGCCATCTGACCCTTGAAGAAACCTATGAACTTTCAGATGCCATCCTGCAGGAAGATTTACAGGAAATAAAAAAAGAATTGGGAGATGTATTGCTCCACCTGGTTTTCTATGCTAAAATAGGATCTGAAAAAGAAAGCTTTGACATCGCAGATGTTATCAATTCTTTAAACGAGAAACTGATCTTTCGTCACCCTCATATTTACGGGGATACCGAAGTGAAAGATGAAGAAGAAGTAAAGCAGAACTGGGAAAAATTAAAGCTGAAAGAAGGGAATAAGTCTATTTTGGGCGGTGTTCCGAAAAGCCTTCCAAGTCTGGTAAAAGCGTACAGAATTCAGGATAAGGTAAAAGGAATCGGGTTTGAGTTTCATGATGCCGAAGATGCATGGAAAAAAGTAGATGAAGAAATCCGGGAATTTCATGAAGAAACGGATCCTGATAAAAAAGAGCTGGAACTAGGCGATGTATTTTTCTCGCTGATCAATTATGCACGGATTTCAGGACTGAATCCCGATTCTGCACTGGAAAGAACCAATCTTAAATTTATAACAAGATTTCAGAAAATGGAAAAGATTGCCCTGGAAACCAACGTGAATCTCGCAGAAATGTCCCTTGAAGAAATGGATGTATTATGGGAAAAAGCGAAGTTGATGTCATAAAAAAATTAAAATGGTCTGTTCCCGAGGCTTTCATCATCAGCAGATAATTAATAACTTAGAGAAAAATATAAAAAATAGCTATGTTGCGTATTCTTACCCTATCCGTTTTTTTACTGTGGAGCTGTAATCCTAAAGCTCAGGATTCCCCAAAAACGGATGATGATCTGAAAATAGAATTTTCTTTGCCCAAAAAGCTGAAAGAAGTTTCCGGAATTGTTTTGTCTCAGGATAAAAACACTATCTGGGCTATTGAAGATCAGGGAAATAAAAATGTGGTATACGGCCTGGATTTGCAGGGAAAACTGATCACAGATGTTCTGGTGGAAAACGCTGAAAACAACGATTGGGAAGATATTACAAAAGATAGCCAGGGAAATATTTATCTCGGGGATTTTGGAAATAACGACAATATCCGGCAGAATCTGGCTATTTTAAAGCTGGATCTGAAAGACAGTTCTCAGAAAACGACCAGAGCAATTCAGACGACAAAATTTCACTATGAAGGACAGACGGAATTTCCTCCAAAGAAATCAAACTGGCTGTATGACTGTGAAGCTTTTGTAGAGATGAATGGAAACTTCTATCTTTTCACCAAGAACAGAAGCAAAGGTTTTGACGGGACTTTCCTGGTATTCCAGGTACCGAATAAAGAAGGGGATTTTGAGGCGAAACTGATCGGGAAACTAAAACTTCAGGGCAAGTACAGTGATGCCGCCATCACTTCTGCCGCCATCAACAGTACGAATGATAAAATTGTTCTTCTTACTCATAAAAATATCCACGTTCTTTCCGGGTTTCAAGCTGATGATTTCAATTCAGCCAAGATTGAAAAAATTCCTTTAAACCATAATTCACAAAAAGAAGCCGTTGTTTTTCTTGATGATAAAACATTGCTGATTGCCGACGAGAAAGATAAAACAGAAGGTGGAAATGTATATAGATTTGAATTTAACCCTCAAACAAAATAATTGCAGGAGGGCTAGATTCAAAAAATATCTTACGGAGTAAGGTAAGAAATGTGAATATTGCCCGCAGACAACCTGAAATTCTGGGTGTAAACACACCGTACCCTGAACGTCTCATCCTTGTTGAAATAACTGATAGAGGAGAGGTTATGGTTCACAGTCAATGTACGTTCGCCATGTCCTGTTGAAATGGAAGCCAGGGTGGCTGTGGATGGAGAAATCTTCTGAACGGAAGATTTTGCCGTTCCCGCAGTATAGCCGTTCCCGTTTAAGCTCAGGTCATATGTGATATAAGGAACAATATTGTAAAACCCCGGCTTTACAACGGTAAATACTCCGGTCGTTGAGTTATACGTAAGGTACGTATTATCAATTTTGTTCGTTACGTTATACACATAGCTTTTTGCGTAGCTGTCGTGCGTGCTGACGGGGTTGCTTCCGGTACCCGTGTAGCTTCCTGAACTGGGGTTCGTATCGGTTTTATTACCGACAAATACTACCTTTAAAAAGTTCTGGGACTCGATGGTCGTCCATGAA
Source organism: Chryseobacterium phocaeense (assembly GCF_900169075.1). Lineage (NCBI taxonomy): Bacteria > Pseudomonadati > Bacteroidota > Flavobacteriia > Flavobacteriales > Weeksellaceae > Chryseobacterium > Chryseobacterium phocaeense. The sequence continues at coordinate 63,201 of NZ_LT827015.1, forward strand.
GGAGGATTATTGGCTCCGTTTGACATTAATACTTCACCACGGTTTCCGGAACTTCCTTTGGTCTTTGCATTGCCGCCTACATTAAGGTCTTTAACCACCTGAAGGCTTCCGTTGACATGCAGTGTGTTTTGTGGTGTTGGGGTTTCTATACCCACTTGAGCGTTTACAGTTAAGGACATGACAAATAATGCCATGTACGATAGCGTTTTCTTCATCCAATAGTTGTTTTTTGTTGAAATAATTTAAAAGCAAATATAAATTGTTTCTAAAACATTGAATTTTTAGCAGATAACTAAACATATTGAGCTATGAGTAAATCTGCTTAAAGCCGGGAAAAATATGATTCAGCTTTCCTGATCGTATTTGCTTTATATGTAACGATTTATGAATGAAACGGGCCGAATTTTAAATTCTATGCATAGTAAAATTTAACATACATAACCGTTTTTTTATGTAAATGAAGCTTTATTTCGATAAAAATACTAGAAAGTCATCCCTACACCTGCAGAAATTCTGCCTCCGTCCGAACCGTAGAAATAATTAAGTCTTGCAGAGAACATTTCCACAACACTCATCCAGAATCCTGCTCCCACAGACTGATGCCATTTTTTGGAATCTTCATCATCATTCCATACACGGCCCAGATCATAGCCAATCAGGACGCCCATGTTGGCAGGGATAATATTGTTTCTCACCCTTCCGAAGTCCCAGCGGATCTCAGAATTATTGGTAAAATAGGATTTCCCGGAGAACCGGTCATTTCTGAATGCTCTCATTCCATTGTTTCCGCCGATGCTTGCCGCCTGGTAGAATTCAAAATTATTATTGCTGATCCACATCGCATTGCTGGAATTTGCAAAAACAAAATTTCCTCTTTTATCAAGCCTGTGATCTATGGCAAGTGTTCCGCTCAGGGTGAAGAAATTCCTTTCCGTATTGGAGAGATTGGTTTTCCAGTCGGCATTCACAAGGAACTCAAGGCCTAAGGTAGGGAAAGCATTATTATCCAGATTTTTAAAACTGAAGGTATAATTGGCTCCTGCAAACTGCTGGCTGTTGAAAACTTCCGGTCTCACATCCGGAGACTGGTCTACAAAACGGTCCCCTTTGCGCTGAACCTTATTATCTTCAAAAGTAAGCTGGAACTGGTGCTGGAGATTCAGCCAGCTTTTTTTGGAGATCGATGGTGCAAAATTGAATTTGGAGATTCTCGCCCTGTTGTATTCTCTTTCCGTTTCTTCTTTATCGTACTCACTTTCATTGGAAAGTCCGAAGAAATTTTCTGCGAATCTTGGCGTGGTATAGGCCGCATCAAGGTTAAAGTCCCATCCGCCGATGGCCTTCTTGAAAATCCCTTTATACGCTGCATTGAATCCTCCTGTCGCTGTATAGAAATTAACTTTCAGACTGTGTTTCTGGGTATAAGGAGCACGGATGAAATTATTTACGGTGTAATTAGCCAGAACCCCCAGGATCACTCCGTCATCCGGGTTGTAGTCTGCATTCGGGTAGCCCGCAAAGAAATTATATTTCGGATGCTTGTAATTATAGGTATTGACATCGTAATCATCAGAAATATTTTTCGTTCCGCCTCCGTTATAGGTGTTTTTCTGGGATTTGAAGTCGTAGATTTTTACGCTTTTTCCGTCAGCTATATTGTAGACATCGTGGTTATAACCACCGATAAGCCTGATGTTCATCTTAGGTCTTCCATCTCCCGAAACTTCATAGATGTCATCGTCTTCAAGTCCGTAAATCCAAAGCTCTTTGGTCTTGGAATCTTCGTAATTTTTCTCAAAAACCAGTTCAGGATTTTCTTTGTTTTTGTCTAATTGATACTGCTTTACATTAACAGATTTTCCGGTCTTTGTAATCACAAATTTATCAGGATTTACGGTTCCTGCGAGCGATACTTTTTCCTGAAGAACATCGTAATATTGAGCTGCATAATCCTGCAGCTTTGTTTTTCTTATTTTTAATTTTCTCTGAATATCTGTAAGGGTTTCATCCTTCACCTCTTTGGGAAGGTTGGTAAATGCATCATCGATATCAGCATCCGTAAGGTGTTCCTGGATGTATTTCGCCTGTGCGATCCATTCTTCCTGGGTAGCGCCTTTCAAAAAGACAAGATCCAGCGGATATGGCTCCATATTCATCCATTTTACATTTTTAATGTCCTCTTTAAAGGTTTTCATGTGACGGATAGCCGGAACATTCATAATGATCTTAAAAGCTGCTCCGTCATATTTACTGAAAGCCTGGTCCCTGTCTTTGGGAATAGGTTTGTAAATGACCTTTTTGCCATCCTCATATTCTGCCCATTTCCATTGGTCGGAATGCCGGTCCCAGTCACCGATCAGCATATCAAAAATTCTTGCCCGGATATAAGACTCCCGGTCTACGGAATATTTATAGTTCTTAGAGAAATTTTTCAGAACATCATCGGTAGATACAATGTCCTTGGCATTATCCAGCGCCGCCAACGTTTTGGGATCAGAAGAGAAACGTTCCTCAATCATGTACATTTCGTCGCCATAATTTTCATTGTATTCTCCTAAAGCATATTGTTTTGGAATGTAATACAATTTTGGATTACTATGGAAAATATTCAGTTTATCAGCCATATTTCCTACTGAAAAAGGAGTAAACGGATGATTGGTGGTATAAAAATCCAGAAGGAATTTTTCAGGAAACGTGTTGTTCAGTTCATTTCCGAAGGTGCTTTTTTTGAATGCCATATTATTCAGGAAACGAACAGCGCTCTTTTTTACACCGCGCATCACAAATTCCTGACCGTCTGCTGCCTTCAGTCTTAAACTGTTTGACTGATTGCCGCCCCCTTCTCTGAAAGGCGTAAATCCACCGTTTAAAGAAGCCAGATCTGCAGTAGGTGCATCAACCGGGATTCCATAATACTTTCTGTAGTGTTCGCCCCAGAGCCAGCGGTACACCGGTCCTTTTTTGGTGAGCTTTACCGGGTAGATACTTGAGCTGACATTTCCAGGAAAGGATTTCGGGTAATTATTCACAAATACATCCGGCTTTGAGATCACCGAAATATGGGTAAGCTTTTTTAGATTGTTGTCTTTCGTAGAAAAATATTCTACATCCGTACTTTGGTCTTTTCTCAGATTTAAAACGGCAAAACCACTCCCGCCATATGAAAAATCACTTTTCTCTGCAATCGTGGCAGGATCTGTTTTGGAACCGGCACCACTTACAATCTGCCGGATATTCCTGTCTTCATGATACTGAAGATTGTGATCATGGCCGGAAACAAAGATGATGTTCTCCTTATCCTGCACAATACTTTTCAGCCTGTTGGCCAGATCAGCATAATGCTGGTTATTGATGTCTTCAAGGTTTGCTCCGGAAGAACTTCTCAGTACATTGACTACACTGGCAACAACGGGAACCGGGATTTTGCTTTTCAGCGGATAAAGGTGTGCTTTTGTAGAATTGAATCCTGCATGGGTTCCGCTGCTGATCACAGGATGATGCAGCGCAACAATAATTCTTTTATCCTGGTTTTTGGTCACCAGATCTTTAAATTCTGTGAAAAAATCTTCACGGGTTTTGATGGTACAGCCTTTATTCACACCGGGATACTGATCCCAGTTGACCAGCGCCCACTCAGTATCAATAACGATAAGTTTAATGTCTTTGGATAAGTTAATATCATCAATCCCGCAGGCATTTTTTGGAAGAAAAGCTTTTTTGTCGTTTAAATAAGTTTTCACCAGGTCCTCCTGGGCTTTTAACCCTTCAAGGCCGCTATACCAGTCATGATTTCCGGGAATGACCAGGGTTTTTCCTTTAAAGTTTTTGGTAATGGCGAGTTGGTTTTCCAGCTTTTGCTTTGCTGATGCATATTCCTTATCTGATTCTTTCGGAAGTCCGTTGGGGTAAATATTGTCCCCAAGGAAGATCAGCATGGAGTTGCTGTCTGCAGAATCCAGTTTGTTTTTGAGTAAATTTAACGTATTTTGTGCCTGTGGCTCATCTGAATTTCCGGCATCCCCGATCAGGAAAACTTTAAAATCGTTTTCAGATTTTATGTCGGAATTCTGTACTTCAAATAAGTTTTTTCCTTTTTTTACGTTATATGTTGCGCAGGAATACAAAACTCCGGCAGACAATACGGTCCGAAAGGCAATAGAAGTATTTTTTAAATGAGTTTTAAAGGATAAATTCATAAATTTACATTAACAAAAATTCAGGAATGGGCATTTTACACAAAGCTAAAGATTATGTCGAAAACTTATTCAAAGATAAGTTATCTTCTGTATATTTTTATCATAATTTTATTCATACCACCTATACAGTGAATAAGGCGGAGGAGATTATGAGAAATACGCCTGTTTCCAAGGAAGATCAGGAGAAAGTGCTGCTTGCGCTGTGGTTTCATGATACCGGATATATCAAATGTGCCCAGAATCATGAAGAGGAGGGGGTAAAGATTCTTACGGATTTCCTAAAGGAAGAAAATTATCAGGAAACCGATATTAAGGATATTTCCCAACTGATTCTGGCGACAAAAATTACTTATGAACCGCAAAACCTTCTGGAAAAGATTGTGAAAGATGCAGACTGCAGTCATTTTGCCAGCCACGATTATAATGATATTTCCGATGCCCTTAGAAAGGAATGGGAGCTTACCAACGTACGATGTTTCTCCAATGAAGAATGGAATGCAGGAAACCTGGATATGCTTAAAAACAAGCATCATTATTACACGGAATATGCAAAGGACAACTGGGAGCCTATGAAAGCTGACAATATCAGGAAAATAGAAAAAAAGCTGGAAAAAGACGAGGAAAAGAGAAAAGATAAAAAGGAAAGCTCAGATTCTAAAAAAGAACCTAAAGATCCTAAATCTGACCGCAGTGTGGATACACTATTCAGGGTAACGCTGAACAATCATACCAGATTGAGTGATATTGCAGACAGTAAAGCGAACATTCTACTTTCCGTAAACGCCATTATCATTTCGGTATGTCTTTCCGTACTGGTTCCAAAACTGGATACGCCAAAGAATGCCCACCTGATCATTCCGAGCTTTATATTGCTGTTGTCAAGTGTTCTGACGATAATATTTGCGATTCTATCCACAAAACCGAATGTAACCAAGACTCATTTTACGGCGCAGGATGTTGCGCAGAAGAAAGTAAACCTTCTGTTTTTCGGAAACTTTCACCAGATGCTGTTCGACGATTATCATAATGCGATGAAAGATATGATCAAAGACCGGGATTATATTTATGATTCTATGGTGAAGGATCTTTATTTCCTTGGGAAAGTTCTGGACAGAAAGTACAAGCTGTTATCGGTAACCTATCAGATATTTATGGCCGGAATTATTATTTCCGTGCTGTCTTTCGGGTATGCTTTTCTTTCGCTTTAATTAAAAAAATAAATAAAGATGATTGTCAGACAGCGGACCAATTGGCTGAAAATGTTATTTATATGGAGAGGTTCAGTGCTGAAGAAAATAGTAGTGCAGCTGGCTGTTATTCTGGTATTTTCACTGTTAATCTATTTTTTTAAAGGAAAAATCTTTGATTATAAAGTCCATCTTAATCCGACTATTTTTACACTCATCGGTCTGGCACTGGCTATTTTCATGGGATTCTGCAATTCTGCAAGCTATGACCGTTTCTGGGAAGGCCGGAAGCTTTGGGGTTCGCTGGTGATTGAAACCAGATCGTTGACCAGACAGATCCTTTCTCTGGTAAATGATTCTTCACCGGGAGCTAAGGAAGAAAAAGAAAAAATCATCAAAATGATATCGGCATTCTGCTGGTCTCTGAATTATCAACTGAGGGATAAATCCGGAACGGAACATTTAACAAGGCTTCTTTCCCCGGAACAGACGGAGCAGTTGAAGGATAAAAAGTTTATTCCCGGCATTATTCTGGGTTTTATTGCAGACTGGCTGAATGAACAGCAGCGGAAGGGAAATATTGACACGATTGTTATGACTTCCATGGATCATCAGCTCAATCAGTTTTCCAATATTTCGGGCGGATGTGAAAGGATTTATAATACACCGTTACCTTTTGCCTATAGTGTATTGCTGCACCGCACGGTTTATCTGTACTGTTTCTGGCTGCCTTTCGGACTGGTGGATTCACTGGACTGGATGATGCCCCTGATTGTTCTTTTGATCAGCTATACTTTCATTGCATTGGATGCGATCATTCAGGAAATCGGGGAGCCGTTCGGAGAAGAGGAGAATGACCTTGCCCTAAACAGTATCTGCAGAACGATTGAGTATTCTATCTTTGAGCAGGCCGGAATACCGCAGGGAGAGCTTAAGAAACCGGATTCTTATTTTATAGATTAGTTTTGAAAATGAAGAAGAATGGAAGCTGGAGGAAGGAAGTTAGAAGATGTTAAAGGGAATGTACTTTTTGAAGACTAGTGGACGATTTGGTGAAAGTTCAAAAATATTCCGTAAAAACATCATATCCATACCTTGCAATCATCATAGAAACCACGACCAGGAATATTTTTCTTACAAAACCATTTCCCTTCTTCAGGGCCAGATGACTGCCAATAAAACTTCCAGCTACATTAAAGAAAGCCATCATCAATCCAATGCCCAGAATATAGTGTCCCTGTCTGATGAAAACTGTGAGGGCAGATATGTTGGTCAGGCAGTTGATTACTTTTGCATATGCTGAGGCCATTACAAACTCAAAGCCTAAGAAGAAAACAAAACCCAGAATAAAAAAACTTCCGGTTCCGGGACCGAATATGCCGTCATAGAAGCCCACTACAGAACCAATGACAGATCCGAATACCATTTGCTTTAAGGGAGATAACGTTTTGGTCTGAACCGTTCCGAACTGCTTTTTCTTATAGATGTAAATCATCATAATAATCAGGATAACCAGAATAACAGGCTTTAAAATTTCTGTCCGGATAATGCTGACCACCTGAGCACCCAGCCAGGAAGTGATAAATGCAAAAATGGAAACCACCAGCAACAGGGGATAATTAAAACGGACTTTCCTGGTATACTGTGCAGCAGCCACTGTGGTTCCAGATAAGGCAGCAATCTTATTCGTACCGAAAATTGTCGCCACCTGTACATTGGGGAAAGCAATAAGCAATGCTGGAATCTGGATAAGCCCGCCACCGCCAACTACGGCATCAATGAATCCTGAAACAAAAGCAATGAGAGATAAAGAAAGCAACAAAACGGGAGAATATTCAGCAAAGAATGAATTGAGATCCATAACAGGGTAAATAGTTTGAAAATGAAGTAAAAATTCTTATCCAAAGATAGATAATAGTTTCTTCCCAGTATGTATGATTAGGTTTAAAATAAAGCCGTAAAAAATGTTTGATTATGATAAGAGAAATACTTGTTTCCAAATAGCTTTACACCAACGAAATCCTCAGCGCCAGCAGTCCTGTAATTCCCTGAAGATCTTCCACTTTCAGAAACTCTACATCGTTCTGAAGAATTTCTTTTTTCTGAAGCTTGCTGATATATTCCAGGTATTCTTTCTGGTTTTCCATACCAAAATAAACAATGGTGATTTTTCCGGGGCAGGTGATTCTTTCCGATGAATCTTTTACATGGGCCTTATCCAGACGCTTTTTGATAATTTCATAATAAGAATTGTAGGCGCCATCTACATCAAAGCGTTTTTCATCCATTCTGAAACGGATGTCTATTTTCTCGTTATATACAAAGATCAGTGACGCAATATCCAGTTGAATCGGAAGATCCCTTTTAAAGCTCTGGAATTCACGTTCCATATTACAGATCGTTTTCAGCTGCCAGTATCTTAATTTGTGAACTTCTTTTGACGTATAATGAAGATCCGGCGCGATATTATGGCCAATGTAGAGATTGTGCTCCACACCGTCTGATTTAAATCTTTCAAAATAGTGCGGGAAGATCTGCTGGGCTTTTACCTGGCTTTCGTCCAGCATGTCGGCAAGTTTCCTGTTAACCAGGGTGATAGAATCATCTAAGCTTTTTCTGTTGGCATAAAACAGATCGGTTTGGGTAAAAACCTGTAGGAAATAATCTTTGATTTTATTTTTGATTTCACGGTCGGTTTTCAGTTCCAGTTTCCCCTGGAGGAAAGGATGGATTTCTTCTCTCAGAAGCCTCTGGAAACGCTGCTCCGTGTCTGCTTTGATTTCGTTGTTCAGTTCATTTTCAAAAATCTCCAGTGCGAGAAGATATTTCTCCGAATCGGAATTGATCATGACGAAAATATCATGGAGGCTTTCAAGCTGCTGGTTGAGGTCCTCCAGCATAAGGTTAAAACGCTTGTCTGAAGAAGAACGGATATCCGAGAACCCAAACAGCGGTGTCAGGTTTTTAAAGGAAATCTGTTTCAGGGTATACATCTTTTTCCCGAGTGAGGCATTGAAATATTTTTCAGCTTCATTCCTGAATTTCCATACCACACTGTTGTGGATGGAGGTGTATTCCCGCTGGATAATGGCTTCTATCTGATAGTTTTTTTCAAAATTGAATCGGTTCAGGGAGAAGAGGATCATATCTGAGAAGAACTCCATTTTCTTCAGCTTTAAGCCATTGAAGCTGTTTGCCTGTGGTGACGTAAATTCCATGATGGCCAGAAGTTCTCCGTCCTTCATGATAGGGATGACCATGAAGCTGTTGATATTGTTGTCCTTCAGAATATTGAATGAAGGAAGGCTTTTGATTTCGTGATCCAGATTGTCAACATTTGAGATCACAATGGGCTTGGAATTATGATTGATGTTGCTGAATGTACTTTTCCGGGTTTCCTCATCAAATGCATTGATCCAGAAGTCCAGCACATGATGGGTAAAAAGATTTTCATAGATGGGAAGCCTGCCCAGTTTCTGGTCTTTTTTATCGAACAGCATCAGTCCGAAGTTAAGTTCCGGCACCTCAAAATACGATTTAAAGATTTCAACAAGATTTTCATCCGGGCTCAGATCCTCGGGATCTATTTCTATCATGCTCGATTTAAGGTCAGACAGGGCCACTTCTGAGGTACAGTCTACTAGGGAAATAATGGTAAACCCTTTTAAAACCCATGATTTTGATGGGAAGTATTTTTTCCAGAGGTTAAAATCATCTAAATTTTCCAGCAGCATGTCCACCACCTCTTCCGTTGGAATCTTTGCATTTTCGCCGGGATAAACCTCTGTAAAATCTGAATTGACCGTAATTTTATAATGCTTCATGATACCCAATCTGTTGGGAATATCATAATAAAAAGGCATGGTACTTTTGATGTCTCTTTTAAAATAACTCTGGAGGATCAGGCAGCAGCAGAATACATAAAATTCATCGTCACCGATATTTCTCAGCTCTATTTCAAAATCTTTTCCGGCATCTTTGAGAATATTTTTAAACCTTTCGGTATAGTTAAAAGTGGTTTTAGAAAGTGGAATACTGGCCGCCTTAATTTCGTTGCGGGTAAGCCCGATAGGGAAAAGGTCTGCAAGCAGCAGCCTGATAAGTTCCTCATGCTTTTCCAGTACGGCTTCATCCAGAAAACCGTCTTTCAGCTCCGGAAATTTTTCGGTTCTTTCCAATAAAGATTCAGCATAGTTGACCCGGTACTCCAAACGGTCGTTGTAGCGGATATGTTCCAGAACATCCAAATATTTTTTGAATGATATTAGAACCTCAAAGGGAGCGTCTTTTTTGTAAAGATTGGCCAAATGCTGAAATTTAAAGTAAAGTTATGAAAAAAACGGCATTTTCAAATAGCCTTCAAATTGGTAAAAATGATCTTTCTGAATGACTTTATTTATTTTTTTCAAACAAAACTTCCAAAAAGATAGAGCATTATCTGTTCTCTCTTTTCTTTTTGAAAAATTCGGCAGTTTTGTGATAAAGAGTAGGATAAAATTCTGAGGTTCCGATCTTTAATTCCCTGGTTACCGGGAAAAGGAATTTCATCAGCGGAACAGAGAATATAAGGGCAAGGGGCAGGACAAGTATTCCGTAATTCTCAGTATCTTTTAGGTCTTTACTGACAAAAAATAGAAAAGCTATGATAAGCAGAGCAGTAAGGACGGTGATGAGGTGTTTTTTCATTGTGATTAATGTACTCAAATGTAGTGTTTTTTTTGGAAATTATATTAACTGTGAATTTTTGAGACAATGTATTAGTCAATATTAAGGATTATTTTTTTGGTTAATCGCAAGGGCGCAAGGATTTAAAATTGTGATGTTGTTAAGGCGCAAGAAAATCAAAGATTTTCAGCAAGAATCGCGCAGTCGATATAGGATTTCTTTATTCACATTGTTTATAACGGTATTAAATTCTATCTCCGATAAAATCCCTGCGTTCTTAAAATAATCGGGTTTTAATGGATTTCCCTTGCGTCTTTGCGTTTAAAACATACTCAAAAAACTCAGGAAATGGAGCTTAATATTCTTTGATTAGTCATAAAAAAAGCACAACAGGAAAGTTGTGCTTTTGTATATTTTGATATCAGTATTTTATAATCCGAACTGTCTTGCGAACAGGTCAGGGAAAACTCCCAATATAATAATTGATGCAATGACAAATACCGCTACGATATTGTAAGTCAATGTTACTTTTTCTGAAGATTTGAATGTAGATTCTTTGAAGAAGAACATGGCAATGATCAGTCTTAAGTAGAATGCAATAGAAAGGGCAGAACCTAACACAGCAATTAATACAAGGAAAGCTGCACCGTTCATCGCCTGGGAGAACAACGCAAATTTACCCATAAAACCTGCTGTTAATGGAACTCCGGCCATTGAAAGCATGGAGATTGCTGCTGCTGTAGCCAATAGAGGTTCAGTTTTTGCCAATCCCTTGAAAGCTCCGAAAGAGGTTTCTCTTTTCAATTTTTCTACCCAGATCAGGCACATGAAAACACCTACTGTAGATAACGAGTAAGCGAATAGGTAAAATGCCAGGTTATAGGTAGAAAGATTAGTCATTCCGAAGAATACAAGTCCGATGTATCCTGCATGAGATACGGATGAGTAAGCCAGCATTCTTTTTGCGTTCGTCTGGGCAAGTCCCATCACGTTGGCCAAAAGCAGGGTAATGATCAGGAATACACCTAAAACATTGATCCATTCATGGGTAACGCCTGCAAAACCAATCGTCATCAACCTGAATAAAGCAAAGAATCCTGAGATCTTCACAACACTTGCCATAAATGCAGTGATCAGGGAAGGCGCTCCGGCGTATACATCCGGGCTCCACATATGGAAAGGCGCTAAAGCCACTTTAAATGCCAGGGCACAAAGGATCAGTAATACTCCCAGAATGAACATCACATCTTTAGAGTTTTTAACCCCGAACTCCTGGATTTTATATAAATCGAAACTTCCTGCACTTCCGTAAATAAATGCAATACCGAACAGTAAGAAACCTGTTGCGAAAGCACCCATCAGGAAATACTTGATTGAAGCCTCATTGGATCTTAAATCAGTTTTGTTAGCCCCTGCCATTACATATAAAGGAATGGAAAGGATCTCTACTCCTAAGAACAGCGTTACCAGGTTCTGGAATCCGAAAAGAATAATCCCGCCGCATAATGCAAAAAGCATCAGGGCATATAATTCCGACTGGTGACTTCTGTGGTTGCTGAACGCAAAACCGCCCAGGAAAAATAACAATAGGGTAGTCACAATGGATATTTTAGTAAATAATGCAGTATTTAATGTATACTCATACATGTGTCTGTACTTTTCGAAGAAAGCACATTCCGGTAGGAAGCTTACATATAACGCTACGATCAGTCCTAAAATCCCAATATACCTTGCGAATTTTCCCTGTTCGAAAACTCCTGAAAATAACGCAATAACTGCCGTTAGGAAAACAATAATTAAAACACTCATACTATAGATTTGAGATGTGAGATTTGAGTTTAAAGTTTAAAGGTCAAGGTTTAAAGTTATTGTGATAGCCGGAAATCCGGAATTCCAGTCTTTATTCTTTTCTCTTTATTCTTTTGCTCTTCTGATCTCTTAATTTTTTAATTTTTACTCTTTTAATTTTTTAGCTGGCCATCGCCGTATAGATAAACTTCAGCGAACTATTGACCATATCGATCACCGGCTGAGGGAAAATACCCAGCAGGATCACGAAAACCGCTAAACTTGCCAATACGGAGAATTCTACACCGGAAAGGTCTCTGGCTGTACTTAAAACAGCTTCGTCTCCTTCCCCGAACATAGCTTTTCCGTAGAATCTCAATAGGTACACAGCACAAAGAATTACCGTAAGACCGGCGATTACTGCTGCCAGCCCGTTAAAATCATAGACTGATTTCAGCAAAATAAATTCCCCGATAAATCCATTCGTCAACGGAACTCCCATTGAACCTAATATAATAATCAGAAACAGCACGGCAAATTTAGGAGCCACTTTCGCTAAACCTCCCATTTGTCTGATGTCTCTTGACTTAAATCTTTTGTATAAAATATCACAGCAGTAGAACAGTCCCACCACGTTGATACCGTGGGCAAACGTCTGTACCAATGCGCCTTCAGCACCTTCGATATTGAATGTTCCTCTTAAAGTAATCACTGCGGAGGAGAAAATCCCTGCTACCATTAATCCTACGTGAGAGAAAGAAGAATACGCGATGATTCTCTTCATATCCGTCTGGATGATTGCGATTAATGCTCCGTGAACAATTCCTACGATGGCTAAAATAATAACGATCTGTCCTGAAATTCCTGCAATGGGAAGCGGCGAGATCGGCAATAAATAACGAATAACGCCATAAACTGCCATTTTCAGCATGATCCCTGATAAAAGCATGGATCCCTGGGTAGGAGAGTAGGTATAAGTATCCGGCTGCCACGTATGGAAAGGGAATACCGGTAATTTCACTGCAAATGCAAAGAAAATAAACCAGAATACCACCGTCTGCTGTACTTCATTAAGATCAGCATTGTAAAGGTCCGTTAAAGCGAATGATGCCGAGTGATTGTACACATAGATCAATCCTGCTAACATAAATAGTGACCCCACGAATGTATAAACGAAGAATTTCGTAGTGAATTCAAATCTTTTGTTTTCCTGGCCCCAAAGTCCGGCAATAAACCAGATCGGGATAAGGGTTACTTCCCAGAAAATGTAGAATAGCAATCCGTCAAGCGATGTGAAAACCCCTACAAGACCAAACTGCATCAGCAGGATCAGACCATAGAATGTATTTCTGTAGCTAACATTTTCGTTAAAAGATGATAAAATAATGATTGGCGTAAGAATATTGGTCAACAGTAAAAGCAGCAGGCTCATCCCGTCTATCCCGAAATGAAGTGAGCTTTTAATAAATTGTGACCAAGGGTAGTTGATCTCGTGCTGTAGTACGCTGTCTACCGTTGGATTAAAATCAAAATCCGCTACGATGTAGAACGTAATGAGCATTTGGATCAAAGCAATTCCCAGCGCCAAATATTTGCTGGATTTATCTTTCCATGCAAAAACTAATCCCGAACCTACAAGAGGTAATAGTAATAATGTTAATAATAAACCAGACATTATTGTAATATAAAGTTAACAATCAGTATAATTCCCACCGCTAAAGACATAATCAGAATATAGGTCTCTACATTTCCGTTCTGGATACGCTTCATGGCTTTTCCGCTGTCTTCAGCGCCTTCGCCCACGAAGTCTACAAAACGGTCTAAGATTCCTTTATCGAACATCTTTCCTCCGCGTCCTAATCCTTCAACAGTTTTTACAATCAATGCATTGTAAAGTTCGTCTACATATAATTTTTTAGCAGAAAGCTTTTCCCATCCGGTATAGCTTTCTTCTGCAAGCGCCATCTTTTTCTTTTTCACGTAGGTATTCTTTACGATAAACCATACGCAGAAGAACATAAGAACCGTAGCGCCTAATAGTATCATTTCAGTTCCAAACGGTACTCCGGAAAGAGTTGCTTCCATCTGGCTGTAGCTTTGCTCGGTAAGAACAGGCTTCAGCCATTCCATTAATTTAGCATAATGGCCGTGCCCGATGAAGTGAGGAAGGTTAATGAAACCTCCAAGTACAGAAAGGATAGCCAGTACGATCAGCGGAAGCGTCATATTGGACGGGCTTTCGTGTAAGTGGTGTTTCTGGTCTTCTGTCCCTCTGAATTCTCCGTGGAACGTAAGATAATACAGTCTGAACATATAGGTGGCAGTCATGGCCGCTAAAACAAAGAGCATCACCCAGTACACCGGATTTTTAGCGAAAGCTGCGACTAAAATTTCGTCTTTTGAGATCATCCCCGATAATAAAGGGAAACCCGAAATAGCTAATGTTCCGATCAGGAAAGTAGCATGGGTCACGGGAATGTATTTTTTCAGCCCCCCCATGAAACGCATATCCTGCTCGTTGCTCATGGCGTGGATCACAGAACCTGCCCCCAGGAATAATAAAGCTTTAAAGAATGCGTGCGTCATTACGTGGAACATCGCCGTAGTATAAGCTCCCAGTCCCAAAGCAATGAACATGAATCCAAGCTGTGAAACGGTAGAGTATGCCAATACTTTTTTGATGTCGTTCTGACGAAGTGCATAGAATCCTGCCAAAGCTGCAGTTAAGAATCCGATTAAGAGAATTCCTCCCTGAACGGTAGGAGCTAAAGTAAATAAGAAGTTGGATCTTACCACTAAATAAATACCTGCCGTTACCATCGTTGCCGCGTGGATCAATGCGGAAACCGGAGTAGGACCTGCCATTGCATCCGGTAACCATGTATATAAAGGAACCTGCGCAGATTTACCGGTTGCTCCGATAAATAAACTCGCTGTAATGAATATAATTACTGTTCCGTCCAATTCAAATTTTGAAGCGTTTTGTGCTACGGTAAGGTAATCCACTGCGTTGGTCTGAGCCGCAATCATAAAGATTCCGATCAATAAGGCAAGGTCACCAATTCTGTTCATGATGAAAGCTTTTCTAGCTGCTTTACCATATTCTTCGTTAGTATACCAGAACCCGATCAGCAGATAAGAACAAAGACCTACACCTTCCCATCCGATAAACAGGATCAGGTAGTTGCTTCCCATTACCAAAAGTAACATGGAGAAGATGAAAAGATTCAGATAAGTAAAAAACTTATAGAAACCTTTGTCATGGCTCATATATCCGATCGAGTACAGGTGGATCAGGGAACCGATTCCCGTAATGATCATCACCATCATTAATGAAAGCTGATCAATCTGGAATCCGAAATTGATCTGAACCCCGTTTACAGTAAACCACTCAAATGCTTTTACGATCACCGGCTGGCTTTCTGAATTCATATTCATGAAAAGACTTACTGCAATACAGAATGATCCGAAAACCATAGCTGTAGCCAGAGAGCCGACAAATATTTTTGGAAGATTTTTCCCGAATAAACCGTTAATAAGAAACCCTAAAAGTGGTAAAAGTACTATTGCATACACTAAATTTTCCATTCCTTATCCTCTTAATTTATTAAATATACTAACATCTACAGAACGGGTATTTCTATACAGCATAGCAATAATTGCCAGACCTACCGCTACTTCAGCGGCGGCTACCACCATAATGAAGAAAACTAAAAGCTGTCCGTCTCCGTTGCCTTTATACGCTGAAAAAGCAGCCAGTAAAAGGTTCGTGGAATTTAGCATAAGCTCTACACAGCCCAAAATAACAATAGCATTTTTCCTCAGCAATACGCCCAACACTCCCAAACTGAATAATACAGAAGAAAGAATGATGAAATAATTCAGAGGGACGCTTTGTATAAATGTATTTACTTCTCCCATAATTTTATAAATCTTTTTTACCGATTAATACCGCACCTACAATACCTGCCAAAATCAGGATAGAAGCAAGCTCAAACGGTAAAACATATTCATTAAACAAAAGCCTACCCAGATTTTTCGTAAGACCCACACCTTTATCTACATTTTCAACAACAATATGGTTATCCTGAACACCTCTGAATACGCCTAAAACTCCAATTAATAAAAGACCGGCCGTAAAAACTCCGACAAATTTTAAAGTATTGCCCTTCTTACTTTCGTCTTCTTTATTAAGGTTAAGCATCATCAGGATATAAAGGAATAATACCATGATGGCTCCGGCGTACACTATAATCTGGATAATCGCAAGGAATTGTGCATTCAGAAGAATGTACATGCCTGCAATGGAAAACATCGTAACAATTAATGACAAAATAGCATAGAGAGGATTTCTTGCAAATACAAAATACACTGCACTTGCCACTGCTAAAAACGCCACCAAGAAAAATAAAAACTGATCCATTATTTTACCGCATTTTTTTGTTTCTCGGATTGTCTTGTCGTAATGTCAATCCTTTCATTTATTTTTTCTACCAACTTATCTTTTCCGTAGATGAAAGATCCTCTGTTGGTTTCCACGTCTACCAGTCTGTCTGTAAGATAGATGGCAGATTTCGGGCAGGCTTCTTCACACATTCCGCAGAAAATACATCTCAGCATATTGATTTCATATACTGATGCATATTTTTCTTCTCTGTAAAGACCTTTTTCCTCCTTCGTTCTTTCGGCAGCAGTCATGGTGATGGCTTCTGCAGGGCAGGCTACGGCACAAAGTCCACAGGCTGTACATCTTTCTCTGCCTTCCTCGTCTCTTTTCAAAACGTGCTGACCTCTCCAGATGGTGGTTCTGGGTTTCTGTACTTCCGGATACGAATATACTGCGGGAGCACCTTTTATCACGGTTCTTACAGCATGCTTAAATGTAATCCCCATCCCGGTAAAAATAGCAGGAAGGTAGATTTTTTCAGCAAGGGTCATTTCTTTGTTGGAAACAACTTTTGATCTGTTCGTAAGTTTCATTTAATTATAGATGTTAGATGTTAGACGTTAGATGTTAGAAGATGGAAGCGGGAAGTTCTTACCCGGATCACCAAATTATCACATCATCACATCATCTCATTTTCAAATTATTCTAGTTTGCAAATGCTAAAATTACAGCTCCTGTAATCAGCAGGTTTACCAATGCCATCGGGATCAGGGTTTTCCATCCTAAGTGCATTAGTTGGTCATATCTGAATCTTGGAAGCGTCCATCTGATCCACATAAAGATCAGAATTCCGATTACCGTTTTTGTTAAGAACGCAACGATACTCAGGATTCCAGCAACGTTTTCGCCCCAGTTCTGAGTGACCCATTCAATTCCCGGGTAGTTGTACCCTCCGAAGAAAAGAACGACCATGAAAGCATTGGAAATAAACATGTTCACATATTCCCCGAACATATACAATCCTAATTTCATAGAAGAATACTCCGTAGAATATCCTGTTACCAGTTCAGATTCACATTCAGGTAAGTCAAAAGGGTGTCTGTTGGTTTCTGCCAATGCAGCAACAAAGAACACCAGGAAGGCAATCGGCTGGTAGAAAATATTCCAGTTCAAACCTGAAACCCATGGAATAACGCCCCATAATTTTCCTGTCGTCTGGCTTTCTGTAATTTCTTTCAGATCTAAACTTCCCGTCATCATAATGATAGAAAGCAAAGCTAACCCCATCGCCAATTCGTAAGAGATCATCTGCGAAGAAGCACGGATAGCTCCTAAAAGTGAATATTTGTTATTCGAAGCCCAACCTCCGATCATAATTCCGTATACGCCGATGGAAGCCATTCCGATGATGAAAAGTACCCCAACATCGATGTTAGCTACCTGCAGGTCAAAAGAAGTTCCTGCAATATTTAAACTTTTACCCCATGGAATAACGGCTCCTGTAATCAGTGAAATAAACATCACCAACGCCGGTCCCAGTACGAAAAGGAATTTTTCCGCATTGGCAGGGGTGAAATCCTCTTTAAAGAAAAATTTTCCACCATCCGCAAGAGGCTGCAGCAATCCGAAAGGTCCGGCTCTGTTGGGACCAATTCTATCCTGCATGATAGATGCTACTTTTCTTTCTGCCCAGGTAGAGTAGGCCGCTATCGTAAGAGACAGCAGGAAAAGCGCCAGTACAAGTATAAGTTTAAATGTTAGTAAATCCATTTTATTTTTATAGATGTTAGATATGAGATATCAGATGTCAGATATCAGATTTAAAATCTACGGTCTGATGTCTGTTGTCTGAGATCTGATGTCTTATTAATTATTTTTCGTCTTTTTCACTGATTTCTTTTGCCATCGGATTGTCTAAAACTCTCAGTTCATCCTTTGGTTTTTCGTAATGGTTCAGTGAAATTACTGAATGTCTGTCGATATGTCTAGGACCTTCAATATTCCAGTCGGAAAGTTCTTTTCTTTCAAAACGGCAGGTGTCGCAGATGAATTCTTCTACTTCGCCCCACTGGTCTTTTCTGGCGGTAACTCTTACAATTTCGTCACCTTTCATCCAAACTACAGCTTTTCCTGAACATTTATCACATTTACAGGTTGCATTCATTGGCTTAGTAAACCAAACTCTGCTAGCAAAACGGGATGTTCTGTCGGTTAATGCTCCTACCGGACAAACGTCAATTACGTTTCCGATGAAGTCATTATCCAAAGCTTTATTTAAATAGGTTGAAATTTCAGCGTGATCTCCTCTGAAGAGAATTCCGTGCTCTCTCTGACCTGTCAGCTGGTTGGCAGCCAATACGCATCTTGCACACAGAATACAACGGTTCATATTCAACTTGATATTCGGACCAAGATCGTCTGCTTCGTATGTATTTCTTTCAAATTCCGTTCTGGTTTCAAGGTTTCCGTGCTCATAACCAAGATCCTGAAGGTGGCACTCACCGGCCTGGTCGCACACAGGGCAATCTAGAGGGTGGTTCACCAATAAGAATTCGGTTACGGCTTTTCTTCCTTCCTGAGCTTTTTCAGACGAAAGGTTTTTTACCTCCATTCCGTCCATGACGTTGGTTCTGCAGCTTGCTACCAACTTCGGCATAGGACGCGGATCTGCTTCGGATCCTTTGGAAACTTCCACTAAGCAAGTTCTGCATCTTCCTCCACTGGTTTCCAATTTGCTGTAGTAGCACATTGCAGGAGGTACAGATTTTCCACCGATCTGTCTTGCGGCTTCCAGGATGGATGTGCCCGGCAAAACTTCGGTAGTCTGTCCGTCTATAGTTATTTTGAATTTTTTAACCTCTTCGCTCATATTCTATGCTTTTCGCTTATGCTGTTAAAAGTGTTAAAAGCTTTTAAGCTATATTTTAATTATACTTTTTTGTATTGAATGTATACCCGATTCCAAAATTGAACTGCGCATATACAAAATCCTGAGAAGCCTTGTCAGGTTTATTGTTTAATGTCGTTTTAATATCAGGCATATTGATGTATCCTAATTTTCCTTCTGCCTGAAGAACGATATGACTGATTAAAATTAAATTCACCGCCGCTCTGATATCGGTACCAAAACCTGCCAGGTGAAACCTGTCACTTCTTTCGTTACCCATCAGCTTAACATTTGATTTCGGTAATAAGGCTCCTATTCCGGCTCCGTAACTCAGGAAAAGATCAATATTTTTTTTATCCAAAACATTGTGATACTTCTGAGCTCCGATGTTGATATAGTTCAGTCCATCCGTATGTTCAAATGTTAAAAAATTGGCGTCACTTAAATTTATCTGCCCGTTGTTTACCATGGCTGCATATTGGGGATCGCTGATGTGACCTTTAAAATTCACGGTCTGATCCTGATCCATCACATACTTCATATGATCCATTCCCACTGTAATTCCGAAATTGTCTTTAGGGAAATAGGTAATTCTGTAATTCACCTGCGGAATCGTCAGATTACCCGGATTAAAATAAATTCCCCAATCGAATTTCGTTTGCCTGTCCTGAGCTGCTACATTTTCCAGCTGGAAATCGTAGCCGTCTCCTTTAAACCGGATATCCGATTTTGAATATTTTGCATTATTCCATCCCCAGAAAATCATTACGGATCCTTTTTTAAAAGGATTCATTTTTTGGGTATTTTCGTATGCTTTTGTCTCCATATGAACAGTATTCTGAGCAAAAGCAAGGTTCGACATCATAAGGCCGACAACCAATAACTTCTTCATTCTTAGCTACGCATTATTTTCAACAGCAGGAATTGGGTCAGCATAATTAGCTAATCCATAATTTTGGGTCTGGGATAATTCAGGGTTTTTAATATGCCATTCGAATTCGTCTCTGAAATGACGGATCGCCGCTGCAACCGGCCATGCTGCTGCATCACCTAACGGACAAATCGTATTTCCTTCGATCTTTCTCTGGATATCCCAAAGCAGATCGATATCCTCCATTTTACCTTCTCCTTTTTCTATCTTCTTTAATATCTTATACATCCATCCTGTACCTTCACGGCAAGGCGTACACTGTCCACAGCTTTCGTGGTTGTAGAATCTCGCCAAAGTCATGGTATGATCTACAATACACTGATCTTCATCCAGAACGATGAAACCTCCTGAACCCATCATGGTTCCGGTAGCAAAACCTCCGTCTGCCAGTGATTCGTAGTTCATGTATCTTGGCTCCCCGTTTACGGTTCTCAGCAATAAATTAGCGGGAACAATCGGAACAGAACTTCCTCCCGGAATACAGGCTTTCAGTCTTTTCCCATCCTTAATACCGCCGCAGTATTCTTCAGAGTAGATGAATTCTTCTACGGTGATGGTCATGTCTATTTCGTAAACGCCAGGTTTGTTGATGTTTCCACAAGCTGAAATCAATTTCGTACCTGTAGATCTTCCCACCCCGATTTTAGCGTATTCAGCGCCAGTGATATCAATGATCGGAACAACAGCTGCGATAGATTCAACGTTGTTAACTACGGTTGGTCTTTCCCAAAGTCCTTTTACAGCCGGGAATGGCGGTTTTAATCTTGGGTTTCCTCTTTTACCTTCCAGGGATTCCAGCAATGCGGTTTCCTCACCGCAGATATAGGCTCCACCTCCTCTCTGGACATAAATTTCACAGTCGAAACCGGTTCCTAAGATGTTTTTTCCTAAAAATCCTGCTGCTTTGGCCTCTTCAATAGCTTCTTCGAGAATATCCGGGATCCACGAATATTCTCCACGGATATAGATATAGGAAACATTGGAACCTAGACAGTAAGAAGAGATTAGCATTCCTTCGATCAGTAGATGAGGAAGGAATTCCATCAGATACCTGTCTTTAAAAGTTCCCGGTTCAGATTCATCAGCATTCACTACGAGGTGTCTCGGCACGCCTTCCGGTTTTGCCAGGAAGCTCCATTTCATCCCTGTCGGGAATCCTGCTCCACCACGTCCTCGAAGTCCCGAAGCTTTTACTTCTTCCAGGATTTCGTCAGGTGTCATTTTCAAGGCTTTTTCAGCTGCAGTGTAACCTCCCTGTTTGCGGTAGGTTTCAAAGTAGCGGATGCCTTCTATATGTGCGTCTTTAAGTAAAAGTTTTTTACTCATTGTTTATTATGCTTTTAGCTATTGGCTCTTGGCTTCCAGCTTTTTATAATTATTAAAAAGAATAACTGATCTTAAGAATCCAGAATTTAGATTCAGAATCATTATTAGTCCAAAGCAAGTTGTCCCTGTCTGCAAAGATCAAGGATTTCGTCCACTTTTTCTATCGTTAAATTTTCATGAAAGAATTTCCCCAGCTGCATCATGGGTGCATATCCGCATGCTCCAAGACATTCAGCAGGCTTTAATGTGAACATACCGTCTTCGGTAGTTTCCCCGTCCTTAATGTTCAGTTTGGTTCTGATATGGTCAAGGATTTTTTCGCTTCCGCACACCATACAAGGTCCCGTTCTGCATACTTCCAAAACATATTTACCAACCGGCTTCATATTGAACATGGTATAAAAAGTAGCTACTTCATATACTTCAATTGGCTTGATACTTAATAATTCAGCAACATAATCCATCACAGGAACGTCTAACCATCCTCCGAATTCTTTCTGCGCTAAGTGAAGTACAGGAAGAAGGGCAGACTTTTGTCTTCCTTCAGGATATCTTGCGATAATTTTGTGTACCTGTGCTAAACTTTCCGGTTTAAAAGCTATTGTTTCGCTCATTTTATTTTGTTGTAAAATGTACATTGTACAAAGTACAAAGTATTTATTATCTGTTTATATTTTAAGTACATTGTACATCATACATTGTACTTTTTACAATTTTATGCGTCTAATTCTCCCGCAATGATATTCATGCTGCACATCGTAACAATCGCGTCTGAAATTACAGAACCTGTGATCATTTCAGGATAAGCCTGATAATAAATGAAGCATGGTCTTCTGAAGTGAAGTCTGTAAGGGCTTCTTCCTCCGTCGCTTACCAAATAGAATCCTAATTCTCCGTTTCCTCCTTCTACAGCATGGTATACTTCTCCTTTCGGTACGTCTGTTTCTCCCATTACAATTTTGAAATGGTAGATCAGGGCTTCCATTTTCTTGTAAACATCTGCCTTTTCAGGAAGATAGAAATCCGGAACATCCGCGTGGAATGGTCCTTCAGGAAGGTTTTCGTATGCTTGTTTGATAATTTTAATGGATTCCCAGATTTCCTGCTGACGGACCATGAAACGGTCGTACGTGTCACCTGCAGTTCCTACCGGAATAATGAAATCAAAATCTTCATAAGAAGAATAAGGCTGTGCCACTCTTACATCATAATCTACACCTGCTGCACGTAAATTCGGGCCCGTGAAACCATAGCTTAACGCTCTTTCAGCAGAAATAGCTCCTGCCCCGATGGTTCTGTCCATGAAAATCCTGTTTCTTTCGAGAAGGGTACAGAATTCTTTGAATCTTGGCGGGAATGTTTTTAAGAAGTCTTTCAGAAGCTCATGGAATTTTGGAGTGAAATCTCTTTCAAAACCTCCGATTCTTCCCATATTGGTGGTCATCCTCGCTCCGCAGATCTGCTCATACATATCATAGATACGTTCTCTTTCGATGAACATATAGGTAAGACCTGTAATCGCTCCTGAATCCATCCCGGTTACCCCGTTACAGATCAGGTGGTCACCGATTCTTGCCAGTTCCATCAAAATAACACGCATATAATCTACACGTTTTGGAACTTCAACGCCAATCAGCTTTTCAACAGTCATGTGCCAGCCTAAATTGTTGATAGGTGCAGAACAGTAATTCATACGGTCGGTAAGGGTAGTAATCTGAGCATAATTTCTTCTTTCGGAAATTTTTTCAAATGCTCTGTGGATGTATCCTACCGTTTGCTCCGCGTGAAGGATTCTTTCTCCATCCATCGTTAAGATATTCTGGAAGATCCCGTGGGTAGCAGGGTGGGTAGGTCCTAAATTGAGGGTATACAGCTGTCCGTCAATTTGTTCCTTACTTTCGTACTGGTTAAGTATATTAGATAATGAGTTATCTTTCATAATGATTGCTTTTAGCTATTTGCTTCTGGCTATTGGCTAGCTGCCATTTGCCATTCGCTTTTTATCTTCCGAACATATTATCGTCCTTATCTGTTCTTGTTCCATCTTCCAGACGGTATTCCTTCAGCATAGGATGATATCCGAGATCTTCCATATTGAGGATAGGTCTCAAATCAGGATGTCCTTTGAATTTTATTCCGTAGAAATCATAGGTTTCTCTTTCCATCCAGTTGGCTCCTGCAAATAATTCCACAAGGGAATCCACTTCAATATTTTCTCTGGACATAAAGATCTTCAGACGCAATCTGAAATTGGCCATCATATTGTGCAGGTGATACACTACACCAATTTCCTTGTCCGGAAATTCAGGGTAATGGATCCCGCAGATATCGGTAAGGAAATTGAATCCCAGCGATGAATCTCTCAGGTAGTGAATGATTTTTTTGATATCTTCTTTCTTCACTTCAATCGTCAGCATTCCATAAGGCTCTGAACTTGAAATAACAGACTCCGGAAATTCTCTTGTGATGGCTTCTAATACAAATTCGTTTGTCATTCTCTTAGTTGCTTATGTTGTAGGAATCTAATAGTTTCTGATATTCCGGCATATCTCTTCTTCTGATGCTTTCGCTTTCGGCCAGGGCCTGTACCTGCATCACGCCTTCAATAATCTGTTCTGGTCTTGGAGGACATCCCGGAACATAAACGTCTACCGGAATAATTTTATCGATTCCCTGAAGTACAGAATACGTATCAAAAATACCACCACTGGAAGCACAGGCTCCCACTGCAACTACCCATTTCGGCTCGGCCATCTGGGTATACACCTCTTTCAGGACAGGTCCTAATTTCTTAGATATAGTTCCGCAAACCATCAGCATATCTGCCTGTCTTGGTGAGAAAGAGTTTCTTTCCATACCAAATCTTGATGCATCATACGTAGGGTTCAGGGTTGCCATAAACTCGATACCACAACAAGAGGTTGCAAAAGGAAGCGGCCAAAGTGAAAACTTTCTTGCCATCCCGATTACACTGCTCAGTTTCGTTGCGAAAAACCCTTCTCCTTCAAATCCTTCCGGAGCAGGTGCATCTGTTCTTATTACTGGTTTTTATCTGACATTTTTAGTAAATATTTAAAGATTGAAGTATTTAAAGATTCAAAAATTTAAGTCGTCATTTTAAATTATTTAAATACCTTAAATCTTTTAATGTTAAAAGTTTATTTATCCCAATCCAATGCGCCGCGTTTCCAGACATAGAAAAATGCCATGAAGAAAATCGCCACGAAGGTAAGCACGGCCAGGAATCCTTCCATTCCGAATTCTCTGAAATTAACCGCGTATGGGTAAAAAAATACGATTTCAATATCGAATAGCACGAACAATACCGCAGTCAGGAAGTACTTAATGGAAAACGGTGTTCTCGCGTTTCCTTCTACAGGAACTCCACATTCCCAGCTTTGGTTTTTTACAGAATTTCCTTTCTTCTGTTTGGGTCCCAGAAAATGGGCTCCAAGCAAAGAAACTGCCACAAATGCCACAGCTACACCTGCTTGGATCAGGATTGGAATATAACTTTCAGGTAAATTCATTTTTGCATTATTATCTCAATTTGCAAATTTAGCGAATAAACAAGAAAGCATGAAATTAATAAGCTTAAATGTGGGTTGAAAATAGGGAAAAGCGGTAATTTAGAATGAATAAAAATTAGAGGCTTGTTATTATTTTCTTAGTGTATTTTTCCTGTTTTTTGTAGGCTGTTAAAAGATAAATATTTCATTTCAGATAAGAATAAGCACGTAATGAACTGCTACTTCTTCATTTTTTTCAAAAGCGAGTAGGCCATGAATGAGATGTATCCAAAAAGAATGCTGGCAAGCAGTATATTCACTACAGTATTCGTCCTGTCATCTTCAATCCGGAAGAAAAAATTGTAAGCAATGAATACAGCGATAAGGATTGCAAAAACGATAAGGTGTGGTTTCATGGGTGTAGGGTTCTGGTTGCGGGTTGCGGATTTGTGATTTTTGGGTTAAAAGTTTTTCGTGATAAGTGAAAAGTTGAGTTATTAGTTTAAAATTCAAAATAATTCACTAAATGACTATTATTCATAACTTATAACTCATCACTTATAACTCATCCCTCATTACTCATTACTCATTACTTATATTCAACGTGTACGTTCTTCTTCGCTTATGGTTCACCGGGTTGTAATCCTGCCACAGCAATTGGACACTTTTGTTTTCTTCCAGTTCGGGATTGGTTTCTGCAAACTCGATACCCATGCTGGTAAAACGGACGAAAATTTCCTTGAATATAATAGCCGTTACGCCACGTCTCTGGTATTCGGGATGAATTCCGATCAGATAAAAATTGGCACGGTCATTTTTCTTTCCGGCCTGTAAAAAGTGCCACCATCCGAACGGAAACAGCTTTCCTTTTGATTTCTGTAACGCTTTTGAATAAGAAGGCATGGTGATAGCAAACGAAACCAGTTGATTGTTTTCATCTACCACGCAGATCACGTAGTTTTTGTCTATAAACGGGAAGTATTTTTCCTTATAGGTCTTAATCTGCTCTTCGGAAATAGGAGTGTAGGTGGAAAGATGCTTGTATGTCTCATCAAGCAGTTTAAACATAGGCTCTACAAAAGGCAGGATTTCCTGTTTCGACTTAAAATTAAGTACTTTTAGTTTGTATTTCTGTGCAATAAGTCCGCTGAATTTTTCCACTTTTTCGGGGAGAACTTTTGGGAAGTTCATTTCATATTCCACCCATTCTTTTTCTTTGGTCAGTCCCAGGGCTTCCATATGTTCCGGGTAATAAGCATGGTTGTAAATCCCGATCATGGTAGCCAGTTTCTCGAAGCCCATGGTCAGCATTCCGGCTTTATCCAGATTGGTAAAGCCCATCGGGCCTTCAATTTTATCTATCTTATTTTCTTTGGCGTAATTTATTGCTTTTTGAATTAAAGCTTTGGAGACTTCCTTGTCATCAATAAAATCTATCCATCCGAAGCGTACCTTTCTTATGCCTAATTCCTTTTCTTCCTTATGGTTAATCATTACCGCAATTCTTCCAGCCACTTTGTTGTTTTTTAACGCAAGAAACTGTTTGGATTCCGAATAATTCAGTGCCGGATTTTCTTTGGCATCCCATATTTTGAATTCGTCTTTTATAAAAGAAGGAACATAATAAGGATTGTTTTTATAGAGATCCATCGGAAACCTTACGAATTGTTTTAATTCATCCTGGTTTTTCACTTCAATAACGGAAATTTCAGACATATGTAAGAGGGTAATTATAGGACAAATATAAATAATAAAATGTAATACTTTGGCACAGTTTTTACATCATTATGCTTAAAATTAAACACAAAAAATCTATATAAAATGACGGGTTATTATATCATTATTGGTATTTCAATGCTGGTGAGCTGGTGGGTTTCCTCCAGATTGAAATCAAAATTTGAATATTATTCCAATGTACATCTCAGAAACGGTTTATCAGGGAAAGAAGTAGCGGAAAAAATGCTTAGAGATAACGGGATCAATGATGTACAGGTAATTTCAGTTCCCGGACAGCTAACAGATCATTATAATCCTGCAGATAAAACAGTGAATCTTTCGGAAGGAGTTTATATGCAGAGAAATGCCGCTGCTGCTGCGGTGGCAGCCCATGAATGCGGACATGCGGTACAGCATGCCGTGGGGTATTCGATGCTGAATCTTCGTTCAAAACTGGTTCCTGTAGTCAATATAAGTTCTAATTTAATGCAGTTTGTCCTTATCGCAGGGATCGGGATAATGGTTGCAACCAGATCCATTGATGATCCGAACGGAAATACTACGGTTCTGGCGATAGGAGTGGCTATGTTTGCTATGACTACACTTTTTGCTTTTGTAACGCTTCCAGTGGAGTACGATGCCAGCAACAGAGCGATGAAATGGCTTAAAGATACCGGTACGGTTACACAGGAAGAATTTGTAGGGGTCCAGGACAGTCTGAAGTGGGCAGCGAGAACCTATGTTGTTGCCGCCATCGGATCTCTGGCACAGCTTCTTTACTGGGGATCTATGCTGCTGGGAGGAAGAAGGGATTAATCAACAAATTTAAATGAAACATACTGCATCTCGGACAATTTGTCTGAGATGCTTTCTTTTTGAGCCAGTTTTAACGAAGCGGTGAGGATGCAGTTTTCATTGGCATCGAAATTCAAAACCTTCGCATCATATTTTGAAAGCAGGGTGAAAATAGTATTCTGCTGGTTAAAATTAAACTGAATTTCAATTTCAGTTTCCAGCTCCCGTGTGATGATGTGGGCTTCTTCCAGGGTGATCTTTGCACATTCTTTATAAGCCTTCACCAGCCCGGAAACCCCAAGTTTTGTTCCTCCATAATAGCGTACCGAAATCACCAGAACATTCGTGATTTCATGGGCCAAAAGCTGATTGTAGATGGGAAGCCCTGCACTTCCGGAAGGCTCACCGTCATCATTGGCCCGATAGTTTTCGCCTTCAAGCCCCATTCTGAACGCATAGCAGTGATGAGTAGCCTTCGGATGTTCTGTTCTTATTTTATCAAGGGCTTCCTTCAGTTCTTTTTCATTATTAACAGGAAAGGCAAATCCTATGAACTTGCTTCCTTTTTCTTTTAATAAGGTATTTTCTATGGGTTTTTCTATGGTTTTATATTCAAACGTCATTTCAGCCTGCTTTATCAATGCAAAAGTATAAAATACGACCTAATTTATGCAACAAAAGAAGCCGTCAAACTTTGACGGCTTCTTTTATTTTTTATGACAGGTCCTTCCTATGATCCACAATAATCCGATGGAAGCAGACACATGTAGTTTGTAGGACCGCAAAAATCCTCAGGACATTTATCTCTGCATCTTGTAGGCTCTCCTGTTGGAAGTGTACAGTTTACAAATGCTCCTCCGATAATGCTTTTTAAGCCAACTCTTGAACGTTTTTTTTAGATTTTTCATCTTAATAATAATTTGAGTTCAAAGTTTTAATTCACCATGAAGTTACTTATTGTTATTGATTTAAAATCTAATTTTTGCGAGAATTTTTATTATGTTAAATTGCTTGGCTGCTATTTCGATAAATAGAAACGCAGTTATCCCTGAATATTTTAATTTCCTCCGGCTGTACATCCAGCAGTGGAGCCTTTGTACCGTTTTCCAGTTTTAATTCTTCGTTTCTGATAACAATAGCTTCGTCCCAAAGATCTTCATTAATGAATTGCCGGAGTGTATAATTTCCGCCTTCGATGATCACGGACTGGATCTGCTCTTTATAAAGTACATCCATCAGGTTTTGCAGGAAATTCTCTTTTCCGGCTTTAATGAATCTGATATTCCCTACTGCTTCTTCTTTTCGGGTATTGATGATCAGGGTAGGGGCTTCATCATTATATATTTTAAAATGGGACGGTACTTTCAGATCGAAGTCGATAAGGATTCTCACAGGATTTATTCCTTCAGCATGTCTTACCGTAAGACCCGGATTGTCATTTAAAGCAGTTTGTGTTCCTACCAATATGGCATGTTCATCGGCTCTTAACTGATGGACCAATTGATTGACCAATGAATTAGAAATAGCAGTGGGACGGAAGTCCTTATCTAAAAATCCGTCTCCTGATTCTGCCCACTTGAGGATGATGTAAGGCCTTTTCTTCTCGTGGTACGTGAAAAATCGTTTGTTTAATTCAATACATTCTTTTTCAAGGATTCCGGAAACGGCTTCAATGCCGGCATCCTGAATGATTTTCTTTCCTTTGCCGTTCACTTTATCATGAGAATCCATAGCACCGATCACTACTTTTTTGAAGCCGAGTTCTTTAATCTTTAAAGCACACGGCGGAGTTTTTCCGTAATGGGCACAGGGTTCCAGCGAAACATAAATGGTAGATTCAGGAATCAGGCTTTTATCTTCTACAGAATTGATCGCATTGATCTCTGCGTGGTTTTCACCTGCTTTGTGGTGGTAACCTTCCCCGATAATCTTCCCATTGTGAACGATTACACTTCCGACAAGGGGATTAGGGTAAGTTTTTCCCAAGGCTTTCCGGGCAAGTTCAATGCATCTTTTAATATATAATTCGTCGTTGTTCATAGGGTGAAAAGAAAAAGCGAAGACAAATTGCTTTGCTCCGCCTTATTGATAATTTTTTATAGATTAATCTCCTGCAATAATGCTGTGAAGATTCTGTTTTAAAGTTTCCAGATGGGCTTTCTTCTCGTCGATTGTGTTGAAAGTATCTCTCAGAAGAGGGTTGTCTTTGGTCGGGTTTTTAAAGAATGCAAGGTTGTTTTCCAGTTTGACAATTTCGGCTTCCAGGTCGGAGATCTGGCTCTTGATCTTTCTTGCTTTGTCTGTCAGCTGGTTTTCCGTTAATCCTTCCTCTTTAAGTTCAAGCTCATTGATTTTATTCAGCTTCAGCTTTTCTCTCAACGTCCTGTTGAATTCAGTATTGATGGAGATTTTATCTCTCGGTACTTTCCCGATATTGTTCCAGGCGGTTTTTATGGCTTCTATCCTTTCGATGCTGCCTTCTTCATTGGATACGGTTTTCAGATCTTCAAGAATTTCTTTTTTCTGCTTGTAGTTTTCTTTCCAGTTGTCGTTGGAAGCGTTGTTTTTCTCCCTGTAATTATTGAAAAATGTATTGCAGGCATCACGGAATTCGTCCCAGATCTTATTGGTCATACTCTTTGGAACATGTCCTACTTTTTTCCAGTCTTCCTGAAGCTTTTTGAATAAAGGAACGGCAATATCCCATTCTTCATTGTTCATATTATCCTTAGCAGTCTGGATCAGTTTTAGTTTTTCTTCCAGATTGGCCTGTTGGGAGCCTTTCAGGGATTTATAATAATTATTCTTGGTGGTATTGAAACCCCTCAGAATCGTTTTAAAATCATTCCAGTTCTGGTTGGAAAGCTTTCTTGGAACACTTCCTGTTTTTAGGAATTCGGTACGGAGATCTTCCACTCTTTTAATGGAATTCTGCCAGTAACCGTGGTTAGGCGTTTCAGCAGGCTCAGACAGCTTTTTGATTTCTGCGATGATCTGGTTTTTCTTTTCCAGGTTATCATTCTGTTCTCCTTCGATCGCTGCTGAAAGTTCAGATTTTCTTTCGTGGATTTTATTGGAAATCTCTTTGAACTCCTCCCATGTTTTTTCACGGAATTCTTCAGCTACAGGTTCTGCTTCTTCTTTCCATAGCTTATGAAGATACTGAAGCTCGTTTAGGGCTTTCTGAATCACCGGTTCATTTTCCAGTTCTTTAGCCCTTGCAATGATGTGCTGTCTTTTCTCCAGATTATGGCTGAATTCCTGCTCCAGAAATTCTTTATTCAGGTCCAGCATCTGATAAAACTGGTTCAGATGGTGAAAATAATTATTGTTAAGGATTTTAAATTCAGATTTGGCAACCTGTCCGGCTTTTGACCACTCTTCCTTGATTTCACGGATGGATTTGAAAAGATTGGTTCCCGGCTCAGAATTGGTATAAAGATTTTTAAGCCTTTCTATGATATTCTGACGGTGATCCAGGTTTTTCTTCTGCTCCTCTTCCTGAGATTTCTGGTAAGTATCATGCTTTTCCCTGAAAATATTGATTAATGCAGAGAGTCTGGATTGCGAAGGATGCTCATAGCTGAAATTTTCGGGAGCATTTCCGGCTTCCGTGTATTCATGCTTTTTGTCTTCCACTTCATCATGGATGTAATGACTTGCTTTTTCTTTTAACAGATTGAATCTTTTGAATTTCTCACCGGCATTGGCAGAGTTGATGATAGATTCCATTTCTTTTAAAGCATCAGCCAGAGAGATCTCTTCGGCATGTTCCTCTTCCAGATGTTCAGTGTCATCATGAGCACTTTCATCATGAGAAACGGGGGTTCCTGAGGTTTCTTCCTGAGATACTTCGTCAGAATTTTTGTTTTCTTCGTTTTCAGAAAGATTGTTTTCTGTAGTCATAGCAAATCTTTTATGTGAGTGGCGTTAATCCTTTTGTATATAGCTGTGAAGCCAATTCAGGTACTAATTTAGGTTATTTTTTTTGAAAATTCCAAATTTCCCAAGCTTTTTCTGCTTGCTGTTCAAGCATATAATAACCGTTCACTGTTTTGGCTCCTTTTTCTGATGCTTTTATGATGAATTGGGTATAGTTCGGGTTGTAAATCAGATCAATGATCAGGTGTTCAGAAGTGATTCCGTCAAAAGGAAATTCCAGGCAGTCTTCTACATTGGGAAACGTACCTACCGGTGTGCACTGGATAATGATTTTATGATCACGCACCGTATCGCTGTCCAGGTTTTGAAAATTGATTTCTGAATTCCTGGAGACCACCACAGATGGGATTCCATGCTTGTCCATCGTATATTTCACTGCCTTTGCAGCGCCTCCGTTTCCTAAAATCAAAGCCTTGTCCTGATATGCTTTTCTGTGAAGAAGCAACGTTTTCTCAAAACCGTAAGCATCGGTATTATACCCTGTTTTTTTTCCGTCTCTGATTAAAACACAGTTCACCGCTCCGATTTTTTCTGCTTCGTCGCTAAGGTCGTCAAGATAATCAATAATTTTTTCTTTGTAAGGGATGGTTACATTAAAGCCAAGTAACGCCGGATCAGTCAGCAGGTTTTCCACTTCTTGTATTTCATTCAGGTCAAAAATATCGTAGGTAAAGTCTTTCAGCATCAGCTTGTGGAACTTGTCCTCAAAGAATTTTTTGGAAAAGGAATAGGAAATGTTCTTTCCTATCAGCCCTAATTTTTTATTGGAATCCATACCTCAAAAATATAAAAAAGACCGGATAAACCGGTCTTCGTTATTAAATATTTTTTAGACTTTAATCTACGATGAATTTGGTAGAGAAACGGTCTGTTTTTAAGATATAATTTCCTTTGGTAAGTCCCTTAAGGTTGATCTTAACAGAGTTTTTGAAAGGATGGGAGATCACTTCAATCAGCTTTCCGGAAAGATCATAGACCTCAGCTTTTGAAATAGTACTCAGGTTCTTACCTTTTACAAACAGCTCATTATTTTTAACCGGGTTAGGGTACACTGTGAATTCAGAATTGTCTTTTTTTACATCGGAAGTTCCCAGTGTTCCAGCACAGGTCCATGTGAGATCATCAAGTGCCACTCTGTTTGATGTGGATGAATTCGTCAGCTTAATAACAATATTTCCACTTACATTAATATTGTTAATAGTTGTGGTCTCCTGTGTATCACTGTAAGGAATTGTACCTACATTCACATTATTGATAAGAACATTGAAAAAACCGGAGCTTCCTCCAAATTTTAGCTGGGTTGTCAGCGTTAAACTTTGAATTCCTCCTGAAATAGTAGAACTGGTTAGTTCACCGTTTCTGATAGTAATGGCTTTTCCTGCAATGGTCTGGTCTGTTCTTGCATCGGTGGCAGTCCATGAAATACCGGCGTTTGTCCATGTTCTGGTTCCGTATCCGTTTCCGCCGTTAGGAATACCTTCAAAGTTTTCAGTCCCGCAGCTTGTTCCGCCAGGTTGTCCTGCAAGGGTTGTTCCATCGGCAGTATTGCTGGAAGGAGAAGGGTTTCCGGCAGCATCTTTTGCAATGACGTGGAATGTGTAAGTGGTAGACGGCATTAGTCCTGAAACGGTTGCAGTAGTTCCTGAAACGGAGGTTTTTAATATTCCGCCGGCATATACATCGTATGAAGCCACACCTATGTTATCCGTAGCGGCTGTCCAGCTCAGAGATATGGTATTGGAAGTAGGATTTTGCGTGATCAGGTTAGTAGGAGCTGTAGGAGCTTGCGTATCTATTACAGGAGTTCCCCAGATCTGGTTGGCGTAAGCGGGGTTATCAATAAACGGATTTCTGTTTCCCTGATAAGTATATGATGCGTTGTTTCTGGCTACCTCCTCAGCAGATACAGGATCTGCAGCATGCCATGCGAGAAGCTGATTCAGTTCCCATTGCTGAAGTCCCGGGTAGGAAGATCCGCCAAGCATATTTCCGGTACTGAAACCCGGAAGCTCTGCTTCGTATCTTGTTACAAAATAAAAAATCATTCGGGCTACATCACCTTTGAAAGCATCTATTGGCTCAAATACTGTTCCGCTATATCCTGCCGATGCAGAATTTCCAAGTTTGGATCCGTTATCGGAAGTATAAGAAGCTGTTGCTACTTTTCCAAAAGGATAATTGGATCTCATTCCATTTACTTTTCCGTCTGTGGCGCGGATGAAGTGAACGTCCGACTTCATTGGAAATCCCTGGTTGAAAAGGCTTTGAGGAACGATATGTTCTCTGTTGTAACAATCTCCTTCGTTAGAGTACTGCCCACACTGGTTGGTTCCTAAATTAAAGGTATATGGATCCGGTCCGTTAGGATTTTCGGAATAGATATCTAAGATCTTTCCGTCATTTTCGTAAAAATAGTCACGGTCTGTTGTGGCATAAGCCGTCCATAAGCCGTCATAGCCATGGTCCTGATGCCCTTGTTTAATAATGTTTTTAAGAGCTGTCTTAAGCGGGGCAAGGGTTAAACCTGCTGCACTGTTATAATAACCGGCAGGTGCCTGTGCTGATGCAAAAATAATTGCAAAACTCAGCGAAAAAAAGAATAGAATTCGTTTCATTTCAAAAAAATTGGGCCGTAAAGGTACGCAAAATTGAAAATGGAGCGAATTTTATTTCAAATCAGTGTATTAATTTTTGGTAATATAGTCTTTGCCGATTTTGGAAAAGAACCATGAAATAATGATTCCGAAAAGGGAAGCAGTGAACGCTACAATAAGATAATTTTTTCCAACGATTTTTACAGGGAAAGGAAGGATTTCATTGGCTCTGAAAAATTCTGTATACTGCTGGAAATAGCAGAGCAGAGTTCCAAGGATTAAGCCGGAGATTACACCGGAAATCACAATAAGCAATCCGGTGTAGAAATAGGTCATTCTTAAATGGCTGATCGGGAAGCCGAGTGAAACCAGAGATCTCGACTGTTCTTTTTTATCCAGCTGGAGAATAATGATGGCTCCCGCTAAATTAAAGGTAGTAATGAATATTACCAGTGCAAAAATCAGGTAGATGAACATTTTTTCTGTATTGATCATCTTCCAGAAGGCTGCGTTTTCTTCTTCCTTGGTTTTTATTTCGATGTTTTTCCCCAGCGAATTCAGAAGGCTTTGCTTTACGGCATCAGCATTTTCGGGATTCTTTAATTTAACTACAATCTGGTACGCTGATTTTTTTGGTAAGCTGAGCAATTCCTCGGTAAGTTCTATGGGTGCAATGATATAGCTGTCCAGCTGCTCTTTCCCCGGGAAAACTCCGGTTACGAGAAAATCCCTTTTGTTATAGATGTCTTCTTCCTTATTGATGATGCCGGTTCCTGGTTTCGGCATGAAGATGGTTGCATAGCTGCTGCTGGAATCTATAGGAATAGAAAGCCGGTTGTGCAGGTTGGTCTCCATCAATACTTCATTGGAGTATTTGAAACTCGGATAGGTTCCATAGAATACATCTTTGTCAATAGGATTAACCCTGGTATACGCAGAATCCACTCCTCTTAAATACGCAATATCCCCCTTACCTTTATAATTGACATATACTTTTTCCTCAATGACACGGGAAAAATGGCTGATAGCTTTATTGCTGTTCAAAGCAGCGGTCACCTTGTCCAGATCTTTCACTGTTTTTCCTGAAGTGCTTTTCAGCGTAAGGTCAGCGTGAAGATTGGAGATCAGATCTTTGTTCAGAACTTCAAGCCCTGAGAATACGGATATAATCACGAACATGGCAGTTACGGCAACCATCATGGCACCTACCGAAAGCCACGTAATGAACGTAACGGCAGTGCTTCCTTTTTTAGCCAAAAGGTATCTGGATGCTATGTAAAATGCAATATTCTTCAAGACCTTATAAAACCGGATTGTCGCCTTCGCCTCTTAATTCTCTTTCCAGTCTTTCAACGTCATCAAGAGCGGTATCCAGATAGAAATTAAGCTGTGGAATGATACGAACCTGTTTTGCCATTTTCTGGCCGATAAAATTTCTGTACTGAGGTTTGTTTTCTTCAATTTCCTTCATCACCGCAGAACGAAACTCCTGCGGGAAAATGCTTAAATAAATCTTAGCAATTCCCAGGTCTGCAGATACTTTCACATCCGAAACGGATACCAATATACTCTGCTTACTTTCTGAAGCCTGTTTGCGGAAAAGCTCCGCGAAGTCTTCCTGGATGATCTGTGCTACTTTTCTTTGTCTGTTACTTTCCATAAGTTGTGCAAATTTAGTACTTTTGTTTGAATTGATACCTTTGAAATTCAGCTCCGGTATCAAATTTACGATTTAATTATATTTATTAGTATTTATGAAGCTAGAACATATTGGTATTGCGGTAAAATCCTTAGGCGTTTCGGATGAACTTTTTGCTAAACTGCTGGGAAAAGAATCCTACAAAAAAGAAACCGTGGAAAGGGAAGGGGTAGTCACTTCTTTTTATGGAACGGGAGAAAGCAAAATTGAGCTGCTGGAAGCCAGTAATCCTGAAAGTCCGATCTCCAAATTTATCGATAAAAAAGGCGAAGGCATCCATCACTTAGCGTTTGGCGTAGAAAATATCCTGGAAGAAGTGGAAAGACTGAAAAAAGAAGGTTTCCAGTTTATCTCCGAGGAACCGAAAGAAGGTGCTGATAACAAATTAGTTGTCTTCCTACACCCAAAATCCACGAATGGAGTACTGGTAGAACTTTGTCAAGAAAAGCAATAAAAAGTTTTGTGGTGAAAGAAATTTTGCTATTTTTGCAAGCACAAAATTTAACCAAGTTTTGAGGTCCTATAGCTCAGTTGGTTAGAGCACCTGACTCATAATCAGGTGGTCCCTGGTTCGAGCCCAGGTGGGACCACAAATACTGAAAACAGTTAAAAACAACTGAACACAGTTAAACTTAAAATCCTTGTATTCATAAGTAATGCAAGGATTTTTTTTGTATATTTATTTTCAAGATTGTTTAATTATATTCATAAAATAGTGTCTCCTTTAGTGTCCCTAACGTAAATTAAAGTGTCCCTAATGTAATTATTATGAAAATTAATTTCTATTTAAAAGAACCAAACTCAGTAAAAGAATCATTAATCTTGGTTACTGTTAGTCTAAATGGAAAAAGGACGAAATTTTCCACTACACAGAAAATTAACCCGAAATATTGGAATATAAATAATCAGAGAATTAAATCCAATGCTCCAAATGCATTAAATTTTAATAAAATCCTTAATACTATACAATCTAAGATATTAGATTTATATACTAAAAATTTCATTGAAAATGATAAATCGATGACAGTTAAATTTTTTGATGAGGTCAGAACGTATTTGTCTGGGAAATTTGAAAACTCTGAAATTGATTTGACAGTAGACAAAGGATTTGATAAGTTTTTAGAAATACGAAAATCAAATCTTAAAGAAGGAACGGTTAAGGCATATACAACGCTGAGAAATCATCTAAAATCTTATTCGGTTACTATGAGTAAAAAGGATTTATTGTTTGATGACTTAGATATTAGTTTTTTTGATGGTTTTATGAACTATTTACAAATGACTTGTAAGCAGAAAACAAATACGAGGTCAAAGCAAATTAAGAATATTAAATCCTTTCTAAAATTTATGTATGATAGAAATCACCATACTAATAAAATTTTTGAAAAATTAGAAAGAGAGCATGAGAAGGGACAGTTTGTAGATTTTATAGAAAAAGATTTTAAAAAAATACTCAATCTTGACCTTAGTAATCACGGTCATTTAGATATAACACGTAGGTTGTTTTGTATTAGCTGCCTTACTGGATTAAGGCATTCGGATGTTCTAGACATAAATTATAAGAATATAAAGAATGGTAAATATCATTTTAAAAATACTAAGAAAAACAGACCTGATATAATTGCAATGTCAGTTAAAGCAGTTTCTTATATAAAGGAATTTAATGACCTTTATGGTGTTGGTAAAGGATATACAAACCAGACAAGTAATAAACATTTAACAAAAATCCTTATAAAAGCTGAGATAAGTGAAGAAATTCTTATCAATGAAAAAGATTATAAAGGGGATGTTATTGCAGTTGTAAAACCCTTGTATGATTGGGTTACATTTCACTATGGTAGAAGATATTTTATTATTGGTTGCTTGAATAGGGGGTTGCAACCTCTTGAAATTATGCAAATCACAGGTCACGAGGATTTTGGAGTTTTTCAAAACTATGTAAAGTTTGCTGATAATGATAATGTTAAAAAATTAAACAAAGCTTGGAGTGATACTATATAAATTATATTCTGTTAAAATGAAAGTTAAAACTTTTCTTATGCAAGAAAGGCTTCTCTTAATATAAATGAAAAATAAATTTTATAAGTTTTTCAAATTCTTCAATCAAGCAGAGATAAATAACTTTAATTTCAAGGGGGGTATACCATAGATTTAAATTAATAGGGGGTATTGTTGTCTATATGGTTGTAAAATAAATATATACAGGCAAAATTTATTTTACAGTATATTTTAATAATATTGTGGACTCATGCAAAATATTTTGACTTTAATAAAGAACAGATATTTAGTGAATTTGTTTAGGATTAAAAATAGAATAAAGAAAACGAAAACATTTAATCAAATAAGTATATTTAAAAAGTCTTAATGATTTTATGTAAATTAGTAAAGCGATTTTTGTATAAAAAACTTTAATGAATTTTACTCTTTTTAAACGTAGTTTTGTAATATGATAAGTCAATTAAGCCTTTTTGATGATGTATTCAATGAAGGTGAAAAACCTAAATTAATCTCTATTAGTAATGGAGAATATTTATTTTTGCCCAATTTTTTTTCAGAACTGGAAAGTAATTTTTACTTTAAAAAGTTAAGAAAGGATACCTTTTGGAAACAAGAATCTATGAAAATGTATGGAAAACATATTTTATTTCCTAGGCTTACAGCATGGTATGGTGACAATGATAAGCCATATTCATTTTCTGGAATTACACTAACTCCCAATTCTTGGACTAAAGAATTGCTTGATATTAAGAACAGTATTCAATTAATTGCGGGCGTTGAATTTAACAGTGTTCTATTAAACTTATATCGGGATGAAAATGATTCAATTTCATGGCATAGTGATGCTGAAGAAGAACTTGGAATCAATCCCGTAATTTGCTCAGTAAACTTTGGGGCTACAAGAAAATTTCAGTTAAGACATATAGAAACTAAAGAAAAGATAGATATTAATTTAACCCACGGTAGTTTATTAATTATGAAGGGTGAACTTCAACATTTTTGGCAACATCAAGTACCAAAAACAAATCAAAAAGTGGCTGAGAGAATAAATTTAACATTTAGAACAATTAGATAATGCCTTATAATTGGATTCCTCCCTTAATTACAGAACTTACAACTGAACAACAAGCTGCATTAAATAACCCTAATTCAATATCTGTTGCAGGTGGTCCTGGAACAGGTAAAAGTGTGGTTGCTTTATTAAGACATATTAGAAATCATGATATAGGTAATGGTAGTCTCTTAATGACATATACCAAAACTTTAGAACATTACCTAAGAATGAATGCTCAGCAGAATAATGCAAATGCTGGTCAAGCTGTAACAAGAACTTTGGAGTGGCTAGCTGGAAGACCGACTAAACAATATGAGATTATTATTGATGAAGCTCAGGATTTAGAAGAGAGTGACAACATGAAAATTGTCCAATATGCTGATAGGGTTTGTTTTGGCGCTGATGACCAACAGATTTTAGACCCTAAAAGGGCTACAACAGAAAATAGATTACGTGAAATTTTTACTACAAGACAATATCCTCTAAGTGAAAATTTTAGGAATTCTTATGAAATAATGCTGTTTTGTAGTGCTTTTTTTCCGAATAAACTTATTCCACATAACACATTAACTAATTTATTAGAAAATGGTAGAATAGGGAGGAAGCCTATAATTATAAAAGCTACTAATGTTCAAAGAAATCAAGCGATAATTGATGTTGTTAACTTGTTTAGAGATGATATATTAAGAGGAACACATAATCTTGCGATATTGGTTCCTTTAATACAAGATGTAATTAATTTTACTGAAATAGTAGAAAGCCTTAATCTTAATATAAATTTCTCTTATTACCATAGTAAAATGCCAGATTTCATTGGTTTGGAAAATATTCATATAACAACTTTTAAATCAGCAAAGGGATTAGAGTTTGATACAGTAATAATTCCTGATTTTCAATTATATGATTATAATATAACTTATATGACAAAAGCACCTATAACTGAGAATGATTATTATGTTGGACTTACACGAGCTAGAAGAAATCTATATTTAATTACTTCAAAAATTCATCCAAACCTTTTAGGTACAGAACAGTCTCAGACATATACAATTGAAGAATATTAAAATGAAAAATCAAATTTATATACCTATTAAATCATCTACTCTTGCTTTCTATTTTAGTAAGGGAATTATATTACCTTCTGTATATTACAAAAATAAACCTACAGATATACAAGATAAGGCAGGAAACTTTATTCTCTTATCAAAAAATAAATGGGTAGAGAATTGTGATTGCTCTGTGGAAATAATTTTAACAGAGGAAGAGCTAAATTTAAATATAATTGATGATAATTTTTCAAAGCTAAACAAACCACTTCCAATTTCAAGAATTAAGAGAATTTATTTTTTTGATAAGAAGCAAATGGATGTAAGCGTTTGGAATGTTAATAATGGGAATGGTTTCATACCTCCACATCTAACAACACTAGAAAATCCTTTAAGGACAGATTTTATTCCCTATAACAATGAAGGTGATTTTGAAAAAAATGAAAATTTAGAGTTTGAAAAAAAGGTCAATACATTTGATAAAGTTTTAGGAGCGATGGCTTTTATGAAAATTGGAGCACCGATTGATTATGAGTTTCCACTTAATTATTTTTCTACACTTTCACATTTTAATAAACTTATAGGAGAACAACTTAAATCAGAAGAAAATAGATTAGGTCTTAAATTTTCAGAAAGATATAAAGGGATTTTTAAAAATGAAGATAATGAATGGTTAGGATTACAAAAGCATTTGTACACTGATATTGATATAAATTTAATTAAAGATATTGCTAAAAAAAATGGAATGAATATCGAAATTAAATTAGGTCAAATTAATTTGAATATGATTGACAAAAATTCCTTGACTTTTGATTTAGCTATTTTATATACGTATGGAGAAGGAAGAAGTAAAAGTACAGAGGACTTAATAGGTTTTTTAAGAGATGGAAATATCTCCGCTGAGAAGAAAGAAGAGTTATCTTTACTATATGGCTTATATTCTGGATATTCAAAATTACGTAATAAATATAAAACTAATGGAAGTTTTACGAAAGTTAAATTTGAACTTGAGGATAAGTTAGATTACTATATTATTGAGAGTATTTATCAATTCTACTTTAATAATTCAAAGGAAAATTATTCTTTTACATATTTAGATAATCTTTTTGTTAGTCAAAAAACTAAAAATATAAAGTCAGACTATTATATTATTTTGGATAAATTAATAAAAAACCCTCCAAAAAAAAATTTCTCAAAAGAATTTTGGAATATATATTCGGGTGACATTTGTAAAATTTTAGCTGATTATACTAAAAATACTATCCCTCCATTTTTACTAGAGAGTTTTGATAGTGAGAAATCTGTTTTATTTTTTAAAAATATGCTTGAAAATGTAATGAATCAATCTATTTCAAGTTTTTTAAGTCAATATAATAATATTCCTACTGAGGATACTAATAATAGGTTTTTGGTAGCCAATACAAAAGAACCGAAAAGTTTTAAAAACGATTTAAATATTAAAGAGATTGAAAGACATGATACGATAAAAAATGAAATAGATAAAAGTGGTAAAATAATTGATAATGATTCGTATGTTAAAACCGTCAATTATGAAAAGTTTAGTCTTGCAGAGCTAAAAGCTGTAGGTAAATTTTTGGGAATTCCTAATATTAGTAAGTATAAAAAAGATAATATAACCGAACTAGTATCACTTATTAAAAATAATAAAATAATTCTTTGATGAAATTTTTTGAAAATTTAGAAGAACTTTCGCAAGACCCACAGATTTTTAAAGATTATTTGGCTAGCAATTTAAGTAAGGTTTATGATTATTTTGAACTTCAAAAAGATTCAGAGTTAATTGCT
The DNA here is from genome assembly GCF_900169075.1 of Chryseobacterium phocaeense. Taxonomy (NCBI): domain Bacteria; kingdom Pseudomonadati; phylum Bacteroidota; class Flavobacteriia; order Flavobacteriales; family Weeksellaceae; genus Chryseobacterium; species Chryseobacterium phocaeense. The sequence goes on from NZ_LT827015.1 coordinate 104,727, forward strand.
ATTAAGAATGATTTGAGAATTTATATATCTAACAACATTACATTTATTAGTGAATTAGAAAAAAATGATAATAGTTTAACTTTTATAGCCTTATTGCTTAATGCTTGTGAAAGATTAGGATTAACATCACAATTTAAACAATTATATGAATTATTGTCTAATACAGATTTTGTCCTAGGAAGTAGATTAAAAGCATCGGCTCTTTATCTTGTAGGTATAAATGTAATACAACAACATTTTGAGAGATATGATAATTTTTACGGATTACTTTCACAAGCTTACAACGAAGAAGAAGATGGTGTTAATAAATTAATTGCAACTATTGTAAATTATTATGTGCGACTCTTAGTTGATTTCGGCAGATTCAATATTGAAGGTGTAGAAAGACTGAGAGAAAAATTATTAACATCGGCTGGTGAAGACCCAAATTCATTTTTAAATGATAACTTTATACAAGAGATTTTAAATGGGAATCTAGATTTTAAAGAATCTCCTATTGAAATAAACCAAAAATTAGAAGCTTTTCTAAATAGAGAAATTATATTACCTCCTGTTAACCCTGAGCCATTAATAGAGGATTCGGGTGATTATATCGAATTATTTAAGACTACTGATAAAAATTTTTATTCTATAAAGAAAATATCACAAGACTTATATAGGCATTTGCAAGATGATTCGATATTTTATTCTTTGAAAAGAGGAGTAGGTATATTAACAGAGGAACTACAATTATTTGCCTATATGCATAGTTATGGAAATATGCATTATGCCAAATTAATAACAGCTTTTAATTCTTTACCTAAAACCATTTTTGATGAAACTTTAAATGTGATTGACTGGGGATGCGGTCAAGCTATGGCAACAATAACTTACTTTGATTATTTAAATGATAATGGCTATCAAACAAAATCTAAGTACTTTACTCTTATAGAGCCGTCTGAAATTGCATTAAAAAGAGCTGCAGCACATTTGAAAGGTTATTTTACAGAAATAGAAATTAATACGATTAATAAAACCTTAGATAACCTAAATGAAGATGACTTCACCTCAAGCCCAAATTTACCCAACTTACACTTATTCTCTAACATAATTGATATTGAACATATTTCATTAACTAAATTACTTTCATTAATCGATAATACTTTTAAAGGATTGAATTATTTTGTTTGTGTGAGCCCATTTATTGATGACTTACGGACAAGTAGACTTAATGCTTTTATGAGACACTTTTCTAATTATCCTGAATTTGAAGTTTTACAGAATATTAATAGTAAAAAAGGTGAATGGCAAGAAAACCCTGGATGGACTAGAGTTATTAGAGTTTTTAAATGTGTTATTTAGGGCGAATTGTATAAAAATTTTTAAATAAATTAAAAATAAAAGAAAAAGATTGTTTCTGAAAGATAAGATAACAATTGCGATAGGAAAGTAACAAAACTCTTTTTTATCTACCATTTGTAATGAGAAGTTTTATGATTATCAGTGGTTTAGACTAAAAATAATCCTTTGAAGTTGTTACAGGTGTACTAAAGTCAATAATCCCCTCTAAAAGTGAGAGGATTATTTTTTTTTAAAACTTCATGTAAGACCTATGTGTTTTTCTAAATTTATTCAAATAGTATTAACGAATGAAAATATTATCAGAAAGTAATCAATCTAATAATAATTAGAGTAAGACTTATTAGTAATTGATTTTGTGCTTTCTATCTACTTACATTTAGTGAATTTATTAATAATTTGCTCAATATTATTTTGAAGTAAAGCTCTGTGGAACTTGTCAAGTTTAAATTTGTAAGTATTTTCCTTTACTATAATGACGAAACAGTATCCCATAATATTAAAAATCTTAATATAATTCAAATATGATTTATCACTTTGAATTTCGTTCAGTTCTTTTAATTTACTCAAATAATTAGGATTGAAATGTTTATATGAGATATTATGTTCATGTCTAATAATAATATTTCCAATAATCTTTTTTAAATCAACAGAATCATCCCTTCTCCATTCATGTTCTATACAGTCTAATAAATATGGATATTCCTGACCTAATGAAAAGATTTCGTAGTCGAAAATTAGTTTTAAATTAAAAATAGAGATGTAGTTTGACATATTAATACTATATTAAGATTATTTTATTGTGCTCTTAATTTTATATTTTAAATAACTCAATACTTCTAAGTATCCTATATTTTTTAAATAATAATTTTTGTCAATACTGCCATTGGAATCAAGAAATCGTTTATACATGTATTCAATTCCATTTTTATCATAGACTGCCCAATTATTTATGCAAATTTGTTTTATAACCCCAATATCTAACCCATCGATACTTTTTTGCATGTAGTTTATCTCACCTAATGTAGCTTTGAATTTATTCTCATTTTGTTTGTAGATGTAATTCAATTCATATCTATCAAAATTGTTGCAATCGAAATTCTGGGCTTTTACTACTAATATATTCAATAATAAAAAAGCTAAATAATATTTTTTCATAATTCATTAGATTTTAATCTTTCCAACTTTCAATCTCGTTACAAACGTTTGTATAATAGTCTATAATTTCTCTACTCATATTTGTATTAGAATAATCCCATGATTGAGAACTTCGCATAAATTGAAATACTTTATCAGTATAATTAAGTCTAGCTTTATGGGTTTCGGTCAATCTAGGAATTGTCTTTAAATATTCAAAGTAATTTCTTATATCACTAAGAGCTCTGCTTTTCATGATATTAACAGCCCTTAAATTATTATCATAAAGATTTTGCTTTTGTTGTAAAGCTTTGTACGTAAAATCTTGGTCTGTAGGGTCAATCCATCCTTGTCTTTGTGCACTTGTAAAAATGCCAATCAATAGTCCTGTCGAGGTAAGTAATAATTTTCTCATAATATTGCTTTAGAGTTTGTTAATTTAATTCAAAGATTCCTTTAACTTTTACGGTTTCCCTTAATAGCAACAAAAAAAGCAAGGCGAAAATCCATGCTTAAAGTTATAGATGGCTCGGCAAAGCCAATGACACATTAAAACAGGAGAATCGACCTTGCCGTATGAGACAAGGTGATAACTGTTTGCGTTCTGTGTCATTATGTGAATTTTGCCGATTCTCTATAACAAAAAGCAAAAAGTTTACACTTTTTTCGTTGAAGTAAGTAGCAAAGATATTAATTCAAATTGAATCTCTAAATCATATTTTTTGTAAAATTTATAGTTACATAGAGTCAAAACCTTTTCTTGTCTCATTTGTAAAAAAATGAGATTACTGATTACTGACAAAAAATATTAGAAAATTGAGAATTTAGAGAAATTAAAATGCTATTTGGAAAAGCATTAAAAAAAAGAAAAAATTCCAAATGATTGATATTTTATTATATACAATCACTGAAAACCAATCATGCAACTTGATTGATAATACTACAGTCATAAAACAGCTCATTAAACTTGGATTTTATCAATTCTGTAATATACAATTCTGTTGTGTTGAGGTTATTTTGTTTTATCATCTCCTTTAGCTTTGCTTTGTCTCTGCAAAGGTTATTTCTTCCTCTTTTGTGTTTCCAATAAGAAGGCTCTAATCTGTTACCTAAATCGCTTGTAAATTCAGTATTTAAATCTTTTCTTTCAAATCTATTGTCAATAAGTGTAAAGCCTTTAAAAGACTCTAAAAACTTTGAATAAAGCAATAATATATTTTCCTTGTTTTTAAGGTCATTTAAGGCGTAAATTCCCAGTTTCTTTAACTCAGATGAACCGAGCACAATTTCTATCCTTAAAAGGTTATTTTCAAGACCATATTGTGTTTTTTTATCATAGACCTTCCATGCTAAATTATTATGCTCAAACTTCCTATAATTCATAGCATTTGTTGATTTATTAATTGTTGGAGCTTTATGTTCGAATAAAAGAAAATTATGATTTAAGTAATACTTTGGTTCTTTATCAACAAGCAAGTTAAATCCAAATTCTAAACTTTGTAGATAACCATTATTTAAATTTAAACCTTTGAAATCTATTTCCAGTTGTTCAATGGCTTCCAATAGAGAACAGAAAGTAAAATCATTGTAATTTTGATTCCCTTGTATTTCTCCATAATTGTTGATGTTGAAATACTTATGGATAGAATTACCTAATACTGAATTCTTTTCGGTTACTCTCAATTCTATATTATTGATTTTCTTTTTAAGAGGATATATTATCTCTTTTTCGTCACTCTTTTTCGTTTTTCTAATCCATGACGATTGAGTATAATTGCCTGTTGATTGCAAATATTTCTCACAGAATTCTTGTGAGTTAAGTTTAATTGTAAAGTTGTCTATCATAATTAATAAGTTTTTAGTGAGTCGGTTAAAAATTTTTCTACATCTTCCATTCTGAATAGTGGACTTTTTCCACTCATTCCATAAGGGACAAGTTTGCCATCTTTTCGCCAATTATAAATTGTTGTTCTTTTTCTTCTTAATATTTTTTCTAGTTCAGATAATGTTAAAAGTTCATTGAATTTTATACTCATAATAATATTTTAAATTGTTAATGATTGGTTATTAATAACTTTCTGTAATTACTTTGCAAATATACTTTACAAAAAGTGACACCATCAATACACTGTTATTGAGGTGTTATAAATGAGTCATAAAAATTAACTGAATTTAACTTTATTCTATAAAAATAATTTTTTTTAGTGTACCGCTTTGAGGAGTTTCTCTTGTAAGAAAGTTAATTATATTACTTAATGATGGGTGCTGGTAAATCTTGGTTTTTTTATTTTCAAATAAGAAGAAAGTGTGAATGAATTGTTTTGTGATGGATTTACTACTAATAATTATACCATCTTCATGTCTTTCCCTGAAAAATGTTATAACTGAATTTGCAGGACAAGAAAACTCTACAGGTTTAAAGATATTATGTCCTTGTAGAAGCTTTTTTAAATCTTCTTTTGAATCAACCAAAGTATATACTAAGAGAGAATTAATAAACCTATCTATATATTTCTGTTGAATTTGAAGATTGTGTTTTGAAAGTTTATCCTGGCTTGGTTGTTGGTATGTATTACTAGATATTTTTTTTACTAATTCATCACAGGGAAGTAGAAGAGGAATACCTTTAAATGCATCTAATTTAATTTGAGATTTTATTAGATTTTCATTATCAATCAAAGATTTTTTATTAACTAAGCAGTTAGCAATATTATAATTTCTTTCATTAAATGCAGTGAGAGCTTGTATAAAACTGCTATCTTGTATCTTATTAGGAACCAATTCTAAAATTAATTTTTTGCTTGGTTCTGTTCCAACTTTACTGATTCGTTGGAAATTAAGATATGCCTCTTCCATCCAAATATTTGCCTTGTCACGAATATGTATTTCGTCAGATTTTATTAGTTGGATTATATCAATATCTATAAGTTTTTCGAGAGTGCTAGGAAAATTTATTAATGGAAGATTTTTATGGTATGATTCATAAAAGATTTTAGAAAAATTGAAAATGTATGAAAGATTTTGTAATTCATTTGTAATCATACTGTAAGGATGAGATTTTAGTATTTATTTTCTATTTTTGTTTAAACTAATAAACTATGATGGAATTATTTCAAGAAACTGCTGAAATTGATTTGACAGTAAAATTACGTCAAAATAAAAATGTAATCAGTTATTATCTAGGAAAAAAAAGAGGATTACTCTCAAAAGAATCCGAATTTGGTTATTTGTTTACAGTTAGCGATGATGAAAAGTATTTGTTTACTTTAAAACCCAGCTATGCACCAAATGGGTATAACGGTATCTTTTATGTTGACCAAAATAAGTTTAGAAATGACTTAGTTTCTTTTCTTCAAACCACCAATAAAATATGCCTCAATTTTAATTTACCCAATTCAGAATTTATCAAAAACTCATGGAATAATAATTTTTTTTACAAAGAAGAAGTTTTAGACGAAAATAAAGTAAATCTTGAATTTGGATTAAGACCTCCGCAAATTGGTGCACTACATTCAATATTAGCACATTGGAGTGTTTCACAAGAGCCTGCAATAGTAGTAATGCCTACAGGAACGGGGAAAACCGAAACAATGCTTTCTCTTCTTGTTGCTAATAAAACAGATAAAATACTTGTAATTGTTCCATCTGATTCCCTTAGACGGCAAATAACGGGTAAATTTTTAACACTTGGAGTTTTAAAAGATTCAAAATTTCAAATTGTTGGTGAAGATGCATTATGTCCTATAGTTGGTACACTACAGACTTCTTTTAAAAGTCAAACTGAGGCAGCCGAGTTTTGGGATAAGTGTAATGTTATAATAGCAACAACATCAATTATAAATAAGTGCAACCAAAATGATTATAAAATTTTCGATACTTTAATTTCGAAATCAAAATTACTTATTGTTGATGAAGCTCATCATTGTGAAGCAAGCACGTGGGATAATATTGCAACAAAATTTATTTCTCAAAATAAGCCCGTGTTGAAATTTACTGCAACACCATTTAGAAATGATAAAAAAAGATTAAAGGGTAAAACAATTTATAATTATCCTCTTTCTCTTGCCCAAAGAGACGGCTCTTTCTTGAATATAAACTTTATACCTATAATAGAATTTAACGATAGTAAGGCGGATGTAATAATAGCAGAAAGAGCAATTGAACAATTAAGAAATGACTTGTCACAAGAATTGAATCACAAATTAATGGCAAGGGTGGAAAACATAAATAGAGCAAAGGAAGTATTTGAGATTTATAAAAAATATAAAGAATTTAAACCTATGCTGGTACACAGTAGGCTTAGTGATTCTGAAAAGAGAGATATATTAGATAAAATAAAAAATGATGATAACTATAGAATTATTGTTTGTGTAGATATGCTAGGAGAAGGCTATGATTTACCAACTTTAAAGGTATGTGCACTGCATGAAATTCATAAGAATATTACAACTTCAATACAGTTTTTTGGTCGATTTACTAGAAGTTCAACTCAAAAAGTTGGTAATGCTACAATAATTGCTAATATCGGAGATAATAATTTAAAAGATAATCTTTTAAGAAAACTTTACGCAAAGGATGCAGATTGGAATAAAATTCTAAAAGTTTCTAATGAGGGGATTTTGGCTGAGTTAAATAAGGAAGAAGATTTTTTTCAAAAATTTGATGAAGAAGGAATCCCATACCAAATACCCTTAAGAAATATTACTCCAGCTCTTAGTACAGTAGTATATAAGGTTAATGATTTAGAGCCCAAATGGAATCCTGATTCATATAAGAAGTTTTTTGAAAAAAAGAATAATCAATCGGTACACGCAACACATCAAGAAAAAGATTTGTTAATCATTATTGGTCGAAACAATTCTTCTGTAAGGTGGGGGATAATAGATGATTTAATAAATAATGTATATGACCTATATATAATTTATTTTAATAGAGAACAAAATTTATTATTTATAAATAGTTCTAATAATGGTAGCCTTTATGAGAGCCTTGCAAATCTTGTAATTGGAGAGAATATAAATCTTATAAATGAATCTGATATATATAAATCGCTTCATGAAGTAGAGCAATTAGAATTATTTAATTTAGGAGTTAAGCCAATATCTGAGGAAGCAATAAGCTACACACAATTATTTGGGAGAAATGTTGGAGAAGCTTTAGACGAAATAACAAAAAAAACAAAATCAAGTGCAAATCTCTTTGGAAAAGGTTTTACTGTAGGTGAAAGAATAACTATAGGTTGTTCATCTAAAGGTCGAGTTTGGTCTAGAATGATTAAAACAATACCTGAATTTTGTGAATGGTGTGATACTATTGGGAAAAAACTTAACGATGATACTATTGACGTTAAAAATATATTTAATTTTATAGCTAAACCAGAAAGGATTTCTATTCTTCCTAATGGAATTACTCCAATTTCAATAATATGGAATGACGAAATATATTTCAGAGAAACAGAGTTTTTCATTAATGAAAAATCTTTTTTTGATTACAGAATTGCTTTAAATTTTGATAAGACAAAAAATAATTCAATTAATTTCTCAATAAAAACAGAAAATATTGAGACTGAATATGAACTTATATTAGATTCAAATAAAAATTCAAAAGGTTACACTTATTCTAAAATAAAAGGAAATGATTTATTTTTTACATACGGACGAAATGAAAATATAAGTATTGATGACTTTTTCAAAAAGTATCCTCCTATAATAAGATTTTCTGACTCTTCAAAAATGTATAACGATATATTTTTTGAGTTTAAATATGAATTTCAAGCATATAATCCAGAATTAATCGAAACAAGAATTTGGACGGGAGTAAATATAACTAATGAGTCTCAATATGATAAAACCAAAAAGACAAAAATTACTGACTCAGTTCAATATTTTATGGTTAATGAATTAAAAAAAGATGAAGATTATAAAATAATTTTTGATGATGATGATAAAGATGAAATTAGTGATATTGTTGGGATAAAATATTTTGAAGAAGATTACAGTAAAGTAGTAGTTGATTTATATCACTGTAAGTTTTCACAAAAATCAAAAGCAGGAGGACGAATTAAGGATTTATATGAAGTTTGTGGACAGGCGCAAAGAAGCTTTCACTGGAAGCATAGAATAGAAAATCTAATTAATCATCTAAACTTTAGAGAAAAGCAAAGATTTGAAGCTAATAAACCATCTAGATTTGAAAAAGGAGGAACAGAGGAATTATATATATTTAAAAGAATTATTCAATCAGGTTTTTCAAAAGTTATTGTAAATATTCATATTGTACAGCCTGGAATTTCCAAAGCAAAAATTTCAAATGAACAGTTAAAGTTACTAGGAGCAACAGAAATGTTATTAAAAAATACAGGTAATTATTTTAATGTTATTGTGAGTGACTAGAATTCAGTTTAATTAATTAAATTTGTATTAAGACAAAAGAATATTTAATTAAAAGTGTGCTCTAAACTGTCCACTGATTAAATTGCTATTTTTGTATTGTTTTGAAAATCTGCTAAATAGAAATGCAAGCTTGTAGTCCAGGTGGGACCACAATTTCAACCACTTACAGTAATGTGAGTGGTTTTTTGTTTTTCATATTTTTCCAAGATTTTTTCAAATGTGTACTATGAAATGAATAAATTGTTATTTTCAAGTGCACATCTGTCTGCCCAAATCTGATCTATAAAGTCTTGTAAAATGTAGGGTTTTGTTATTACAAAGAAGCTTGTAATATGCTCGTACACGTATGGAAGACACATTTATAAAAGATGAAGTATGAATAACAGATACACTATTCCAAAAGATAGAAGGAAAAAAACGATGAGTCCAATAAAAAAATTGAAAAAACCTTGATAAAAGCTAGCCCCTATGTCTTCCTTATCACTTTCAAAATCTTCTTTTTTCACACTCTCATCAAAGATTTTGAAAAAATAATATCTCGTATTCAATCCTAAAAACCGAATAAGTATTCCTCCGAAAATTACTTCTAATAAATTCATAACAAATCTTATTAAAACTATATTTTGATTTTTCCTCCTATATAATTGATAAGAATTTTAGAATAACCCCATCGTTAATAGATACGTAAAAGATTTTCTGTTAAATATTCCATATATTTCTTTTTTATAGGGGGACGGTTTTTATTTTCTTTATTGTAATACATATAAGGTGTCTTAAACTCACATTCCTTTATATTATTAGAATATAATTCAAAATAAATATAAGAACTTCCTTCATCTGTATTTTTATAATTTCTATTGCCACATTTATGTTTAAATAATTTTTGTAACAATTTATCTTTTACATTTTGCCGTTTTCTGACTAAACTATAAATTTCAATTTGATTGCTAAAATCCATTTTTTCTTTATACCAATACAATGTGAAGGAGGATTCTAATTTGGTAACAATCAAATATTCTTTTCCGATATTATAAATAAGAAAATTAGTCTGTTCTTTTTTAGTCTCCATGTTTTTAAGAAATGTGGAGATTTTTGTCTCCTGGATAGAATTATTATTGCCCTGAGTTTTAATAAAAGTAATCCAGATTAATAAAATTATAATAATAAACTTATGAATCATAACTTATTGTTTATAGTCTGTTAGCATGTTTATCCGATATTTTCAGAATATTAAGATTGTTGATGCATTCTATAAAACTTTTCTTTTTTTCCTCCGTAAAATAAGGGATTTCTTCTATGCCATCTTTTTATATCATTATATTTTATTCTGACAGTTCCATAATTATTTATTTTTTTAGCTGCAAAATAATAACTAGCCGCATATATAATTGGTTTTGGAGTAAATTTATCTATAGCTAAACATTTTTGTAAATCTTTTGTTTTATTTTGAGCTATAATCTCATATCTAAAATATTCATCAAGATATTTTTTCTTAAAATCATCCTTACTAATTTTTTTAGTGAAAAAAGTAATATAATCCTCTTGAATTTTAGTATAAGAAAGAATATCAGCTCTTAAATTATTCTTGTTTGCTTCTATTTCACAAATATTTGTATTATCTATGATAATTACACCACTATATTGCCCGCTTTCTACATTAAATCCATCTTCTATATAAATATGAGAATATTTTTTATCAGGAAGAATATTACAAGTTTTTGCTCCCAATAATCGATAAGTTGTATATCCTTTTATGAGCATATTTACCATTGTTGAATCATTTGATTCACTGTATGGAAATACCTTTCTATTTTTTAATATCTCATCATTCGCTTTTCTTAATGATATTTTATTTTGTGAAAAACAACCAGTAAACAAGATCGTACTTAATAAGATGATAAAATTTTTCATTATAATTAATTTATTAATATTACTGAGCTCTATTTTTAAACCTTTGCCAGTTATTATATAAAGCAGCTCCATGGTAATTATATTTATTTTGTAGTATATTATTATTGATATTCCGTACACTCTCAATATTTGGAATAGGTTTAATTTGGCTTCCATTTGAATTGTAATAAATACTGTTTCCTACATTATCTATTAATCTACCATCAGTATTGGGTATACAAGTTTTACCCAAACAGGTTTTCCCATAGTGTGTTCGTAATGAAAGAAATGTCTCTGCCCTGACAATATTCTCAACATGTGTTCCAAAAATTTCAGCCGTTGTTGATCTGTCTCCAAATCTTTCTTCTGATGTATCCACTTCTCCTAAAGCAAAATACCCATAAACATGCCCCATTTCATGTGCAATAGTTGTATATAATGGAGAATATTGTAAGTCCTTTCCTGAAGTTGTCCAAACACCATCTGATGGGAATATTTTTAGATCAATAATATTACTTATCCCATGTCTTACCTGTGAATCTCCACTCGTAGAGTAAAAATGTATATCTCTTTGTGTTCCCTCTTGATTAAAATAATTAATCATCGTATTTCCGATCGATGTGTTATGATCTAAATAACTAAGCCCTGCTATAGTCTGCATAACATATTCCGATAATTTTGTAGTTTCGTTTACATTCACCCATTTTCCCTCTACCTGGTGCTGTGCTCCTCCATTACTATATCTGTATTTAGTTCCATTTGTATCATTGATATAGATCCATTCTCCATTAATATCAATATATTTAACCGGATTTCCGGCAACATAATTATAAGGAGATAAAGAGTTGTAAGTTTCACTATAATTATCTAATACTCCCCATCTCCCAATATCAGACATATACATCCGGGCTCCGTAGTCATTCCAGCCTGTTTCTTTCTTGCAGCTCCTTTCCGTTATACTGATAATTGTAGGCTGGATTTGCTGTTGGAGCCGTTCCTGCATTATGTCTTAAACCAAATGGACAATAATTGTTTTCTTCAATGATTTTTGTTCCTACAATATTTTTGTATAACCTTAAGGTCCAAAATGTAAATTTATTAATTCTAGTCTCAAATAAAAACCACTGTGGAAAAACAGTGGTTTTTATTTACTTGGTGATGCGAGCGAAAGGCTCGTATCAACGGGACAACTAAGGAATTATATATTATTTATAAGGTAGAACTCCATTACAAATAATTAGTTCTTGCTTATATTGTTCACTCAATTTATTAATAAAATGATTTTCATAACCTGGAATAACACCTATGCCTAAGTACATGTTGTTATTTTGGATAAAAATCATTCCCTTGGGGTTTTGTAAATTATTCCCGTTTTCAAAATAAAAATTATAGTTTCTATTAGGCTCAGCTAAGACGAATGAAAGCATTTCAAAATAATCATAGGTTTCCAATTCTGTATCTCCAAAAAATTGAGGATATTCAAAAACTTCATCTGTGGTTTTAAAACCTATTAACCAATTTTTTATAAAGTCAAATATAAACTCTTTTTCAACCTTATCTATAAATAGATATATATCTGTTAATTCCATAAATTATTAGGACTTTAGTCCCTTATTTATAAATTCCGTCGCTTTTTCCAATCTATAAACTATCCCTTTGGAGTATTTTAACTTCAAAAACTGAATTATTTTCATGTTTTAATACGGTAATTGTAGCCAGTTACTAATAATAGGTGTCTTATCATATTCTTTAGTTAGTTTATCTATGAAATCTTTTTCACAACTTTTATTAACACCAATTCCCAAATACATTGAATTGTTATTAATAAGAATCATTCCTTTAGGATAATATTGAGAATTGTTTTTATTGATAAAATAGAATTCATAATTCCTGTTTGGTTCAGATAAAATGAATGAAAGCATTTCGAAATAATCTTCAGTTTCAAACTCCATTTTTCCAAAATATTCAGGGTATCTGAAATATTCATTTTTAGGCTTGAATCCGATCAATCAGTTTTTCATAAAATCAAATATAATTTCTTTTTCAATTTTATTGATGTGTATGTATAGATCAGTTAATTGTGATTCATTAATATCAGTGAAATTTTTGACAACGTATAATGTACGATTACCCAGCCTTGGCAGAATAATTTCCATTATTTTAATATAGTGGTCAATAGAATCATATGATAGTCCGGCTGTGAACACAACCAGCTTGTCATTTGTTTTTAATAGATAATAAGTAAATACCAGAAAGTTTTCTATCGCTTCACATGAGTTTAAGTGATCATCTTTAAAACCTATTATTTTTTCAAATTCACGTTTTAATTTGTTCTTACCTCTTAGTCTGCTATAACTATTTCCATAAATTTTAACAGCCTTTTCAATGGGGAAATTTACGGCGGTAAAATCTTTGTTATCAAGTAAGCTTTGATAATCGCTGTCTATATCTGTTACTATTAAGCTCATTTTAATTATTTAGTCTGAAATTCTTAATTGGGATCCCGATTTAAACTGCTCTGCTCCAGTTCCACACTGTGTTGGTATAGCCTAAACGGCTATTTCCTTCAGGTTTTCTACAAATGTAATATATTGATTCCTAGTTCAGGTAAAAACCACTATGAAAAAACAGTGGTTTTTATTGTGGATACGAGCAAGACACTCCCGCCAACCGGGACTTTGTGAAACTTCTATAACTAATATTTTAGATGATATTCTCGTTTTCTTCTTAATTATCAACTACAACACTCCTCCAAGCTGTTTTACAACTGTCTTTCCATTCTTTTGGGAAATTTTCATCAGTCAATATACTTTTAGGTATTGATACATATTTTAGTTTCTTAACTTTTTTTTCCTGTTTTAGGACGTAGAAAAAAGGAGAATCTTTGTATTTTAAAAAATTATCTCCAACATTTACACTATCAATACTTTCTCCTAAAAAAATTAAAGTATCTGTTTTGTTAAATCTTGAAATGAGCGTGTGAGTAAAAAGATTTTTTCTTACGGCAACTTTCTTTTTTATCTTTCCTTTTATCTCGACCTTAATATCTGCTAAAATAAATTTATTCTCATTTTTTGGAGAATAAATAAATAGAAATAATATTAGACCTGCAATTGCAAATGCTGAAATTAGGTATAATAATTTTTTTCTTCCCATTTAAAATATTTTTTTTAAAAGTATATAATCTGACCAAAATACTTTAGCTCCAACACTCCCACCATGTCCAACCCCATTAGAAATTGTAACCCATGTTGTTTTACTTTTTTGACCTTGCCACAATTCTCCATCGTTTGTTCTATTACCCCAAGATTTAGAATATCCCCAGATCCCAACTCCAAAGGCATGTCCAGAAGATTTTCCGGCATATCCTTCTGCATTAAAGTTCTTCTTATCATTATCAACAAATGTAGAATAAAATTTACTAACGCCTACTGAGCCTTCAAGACCTGTATTTCCTCCTTTATAACCATATAGAAAGCCACTCCCGGCATTATCGCCAGATATAAAATAAACAAACGATACCCCTCCATTCATTCCTCCTCCAAATGTTCCACTATAATCAAGGCTAAAACCTACTGCGTGAACGCCTTTTTTCTTATAATCTTCTAAATTTATCGTCATCGGATTTCCAATTTCAACATCTGTGTCTATTTGTACATCCTTTTTAATATCTGAAATAATACGGTACATAATATGTCCTTTATTATTTCTTATTATTATATCATCAGGCTTATTGTTTTTAAATTTCGAAAAATCAATCCCTTTAAAATATTCTTTTCCTAAAGTAAAATCAAGCATATCTGAGCCTACAGCTGGACTATCAACACCTGGGGTATCATAGCCCAATGTAATACGACCATTCGAAAAACCACTTCCTGTATTCTTCCAGGATCCTCCAAGTTCAACCATGGTTTCCAGAGAACTCTTTCTTTCCTTTCTTCCATCCGGATCTATAAATGTCAGTGGATTATTATAGGCATATCGATAAGGTGACCATGCCCTGCTGGTTTCTGCTAATGGATCTATCACTCCCCATCTCCCAATATCAGACATATACATCCTGGCGCCATAATCATTCCAGCCTGTTTCTTTTTGCAGTTCCTTTCCGTTGTACTGATAATTGTACGCAGGATTTCCATCCAAAGCATTGTATCCTGTGTGTCTTAAACCAAATGGATAATAATTGTTTTCTTCAATGATCTCTGCTCCTGTTCCAGCACTGTTTCTGGTGTAGCTTAAACGGGTATTTCCTAAGTGATCCGTATAGTTGTAAATATACTTATTATTTTCAAAATTATAGTAACCTTCCGCTGTAGGGACGAATCGGAGGGTCAGGGGAGCACTTGCCGATAATCCCTGGGTCTCATATTGGAAACTGTCCAGGTATTCTGTTGTTCTGGAAGTCTCCATATTCTGCCTGCCCATCCCATAGGTATAGATCTTTTTAAGCTTGGTACCATCTGCTTTGTAGAAATATTTTGTATTGACATTGTATTCACCATCTGTAGCTCTGGGCACAAAAGTCTGATCAAACTTCACATAATTAGGTAAATTCAGAAAGTTATAATTAATCTGTAAAACACCTTTGTCCACATGATCTTTCATATTCCCATTATCATCATAGGTAATGGTATTTCCAGAACTATCAGGATAACCACTATAATTTCCCGAGATATCAGCCACAGAGTTAAGTCTGTTTCCTGTATACTGATAAACCAGATTATCCATAAGCTGTGCTGTTCCGGAAAAACTCTTTCCATTTCTTTGTAAAGAGGTGATATTTCCGTTCAGGTCATAGGCTAAGGTCTCATTAAAAAATCCGTTTTGCGGAAGAGAAGCTCCGGGCTCGGAATAAACTCCTTTTGTCAGCCTGCTGAGACCATCATATTCATAATTGTATTGTCTTAAAACCTGATCGGAAGCTGTTTTCCAGTTCACTTCTGCAATGTTTCCATTGTATTTTCCAGGAGCAATTCCCGGAGACTGTGGATTATGGTATTTTAATTCATAGCCGAAAAGCTTAGTTCCCAAAGCAGCCGGATCATTCATTTTGGTAAGCGCTCCACGGATGTTGTAGGTATAATCTATACTCTGAAGATTACTGCCTACTTTTTTATTGGAAAGCTGGGACAGTTCATTATACGTATTTTCCGACAGTAATTCCTGAGGCTGGGTACCAACCTGATGATAATGTTTTTTCAGGCGGTTCTGGCTGTCATATTCAAACGTTTGTACCAGGACTTTCTCCGTGTCGGTGCTGAGCCTTTTGTGATAGACCTTGGTCTGTTTGGCCAGGCCTGTAAAATCAAATTCAGATTCTGTTTTGGTATAACCTCCCAGGTGATTGATAGTATGGGTCCCTGCTGCACGGCCTTTGGTATCATAATAGACATAATTCTTCGTCCAGCTGTCATCATCAATATTCTTTACAAGGCTTAACGTAGGGAGCGCCTTAGTACTTACGGAAGCATTCTGTCCGTCCGTAATGATGGTTTGGCCCAGTATTGAGCCGGGAAAAGCCGGAGCAAAACTGTAATTCGGATAAGTATCATAATAATTAATACTTAACACCTGTATCAGACTTGCAGGGAGCGCTCTGTTTGTATAATAGATGGGCATTCCGGATATGGTAAAAGAGCCGGCACTTCGTAATTCAAATGTATAGGCCGCACCTGTAATGCTTGTTTGAAGGCTCTGTCTTGTAGCCGTATTGTTCGTAATACCTGTTAAAACGATTCTTCCGAATTGATCATATTTGGTAAGCATCCATTTATTCTGAACTCTGAGATTAGCATCCTGGCTCATTACCAATTGGTCTGCCTTATTGTAGATCAGATATTCCCAGCCTTTTCCGGGAAGTTTCTTTTCTACCAGTCTTCCAAGGCCGTCATAGCGATACTGGTAACATAGATTGTCAAGAGTGGCCTGATCCAGTGAAGAAGATCCGGAGGCCAGTGGCGGAACGACATAAGCCAGTCTTCCATAAAGGTCATACAGATAATAGGTATCCACATTGGCGGTACCGGTGTTTTTCCTGACCAATACGGTCTGGCCTTTTCCGTTCTTAAATTCCGTAACCATATTTCCATCTTCATCGGTAACGGAAGTTTTCATCAGGGTATTTACTGCAAACACAGTGGGAACGCCCGGCACAGAATGGCTTCTTCCGTCTGTCCATGTAGTGATAAGAGGGTATTTTTTCACCCCGTCGCTTGTTGTATTGGTGGTGTATTGAAAATCCACATGTTTTCCGCTCCATGCATTTCCGGTTCCTGTGCTTTGCTTTACCCGTTCCAGGGGAGAATTTTCAATAACCTGCTGGGCATAAATCTTTTCGCTTCCATAAATTCCGGGAGACGTGGCATTCGCCAGCGGGTTTTCATAAATTCCTCCGTTTCTTGTTTCTGTCTGCGGTACCGGAAGATAGGATTTTGATACCCTTCCGTACTGGTCGTATTCAATATGTGAAACCACATCTTTTCCGGATGGGGAAGCTTTTACGGCAACGGACTGTTTGGGCCGCCCGAGACCATCAAAATACTGTACGGTTTCTGCTTTTTTGACACAGTCTGCATCAAGACAGCTTTTGCTGTAGATATAGTTTTCCGTATCAGTCTGCTGTGCAGAGAAAAAAACACCTGCAGCGATAATACAGAATATATTTAAAATTTTTTTCATTGTTTTGAGTGCTAAAGTTTGACTTAAATCCTTCATGAATCCAGATCCTGATTATGGTTTATAATTGTACCTGAATTCCTTCAGCGTTTTCCCGTTCATATCCATTACTTTCTGCAGTCTTCCGGCAGCATCATACACATTGGTTTCCCTGAACCCGGAAGGGGATGTTGAGGAAGTGACACCAATAAGCGGATCATAGGTGCTGGTCTGTATCTGGAAATTTTTTAAAGCAGCATCATTTCTCAGATTATTAAGTGCAAGGATCAGCGCCGGCTCATTGGCCGGATTATCGTTGTCTGCATCAGAAGCCGTAATAGCGGACTGTACCGTCTGCAGATTGATAATATCAGCGTACAAAGCACCTGTAATCACAGCAATAGGCTGGGTTTTGTGGTATCCCCAGATGGTAACAACGGGAATTCCATCTTTAGATTTCACTTCCCATGCATTTCCCATTTCGTCATATACCGTAATATTTCCCTGTGTCTGAGGAGTCTGTGTATCCATTTTATACACTACCTGCGAGGTAGGGAATATATGGGTGGGATCATCAAATTTTGTTTCTGCTCTGCCGGTAAGCACACCTTCCTGTTTCACTTCTGTTTTTAAAGGAATACCCACAAGATTGGCATCCAGAAGTTTTTGGTTATTAAGATCTTTCGGATAGAAAATATTCTGTTCCGTAACAGACCCTGAGAAATCCGTGGATACCTCTTTGGTCATTAAATTGTTGGCGGATTCAAAGAATTTTTGAGTTTGAGATTCCAGCGTGCCTGTATTATCTACCTTAAGTTTAGTGGTGGTATTGACAGATTTTACCCAAACATACTTAAATGGATTAAACACATGTTGAACCCAATTGGCTGTAATATATTCTATGGTATTTTGATTAGAAATTTCCTCTATCAGATTATTTCCGGAATCAAATTTTTCCACTTTTTTCATCAGTCCTGCTTTTTTCAATGAGTGGTTAAGATCTATATCCACTTGTTCATCATTGACAGTACCATAAAGAGCGTCTATTTCTTCAGGCATCAGATAGGTATATTTTGCCGATATATTTTTTACAGAATCTGTCACTTTTACATTCTGATACATCACTACTTCCTGCAGGTTTTTAAGTCCCGTTACTCCTAGGCTTATATTCTCTTCCCAGTTCCCGCCGTCATTATAAGAATAGCCACTGGATTTTGAGGGATCAGAAAACGTATTGTAGTCGAACTTGATAACACTAGTGGGAGAAGCTGCATTATTTTCATAGGTTTTTATAGATTTAATCCGTCCTCCTTTTGCATATCTTATGTTACGGCTCATTTTTTTTACACCAAAGATTTTGGCCTTACCGTTAGGCTGGGTTCCCATAAACCTGAAAAACAAATTGCTGTTGGTTCCGGGATCAAATTCTCTTACCTGATTTTTACCACAAAGTCTTACAGCATCATATTTATATCTTTTTAATGGGATGGTATCATTTCCGATAGCAGTTTTAGATATTTTATAATTGAACCACAAATTAGGATCAATCTCGGTTTTAAATTCTGAATCTATTTCTTCACCGTAGCTTGTTGTTACCAAAAACCGGGAGTAATTCTGTGGATTGTTGATGGTAAAAGGAATGCTGGGTGTTTGAGGATTAGCAGTAACCTCGGCTAATTTCTGAACTTCAAAATCGGAATGGTTGTAATCGCCTGTTATAGAAGAATAGGCATACGGTTCAATATGAACGGTATTTACTTCATACTCATATTCTGTTCTTCCGCCGGTAGGATAAGTAACCGATTTTAGAAAATCAGTTTTATACTGACGGGGATTTACTGCTCCTAAACTATAAAAATTATCATAATCAATCCGGCATGGATAGAAGAAATTAACATATCCGTAAGTATCGTACATGCTCATATCATGGGATGTTTCCTGCGGTATATGATAATTGAAATCGTATTTACCCAGTATTGTTCCGGCACTGTCTTTCTGTACTATGCGATAGAGCAGATTTTTCGCTGTATATCCGGAAGTATACTCAAAAGCATATTGTTTAATGAATTGCCCGGCTTTATTTTTCAGAGATATGCTATTAAGCCAGACCCTATCCTCAAGAGAATAAGTTCCGTCAGTAACATTATAACTAAAATTAAGGGTACCTACTCCATGAATATTGATTTTCTTCACCCTGTTCTGTACAATTACTTTACCTGTTTCAATGGTTTTGCTGCGGGCCATATATTCATAATCGACCAGTAACCTGCCTTTTTCGTCAAGAATTTTTGTCAAAAGGAAAGCGCTTGTAAATTTTTCTTTTTTGGGATCTGGAATCCCTCCGCCGCCACCTCCTGGATGCGGATTAGGGGAAACTGGCGGATACTCATACCGATAAGAAACGTTCTTTTTATCAAAAATATATTTGAATCCGTTTTCATCAATAATTGTGAATGAAGTAAAAATACTGTCAGATTCTTTCTGAATCAATATCTTATTGGTGCTGGGATACGTTTCTATGGCTTTTTGATCTCCAGTGTTGCTGTCCCGCTTAATAAGAAAACGTCCGGCTCGCCCCAAAAAACTGTATTGATAAACATTCATATTATCATTGAGCCCATAATACAGGTATCTGCTTACCGAACCTGCGCCATCATCAAGGTTCCAGCCATGCCCTGCATCTCCTGTTCCGGACAGGTTGGATACACTTTCCGTATCATAGCTTAATCCTATATCAATTTTTAATGCCGATCTTGATGTGGGCATACCTCCTAATGGAATACTGACATCTGTTTTCCCTTTGGAATAGCCTCCTTCATAATTCCTGAGAATGGATTCCTTCTGAAATTCAAATACATTGGTCTGGGCGTTTCCTGTCGTATATGCCAGAATTAAAGTAAAAAACAGGCTTTTTATCTTTAAAAAATGTTTTTTTATCATGGTTTTATTTCTTGATGAGTTTAGCATTTGCCGTTTTATTATTATACGTTTTTATAGTCACCAGATAAGTCCCTGAGCTTGCCGAAGAGCCGCCCTGAATAGAGCTGGCCTGTATCAGATGCTGCTGATCAATGGTTGTGGTAACATGGCTTGGAAAATCCTGGGTAGAGAATTTAGTATTTTTCTGCCACAATACTTCCTGGGCAGACAGCCCCAGGAGCGTGCATAAAGTGTATGCATCGGCGTAGAATTTCTTCATCTGCTTTTTGTGTTTTATTTTAGATTAGTTTTTATAATTTTGCGGCAAATTTAACATTTTTTAACGTACCACAAGCCTCTTTCAATAAGATTTAACGTAGGTCATATCAATTCCTTGTTTTGTACTTCTGCCCAATGTTTGTGATGTAAAGGTATTCCGGCAAAACGACAAATGATGACGTATTATATTTGTATTATTTTATTTAATTCCGTTTTTGAGGTCTTTTGCTCAGCAGGTTAGAACACCTGACTCATAACCAGGTGGCCATACAAAATAAGAACCCGTCTCACAACCATTTGCGGGACGGGTTCTTTGCGTAATGGCTTTACAAAAAAGAGCCATTTATATTTTATGATTTAGCAGTTTACTCCTTTATAAACTTCCCGGTAATCACTTCCCCTGGACTTTGAAGTTTAAGGATGTAATTTCCGGACGGGAGGTTGCTCACATCAACAGATTGGGTTTTTAAAGGAGATAATGAATGCATTATTCTTTTCCCGTTCATATCATATATTTCATAGCCGTTCGCAGGACCAGTGATGGTAAATTTCAGGCTGTTTTTGACAGGATTAGGATAAATTTTCACTTTGTCTTTGTCTTTTTCTAGGTCGGTAACAGATAAATTGTTCTGGGAGAAGAAATATTTCCGCAGCGTACCCACATATTTTGTCTGGCCTCCGTATGCAATAGAGTAGATGCCTGCCAGTACAATGGAGTTTCCATATAATTCAAACCCTTGGTTGTACACGTAAGAAGTGCCGGTACCAATGATTGGGGTAATGATTTTGCCGTCTACACCAAAAGAAGGATCCAGATTTCCATCGGCTTTCATTCTTAAAGCATAAAATGTGTGATGTCCTGTTCCTCCGATTATAAAAGAATTATCCGGCATACGTTTTACTTCTACAGGATCAGAATTCGACTGTATCGGCAGGACAAATGCACCACCGTTTTTATAGGACGGATCTAAAGTTCCGTTGGGAAGAAGACGGTAGGCAATCAGCCCGAAACAATTGTTTCCGAAACAGAAACTTCCGGAAGTAAAACCCTGTATTTTCCCGTCTTCCAGAAGCTCGAGGCGGGTATAGTCACCTACATATTCCCCTGAAGAACGCATGAAATGTCCGTTGGTTCCGAAGCCGGTATCAAGATTGCCCGCAGCATCAAATTTTGAAAGCAGCATATACCGGTTGTTAGGGGCAATCTGATATTTCCCCCCGATGAAGATTTCGTTGTTGGCATTCACTACCACTTTTCTGTACAGATAGGTTGAACCCAAAGCGATCTCTCCGTTATTGGCAAATGTAGTATCCACAAGGCCATTGGGAAGCAGGCGTACTAATCTGTGATCACTGCTGATCTTTCTGATCACATAGATTTTTCCGGCCGGATCAATATGCATATCCATATAATCTCCGGATTGATTATAGATGGTAAAGCTGCTTACCGGATTTCCGTTTTCGTCTATCTTTAAGATCCTTCCTCCTGTGCTGCCATCCAGCACAATATAGTTGCCATCGCCTGCGGGCTCTACTTTGTTGTAAGTGCGTGGAGGAGACAAAAGTTTATAACCTAACCCGTTATTGAACGTTGGATCTAAGAGGCCATTCGCTGTAAAGCGGGCATAGCAACTTACTCCCACGGCGAGAAGTTTTCCGTCCGGAAGTTGGGTGGTATCATGAATCTGGAGGCCACCGCTGGGCTGTCCGTTCGTGTAAAACGCAAAATTAGAGTATCCGTTGTTCTGGCCATACGTGGTATCCAGTAAGTTTTCCTGTGCAGAAAAGGTAGCTAAACAGGATAATCCTAAAAATAAGAGAATTTTTTTCATGGTTTTATTAAAGCGTCAAATATATGATTTTACTTAACTTCTTTGCGTTAATTTTTTAAATAAAGCACTATTTGGTGTTTTTTTTGACACAAAAAAAGCCTCTGATCATTCAGAAGCTTATCTTTAATTGGTTTTTTACCGATTATTGACAGTATGCAGAATCTATATGTCTGCAAATACCGTCTGCACAGCAGAATTTTATATTGCAATACTGCTCATCATTGCAATACCTAAGTCCTCCTTTAATGGTTTTTAAATTCTCGCGTGAAACTTTCTTTAAATTTTTCATAATATTTTAGTTTTTAATGCATCACTAAGATATGAATAATTCAAACATGAGGGATATTTTTTTATGATAATCTTCTGTTTAAGAATTATACAAGGGAATTTCAGCATATTCTTTGTGAAGCTGTGTTCAGATTTTTTTGCTCTTACCAAAAATAGGTATGAAATAATTTGCGAAACCGAAAAGTTGCACATATATTTGCAACTGATTGGTTTCATTAAAAAAGTTATAAATGCGCAGAGATATTTTCCAGGGAATTGCAGACCCAACCAGACGGGCTATTATCGTACTGATTTCATTACAGGCGATGACCCCCAATGCCATTGCCGATAATTTCAGCATCACGCGGCAGGCTGTGTCAAAGCATTTGAAAATACTGTCCGAATGTGAGCTTGTAAAACAGGAGCAGAAGGGCAGGGAAATTTACTACTCTCTTGAAATTGAAAAAATGAAAGAAGTAGACCAGTGGTTAGAACAATTCAAAAAGATTTGGGAAAACCGGTTTAATCAATTAGATGATCTATTAACAACAATTCAAAAAACAAAAATATGAACAATTTACTATTTGACTTTATCGTTGACAAATCAACCAATACCGTGTTGATAAACAGAGAATTTAATGCAGAACAGTCTTTGGTCTGGGATGCATTTACAAGACAGGAACTTCTTGATCAGTGGTGGGCGCCAAAACCATTTGCTTCAAAAACAAAATCAATGGACTTCAAAGTAGGTGGGGTAAGATTGTATGCTATGGTAAGCCCTGAAGGACAGGAGATGTGGGCTATGCACCAATATACTTCCATTACTCCCAAAACCAATTTCAAAATGCTGAATGCATTTGCAGATCAGGACGCAAACCCACAATTACCCGGTTCCGATTGGGATCTTAGCTTCAGTGAGCAAAACGGGATCACAACCGTAAGCATCAGTATTTACAATGATTCTCTTGAACGGATGGAAAAAATGATTGAAATGGGATTCAAAGAAGGATTTACCATGACCCTGAATGAACTGGAAGAATTATTGAACCAAACAAAAAATTGAAACCATGAAAAAGGGCAGAACTCAATTGCTTAAGTCAATGCTGCTGGTGGTCATGGTGTTTGTAGCGTGTACCTCAAATGCACAAAAAATGAAACCCTCAAACAGTGGATACGCCCCTGTGAATGGGATCAAAGTGTATTACGAAGTCTATGGTAAAGGAGATCCTGTTGTTTTATTGCATGGAGCATTCTATACTATTGATATGAACTGGGGAGAATTGATTCCCGAACTGTCAAAAACCAGAAAAGTCATTGCCATTGAAATGCAGGGACATGGGCATTCACCTTTTTCAGAAAGAAAATTGTCACTCAATACATTAGCAAGTGATGTGGAAAAAGTAATGGACTATCTGAAAATAGAAACTGCGGATGTAGCAGGGTATAGTATGGGAGGTTCCGTTGCCTATCAGTTTGCTGTTCAGAGTCCCAAAAGATTGAGGAAGCTGGTCATTATTTCATCTACTTATAAAACAGAAGGCTGGCTGCCTGCCGTAAACAATGCATTTAAAGATTTCAAACCTGAATTTTTTGATAACACTCCACTGAAAACAGGATATGATGCCGTGGCACCGGATAAAACCAAGTGGAGACCCTTCTTAATGCAGATGTTTGATTTTTCACATGTCAAATTCAACATTGGAGATTCTAATATTTCTAAAATCTCCGCTCCCGTACTCTTGATAGCAGGAGACAATGACGGACTGGACAAAGTAGAATTAATGAAAACCTATCAGTTACTGGGCGGCGGCGTTACTGCGGATTTAGGACCCATGCCAAAATCACAGCTGGCAATTGTTCCTGGGCAAGGGCATGTGAGCCTGATGATGCAGACACAGACTATACTAAACTATCTGAACGGTTTTTTTAAATGAAATTTTGCTCTGAGAATCCAAACAGAGGAGATCTAAAATTGCACCGGATATAAATCTGGTCAAATCAATAATGATTCCTTCTTTGTATTCGAACGGCTTCTTGTAGTATTAAATAAAAACAGCAGAAATCCCAGGATTTCTGCTGTTTTTATTATTTGTTGCTTACCTTTTATGATTTCAGGATGTGCAATGTCCGTTTCCTACTTTCCGCCGCCGCTGTTTTTTTCTACATCGGTTTTGGTATTTCCTTTTACTTTCTGGTTTCCGAAACGTTTCACGAACGAAAGTGAGAATCCGTACCAGTCCGACCTCATCGCAGATCTGAAAGTGCCCGTTTGGCTATAGGTGGTATTGTCGAAAATAGGTCTGCTGAAAATATTCATCAGCTGCAGGCTTACTTCCACCTGGGTTTTCGGGAATATTTTGGTAGCAGAGATGTTATGGAAAATATTCGTTTTATTGGCGAAAGAGTTTCCGTTGTTCTGGTTAGAAAGTTCCACCCATGCGCTTAGGTTAATATTCTTATTAAAAAGATTCGTATAGGAAAGATTGGCTGATGCCCCCATATAACTGATGTAATTTTTGCTCTCAAGCTTATTCACCTCGTTAAAATCATGGTTATCGATATAATACCATCCGACGCCTACATTCACATTCAGCTTATTTTTAAGAAAGGTTTGGTTGGTATTGGCAAAAAGATAATATTTCTGAACTTTTCCATTCAGGTTGGCAGGCAGGGTAACCGTTTTGCCGGCTTCTTCCACAAAAGTAGTCCAGTAATCCTGGTCTGTATACATATACCTTGCGGAAAGGAAGTACTTTTTCTTGAATCCGAATTTCATATACAGCCTGTGGCTTGGGTTCGGCTCCAGATCCATATTTCCGCGGGAGAAGGTTCCGTCATTCGTAGGAACCAGAAATGGATTGAATTCCGCATACCATGGGCGCCATAAATTACGGTTATAAGTAAGAGTCAGGTCATATTTTTCCGAGAAAGAATATTTAAGTAATACATTGGGAAGGAATGTACCGTAAGAATCCTTTCTTGAAGTACCGGCAATATCCTCTCTCATTTTAAAATCAATATGCTCATAGCGGATCCCGATTCTGGTTTCCAGCTTTTCGAACAAAGTTTTGCTGTAGTTCGCATAGAGGGAATTGATATTGTCTTCGTAGTGGAATACATCATTGGTACGAAGGTTATCGGCATTATTTCCGGTGAGGTGGTTAGGAATTACATTATTATTGAAATCCATTTTTCCACCCACTTCAAAGCTGCCGCCTTTTCCCAGAGGTTGGGTATAGTCAATCTTCAGATAATAATTTCGGGTCTGTTCGTGAGAATCTATTCCAAGCTGATTGATTTCCGATGAAATATTTGAAGTTCTTAAAAATTCATTCAGGTTTTTCTGGGAATTGTAATTGGAACCTATATTCACGTCCAGGATCCGGTTCTTTTCCTTATCATAATATTTATAGAAGGCATTGGTCCCCAATGTGCGGAAACGGCCGTTTACATCCTGATCCTGATGGTAGGAACGGTATAGTGTACCATTCTGGGTTCTCTCAAAATCGGCATCAGAATTGGAAATATTTTTACTCTGATAATACTCCAGGATAAGGCCTACTGTATTTTTATCATTCAGCTCATATTCGGAAGTGGAAGATACAGATGGGTTTTTACTTTTTCCAAGGGTCTCATTGACAATATTGGTGACATCATTGTCTTTGTACAGGGAATTGAGACTGGTATTTCTCTGGAAATACGTATTGTCGCCGTAACTTCCGATCAGGGTTTGTGTAAAACTTTTCTTATGGTAATTTAGGTTGAGGTTGGTATACTGTGAGTTTTTGGTATTCTGCCTGTTGTTGAAGGTTACACTTCCTTTAATTCCTTCATCATCTCTTTTTTTCAGGACGATATTGATAACCGATCCGGCTGTCTCATAGCGGGAAGAAGGGCTGGTGATCACCTCAATTTTCATCAGGTTGTCCGCAGGAATAGTTTTCAGATATTCCTTTAATTCCTTCCCTGTAAAAACAGATTTTCTGTCGTTAATATAAACCGTCACCGATTCTCCTTCTGCTTTTATGGCATCATTGTTATCAATACTCACTAAAGGCGTCATCCTCAAAACATCCCATGTGGTATTTCCTGCCAGGATAGAGCTGTTGGATACATTAAAAACCGTTCGGTCCGCTTTTGATTCCACGGTAGGTTTTCTTGCGGTAAGTGTAACCCCTTCTATCTGATTTTCCTTCTGCTTGATGGTGTCATTTTTAGCCTGGGCAAAAACTAAAGACCCCATTAATAAAGCAATCGAAGATATAATTATTTTCATTCAAAATGATATTTCACCAATAAGACACTTATAAGTGCAACTTCGTTACATCAGATTCAAAAAATAAATAAAAAGTTAACAGTATGATCTTTTATGATTAAAATGATGAAGACTGATAAAGTAAAATGTTCATTGGTACGTTCATGATATAAATAAGAAATCTATTCTTATATTTAGTATTCTGATAACGGCTAAAGCTCAGAACAAAAAACAAGAGAATGAATTTAAAGAAACAGATGGGACAGTTCCCCAATGAAAAAAGAAAGACCTATTTCAGTACGCTGGCCAATTATACCAACGGAAAATTTCAGAATATACTCCCTACACCCGCCCTTCTGGAAGGGGAAAGTATGACCAAACTGCTTCTGCAGACCTTGTGTAAAATAGAAAATGTAAGTCCAAAGCTACCTTTGCCATTCGTTATAACAGACCTTAAAAACCTTCAACACTATGAAAATGTACTCGTATGGTTTGGGCACAGTTCCTACTTCATTCAGATTGATGGAAAAAGGTTTCTTGTAGACCCTGTATTCAGCGGTAATGCTTCCCCAATGCCGGGTTCTATAAAAGCTTTCGCCGGATCAGATCATTACAGGCCGGAAGATATGCCGGAGATTGATTTTCTTCTGATCTCCCATGATCATTGGGACCATCTTGACTATTCAACAGTTCATGCCCTGAAAGATAAAACAGGAAAAGTTATCTGCGGACTGGGTACCGGACAGCATTTTGAGTACTGGGGCTGGGACACAGAAAAAATTATAGAAAAGAACTGGTGGGAAAGTGTTGATTTAGCGGATGGTTTTACGATCACATTGACGCCGGCAAGACATTTCTCAGGAAGGCTGTTGAACAGGAATATTTCATTGTGGACATCCTTTGTCCTTCAGACTCCATCCAAAAAACTGTTTCTCGGTGGGGACAGCGGTTATGGCAACCATTTTACAGAAATCGGAGAAAAATACGGTCCGTTTGATCTTGCCGTAATGGAATGCGGACAGTACAACGAAAAATGGCCTTATATCCACAGTCTGCCGGAGCAGATCATCCAGGAAGTAAAAGAATTGAAAGCCGGAAATTTCATCCCGGTTCATCATTCAAAATTTAAACTCGCTCAGCATCCATGGTTTGAGCCATTGGAACTGGTTTCAAAATATGCGGAAGAAAACAGCACTCCCATTACTCTTCCCATGATCGGAGAAAAAGCAAATCTTGATAAACTGGGAGAGGTTTCATGGAAAAAATGGTGGCAGGAGCTGATGTAAATAACCTGAGTTCGGGATAAGAAATTAAAGGTAAAATGGTTGGAAGCTGGAAGAGGGAGGCTGGAAGTTAATATCAGACATTCATATTAAACACCAATCATGGAATTTGATCAAGCTGGCTTTAAAAATTAAATTGCTTTAAAGTTCTTTTTTCAGACTTCAACAACTTTCCTCTTCCTTCTTCAAACTTCCTTACCGTATGATAAAAACAGAAATGTCTTATCCCGAACTCAGATTAAATAGGATGATATTGATCAAACACTCATACATATAAAGTTTTTACAAAACATACGCTTAGTCAAATCAATCGAAGATTGATTCCTCTTTGCTACCTTAAAATATACATTCAGAAAATAAACCTTACGATAAACTTTCCTATGTTTCAGAAAATCCTATTCAGATATGAATTAGCATGAAACAATAAAAAAATAGACTCCGGCCCGATTCCGGGCCGGAGTCTTCCATTCATCAACAACTAACTAAACAAATACCTATGGTTCCTGATGAGCCACTTTGGTATGGATGATATCATAATATACAGAAGGATTTCCCGCATTGGGAATGATTCTGTAGGTAAATTCCGAATTATTCAGCGTAAGAATATCAACAACCCGTGTGAACAGCACATTTCCATTGGCATCCAGCGCAGTGATCGTTCTTTTTTTACCGTCCGGGGAAACAGACCATGTTCCCTGTGATCTCAGAACATCATTCAGTCCGTAAATGGTAAACGTTCCGTTGGCTTTGAAATAAGAATACCCTACAAATCCTGCGACACTGGCATCCGTTAACGCTACCGGATTTCCGTTCTGGTCTTTGGCTCCGGTTGTTTCCCACGGTGTGGAAGCCAGAATAAGCTGCCCGTTGGTCGGTTCAGCATGGGCTGTTTTTGTATGGATAATATCATAATACACAGACGGATCAGATGGATTTGTACGAATCCTGTAGGTGAATTCATTGGCATTCAGGACAAGAATATCTACCACACGGCTGAAAATGGAAGTACCGTCTGGATTAAGGGCGGTAATGGTTCTGGTTTTTCCTTCAGGATCTACGGACCATGTGCCTCTGGATCTCAGGGCGTCGTTAAGATTATAGATCGCAAAATTTCCGTCAGCCTTAAAGTAGGCAAAACCTACAAATCCGGCTACACTGGTATTTGTCAGGGATACTGGGTTCCCATTGTTATCTCTGGCTCCTGTGGTTTCCCACGGAGTGGACGAAAGAACTTGTGAGGGCGTGAGGGGTTCCGGCATTATATCATCGTTATCAGAGCATGATACAAAAGCAGTAAGCATAAGTACTGCTGTAAACAGGGAACCTAATTTTTTCAGGATATTCATAATCGATATTTTTATTCCCTGCAAACATATTCCTTATGAAAATCAAAATGTTGTATGAAATATTCCTTTTGTTGTAAAATGTATAACTCCCTGTTTTCAGAATTTACTTAATGATAAAATACCTTACCCTTAAAACCTGATGCAGTAATTATATCCGTTTAAAAAACTATTTTTGAATATGAATAACAGGAACCGCGGGAAAAATACAGGAGATGATGCATTGTTTGGCTCAGAAAAACAAGTTGCCAGGCTGAGAATGGCAGTTCAGGATATGCGCTATCTGTTGAGCCGGGATTATCCTGAAAAAGCGTCCTCTGAACTGGTAGGAAACCGTTATAAACTGAAAACACGACAGATCCAGGCGCTGCGGGGTGCTTCTGCATCAGAAAAGCAGCGGCAGGAAAGAAAACTGAGGCAGATGGAAATCACAGAACTTGAAGATAAGGTTCTTTATCTGGACGGTTTCAATGTGTTGATTCTGATGGAAAGTCTGCTTTCCGGAGCTTATATTTTTGAAGGACTGGACGGATGTTTCCGCGATCTTTCGGGTGTTCACGGAACGTATAAAAGAGTGAATCAGACTTTAAGAGCTGTGGAGCTTATCGCGGTATTCTTTCAGAAAACGAAAGTAAAGAAACTGATCTGGATCTTTGACAAACCCGTTTCCAACAGTGGAAGAATCAAGCAGATCATCCTTGATTTTGCTGCAGAAAATAATCTGGATTGGGAAGCTGCATTGGAATACAATCCGGATAAATTTTTAGTTGAAAATTCACAGATCGCTGTGTCTTCAGATGCATGGAAACTGGATCACTGTGAAAAATGGTTCAATCTTATCGGATATCTGATTTCAGAGGAAAATCTTGACGCTAATCTTATAAAAACAGGTGAAAATGGATTTGTTTAAACCCTATCTTCCATTCCTGTCAGACTCATGGAAAGAAAAATATGGAGCTATCTTAGCTGAAGAACATCTGTCCGGTATGGAAAACAATATGGTAAAATTTCAGAACAACCGGCTGGAATGGGAACTGCCGTATTTTAATGAAGAAATAAAGATAGACCGGGAAAAAAGCTTTAATTTATTCATCAATCTGTTTCAGAACAATACTGCTGATGAGGTAAAAGCACTGCAGCTTGAAAAAATTCCTTTTGAGCATTGGCTTGATGTTCTGGGACAGCGTCTCACTTCCGCAAGCATCCGTGATGAAAATGCGATTCCTCCTTTACAAAATATTTTGCTTGAAGCCTGCCGGAAACCTTTTAACAGTGAAATAACCATGGCGCAGAGAGCCTGGGAAAAACATACCGGAAGAACCGATGATCAGTTCTGGGACGAAGTCAAAGGGAATAATCAGCAGAAGCAGGAAAAGGTAATGGAAAAGATCAGCCATATTTTAGACCACAGGACCTGGTGGAATGTTTTTTACCATTATAAGCATGAGCTGGTTTTTGAAGTTCGGGAAAAAGAAGGTCACGGCATTCGCTGGAGTCATGGCGGGAAGCAGCTGATTGGCTTTCTGGAAAAATTTATTAATGAGTAAGATTCTCTACTGCGTAAAAAGATTGCGTATCGGATAAATAATTTTGTGGCTGTAAACCGGAGCTATGGGTTTGTTATACAAATTCGAATCCTGCCTGTTTCCTTTTTAAACATAAATAGCAGATGAGAAATATTTACAATAAAGGTAATTTCAGAGCCGGTGAGTATGGGAAAATTTCCCAGGATCTAAGGAAGTATGGGAATAAAAAATGGAGAAGGACTGAAAAAGGTGATATTGAAGATCGCTTAAGAGAAACTTTCAGGTTCAAAAAAGCAAGGAAGAACAAACGTAAAATAATCTGGGTAAAAGTTACTAAAGAAACCAATGGAAGAAAGCAGTCCGATTATCGCGGATTCTATTCCGAAAAAGAATGCAGAAATGTCTTGAAAGGATCTCACATCATAAGACATTTTTTTATGAAAAAGAAACAAAAAAACAAATGAACACCTATATTGATATTGGCATTAATCTGACCAATAAACAGTTCTATAATGAACACGAAGAAATTATCAATCGCGCACTGGACAACGGCGTAGATCAAATGATCCTTACCGGGACAAGTATAAGGGGAAGTAAAGAATCTGCTCAGATTGCAGAAGAGTATCCCGGAATTTTATTTTCCACGGCAGGAATTCATCCTCATGATGCAAAATCTTTTAGCCCGCAGAGCATTCCTGAACTCAGGAACCTGTTGAAACTGGATCATGTGATCTCAGTAGGCGAATGCGGCCTGGATTTTGACAGGGATTTTTCACCAAGACCCATTCAGGAAAAATGTTACAAAGCTCAGCTTGAACTGGCAATAGAAGTTGGTAAACCTCTTTTCCTTCATGAAAGATCGGCTTTCAAAAGATTCAATGAAATCACAGATGAATATCTTTCCAAACTACCGAAAGCCGTTGTACACTGCTTTACCGGAACATTGAATGAAGCGAAAATCTATCTTGATAAGGGATTTTACTTAGGATTCACAGGAGCCATAAGTGATGAGAAGAGATTTAAACACCTTGAAGACGTGATCCGATACACCCCGCTAGACCGGATGATGATAGAAACGGATGCTCCTTTCATGCTCCCCAAAAATATGCCGCGGATGCAGAACCGCCGAAACGAACCGTCTTTTCTGCCGTATGTAGCACAGACGATTGCCCACCTGAAGAAAATAAATATTTCTGAAGTAGCGGATGAAACGACTGAAACGGCGAGGGAGTTTTTTAAACTTTAAAGGCGAAAGAGCGAAAAGGCTAAAAAGCAAAGAGGGCAAAGAAAGCAAATGGGCTGATAAGCAAATTTGCCCAGTCTGTCCATTTACCTTTTTCACTTTAGCGATTTTGCCCTTTTGCCTTTTAGCTTTTTTGCCTTCTAAAGACTTTTCAACGCAGATTCCAAAGCCAGCTCCATCATAGGTTTAAGGGCTTTTTCTCTTTCGTCGGCAGAAATTTTTTCGTGGGTAGGAATAATATCGGTTACCGTAAGGATGGTAGCGGCATTTTTCCCTAAATACTGGGCATTCGCAAATAATCCGAAAGCTTCCATTTCTACAGCCGGACAGTTATATTTTGTAGCAATAGCAGGAATATTCTGATCTTTTCTGTAGAAAATATCGCTGCTGTGAACGTTGATCGCTTTAGCAGCCAAAGATAATTCCTGAGCCGTTTCATTAATCGTTCCGAAGATATTCCCCTGATGTGAAAGGATCTCATCCTCAATTTCCCAGGCATATTTTGCATATGTACTTTCACTCGCTGCCTTTTCAATATTTAAAATATCAAAAAGCTTAAGATCTGTAGTATATGCTCCGCACGTTCCGATTCTGATGATGGTATCTACTTCATATTCTGTAAATAATTCAAAAGAATAGATCCCGATGCTCGGGAAGCCCATTCCGCTGGCTCCTACAGTAATTTCCTTACCTTTGTAAAGACCTGTATAATAAAAGATTCCTCTTGTTTTGCTTACCAGTTTAGCATTTTCCAAATAATTTTCAGCAATATATTGTGCACGAAGCGGATCCCCCGGCTGCAATACTACTTTGGCAATTTCTCCTTTTTTTGCACTGATGTGAATACTCATAATGTTATTTTGAAGGGACAAAGATAACAACTTTTAGATGGAAATATCTAAAGGACTTTGGTTCAATACAGTAAGTTTTTAATATATAAATTTCGGCCAGATATGATTAACCTTCCTGAATGACAATAGATGATCACCGGCTAACACAGCATCAGAAAAGAACAATACAGCAGTAGCAGCAGCAACAGCTTCTGATTATTTTAGTAAAAATTAAAGACAAACCACAATGACAATTGAACACATTGCGATCTGGGTGAAAGACCTGGAAAAGATCAGGGAATTCTATCAGAAATATTTCGGAGCTGTTTCCAATGAAAAATACCACAATCCGGTAAAAAATTTCCAGTCTTATTTCTTAAGTTTTGATAATGGCAGCCGTCTGGAAATTATGAACAGACCGGACATTAAGGAAAGCAGTAATTCCTATGATGCTCAGCAGTTCGGAATAATTCATCTGGCTTTTTCCACCGGAAGTAAAGAAAAAGTAGATGAACTGACGGAAGCTTTAAGAAAAGACGGGTACACCATCGCTGCAGAGCCCCGTACAACAGGCGACGGCTACTATGAAAGTGTTATTCTGGATCCTGAAAACAATATCATTGAAATAACGGAGTGATTGATGAGTTTTCGGCGGCGAAGCCGCCGCCGAAAACTAAAACTTGAAAATTAAAAGTTAGACATTTCTGTTTTTATAATATGGTCAGGAAGTTTGAAGGCTGAAGAGGGAAGTTGTTGAGATCTGAAAAAAGAACTTTAAAGCAACTTATAATTTTTAAAACAAGATTGATCAGATTCCATAGCTGGTTTTTGATAGGAGTACCTGTATTAACTTCCGGCCTCCCTCTTCCAACTTCCAGCCACTTCATCTTAAATTCTTATCCCGAACTCAGTTTATTTAAATATTGTAGATATTATCAATCATTCCCATAAAAATTTTATTCTCTGTGAAATAGTTTTATTTTTGTTAGATGATGCAAAAGGGATCGCCTTTTTTAGATACTATTTTTCTGCTTCGAAAAAGTGGAAGCATGACTGTTTTTTCAAATTTGCAGGAGATCTCAAAAAAAGAGGAAATGGAAGCCGGGGATTATTTCGAGACAGAATTTGAAAAAGAGAGACTGGAATTTTTATCTCAGGAAATAGAATGCCATAAAGAAGCGGCGGTTTGGGCGGCAAAAGTTTTATATCACAGTGCACAGCTGTATCTCATCCGGGAAAATACGGCAAAAGATCTTGATAAACTGATACCGAAGCTGAAAATCGCATCAGATGTTCCCTCTGTTTTATCGGCTGATTTATCATTAAGATTTTTGCCTCAGATTGTATCTCTACTGCATGCTGCTGATCCTCATGATCCTTTGGTCGGGATTCTGGAAGATATTCTTACGCATTTTCATTATTCGGGGATTGGATATCATCTTAATCTGGAAAAGATCAACTGGGAGAAGGAGCTGATGAATAAAACGTACCGGAAATTATATCTCGAAAGAATTGTAAAGAAGAAAGCTTATGAACTTGCCGAAATTCCGTACATTAATCAACTGCTTATCGCAGAATTCGGGATGTACAAAGACTCATTTTGGAAAGAATTAAAAATAATAACTGAAGAATAGTCAATGACTCAAAATATCACAAAACTTAATACCGTTCTCAGCTACGTAAAAGATACCTTTGTTGGGAAAAATGATGTAGTGGATCTGTTGGGAATATGTCTGCTGGCCAGGGAAAATGCGTTTTTGTACGGGCCACCGGGTACTGCAAAATCGGCTATTGTAAGAACGCTGGCCAAAACCGTAAAAGACGGCAGGAACTTTGAGTATTTATTAACCCGTTTTACAGAACCGAATGAAATTTTCGGTCCATTTGATATCCGGAAATTAAAAGAAGGAGAACTGCTCACTAATACTGAAGGCATGATGCCTGAAGCTTCACTGGTTTTTCTGGATGAAATTTTCAATGCCAATTCAGCGATCCTGAATTCATTGTTGACAGCTTTGAACGAAAAGATTTTCAAAAGAGGAAAAGAAACCAAAAAATTACCGGCTCTCA
Source organism: Chryseobacterium phocaeense (assembly GCF_900169075.1). NCBI lineage: Bacteria > Pseudomonadati > Bacteroidota > Flavobacteriia > Flavobacteriales > Weeksellaceae > Chryseobacterium > Chryseobacterium phocaeense. Next base: position 139,985 of record NZ_LT827015.1, read on the forward strand.
TATTCGTGGGAGCGAGCAACGTCCTTCCCGAAGATGAATCGTTGAATGCGTTATTTGACCGTTTTCTGGTCAGAATCAATGTAGATTATGTAAATCCAGAGCTTCTTCAGCAGGTACTTCTTGCAGGAAGAAAGCTTGAAAACGAAACAGAAACCGAAATCCCCGAAATTCATGCAGATGAGATCAGGGAACTTCAGAATCTTTGTAAAACAGTGGATCTCAGACCCATTTATGAAGTATATCTGAATACCATCATCAGCTTGCGAAACACAGGAATTGCAATTTCTGACCGTAGAGCTGTAAAATTACAAAACCTGATTGCAGCCAGCGCACTCATCTGCGGAAGAAACGAAGCCGTACTCTCCGATCTGTGGGTGCTCAAGCATATCTGGGATACGGAAGAACAGATTGAGATCCTGGAAGGGATCATCAACAGGACCATTGAAAAAGATGACCATCCGAAATCCCATCCGCAGGCCATGCAGAACAAAACACCCAATCCGGAAGAAGTGATGAAGGATGTAAAGATTCTTGTGGAAAAATGGAACGGCGGCATGCTCAGCTTTGAAGAGCAGAATGTAATCAAGGATAAACTGAGATACCTGCAGACCCGCTGCGACTGGATCAGAAACCCCGAGCAGAAAGAATATATCCGGCAAGAAATTGAAAGCTTATGGCAGAAGATCCTTCAAAGTGTGTAAAAGAATTCCGGGCAGAACTTCCCCGGGTTGATGAAGATCTTCTGGGCGCTGTCAGGGACTGGAAAAATGTGCAGATCGCAGTGGATGAAGATACGCTGTGGCTGAAAGGTTTTACCGCAGAACAGGCTGAATCTCCGGAAATCCGGCAAATGCCTGATTTTGTACTGTATGAGTTGCGTGACGGACTTTTGTTTAAAAAAGAAGCACTGGTTCCAACCAAAAAAATGCGAACGGCTTTGCTTTGGTCACCCATACATAAAGCATTACCCCTTACTTTCCCGGTTTCTAACCAGAACTATTTTGGAATCGAGGAAAAAGTTCAGGTCAGATTAAAACCCGGAACCGAAGAACATCCTGCTGCTGCATTATTAAGCATCCTGTCAGAAATTAAGGAAAGCATTCCTGCACAGCCGGATTTTAAGCTTGAAAAAATAGAATGGACGGTGATTAATGATAAGGCATTATTTCTCGGAATTCCTTTATTAAGCCTTCCCGGGAAAACCTATTGGGAAAAAGACGGACATCTCCTGCCTGCAGGTTATGATTTTGAATTTAAAAACCTGAGTCTCCTTCTGAAGCAGCAATATAATAAAGAGTCGGATAAATGGCTTTTATGGAATGAAGACGGAACTTATCTTCCCGTTAAAAAAGAAGATCTGAGGCCACTGTCCGTAAGTTCATTCCGCCTTACTGAAAAAACAAAAGAATGGATTTAAACGAATATTTCCAGTCATATGAAAACTACTTTTGGGAGTGGGAGACCGACGAGGATATCGCCGGAGATGCCGGTTACTATAATCATAACCTCATATCGATTCCGGGTGTAGGGGCCATAGCCTACAGGCCTTATGTGATGGAGATCCTGAAAGAGCTTCAGCCGCTGGGATGGCCTCCGTTTGGTGCATTGCTGATGGTTCTCTATGCCATGCAGGAAGGCTACACGGATTTTGCAGGCCCTTTGAAGCATACGGCTAATTTTCACAGCATCGGAAATTTTGATTTCACAGCTGAAAAAAGTATTGAGTTCCTGGAAAAAATAAAATCCTTAAATAAAGTATATAAACAGGGCCAGAACAGGATCATATTGCTTCACACCCTGTTTCAGGATTCTCATAACAGACTCTCTCCCCGAAAAGCAGAAATGATTCTCACGAATTATTACAAAAGGCCGCACATGCTCGGAGTAAGTGCCCAAAAAAAATACGCGGGGCCGTCCGCCATCAACAGAGATTTAAGTACCCTTGATCTTTTGAATGAAAGATTCCCCACTACCCAGTCTATCATGGATGCCATGCGGGATCATATGGATGAGCCGGAACTGGATGACGAAGTAGTGGAGGAGGAAACAACCGTGGAAACAAACAAAGATTTTATTCAGCAGCTGATCGAAGAGCCTAAAACGTTTCAGGTAGGCAGCCTCATCAAAAGGATCTGGAGCGGACTGAGGATTCCTATGCGGCATTTATCACCGGGAGAACAGCCCATTGGAGGAATTTCTGATATGGCCAATAAAGGCGACCTCCAAAGAATGCTTCTTTCCGAATTTGCAAATGATGATGAAGTCTTTATGAACCGGGTTGCGAATAACGAAGCGCTGTACATCCAAAGAGAAATCCCGCCCGAAGAAAATATTTTCGAACGGATTATTTTAATTGATACTTCCCTGAAAAACTGGGGAACCCCTAAAGTATTGGCTTTTGCATCGGCGATTGCAGTGATAAGACATCCGAAAGCCCATTCGGAATGTAAAGTTTTTGCATTGGGACAGGCATCTGTTCCGGTTGCTTTGGATAAGCCTGAATATGTTATTGAAAATCTCAATCAGGTAAGTCCTGTTTTGGAAGTTTCAGAAGCATTGGAAAAGTTTTTTAACGAAGAGCGCACTGAAAAGGACCTTGAAGTATTTTTCATTACCCACCGGGAAAACCTTACAAATGAGAAAATCCGTAAAGTAATCCACGAAAACAGAGACCGGTTAAAATTCCTGATCACGACGGATTCAGACGGCGAGCTGAATTTTTATAAACACCATAAGGGAGCCAGAAAACATATTCAGAAAATCAGGCTTCCCCTTCAGGAATTATGGGCCAATCCGCCACAACGGCCACAAAAAACAACTCAGATTAATGGAAAGAAAACAGATCTTCCGCAAAATTACCCGATCCTGTTTCCAACTCCGTCCAATACCATTGCCCGGTTTTTATACGAAGGCGAATTTTATATTTTAAGCTCAAAAAAGCAGCTGTTGAAAACCTATCTTTCGGATAATTATTATGACAGGAATTCATATGACTATTATAAAACCTATCACGGCAGCGAAGTGCTGATCGAAGATATTTCCGTGAAACCACGAGGACAGTTTGCTTTGGCTAAGAACAGGCAGCAGCAATTTATTTTATGTCAGTATCAGGCTGATAAAAAGCTGGTGTCAAAGCTTAATCTGGATACCAAAGAATATTCAGAACAGAACGTGACCGGACTGAATATCCCCAATTCTTACCATCTGATCTATTTTGGGAAAAATTTTTACCTGCATCAGCCTACGAATTCTTCTCTCTATAAGATCAGTTTAGAAGGAAATGTTTTTGTAGAACAGGTTTTCAATGATGATGGCGAAATAGACAAGAATGTGGCAAAAGCCGAGACTGAAGTTGCTAAGCTGAACCGCAGCGGAATGAAAATCATCAGCAATTTTAACAGAATGGGAATTAATGAAAATAATAATCTGGTGATTTCAGGAAATGAATTGTGCAGATTATATGATAATTCCCTGAATCTTTATAAAAACAGACACACCGTTAAGATTCTGGCGGAACAGAATAAAAATAGATTTACATTTCAGGACGGCAGTGAGGTGATTACGGATTCCCGTGGAATGCTTACTTTTAAAAGCAGTAATACCGGGATTCCTACATTTTATATTCCCTCTACGGAATATGGATTTCTGGCCCTGGCCACCCATACCGAGTATGGCGGATCGGAATATTACCTTCCGAAACAGACTTTGCTGAAAGTAAAGACCATGGAAGAAATGTATTCCACGTATTTAACAGCATTTATTGATCAGATCCTGGATTATGGAGCTTAGAATAAAACCTTTTCCGAAAAATACATATCCTAAGAAAGGGCTCTTGATTAAAGATCCCTCACCTTTGGCATGGCTTTACGAAATGGAATTGCTGGGAATAGATCTCAATACAGTTAAATCCTATGCTATACCGGCGGATCAGCCTAATGTGCTGTACGGATGTCTGTTGGTTTTTTATGGTGAAGCTCCTCAGGAAATTGGAAAAAACGCTTATTTCCAGTCTGTGGACGACCGGCTTTTTATCCCTGAAAACACTATATTTTATCCGAAGATCAATCCCGAAGACTGGCAATCGATGAATTCACGCCTGATGGTGATGCACCCGGAGTTCGGTTTGGTAAAACTGACTGAAGAAATCGACTGGCTTTCCGTGATCAGGGAACCTGAAATTTCCCTGGGAAATGTGAGAAAACCATCAAATGGCGTTACCATTCCTAAGCATATTGAAAGCTTCATGGTGGAAATGAATGATGAAAAGGTGTTGAACAGTCTTCAACAGCCAAAGAATGAAGAAGAATGGATGAAAGATCTGCCTTTTGACCTTAAAAAGGTAATGGCAGGGAATAAAAAAGAAATTGAAAAGTATTTAAAATATATAGAAAAATATCCTGACAGGGCCGTAGAATTAGGGGTGCCGCTGGATATTATGGGAACTTCACGCGGTGATGGTTTTGGAAAATTGACTTTCGGAGAAAGTTGGTTCAGTGCTTTGTTTGGAGGACCCGGCGCTCAGAAAGAGTCTGCGGGAAGCCGGAACTTCCGGTGGATATTCTGGAGTGTGGTGGTGATTGCCATACTTTTCAGAATTTTTATGCCTTCAGAAAAAGAAAAGACCCAGGAAGAAGATTTCCTGGTTTCTTCCGGGAAAATTATGAACGGGAAGGGAACATCGCAGGCAGATATGATCGCTTACCAGTCCGGAGTGACGGACATCGACATGAAAATCGATTCTATTTACGGAAAAGAACGTAAAAAACTTTCCAGCGAATATACAGCGGCAGGAGCAGCCATGTCGAAAGATAAAAATGAAAGGGATCAATATAAAAAATCAGGAGGCCGTAACCTGGGAGAAGTGGGAAATGATATTGAAAAACTCAATTCCAGAGAGCAGAACAGTCGCGATTCCCTGAAAATTGTTTACTCAAAAAAAATAACAAAGCATCTGGTTCAGCAGGAAGCTAAAATGGAGCGCCGGATTTCAGATTCATTAAAGCAATATACAAAGGGAAAACCGGTTAATGGGGAAATTGTAAAATTTATACTAAAGAAAAAGCAGGTACTCATGGCGGATTCTCTCGGACGCCTCTACGGAACGCTTGATATGACAGCGCTTCCGCCAACCCGAGTTAAAGATTCAAAAACAGCAACTATTGAGTCAGGTGAAAATAACGCTCACGAAAAAACAAAGGTTTCAGACATCCTGTATCTTGTGATATTCATGTTCGGGGCGGTGGGAATTTATTCTTTTATTTTCAAAAGGAAATCCCTCAATCTTGGTGGCGATAATGTACCGCTTTGGATCAAGATTGTTTTGTCTGTTGTCCTTGTCTCCATGCTGGTGTATCTGTTTTATCCGCTGATAAAAATGTTCGGATACAACTGGTTCGTATGGATTCTGGTCTTTTTTGTTCTTATGCTTCTTTACCGCCTGTTCAGTGAAGATAAAACCATTTTAAAACCGGATGATGATGAATAGACAGAAATTTATAGACAAATTCCTGATTGCATTTATGATTCTTACGGTGTTTAAGATCATAGGAATCGGGGCGCAGCTTTTTCACGAAAGTATATGGAGTGTTATCGGGACATTGATCATTTTCCTTATTGTCGCTTTTATCGTCATGATGGTGATCACAGCCCTGAAAGATAAAGAAAGGAATACTAAGAATTCAGGAAGGAGAGAATCGGGCGGCGGAAATTTCTATCTGGAAACCTCGTTGTTTGACAAGATCAGAAATAAATACGAAGAGCTCGCCGAAAAATACATTGCTGAGAAAGATTATAAAAAAGCCGCTAAAGTATATATGAACCTTCTTCAGGACAATTTCCGTGGGGCAAAAACACTCGAAAACGGAGGTTTCTATAATGAAGCTGCTGCAGTTTATCTCAAAAAACTAAATAACAAGTCCGAAGCCGCATCCTGCTATGAAAAAGCCAAACAATACAAAAAGGCTATTGATTTGTACAAAGAAATGCAGCAAAAAGAAAAGGTAGGAGACTTGTATAAGGAACTTAATGATCTAAAAAATGCCCATACCTATTATCAGATGGTGGCGGACGATTATTCAGCCAACAGCCAGATGGTAAAAGCTTCCCTGATTTACAGCAAAAAAATGGAGCAGCCGGAGGAAGCGCAAAAAATATTACTGCAGGGCTGGGAAGAAGATAAAGACTCATTCAACTGCCTGAATAATTATTTTGCCAATGTTTTTGATATCAAAAAACTGGAAACGGAAATTCAGGACCTTTATCTGAAAACACCATCGTACAAAAAGGTCATCTATCTTGAAGCCATGAAGCATGAGTTTAAAAAAGATCCCAAACTGCAGGCCGTAACCCGCAATATCGCGTATGAAATTATTGCTGAAAAAGTAGGAACCCGCTCAGAGATCATTAATGAGCTGAAGCATTTCAATCCTGATGACAGCGTGATTTTGAAAGATATTTCGAGGTTTAAGACGGGACGGAACAGGATGTTGAGGAAATAAAATTCAAAGATTTAAAGATTTAATCATTTAAAGATTAAAATATATAGAGAAAGGTGGCTTCGAGTTCCTCAGCCACCTGCGATTATAGTTCTTTCCGGAATGTATTCTTTACATCAGAAAATTACATCTGTTTTAGACTGAAATCTCAAAGGCCGGAAAGGTGGCTGAGGAACTCGAAGCCACCTTTCCGGCCATGTAAAAAATGAAAATAACATTTCCAAAAAACAATTTTTCATATCTTTGCGCCAGAAAAATTATGACACTACAAAGAGCACATATCAATGTAAATCTATGCGATAGCCCTTCAATAAAAGGATTATTCGGATATGAATGGATGATATGGAATGAGGCGAAATGTGCTTGCTTTGAAAATTATTTACAATAAACCCGTAAAAATTTAAACAAAATACTGCAGAAACGTCTCGATAACCCGGGGCGTTTCTTGTGTTTTAGGCCATAAATTATTTAGAATGAAAAAAAATAACCATAAAATTGAAAATTTTTTAATTAACAATGAACATTTAATACGATAAATAAGAGTGATAAGTAACCCGATGAGAGACAGTCATTTAGGTATTTAAGAGATCTGCAGGATATTGCGGACAGATACTTCTTGTGTTAAAAATTGAGTTTAATTATTTGGTTTTCAATGACTTAAATGAAAAATAAATTTGCAGGTTAAAAATTTTCATCCTTACTTTGCAACCGAAAATTGAAAGCAACAGGTTTTCAGGATTCAAAAACTTTTTAAACAAAAATATAATGAAACAATTACATAACATATCTAATATGGATTCAAGACTACTCGGACAGGGGCCGAAAGGATATGCATGCAGTATTCTGGATCAGGAATTTATACATAAAAGGTGCTTATATACGTAGGTCTCAATGATCTGACACGTCAAAATATATACAGCACCTCCCGAAAAGAGGTGCTTTTTTTTATGGTTTCTTTAGCTTATTTGGTAAAGCGCCGGTCTGTGGAACCGGAGAACAGGGTTCGATCCCCGAAGATACCCAAAATACAAGTGGATGATGAATTTTGTGAAATGTGAATGGTCAATGGTGAATGTAAAATTGACAGGCGAAGCAAATTGACAATTGACCATTCACATTAAAAAACAATCTCATAGCTCAACTGGTTAGAGCACCGGTCTTTTAAACCGGGGGTTGAAAGTTCAAATCTTTCTGGGATTACAATTAAGAGTGAATAGTCAATGTTGAATTTAAAAATTAACAAAGAAGGCGGATTGACAATTGACCATTCACAAAACTAAAAACGGTTCCGTAGCTCAATGGATAGAGCATGGGTTTTCTAAACCCAGGGTTACAGGTTCGAATCCAGTCGGGATCACAAAAAGGTCTATTGAGGTAATGGTAACCTGCCCGACTGTCTCTTGGGCACCGCGAGTTCGATTCTCGCATAGACCGCAAGGATTCACGGAAAAATTCAGCTCCGGCTGTCTCCCGGAAACGGAATTGGAAGTGAATCTTAAAAACTGGAAAGATAACGGTGGTTGTTTACCCGCCTTGGACGCGGGAGGCCATAGGTTCGAATCCTATTTTCCAGACAAGTTTTGTTGAGGACAAAAGTGAATGATGAAAAGTGAATTTTGCTTCACAGGTGAATTTAAGATTGACAGTAAAACAGATTGACAATTGACCATTCACATAAAAGATTTCGTAGCTCAAGTGGTTAGAGCGTCGGTCTGATACACCGGAGGCTGAAGGTTCGAGTCCTTCCGAAATTACAAAAAGATGAAAAATGAAAGAGTGAATAGTGAATTTTGCTTCGCAAGTGAATTTAAAAATTGACGGTAAAACGGATTGACAATTGACCATTTACTATTCACATCAAAAGATTTTGTAGCTCAATGGCAGAGCACCGGTCTGTTAAACCGGAAGTTGAAAGTTCGAGTCTTTCCAAAATCGCAAAAACTAAATGTTAATTGTTTCAAAAGAAGAGAAAAAAGGTATGTCAAGAGCAGAAGATCTTTACGCCAAATACGGAAAATACCGACAGCCTTTTTCTTTTTTATGAGAAGTTAGAAGTTAGAAGTGATTAAATGAGAGCAGTATCATTGATCAATTATCAATCATCATTTATAATTCGATGGTTCGCCGAAGTGGAAGAGTCGGGGCGGTCTGCAAAACCGTTGTGAAAACTGAGTGGGTTTTGAAATGCGCAGCATTCGTGAATTCAGATAAAAAATAAAAATGTTTATGAACAATCCATAACCATCTCAAATAACTAAAATGAGAGTTAGTTCCGGAGAAAAGTAAAAGTTTGTCGAGCGTAGAAGTTCTTATATCAAACTAAAAATAAAGACAGGCTTTGTTTTTCTTCACAACAGAGAAATTAGAGATTAGAAGTTAGAAGTGATTAAATAAGATCAGTATTATTAATCAATCATCATTTATCACTTATCGCTTATAAAATTACTTATTGCTAATTACTCATTACTCATTATACTGGAAGTACGCCGAAGTTGGAGAGTCGGGGCAGACTGTAAATCTGTTGCTTCACTGCTGAGCAGGTTCGAATCCTGCTACTTCCACAAAAACCGCCGATAATGTAATGGCAGCATGCAGGAAAAGTACTCTTGTTGTTCAGGTTCGATTCCTGGTTGGTCGGTTTACATGTTCCATTAGCATAGCGGTAAGTGCATCCGGCTTTCTACCGGACGACAAGGGTTCGATTCCCTTATGGAATACAAACGTGAATGGTCAAAAATCAATGATGAATAATGAATACCATGAAAGTTCAGATTGAGGAAACACAATTGATCCGCTGATCATTCACAGAAAAACAGGAAAGAGAAAAGTTTGTCAGGCGCAGAAGATCTTACAGACACTAACAGGCATAGTTGTATACAGACAGGCTTTCTCTGACCTTGATTGATAAGTAATGGGTAATGAGCAATAAGTAATTTGACTGATGATAAATAGTCAATGAGTGAATTAATTACTGATTACTAATCACTCATTACTCATAAAAAAACGCGGGAATGGTGGAAATGGTAGACACACCTGATTTAGGCTCAGGGTTTTGGGGGTTCGAATCCCTCTTTCCGTACACATTAATATAAATGATAAGTAATAAGTAATAAGTAATAAGTAATAAGTAATAAGTAGTCGGGATAACGGATCTCCATTGTGAAATAGTCATTAAGTGAATTAATTACTTATTACCCATTACTTATTACTCATAAACCGGGAAGAGTGGTGTAGCTGGTCTGCACGTTAGTCTGAAAAACTAAAGGTACAGGTTCGATTCCTGTCTGTTCCACCAAACATGAATAATAAGTAATGAGCAATGAATGATATGGCTCGATTGTGAAATAATAAATTGACCTCTGGATTACTCATTACCCATTACTTATTACTCATCATATTGATTCATAGTGTAATTGGCAGCACACAAGACTTTGACTCTTGTTGTTCAGGTTCGAGTCCTGATGAATCAACAAAAATTACTCTGATGGTGTAATGGCAGCATCTCAGTCTCCAAAACTGATGGTATAGGTTCGAGTCCTGTTCGGAGTGCAAAAACGTGAATAGTGAATAGTGAATAGTGAATAGTGAATAGTGAATAGTGAATAGTGAATTTTGCTTCGCAAATGAATTTAAAATTGACAAGTTAAACGAATTGACCATTGACCATTCACAAAATACAATGGCAACAGTAAATTTTGCTTCGCAGATGAATTTAATATTGACAGGTAAAACGAATTGACCATTCACCATTGACAAATAAAAATCAACCTAAAATATGTAGAAAAAATGGAAACGCAACAAGAAGTATGGCAGAATATGAAAGGAAATTTTTTCCTGAAACCTATCACGCAGCTGGTAGAAGAAGCCATTATCCGCGAACAGGCTAACGGCCACCGACTGAAAGTATGTGTGGGTTCAGATTCCCACGTGTATGGCGACGCCATCAGCTATGCCACGGCCATTGTATTTGTTCGGGAAGGAAAAGGAGCGTTTACCTTTATCAGAAAAGAAAGAGAAATACAGAAAATCAGTATCAAAGAAAGAATGCTGAATGAGGTAAACAGATCCGTAGAAATTGCCTACGCTATCTGTGCCATTCTGGATGCTTATGGAGTAGAAATGGAGGTACACGCAGACATTAATACCGACCCGGATTTCAAGTCAAATGCCGCATTGAAGGATGCGATGGGCTATATCCTGGGAATGGGGTATGTGTTTAAGGCAAAACCGTATGCCTTTGCAAGCTCTAATTGTGCTGATATGATGGTGTAATCTTTTAATTTAAAAAAATGAAAACAGTTTACTTATTAATGGAGAAAAGTACTGGAAATTTCAAACTGTGAAAAAACAAATAAAAACTGATAACCATGTATTTTTTAATTCAGGCCAATGTCTATTTAGATCCGGATAATTACAGAATTTTTAATGTATTGGAGGAATTAAATATTGATTATGAAGTAATTAATATTCCACCAACAGCAGAGAAAATAGACTTTAAAACAGACCGGAAGGATGTTTTTGTATACGGTTCTGTAACGATAGCAAGACTGGCAAAACAGAATTCAGAGTGGTTTCCTGGTTCTTTTTATGGGGGTAATCATTTGTATGAAGTGTATTCCAGATTTTATGGAGAAAATCTCCTTAATTATAAAGTTTCTGTTCATAAAATTTCAGAAGACCTTGTTTGGAAGAATAATGAAATAAAATTTATTAAGCCTTACAACGAAGCTAAAATTTTTACAGGAAGAGTTTTCACGGAAATAGAATGGAAAGATTTCGTTTTTGAATCAATCGAAAATCAATCTAATAGAATTACGGGTGATTCAATGGTTCAGGTTTCAGAAGCAAAATGTACCATAAAAGAAGCAAGACTTTGGATTATAGGCGGACAGATAATCGATGGAGGATACTATAAATTTAATGATAATGCTCCTTTTGAAGAGAAGGTTTCAGAAGACGGACTTGTTTTTGCCAATGAAATGATCAAACTTTTTAATCTTGAAAAGGCTTTCGTAATGGATATCTGCTTAACGGATGAAGGCTGGAAAATTGTAGAAATAAACTGTATTAACAGTTCCGGGTTTTATCCCAATACAAATGTGAAAAGTGTTATCAAAGCATTGAATATTTACTTTTCTAATTAAAAAAATAAGATGGAAATAACAAAAAGATTATTGTTTCTGGATGATATAAGATACCCGGTTGAAGCGTATCATTATTCCAGACAGGATGTTTTCCTCAGAAAGGACTGGCATATTGTTCGGAATTACGATCAGTTTGTCAACAGGATTCTGGAAAAAGGACTTCCGGAAATGATTTCTTTTGACCATGATCTGGCAGATGAACATTATCTGGAACAGGATTCTCAAGAATTTGTTGAAAAAAAAGGATATGACTGTGCCAAATGGCTCGTAGAATATTGCATGGATCATTATTTAGATCTGCCAAAATTCTACTGTCACTTTATGAATCCGGTTGGAAAACAAAACATTGAAAGCCTTTTGAACAACTTTAAAAACTATTAAAAATTAAAAAGAAATGATTTTCAAAACATACAACACTATAGAAAACGCTTACCAGACCCGCATGATAGATCAGATCAGGCTTCAGGGTTTTGGGGATGAGGTTTTCGTAGTGCAGGAAAAGGTTCACGGGGCAAATTTCTCTTTCTTTACCGACGGAAAGGAAATTAAGATCGGAAAAAGAACCGCTTTTATTGAAAAAGATGAAAAGTTTTTCAATGCCCATCAGGTATTGGAACGCTACAGGAAAAATGTGATGGATCTGTTCCAAACAGTTAAAAACATGCATCCTCAAACGGAAACTGTTGTGATTTACGGCGAATTATTCGGCGGAGGATACAAGCATAAGGAAGTAGAGCCCGTAAAAAATGCGGTCAAAGTGCAAAAAGGGATTGAATATGCCCCTCATAATGAATTTTACGCTTTCGATATTAAGCTGAACGGAACCACTTATCTGGATACGGATTTGGTGAATCAGATTTTTGAGGAAACCGGTTTTTTCTATGCTAAAATAGTGTTCCAGGGCTCACTGGAAGAAGCTTTGAAGTTCCCGAATGTTTTTGATACCAAAATTCCGGGTTGGCTTGGTCTGCCTGAAATTGAGGATAATATCTGCGAAGGAACCATTGTCAAAACTTTGAAAACCAGATATTTTGGAAACGGTTCAAGGGTCATTCTGAAAAATAAGAATGAAAAATGGACCGAAAAATCCAAAATGGTTAAAAAATACAGACCCGTGAAGGAACAGGTCCGTTTCAGTGACACTGCCGGAAATATTTGGGAAGAAATCCAAAAATACGTTACCGCAAACAGGCTGAATAATGTAGTAAGCAAGATTGGCGAATTTCATCCCGGTATGATGGGTAAGGTGATTGGCCTTTTTGCACATGATATTCTGGAAGATTTTGGAAAGGATTTCCCTGCAGCTTTCACTTCAATAGAAAAAGAAGAACAGAAAAGGATCAATAAAAAATTGAATACTTTGGTTATTCATTGTATAAAAGAAGAGTTCATGACTCTTAAAGTCTAAGTTTCGGTATATTTTACCGGAACTTTTTTATGTTTAAAAACTAAGGATATAATTGTGCAGAAAACAAAAAATCTTTTAAGACAAAATTACCTTAAACATGAACAGCACAAATATTTTCCACAAATAGGCACACTCATCTGTGAAAATCTGTGGAATCAGTGGTCAAAAAATTGAACGAAAAAAATTAACAAACAAATTATTAAAAAATGAAACCAAATATATTTTTTACGGCAGACCATCATTTCGGTCATGCCAATATTATAAAATTTTCAGAACGTCCGTTCGAATCTCTGGATCATATGAATGAAGAGCTGATCAGGAGATGGAATGAAAAGGTCGGGATCAATGATACGGTCTATCATCTTGGCGATATCAGTTTAGGAAAACCGGATTTCACCAAAGAAATTCTGGACAGGCTGAACGGTAAAATCCATCTGATCAAAGGGAACCATGAAGGCGCTGCCCTCACATATCCCAAAAGATTTGACTCCATACGAGATTATCATGAACTGAAAATCGATGAACCGGAAAACACCAATGGTAAACAGAAAATCATTCTTCTGCACTACGCCATGCGAAGCTGGAACGGCTCATACCGAGGGGTCTGGCAGCTCTACGGGCACTCACACGGAACATTACCGGATGATGAAATGGCTTTAAGCTTCGATGTAGGAGTAGACTGCCATAATTTTTACCCGATCTCCTACGAAGAAGTTAAAGAAATAATGAAACGCAAGAAGTGGACGCCGCCGTTTGCAGTAAGAAACTAAAAATGTTTTTTCGGGAATTTTATATAATTATTTTTTCTGCGTAAATAGAATGCGTACTGATGATTTTACCTTTGCATAACTTTAGCAGTTACAGCAATTCTTCTTTAAGGGTAATCCTTCCCACGTCTCCTCCAAACCCATAAAACGATATGCAGATGAATGAAAAAAATGTAGAATAAAAATAATTAAATGAAAACAACCAATGAAATATTAATCATCGATTTGGAGGCCACATGCTGGGAAAATGACAGAATTCCGGCCGGACAAAAAGTCGATATTATAGAAATAGGAATTTGTAAGCTGGATTTAAAATCTAAAGCTATTTCCCAAAAACAAAGCATCTATGTAATACCGGAAAGATCAGAAATTAATGACTTCTGCACAAAACTGACCGGAATTACTCCTGAACTGATTGAAGAAAAAGGAATCTATTTTGAGGAAGCCTGTGAAAAAATCAGGGAAGAATATCATGCAGAACGGCTTACCTGGGCCGGTTATGGGAACTTCGACAGGGAACAGGTTTTCGAGCAGTGCGACTGGCTTGGAATAGAGATCCCCTTCGGAGGAAATTATCTCAATGTGATGGAAGAGTTCAGAGACCATTTCAGACTGCATAAATTAATAGGGCTGAAAAGAGCCCTGAACCATCTCAAGATGGATTTTGAAGGAAACCATCACAGCGGAGCAGACGATGCTTACAATGCCGCCAGAATTTTACGGAAAATTTTGGAGTAATCAGTAACAGGGAAGTTTAAACGGAAAATAAATAAAATCTACTACTATCTTCCATCTTCCCGAACATTAAATTGATAAACAAATGAAAACAACAGAAAATATATTAATCATAGATCTTGAAGCTACCTGTTGGAATGACAGGCCGCCAAGAGGCCAGGAAAGCGAGATCATCGAAATAGGAGTATGCATCATGAATGCCGCAACAGGTATGGTCTCAAAGAATGAAGGGATTTTAATAAAATCCTTGTACTCAAAGGTAAGCCCGTTCTGTACGGAGCTCACCTCCATCACCCAGGAAATGCTGGATAGCGAAGGCATTATGCTGGAAGATGCACTGGATATCCTTAGGGCAGAATACGACTCTGAAGATCTTACGTGGGCAAGCTACGGAAACTATGACCTGAATATGCTGCAGAATCAGGCCAGAAGATTCAATCTGGATTATCCGTTAAGCGATGACCATATCAATGTAAAGACCTTATTTGGCCAGCTGCATCCCACAGTGAGAAAAAGTGTGGGCATGAGCAGGGCTTTAGGTGAGCTTAACCTTAAACTGGAAGGTACCCACCACAGAGGCGTGGATGATGCAAAGAATATTGCAAAAATCCTGCACTGGTGCTTAAGACAGTACTAGTATAAAAATATAACAGTCTACCAATGACTCCCTTCTCAGAAAGGGAGTTTTTTATTGATATAGCAGAAAAAATAATCTTAACTTTCATTAAAAATAGCAGCAGATCTTTGAATTTTTTTGCGCCTTAAAGCAGTATGAAAATAAATCTTTTGCGTCTTTGCAATACACCAAAAAATAAAAAATAGATACCAACGCTTTTTTCTGTGACAGCAAAAATTTCTTTTAACTTTTATTCAGAAATCCGGGCTGAACTGCTTCAGAAAGCATAATTTTTTGTTAAAAAACTCACTTTAAAGGGATAATTCAATTTCGACATTTATTTTTTTGCTATTTTAGTCGTTCAACAGTGGAATTATGCTTAGTGAAGATGAATTGAAGAGGATTTATTTAAATGATAAAATCAAAGAAATAATTCTTTTTTTTAGAAAGCTGACCCCAAAAGAAATACAAAAAACTTCCGTCATTGTCAAGAAATTTTTAAATAATGACTGGAGGCATAATCACGGCTCTGAGCTTACCCTTTCGGTTTCCGGTCAGACCCATGAGCAATACGGAAAACTGGCTCCGGGCTTTTACATATTGCCTCTCAGTTTTCTTAGCAAACTGTTAAAATCCTTAAACAACTTTTTGAGATATATAATGAACTGTCACATCTTAATCAGTCACAAACTGATCAGGCTGTTGCAGGGAGACTAAAAGCATGACAAAAAACGAAAATAACCTGAAAAAAATTATTATCAAATTAAAACAAATGAAAGAAAGACTTTATGAGATCCTTAATGAGGAAAAAGCACATGAAATCATCCCCTTTCTGAAACAGCTCAGCCATGAAGAAAGGAAAGCCCTGATACCTACAATAAAAAAACTGGACAGGGAGATCAGTAAGATCATAATGACGAAAAACTCCTATCATACTGCCGGCTCTGCTGATCAGCATTCTATTATTGATATCGCATCATTTGTCTGTATGGATCAGAAGCATTACGGGAAAGATTACTGGAGCTTTTTCAGAGACAAAGAGCAGACCTCTAAAATACTGGAATGGGGATGTCCACCCTGGTTTTCAGATTTTATTAATGATTCTGTTGAAGCCGAATTTACTGCATTTAACTATCAGGATATTCTTGGATGGGCCGAAAAAGGCTACGTACAGCCCAGACCTGAGTTGCTTGGCTATCACTTAAGCCTTCAGCCCCATGAACTGGAAAAAAATCCGGAGACCCTTGAAACCCATTTTTGGTACATGTGTGAATTTCCGTCGAAATCCCTTCCGTTTCAAAGAGAATGGTTTCCGGTGGTTCAGAAACTGATTGCTGAAAATAAAATTGAAAGAAAAAGATTTCTAAAGGAATGTCTGCTCGCAGCTAACAGAAATTTTAATAAAAATGTAACCGGATGGTTTATGGATGCATTCAATGCATTGAAGCCTTCTGATGACGAGCTGATTTTGCTTCAGGATGAGCTGATGGCAGGACTGGCCTCTGTTCAGTCAAAAGCAGTAAATACCATGCTGGCCCATCTGAAAAAAATAGTTGCAGATCCGGAATTCAGAACGGGTGAGTTCTCTCACTTTCTTCCGAATTTATTAAGCTCCGAAGTGAAAACCGTAGTGGCAGCCAGTCTTACCGTTACAGAAAGAATTTTCCAGAAAAGAAAAAAAGACACTGATAATCTCGGATTGGCATTAAGCGCTGCATTTGTAAGCAAAGATGAAAGTATTCAGACCAAAGCGGCAAAAGTTATTTTGAAATATGTTCCCGTTTCTGAAGAAATCAAGGAAGCTTTGTCCCATTATGCCGACAATATATTGGCAAATGTAAGACCCGGACTGGTTCAGTATATTGAGAACAGACCGTTGGAATTGGACGCTGTAGAGCCGGAAAAGCTGGAACTGATCAGTGAGGAAAGCCGTATTCAGAAGCCTGAAAGCTTTGAAGACCTGATGTTTTTCCTTCCGCAGGCCATAGAAAATCCCGGGACCTGGTACTATGATCTGGCACTGGATGGATTGATCCGTTTTGCAAATGAGGCAGATGAAGGATCTGTAAAACTTTTCGAACCCGTATTTCAAAAAGCATGTAAAACCGTTGCGAAATGGGAAGTTCATCATTTTAATGTGCTTCTGTGTAATCTGATCATCAATTACGGACTTTTGTTGTTGGATAAATTTCCGGTTCAGCTTAAGAATCTGGAGAAAATCTACAAAAGAACCTGCGAAGATGAAGCCACCAGAGAAGTGTATTCCAGTTACCATAAGAAGCTGGGGCCTCTTAAAGATATTTATGCAGGAGGTTTGGCTATGGAACCCTTTAAACGTATTGCGGTACTTGTTTTTGAAAAAATCACTTTGGGAGATCAGACGCCGCTTCTCTCTACCGTAACCCATGAACCGTGCTGGGTAAGCCCGGAAGCATTGGTAGAAAGGCTGGAAATTTACCAGAATACTGATACGGAACCCAAAGATCTTGATATGCAGCTTGCCCTTCAGCGTTGTTCACTGGAAAAAACATCAGACGCTTTGCAGCAGGTTGAGGAAAAATTAAAAGGTGAATACAAAGACCTGCTTCTTTTCTTTTTTAATAAAAATCCCGCCCCGAAAGGGAAATTTGAACATCCTTCGTGGTGGATGACGGCCGGAATTACATGCTCGCCGGGGAAAGTTTTTGAAGAATTTAAGGACTTTGGCTATGATGATATTCCTGAAGAATTTCTTTCCGGAATTTATGACTGGAAAACCATCGACAGCAAAAAAAATTCCTACTATCCCGTTGAACTCAATATCAGTGTTCCGAAATATCATCTGAAAAAAAGGCAGCATCCCCTTTTCCTTGAATACTTTATTGCAGAACAAAAACACTTTGCTGAGATTCCTTCCTTTATGTGGAGCTTTCCCAATACCCTTGGGAATGTTTTTGCAAAGATCGTCAAATACTGTCTGTTCTATTCAGGGCTTGCTGAGGTTTATGAAAGAAACCTGGTTCTGAGTACCGCGCAGGCATTGCACCAGATGAAAAAACCTCTGGATGCAATGGGATTACTGTTTTTGGGAACGGTCTTTCTAGATGGAGACAAAGTGATCCGGGGAACTGCCGCTGAAATCTGGCTGGAACATGTATCTCATAAAGTAATGGATAATGCTGAGCTCGGCAGAGTAATAGGTCTTCATGAAAAACTTGAATGGGCGCCTATAAAACGCTTTACGGATATTGTACAGCACCAGATGCTTAATGTCAGCAAAGACCATAACCTGGCCCTCGAACAGCTGCTGGCCCATATTCTTCTACAGATGGAAACCCCGGTG
The DNA here is from genome assembly GCF_900169075.1 of Chryseobacterium phocaeense. Classification (NCBI taxonomy): domain Bacteria; kingdom Pseudomonadati; phylum Bacteroidota; class Flavobacteriia; order Flavobacteriales; family Weeksellaceae; genus Chryseobacterium; species Chryseobacterium phocaeense. The sequence continues at coordinate 158,471 of NZ_LT827015.1, forward strand.
ACCAATCTGAAAAAAATATTGGATATTTACCACGAGGTTTTAGCCTTAAATCAATCTGAGGCCGATAAAAACTTAAAAGAAAAACTGAATACCTGGAAAGAAAACTCCAGTCTGAAAAAAATCTGCAATCTTCTTCTAAAAAAATAGAATATGGAAGATACGCTTATTTACAATTATCAGAGACCATCGGCTTTGATAAAAAATGAGGCATCTGAAGAACTGTTTCTGTCCAGGTACAGCGAAATTCAGAAGAATACAGATGCTCCCTGCTTTTTCTGGGGAGACGTTTGTCAGCCTTTTATACTGGCCAGATGCCTGATTACGCTTTCCAATATTGTGAAATCAAGCTTTAACCTGTCACCGTTTCAGATGGCATTGCTGAAAGATCCCATCGTAACGGCTGGAAACAGCAGGCTGAGGTTTGAAGGATTCTCACATTGTGCAGGTGTGTATGCAAGGGTAGATGTAATACCCGAAGGCCTGCATGGCGAGTTTATGGAAAACGGAACCACCAATGTGGATTTTAACCAACCTATGATCACGGCACTGGGAAGTATCCGTCCCAATGAAAGGATCATGCTTTCTGTGGGCGAAAAAGAAGTCGGGCTTTATAAAGATGAAAAAAAAGTGGTGGAACGTAAGGTTCCATTGCCTGTAAAATGGATTAAAGGGTTGAGTACCGTTCAGATTTATCTCTCACAATCAGAAAAGCTTCATTCTTTCAATAAAATCCAGACCCAGCAGCTTTTCAGGGGAATTCCGAAAGGAGCTGTAAAATCTGATTATTATTTGATAATCAGGGGGAATAAGCCTATGTTTTCACCCGTAAAATCAGCGGATGCAGTTTGCATCGGAGGCCTTCACCGGCTTCGGCTGCTTGAGCCCCTTCTTCCGTATATTGACCAGATGAATGTTTTTCCGCATTCAGATATGCAGTCTACCACGTGGCAGCTGTATATGGGAAACATAAGGTTCATTTTTTCATTGTCAAGAGATTCCTGGAGAGGGTTTTCCGGAGAAGGAGCGGTCCTGGACAGCCTGATTGATGATATTTCTGATGAATGGATTGACGCGCTGGATAAATATGCGTATGCCAATCAGTTCTTTAATCCGTCAGCGTTTGCTTTGGATGAAAATATCAGTCTTCAGAAAACGGATAACCTTACCGGGAGGCTCGCTGCTATGGGGCTTTTGGGGTATGATCTTGATGAAAACGGATTTTTCTACCGGAGACTGCCTTTTAAACTTGAACGGATTATCGGTTTAAATCCACGGATGAAGAATGCCGAAAAGCTTATTGAAGAAGGAAAAGTTGAAATTTTAAATAAAACAGAAGCCAGAACAGAAGCCAGAGTAGAGGGTACCGGTGTACATCATACGGTGATCATAAGTCCTGATAAGGAACGTTGCACCTGCGAATGGTTCAGTAAATACCAGGGTGAAAGGGGACCATGCAAACATGTTCTCGCCGTAAAGAAATTAATTCTTACCTGAGTCAAAAGGACAGCTTGTAATACCAGGCTGTCCTTTTTATTATTGCTGCTCTATCCATTCTTCATACGTAATCACGCCCAGTTCCGGCCTGCCTTCACCTTCGAGAATAGAAATAAATTCAAGCTGGTTACCGTCCGGATCGTTGAAATAAATGGCCAGTGCAGGCATCCAGGCAAAAACCATAGGCTGGTCCATACCGTCTTTCAGGAAATTGTAAGGCTTCAGGTCTTTATTTTTGAGAAAATCAACGGAATAATTTAAAATATCTTCTGTACTGCTTGAAAACGCAAAATGCCTTGGCTGCAGGTTTTCTTTCTGTTCCCACAATCCAAGCATAAATTCTTTTTCATCCCCGATCCATAAAAATACGATAGGGCGGGTCTCATCCCTGTGAGCCAGTTTCAAACCTAATATTTCAGTATAAAACTTTACAGAATTTTCCAGATCGCTCACCTGAATATGGGTTTCATATAATCCCTTGATCATAACCTCAGTTTTAATGTACACAAAGCTATACCATGCCTGTTTAAAAAGAGAAGATCTTTGATTTCTTTAGTGAAAATGAATGATAGGGAGAGTTTATTGGATTATTAAAAGATTAAAAGATTAAAAGATTAAATGATTAAATGATTAAATGATTAAATGATTAAATCAAGCATCTAAAATTCAATAGGGGTGGGCTTTAGCCCACCTTACAAAAGATAATCCATTCATCGGCTTTAACCAAAACCTATTGGAAATAGTAGCCTTCTTTTTCAATAAAAAATTATTTTTTTAAACAAATATTTTCTACGCAGAAACATTGCGCAATACTGTTTTTACTTTGCATCAGAAATCAGGAGGTATGATAATCCTCTACCACGTTTAACAAAAAACAGTAACTCATGAAATTTAATTTTTTAAAGAAAGAGAAAAATACCGTAATGAACTACGAAGGGGCAAAAGCATTTACCATGTCGCCTGCTGAAGAATTATACAGTGCTGTTGTTACAACAGGATTGTCTGATACTTCCTATGAAAAAGGAAATGACAGATTACAGAGAATTCAGTCTCTGATCAAAAAGAATGACCCTGAATTTGTAGCTAAACTGGCGGTTTATGCCAGAAAAGATATGTACCTCCGTTCAATTCCTTTGGTGTTGACTGCCGAGCTGGCCAAGCAGGCTTCGGGTACTGATCTGGTGAGCAGAACGGTTGATGGTGTTGTTCAGAGAGCGGATGAAATTACCGAGCTTTTGGCCTACTACCAAAGTGCTAACCAAAGAACTGAAACCAAAAAGCTGAACAAACTTTCCAAGCAGATCCAGAAAGGTCTTGCAAAGTCTTTCAATAAATTTGATGAATACCAGTTTGCGAAATACAACAGGAAAGCTGAAGTTACGCTAAAGGATGCTTTATTCCTGGTTCACCCGAAAGCAAAGGATGAAAACCAGCAGGCAGTTTTCAACAAAATTGTGGGAGATGCACTGGAAACTCCTTACACCTGGGAAGTAGAGCTTTCAGTTTTAGGGCAGACAAAATTTGCAACTGATGCGGAAAAAAAACTGGCTTTTAAAAACAAATGGGAAGAATTGATCCTGAGTAATAAGCTGGGATATATGGCGACTTTGAGAAACCTCAGAAATATTCTGGAAGCAGGTGTCTCTTCAGATGCTATCTATAAAGTATGCAGCTATTTGTCCAGTGAAAAAGCAGTACTGAACTCAAAGCAGCTTCCGTTCAGGTTTTTAGCAGCATACAGGGAATTGGCTGCAATGAACTCTCCTTATTTGTCCTCAGTTTTGGAAGCGCTGGAAGACGCAGTAACTGTGAGTGCAAAAAACATCAAAGGTTTTGGCTTTGAGACCTCAGTAGTTATTGCGGCAGACGTTTCAGGTTCGATGCAGAAGGCGGTTTCTCCAAAAAGCAAGATTTTGCTGTATGATATCGGTTTGTTGATGTCGATGATCCTTCAGTCACAATGTAAAAATGTGATTACGGGTATGTTCGGTGATAGCTGGAAGAGGGTTCCTATGCCTAAAAACGGAATTTTGAGAAACGTTAACGAGTTTTACAAGCGTGAAGGTGAAGTAGGATATTCCACCAACGGCTATCTGGTCATTGAAGATCTGATCAGTAAAAGAGAGAAAACGGATAAAATCATGATCTTTACCGATACTCAGCTGTGGAACAGCAACGGAACCAGAAATACGATTGAAGATTCCTGGAAGCGCTATAAAAGTATCGCTCGGGAGGCTAAATTATATATTTTCGATCTGGCGGGTTATGGAAGGCAGCCTTTAGATATCAGACAAAATGATGTATATCTTATTGCAGGCTGGTCAGACAAAGTTTTTGATGTATTGAATGCTTTGGAAAACAAAAAATCTGCCGTTCAGATGATTAAAAAAGTAGTGCTGTAAAAGGCACTGCTTTTTAATCATAATTGATAATTGATAATTGATGAGTGATGAATGATGATTGCTTTTAAATAAAAATAAAAATAAAAATAAAAATCAGCTGCGTAAAAAGAATGCGCACTGTACAAATAACTTTGCATTGTTATTCATCCGGTGCCGTAAGGAAAGAACTTCTTCGACTTCCAATTGAAACTAAGTCTTTCTGCCATATCGCCCGGTAATACAAACCAATGCCGTACATGAAGAGTTTCATCGTCAAACTTTTAATTTGAATACACTCAAAACTCTTATGGCCAGTTGCTTGGTTTTTAATTGTAATTATGGAGAATATCTTTTACAAAATCGATAAAGATCTGGAAGAAGGTCGAAAGAAAAAAGCATGCGACAGGCTTAGAAACGCAATTAATCAGATGCCGGATGATCTTTCACTAAGAGAAAAGCTAGGACAGATCTATTACGATGCAGGATTTCTTGATGAAGCTGGTAAGTTCTGGATTCTATCAGAGCCTAAAGATAAAGAAATGGAAAGGGCCGTGGAAATTTATAAAAGCTGTTTAAGTTATTCCGGAAATGCTATTTTAAAAGATATTGTTTTCAGAGGTAATAAGAATATTCTTAGCGATTATGCATGCAAGGTTTTAAAAGAACTCGAAGCTGATAGTCTGAAAAAAACAAATCATATCCCTCAGTATAAAGAAAAGTATAAAAAGGGCTTAGCAGAAGCAAAAAATAAAGAAAGTTACCTTAGCAAGTTAATTATTCTTTTGGTGATGGGAACCATTATTTTAATACCTGTTTTAGGATTGATTAAGCTTTATGAACTTTTGACTTTATTATTTAGATAAAATTTAAAAAAAATAACCATGAAAATTTATAAACCATGTCTTAAAGGAACACTGTATTGAGGTTAATTCTCAATACATGAAAAAATTTAAAAAATTTAAAAAATCTTTTGGAATCAACGCCTACGGGTGTATTGATTTTCCAGAGAAAATTTCCGGAACACAGATCTCAAGACTGTTATACGGAAATGAAATGGGGTGTTCATATTGCTTTCCGCATGGTTTTGAAACGGTGAATTCTCATCACAAAAATTACCAGCGAAACTGGAAGAAATATAGAAAAACCCAATATAAAATATAAGGCAGGTGCCGTAAAGCAGAAGTGCTTCGTTGGGGGCAACAATGCAGGTTCGAATCCTGCTCTGGAAACAGATGGCGTAACGGTATCGCTCTGTCATAAGTTTCTGTTTGGCTGAATGCCCTGCTTAAAAAATAATCAAGTGTCGTTTCAGGATCATACTTCGGGATTTAGAAACATTAGGTCGCAGGTTCGATTCCTGCCTTTCCCTCGTAAAGGAGAGGTAGCTCAGAAGGTAGAGCAAATGCACGGAAGATCCTTTCATTATTACCTTGATTTAAAAATAGAAAAAATAAAAAGTGAAGTGTCGTTTTAAGATCATACTTCGATGGTTAAACGTTCAGGTCGCAGGTTCGATCCCTGCCTTCCCTGTTGTAAACGGGATTGTAGCTCAGCAGGCAGAGCAAAACGCAGAAAAAAAGATCTTTACCTCGCTACCTTCACTTTCAATAAAGAGTGCCGTAAGGGAAAGCTTACTTCGGTTACAATTGGTTCGACTCCAGAATAAGCCCTATGGTTTATACAGCAGTTTTCCCGCCTTTCGCCTCTTTTAATTTAAAAACATAATCAGATAAGTGTCGTAGAGAAGGGTTCCTTCGTATTAACGGTCCTAAGGTAGCGTAATTCGGGCGACTGAACCAGCGAAGCCGGATTGAAACCCGGCCGGGCAAAAGTTTTCCAGTGGAAACGTAAGTCTCAAGCAGATGTAGAATTGCCGGTTCACTGCCCTTAAGGGGTAAGAACGACGCTCTCAGAAAGAGCAGACTCTTTTTCGCCTGTTTCCTTATCTGTAAAAAATAAACAAGTGCCGTAGAATAGTGTTACTTCGCTCATTACGACGGGGTCACGGGTTCGAGTCCCGTCTCTTCCACAAAAACACAGTCTGACATAGGAAGAGTAGCTCAGTTGGTTAGAGCACGCTTACACACTTTCGATTATTGCCTTGTTTTACTATATGAAAATAAAAGTGTCGTAAAGGAAAAATACATCGTACCAAATCTGGGGAGGAATAGCGAAGCCGGTCACTCCGGCAAGGTTATCCGGTTCGACTCCGGCTGAACGACAGCCCCTTTTTCCTTGTCCCATTACCTTTTAAAAAATGCCGGTGAATTATTCATCGGCATTGATTATTTCTTTTATTTCTTCTTCGAAAGTTTTTTTCCAGTTCATGATCGTTGTTCTGCTGATCTTGTATTTCCTGGACATATAGCTTGTCGAAAAGCCATGCTTACTCTGATACTGCAAAAGCTTGAACATTGTTTTCTTGTCATAGGTTTTCAGCTTCTGATTGTTAAGCTGGCTTTCCTTCGATTGTTCAAATATTTTTTCGTTAAAATTCAGAATATCCTCAGTGGTGTTCAGCTTTCCAAGAAGTTCTTTTATTTTGGGGTCCTTCAGCTTTTCCGGATGCTCCAGCCTCAGCATGTCATAGTAGATCTTTTTGTAATTCGGGCGCATAATGGTTGGGGTTATCCGTTAGTATTGTCATTGTTTTTCTGAAGCCAGCGGTGAAGTGTACTTTTGGGAATAGAGTATTCCCTGATCACTTCGGCGTAGGTCATCTCTCCGGATAAGATCCTTTTCATAATAAAATCTTTGATTTCCTGGGTGTAAATATTTTTTCTGAAATACGGAATCTTATCAGATTTCTTCTGGTTTTTGGTGGCAGCAGATGGCGGTGCATACAGGATAAGATGAGAGCTGTAAAGCCTGAAAAAATCATATTCCAGTAATTTGCTCCATCTCAGCAGAAGCTCAGCATCTATGGATTTACTTTGATATACATTTTCAATAAATGCTTCATCTTTATTGAGAAAATTGCAGATCCTCTCCATGGATATCTCATTTTCATCTACCATCTGCTTGATAAAACTTCCTATATGAATTTCCTTATATAACATGTATAGAGTACTATTTTTATTAATTTATAGACTAAAGAAAATAGATCATATATCACATTCATGCTGTGAATGAATAAATTGTCCAAAAATAAAAATCATGCTGAGAAAAAAATCTCAGCAGCAGCAAAAAGGGAAGATGAGGCTCAGTGCTGTAACGGGTATTCGCATGGCCGGCAGGCTGTCTCAGGATCTGCCGATAATTTGGTTTTCAGGTTATTTTGTCTTAAGAATTTTTTATACTTCCCATTTCCATCCGCGGAATTCTTATGTAATAGATACCATTTTCATGCAGCTTTATTCGTAATATTTTAAACTATTGTCCTTAGTGTAAACAAATCATTTTTATGTGAATCTTTAAAAATGTTCAAATAATCCGTTTGTTCGCTTCAAATTTAAATAAAAAATAGAAGCTAATTCTTAAAAATGAATAAAAAAACGCTATAAAAATAAAATTTAATTAAAATTAACATATTAAACCCTCTTATATGTGAATTATTTTAAGTTAATATAATTTTAATTAAAAATATAATGGTGAGGTTCCGGAAAACGGATTTAAAAAAAAGAGACTGCCCGATAAAGCGATCCTTCTTAAATTATTTGGGCATCACCCGGTACGTGGGATCTTCCTCGATATTTACTTCTATAAAACCACTGGCATTGTCCAGAAGTTTGATGCAGTCCGGGCTCAGATGTTTGAGCACCACCTGCTTTTCCTGCGTCTTATATTTTTCAATGATTTTTTTTAACGCTTCAATGGCTGACATATCTACGATGCGGGATTCCTTAAAATCTATAATTATATGCTGCGGATCATTGGCAATATCAAATTTATCTGCAAATGCTGTGGTACTGCCGAAGAAAAGAGGCCCGTAAATTTCATATACTTTATTGCCCATCTCATCAGTAGATTTTCTGGCCCTGATCCTCTTCGCACTATCCCAGGAAAATACCAGCGCTGAAATAACAACCCCGATTAAAACCGCCAAAGCAAGATTGTGAAGTACTACTGTAATAATGGCAACAAGCACGCCTACAAATATATCGGATTTGGGCATTTTGGTAATAATACGAAATGATGCCCACTCAAAAGTAGTAATGGCAACCATCATCATGACCCCCACCAGAGCAGCCATAGGAATCTGTTCAATAACAGAACCTCCGGCAAGGATGATGAGAAGGATGGTCAGGGCACCTATAACAGCGGAAATTCTGGTTTTTGCGCCAGCACCGATGTTGACAAGAGTCTGCGCTACCATAGCACAACCGCCCATTCCGCCAAAAAATCCGTTGGTGATATTCGCAACACCCTGCGCTACTGCTTCCTGATTGGATTTTCCTTTTGTTCCGGTAATTTCATCTACCATATTCAGGGTCAATAATGATTCTATCAGCCCCACGCCGGCCATCACCAGGGAATACGGGAAAATAATTTTTAAGGTTTCTATGCTGAAAGGAATTTCAGGGAGATGGAAAGAAGGCAGAGAACCGCTTACTGAAGCAATATCTAAGACTTTTTTTGTGTCAATATTAAAAAAATAAACCAGGGCAGAAACAATAATGATGGCCACCAAGGAAGAAGGAACTGCTTTGGTTATTTTACGGAAACTTAAGACAATTATGATCGTAAGAGCCGTTAAACCCGCCATGATCATCAGAGCCGAACCGTTCATCCATGTGCTGATCCCGTCTTTTACAGTTTTAAACTGGGCAACCTGGGCCATGAAAATAATAACGGCAAGACCATTCAGGAAACCATACATAACGGGCTGGGGAATAAGCCGGACAAATTTTCCAAGCTTAAAAGTTCCTACCAATATCTGAATAATTCCCGCCAGTATCACCGCTCCGAAAAGATACTGAACCCCATGGGATGAAGCCAGTGCAATCAGAACAACAACCGTTGCTCCCGCACCACCGGAAACCATTCCCGGCCTTCCGCCGAAAACAGCAGTGACAATTCCCATTAAAAATGCGGCATATAAACCGGTAAGTGGAGACAGCCCGGCAAGAATAGCAAATGATAACGATTCCGGGATCATGGTCATGGCAACCGTCAGGCCGGCCAGGATTTCATTTTTGAGATTTACATTACGCAATTGAAAACCGGATAATATGTTTTCCATAAACTTTTGAGAGTATTATAAAACACCTTTTCATATCAATGAATTATATAAGGTGTGATGATTAAAATTAAATGATATATAAAGAAGGAGGTCCGGAAAGAAATTCCGGATACTGAAAAATAAGTATTCCTGCCACTTAAGGCGGTGTGATTTGCGAAGATGTAACTGCGAATCGTTTCATAGACCGCAAAGGTAAAAAAATAAAATGAAAATCTTTTTTGCAGTTTGGAAAGTAGGTGGGAGGAAATAGGGAATAGGGAATAGGGAATAGGCCACTAAAAGAAATCTGCATGATCTATAAAATCTGCATGAACAAAAAACTCACAATTACTCTTTCACAATTGAAAATATTTTCACCGTTAAGATCTCATTAAGCAATTAAGAATATTAAGCAGACCGTGCTGGATAAAAAATATTTAATTAAGGATAGCTTCTTTCATATTCTTAATGTTTCGAAAAATAAATCAGTAAAAAAGTATAACCATAAAAGATATTTAGTTAACTGAATTTAAACAAATCATTAAGCCAGGCTTTAAACAATAGAAAATTCAGTAAAAATTCATAAAAATTTCTTAAAACAGGGAAGTACGTAATGCATTTATAAGAAAAATTTTATCTTTGGGAAGAATACCTAATTTAAACACTTGTTGATGATTAAATAATTTTAAATCTTTTTCAAGAGCTAAATAAAACTTTTAACTTAAAACTATTGAAAACGGAGATCGACATTCACAACCACTGTCATTTTTCTTTTGACTTGTGGCTCACCCTAATCAAATCTCATCCTGAATTTAAAATAAAAAGAGTTGAGCTGTTCTCCTCATTTTTTAATGTGGATAAGCCTATTGATGAGGTTGCGAAAACCGTAAAGTATTACGATGATCTTTGCAATACAATCAATGAAGTGACAGGAGGGAATATTGATACCTTTGAGATCTATTTAATGATTCTGGGGTCATTGGATGCAGATATAAAACAGATTGGTAAGGAAACGCTGGAAGAATTTTATTTAAAAAGTGAAGAACTGTTTCTGGAATACAAACCTGTTATTATTTTCGAAAACATAAAGGAATTTTTCGATCAGATTAAAAATCAGGGAAAGACAGTCAATATCCTCAGCAATACAGGATTTATCAAAGGAAAAACCATGCGTAAATTTCTGATTCAGGAAGAACTGGATCAGTATATAGATTTCCATATTTATTCCGATGAAATTAATATTTCCAAACCGAATCCCCTTATTTTCCAGGAAGTAAAAAATAACCTCAAAGATCAGGAGCTTCCCATGCACCGCGTCCTGCATATAGGAGACAACGCGCTGGCAGATTATAAGGGAGCCATGGATTTCGGTTTCAGTGCCCACCTTCTAAAACACTAAATACATATGAACAAAAGATACAGCTTACACCACATTCATTCGGCGGATGAATTCACTTTCTCGCCTGCGGAATACAGCTATTTCAAGTATGGCGCCAAGTCGTATGCTGAAAAATTTGCTAAAGAACTATTCGACGGATTTATAGCAGGACATGCAGAGCTTTTCAACACAGAAAAAGAAATTGTGGTCCTTCCAAGTCCTTATATGGCTATACCTACAGCCTCTAATTTTTTATGTTTCTTCTTTAAAAAACATCTGGATATGTATCTTTTCCAGAAAGGAAAGAAATCCAGTATTTTATCGAAGATCAACCGGAACCATACGTATATCACAGATTACGGCAACCTTAATTTCGAGGACCGTAAAAATCTGATCGCTAATGATACTTATTACATCGATAAGGACTTTTTACGCGGAAAACTTTGTATTTTTATAGACGATATCAAAATTACAGGAAGCCACGAGTTTACGGTGAACAGGATTTTGAATGAGTATAATGTGGAAGCCGATTTCATGTTCCTCTATTATGCGGAACTGATGAATTTGGATCTTGATCCCAAGATTGAAAACTTTTTCAATTACTATGCGGTGAAAAATATAAAACACATCGCAGAAGTAATGGTGAAGCCGGATTTTGAATTTAATACACGAATTGTAAAATATATTTTAGGCCTCGATTCAGGTAATTTTGATTATCTTACGTCTAAAGTAAAAAAGGAGCAGATGGATCTGCTTCTAGAGCTGGCGATCAGCAATAATTATCATTTAATAAAAGAATACGAAAATAACATCAATACTTTAACACAAACGGAACTATATTATGGCTATTAACTTACAAAAAGGACAAAGAGAAAACATTAACGCACCTAAATTCACAGTAGGTTTAGGATGGGATATCAATAATACTTCAACAGGAACTGCATTTGACCTGGATGCTTCTTTATTTTTACTGGGTGAGGACAAAAAACTGGTTTCGGACAATCACTTTATTTTCTATAATAATTTAGAGTCTCCGGATAAATCTGTAATCCACACAGGGGATAACCTTACAGGAGAAGGTTCGGGAGATGATGAGCAGATTAAAATTGATCTTACCAAAATTGATTCTGCCATTCAGGAAATTACAGTAGTAGTAACCATCCACGATGCAGATGCAAGAAAGCAGAACTTCGGGCAGGTAAGAAATTCTTTTATCAGAATTTTCAATTCGGATACGAATGAAGAGATCCTGAAATATGAATTGGATGAAGATTTCTCTATTGAAACGGCTGTGGAATTCGGAAGAATCTACAACAGAAACGGAGAATGGAAATTTGAAGCAGTTGGGGCAGGACAAAGGGACGGCCTTGACAAATTTGTATCAATTTATCAAAAGTAATTATGGACAATCAGGAAAATCAGCCTATAGATCCAATGGGATCAATTGAGCCTCTTAAAACATTTGAACCAACGCCGATGGCTCCACCGAGCCAGCCTGTACAGAATGCAGCACCGCCGGTTCTTGTAGATAAAGAGGGGAATGTAAATCTGGCTCACTTACAGACAGAAGAGAGACAGAAATATGAGCTTCTGGCCAATTCTATTGATGAGACCAATCCCGGTTCCATCGTGAATTATGGGGCGGAGCTTCAGAAAACTTTATCCAACCAGAGTGACAGCTTTTTGGGAAATGTAAGAAGATCAAACTCAGGAGAAGTAGGTGTATTGATTAACGACCTGTTGGTAGAATTGAACTATGTGGATGTTGATGAGCTTCAGCAGAATAAAGTGAAAAGCTTCCTGAGCAAAATCCCGTTCATGAAAAAGGTGATGACCCAGGTGGAAAACCTTTTCGCCAAATATGATAAGATCATCAACAATATTGAACAGATTGCCCATAAAGTGAACGCAGGAATCATTACCTCTACCAAAGATAATGCAGTTCTTCAGACCATCTTTGAAAGCAATGTAAATTCCATCAAGGCTATTGAAGAACTGGTGATTGCAGGAAATGTAAGAATGGAAAAAGCTGCCGGAGAACTGGCCGTAATGGAAGCCGCTCCGCAGAACTACCAGGATTATCAGATTGCAGATAAAAGAGATTTCATTGCGAGACTGGACAGAAGAATGGCCGATCTTAAAGTGGTGCGTATCATCATGATGCAGTCGCTTCCGCAGATCAGACTCGTACAGAATAATAACGTTTCTATTGCTGAAAAGGCGCAGACCATCCTTACCACTACACTTCCGGTTTGGAAAAACCAGCTTTCGCTGGCGGTGGCGATGTTCAGACAGCAGCAGAATATTGAGATCCAGCAGAAAGTGTCTTCCACTACAGAAGCCATTCTGAAGAAAAATGCTGAACGCCTTGGTCAGAATTCTGTGAATGTGGCAAGAGCAAACGAGCAGACGATTGTATCCGTAGAAACATTGAGAGAAACCACTTCAATGCTGATCAATACCCTAAACGAAGTGAAGCAGATCCAGAAGCAGGGAGCAGAAGGCAGAAGAAAACTGGATCAGGATCTTCAGACATTGGAACACGAATTAAAAGCAAACGTAAGAGGTTAAATAACAGGTTACCAAGGTGGGTGATGATGCAGCAACCATAATGTCCCAGAGTAAAAGAAGATTAACAAAGCTTAAACTTCTGGCTAATTTTTTTGAACATATTGATATCATATCTATTTACATCAAAACAGATATTATTCATAATCTATTTCAGGAAAATACCGCTCTGGACTACAGCAAGCTGGAACTTTTTCATCTTCAGTATACCGACAGTCTCATAGAACTCCTGACGAAAATAAAACGCCAGAAAGAAAATGATATGCTGACTGTTATTAACGAAATTGACGTCAATACCAAGTATATTGAAAGCTTTGAGGAAAGACGCGTAGACAGTTTTCAGACCGATCGGAAGATGTACAGCGGTATATTCTCCCAGCATCTGAAAATGCTCTACAAAGATCTTACTGAAGATATCTTTACAGCAGACTGGAATAATGTCCTGTATTTTCATAAAAAATACGGTCAGGAATTCTACAGAACCGGAACCGATGAGGAACAGCTGAAAGCCAAGCCTTTTCCGGCCTATCAGTATAAAGATTATACCATAGAAAGGAAATTGCTGGGAAGGCTGAATATTCAGGCGTTCAAAGTGCGTTTTGTCTGCGGTTATCTGCTTGGGACGATAGAGTATGAGCTCTTTAAGATCTTCCAGACCGATGATTATTTTATTTTCGGGGTGGATGATAAAAAACTTTATTTATTTGACGGCGATCTGGAAAAGCTTGATATTTCAGAGAACCAGTCGAATCAGAGTTCAATCATCAATCAGCTTAAAACCAAAAATGAGCTGCTTGAAAACTCCATCAACGAAAGAAAACGAACCATTCCGGCTGAAGTGGAAAACGTACTGAAAGATTATCTTAAAAACCTCGAAAGCATTGATATTATGAGCAAAATATTCGCATTTGATGAGGAAACGAACATCCTGCGGGCAATGCTGAATTTGAATTTGAATAATAATTAAAGCGAAAAGGCTGAAAGGCAAAATCGCAAAAAGGCAAAGGTTAAAAAGCGAATTTGCCCTTTAGCAATTTAGCCTTTTCGCAAAAAAAACAACAATACTAAACATAAAAAGATGGCTATTAACTTACAAAAAGGTCAGAGAATTAACCTGAAAAAGGAAAACGGTGCCGAACTTACCCAAGCCTGTGTAGGAATCAACTGGGGAGCAATAGAAAAAAAAGGAATTTTCGGAACTAAAAAAGAAGCAGTGGACTTAGACGGAAGCTGTATTTTATATGATTCAAATAAGAACGTTACAGAAGTAGTGTATTTCGGAAACCTGAAATCAAGAAACGGTTCTGTAAAACATAGCGGGGACGATCTTACCGGAGACGTCAACGGTGATGATGGTCTGGATAATGAGGTGATCACAGTAGATTTCAGTCAGCTGGAACCTAATGTAGAGCACGTTGCTTTGGTACTGAACAGCTACCAGGGACAGGATTTCGGAACCATTCCTTTCGCTTCCATCCGTATCTATGAAGGAACGCCTACCAATGTAAGAGAGGTGTTTGCTAAATACGATATTGCGAATGATGCTTCATTCAAAGGGCATGTAGCGATGGTAATGGGAGTCTTCTACAAGAGAAACGGAGAATGGAAATTCAACGCAATCGGAGATCCTACATCAGACCGCAAGCTGGAACAGACCATCCAGACGGTGCAGGCCAATTATTTATAAGCAAAAGATCATCAACAGAAATGAACTTTGGCCCGTTCAGAAAAAAAGAATATTTTTATGAATTGAGCTGAACATTTATTTAACGTTGATATCAAAAAAATAAAAACATTAAAAATTAGCAATATTTGTACACGCTGTACATCTATTGCTTTTATCATATAATAATAAACTGAAGTGGAACATCAAAGTATTTTAGAATTGCACCCGGGCTTGGTGTGGGGATTTGCGGTAACGGTGGTTATCATGCTGCTCCTGGATTTAGGAGTATTCAACAAAAAAAGCCATGAAGTAACCTCCAAAGAAGCTACCATCTGGTCTATCGTATGGATTTCATTGTCCATGATATTCTCAGGAGTGGTGTATTGGGTTTTCAATCAAGCGGACGGCCATGAATTGGCGGTAGAGAAATTTACCCAGTATCAGGCGGCCTACTGGATTGAAAAGGCCCTTTCTGTGGATAACTTATTCGTATTCATCCTGGTTTTCGGGTTCTTCAAGGTTCCGAAATACCTTCATCACAAAGTCCTTTTCTGGGGAATCATCGGAGCACTGATCTTCAGGGCGATATTTATCTTTGCGGGAGTTGGTCTAATTAACCTGACCTATCTTCCTGAAATGAATATTTTCGGACATCCGGTACAGATTAACGTGGTAATGACCTTATTCGGATTGTTCCTTGTGTATGCCGGGATCAAATCATGGGGCGACGGAGGTGACGATGATGATGAGGATTACAGCAATACAGCAGGAGCAAGACTCATCAAAAGCTTCTGGAAAGTTTCCGATAATTACGATGGAGATAAATTCTTCACCATTCAGAACGGAATCAAGATGGCAACACCGCTTTTAGTGGTGGTTGGGGTAATTGAATTTACCGACGTTCTTTTTGCGGTAGACTCTATTCCGGCGATCTTTGCAATCTCCAATGACCCGTTCATCCTTTATACGTCTAATATTTTTGCAATCCTGGGGTTAAGATCCCTGTATTTCCTGTTGGCGAATTTCATCCATATGTTCAGCAAGCTTCCTTACGGACTGGCGATTATCCTTTCCTTTATTGGGGTAAAAATGCTGATTGCACCATGGATTCACATTCCGTCTCCAATTTCATTGGGAATCGTGGGAGGAGTACTGGTGATCTCCGTATTGGTTTCCATTATCTTCCCTGAAAAAGAAGAAAAGGAAAAAGAGAAATTAGAAGAATAATAAAATTCTCTGTTAAAATATAACTCCTGGAACTCAGTTTCAGGAGTTTTTTTATGAGATTATGTGAAGAGGTTTGGTATTTCGCCGATCAGTGTTCTTTTGTCCTAGATCTATTTTTTTGATAAAAATATACAGACCAGTCTGTCTGTTTTGATGAATTTGTTGTACATTTGTACAACAAAATTGAATTGTATGTCATCTCCGAGAGAAAGAATTCTGGAAATAACCTTTGACCTGTTTGGCAGGCAAGGCTACAATTCCACTGGAATTAATCAGATTATTTCCGAAGCAAAAGTAGCCAAAGCAAGCTTTTACCAGCATTTTAAGTCCAAAGAAGACCTTTGCGTAGAATTTCTCAGGGTAAGACATGAATACTGGTTCGGTGAACTGAATCATTTTTGTACCGAAGAAGATAATCCGAAGCAACGCATAATCAGATCCTTTGATTTTCTTATGTACATGAATGAGAAAGAGGATTTCAGAGGCTGCAGTTTTCTTAATATCTTATCAGAAATTCCGATGGATAATATGAAGATTTTGCAGGTAATTCAGCAGCATAAATCAGACCTGAGAAGTTATTTTTCAAACCTGGTGAAAGATGAAGCACTTTCCGATCATATCTATCTGCTTTTTGAAAGCAGTATTATTGAAAGCCAGCTTTTTAGATCCAATGAATTAATAGAGCGTTCAAAAAAAATCGTTAACCAATTAATCCCTTAAAAAATGGAACAGAAACACCCGCTGCCGCCTTTCACCCTTGAAACAGCAAAAGAGAAAATACAGATGGCAGAAGATGCCTGGAACAGCCAGGATCCGGAAAAAGTATCAAAAGCATATACCACCGACAGCGAATGGAGAAACAGGGATACTTTTATTAGCGGAAGAGAGGAAATTGTAAGCTTCCTGCAGAAAAAGTGGGAAAAAGAGCTGAACTACCGCCTTAAAAAAGAATATTGGGCTCATACCGGTAACCGGATTGCTGTCCGTTTCGAATATGAATACCAGACCAGGGAAGGAAACTGGTTCCGAGCCTACGGAAACGAAAACTGGGAGTTTGATGACAACGGCCTGATGATGAAAAGATACGCCAGCATCAACGATGTGGCCATACAGGAAGAAGAAAGGAAATTCAGATAAAAATTCCCAATCATATCATACAAGGCGAGCCGGACTACGGCCCGTCTTGTATGATATCTGTGCTGATCAAAGCTATCCATGCAACAACTCATATCTCATAATTAATAACTCATAATTCAAAACTTTTCCCATGCAACAGCTTATTAATCTTTCTCCTCGTCTGCACAGAAACCTTATAGGCTTCATCACGCAGTTTCTGTATTTTCCCCACCGGCTGGAAAAAAATCTTGCTTTCAAATGGGTTGAATGACAGCAGCTCATTCGTACAACTGTCAGGGTCAAGCAACGCACCCTTATTGATTTTAAGTTTTCCGATGTGGATGCAAGGTGAATTTTTCCATTCCACATTCAGCTTATTAATGGGTTGGTCTTTCAGGTCATAGCAAAGCTGGATCATCACATCTGCACTGTAGTCGTGTTCCTGGAAATAGTTTTTCAAAGCGGTTCTTATCTTTAGTTTCCGGCCGAATTTTTTATGGACAGAATCAGGGACCAGCTTTATTTTGATCATATAATCTCCCAAACGGTAAGCGCCTACAGAATGATAATCGAAAGAAAGGATAAAATCATTTCTTTTGCCGATGAGCCTGAAGATGTTTCTGATAAAAGACAGGGTACACATGTTGGGAATCACCTTAACAGCCTGTGCAGCCAGTGAAAAAAAGCTGCTCCATTTTTTAATATAAAACCGATTCACCGCAGTAAACAGTTTCAGAAAATGAGAAACGGAATTCATTGGAAACAATGGAAAATTGACCAGAGGAAAATTGGCGATGAGTCCGCCGTTTTCATCCTTTATTTTTACAGCAAAACCATATGCAGGAACGTCCTTTCCGTTGTTCTTGATTTTAAGATTCGCATTTGAAAGTCTTATTGTAAGGTCAAATTGCTCCCCGTCAAAATAGGGTAGAAGTTCCTCCGGAATATTCTTGTCAATGAAGAATGTGCCTGCAGCAGCAGCGTACGTTTTGGCATGGGCATTTCTCGTGGCATAATTGACGTCACTTATACATGATGACTGCTCAACGAAATCGGCAATGGTCTTTTTATTGATTTCAAGAAGTTTTTTTTCCTCTTCATTAAGCTCATCAAGTTTCTTATTATATTTTAGTGGTTCTGGCATTTAGTTTTTAAAATCCAATTATAACGCCAAGTTTCTGAATCCGTGTTAACATAATATTAAAATTGTTTGAATTTTGAGCGATATTTTTTTTAGTAACAGTTGCTGGCTGCTTGGTTACCTGTTTTTTAGGTCCGAAAACAGAAAGAAAATAGATTGTTTTTAAATCGGTTTTTTTCTTCATTGAAACCAATAACCAGCAACTTGCAACCCGAACTCTCCAACTACTATTTCCTCATTCCCAAACTTTAAACTCTGAACCTTAAACCTTGAACGCTAAACTTTCAACCAATAAAAACCCCTATCTTTGTAAAAAATATCAACAATGGGAGTAGCAGATATGTTATTTAAAAAGAAAAAAGAACAGGCAGAAAAAAACCTGAACGACGGTAAAGAGTACATGGAAGAATATGGCAAGAGAGAAAGCGTTGTACAGTTGCCAAGCGGACTGCAGTATGAAATCATTACAGAAGGCGACGGAGCAAAACCGGGACCTAAATCTACTGTAAAATGTCACTACCACGGAACCACCATTTCGGGTAAAGTTTTCGACAGCTCTGTAAAAAGAGGAACACCGGCGTCTTTTCCTTTGAACAAAGTCATTAAGGGATGGACAGAAGCCCTTCAGCTGATGCCTGTGGGCAGCAAATGGAGACTGATCATTCCACCACATCTTGCGTATGGAGATCAGCAGATCAGCAAGGAAATAGGACCGAACTCTACCCTTGTTTTCGAGGTGGAACTTCTGGATATAAAATAATCCAGGCTTAAAAATAGCTTAAAAATTTACCCGCATCCGGGTAAATTTTTTTATTTGTACTATATTCGTATGGATTAATTACAAAAAACAAAGAGTGTTGGAATTTTTGTAAATATTTGGGATGCCTGAAAAACAGTATAAAAATATGCAGTTTTAAATTTTATCGGAGATAAAATCCTTGCGCCTTAAAAAAGTACACAATTAATTTTCTTGCGTCTTTGCGATTAACCAACAAATAAAAACTGAATGAAGAAAATCTTTTATTTTTTGGCGGTATTAGTTCTGTTCACTTCGTGTGTTTCCAAGAAGAACCAGGCCATTAAGCAGAATATCCTGACTTTAAAGGACAGTTACTGTAAAGCACCTTTTAAATATAATTACAGCAGCAGAATTCCTTCCTATAATTCGGATTCTATTCTAGCTGCAAATAAAGTGCTGCAAGGCATGTTTTCCGATCAGAGTATTTTGATTTTAAATGCTTTGGACAATCTGGATGAGGTTCATCAGATTATGGACCTGAAAAAGGATTCTTCCCTTGCTTCTCAGGTGAAAGTTTTACAGCTTAAAATTAAAATCAACAGCAAAATTACCATTGCCCTTACAGAGCTGGATGCTGTAGCTGCAGAATTCGACTGTGAAGGCGAAAGGGTAGCCCAGATCGGGAATTATGTGGATAACCTGAATGATTCCAGGAATAATAAACTGATTTTGCTCTCCATTGTAACGGGAGCCGCGGCTTCGGTTGCCGGAGGAATTGTAAAAGATAACAGCTGGAGCAACGCGATTGATATCGGTGGTGGGGTTCTGGGGGCCGGGTTTGGCCTTGCCACACTCAATCCGAAAGGGAAGAAAGTAGAATTTATCCATCAGAGAAACCTTTTAAGGGATATATGGAGGGAAAAACTGGAATCCCCGAATTTTCCGCCATTCATCTGGTATATGTATACGGAGAAAAAATTTTCCAATAAGGAACAGCATTCAATTATCGGAAGCATGAAAGAACGCTGGCTGCATTATCAATTTGACGATAACAAGACGGAAGCCGATCAGTCTGTGATCTTCAGCGACGGAGGTTTTTACCGGGCAGATGATCTTCACAACCGGGCAGCCATGCTCAACCAGATGCAGTCGGCGACAAGAACCATTAACCAGAATATCAATTATTTATTGCTGGATCTGGATAAATTAATCCTTTAAGAAAAAATTAACTGTAATAAAATTTGTTACAATTAAAATTTTGTATATCTTTGCAATGTAATCAGAATGAATAATACAAGATTTGCTACGGCAATACATATCATGACCTTACTGGCTAAAAGCCCTCAGGAGTGGCTCACTTCCGAGTGGATGGCCGGTAGTATCAACATCAATCCGGTGATGGTGAGAAAGGAATTGAGTGTATTGAGAGAAGCAGGACTTATTATCAGCAGACAGGGGAAAGAAGGGGGAAGCCAGCTTGCCAGAAGTGCGGATGAGATCACTATCTCAGAAATTTATAAGGCGGTAAAAAATACAGAAGTTTTAGGAAAAAAGAATAATAACCCGAATCCTGCCTGCAGTGTGGGAAAAGAAATCAATGACCATTTAAATCATTTATTTGAAGAAACAGATCAACTGGTTAGCCGTTTTTTAGGTGACAAGTCATTACAGGAGTTCTGCGATCAGTTTGAATAAAATTTTTTATCCATAAATGTAACAAAAATTATTACAATTTAATTTTAAAATAAAATCATATGAAAAAAGTAGCAGTAATCGGGGCAACCGGTTTTGTAGGAACAAAAATCGTTAATGAACTGGCAGAAAGAGGATATGCAGTGGAAGCTTTGGTAAGAGATGCTTCCAAAGTGGAATCTAAGGAAAATGTGACGGCAAAAAGTGTAGATGTAAACAATACGGATGACCTGGCAGAAGCCTTAAAAGGAAGTGATGCCGTGATCAGTGCTTTCAATGCTGGATGGACTAATCCTAATCTTTATCATGACTTTTTAAACGGTTCCGTTAATATTGAAAAAGCAGTGGAACAGGCCGGTGTAAAAAGATTGATCGTAGTTGGGGGAGCAGGAAGCCTGTACACTCCGGACAATGTACAGATCGTAGATACCCCGGATTTTCCTGAAGCTTACAAACCGGGAGCCACTGCAGCAAGGGATTATTTAAACAAAATCAGAGAAAACAAAACGTTGGACTGGACATTCTTCAGCCCTGCCATTGAGATGAACCAGGCCAATCAAGGAGAAAGAACAGGAGTATACAGAACTTCCCTGGAAACTCCGGTTTTTGATGAAAACGGAAGAAGCCGTCTTTCCGTAGAAGATGTAGCCGTAGTTTTGGTCGATGAGCTGGAACAGAACAACCACATCCGTGAACGTTTCACAGCAGCTTATTAATCCAAAAAAAAGCAACAATGCTAAAAAAGAAATTATTATCATTAATGGCTGTGTTTGGTCTGGCTGGTATTGTGCTGGCAGGCGGCTTAAAAATTAAAGTTTATAATCCCGGTGCAAAGGCTATTTTTCCCATTACATCCACAATTATCTATGGAGATAAAGATGCCATGCTCATTGATGCTCAGTTTCAGAAACAGTACGCGGAACAGCTGGTGAAGGAAATAAAAGCAACCGGAAAAAATCTGCAAACAGTTTTTATATCCCACAGTGATCCGGATTTCTATTTTGGACTGGATGTGATCAGAAAAGCATTTCCAGATGTGAAAATCATTTCAACAGCACAAACGGTCTATCTGATTGCTGCATCGAAAGACGATAAATTAGACGTGTGGAAACCACAATTAAAAGAAGATGCACCTTCCGAAGTCATTGTTCCGGAAGCAGTAAATGAAATTCCTGATCTCGAAGGAAACAAAATTGAAATTAAGCAGAATGCTGAAGATCCGGCTCATAGCTTTGTCTGGATTCCGTCTTTAAAAACTATAGCCGGAGGAATTTCAGTTTCTGCAGATTCCCATGTCTGGATGGCGGATACACAGAATATGAGGGCAATAGATCAGTGGATCGCACAGATTGATGCCATGAAAGCGTTGAAACCTGAACAGGTGGTTCCATCTCATTTTGCAAAATTATCCCTGTCTCCAAAATCTCTGGATTTTATGAAGACTTATCTAGAAAACTATCAGGAAGCAATCTCAAAGAATAAAACATCCTCTTCCGGTGTTGTTGATTTCATGCTTAAAAAATATCCGGATCTTCCCGGAAAAGAGGAACTGGAAATGGGAACGAAAGTTTTCTTCAGGGAGATGAACTGGGATCTGAAATCTCCTTACCCAGCTATAGGGCATCAGGTGGAGACGGATTTCGGAACATTGAAATTCACCCTTGATTTTAAGGATAATAAAGAAATGTCTTTCAAAGGAACTTCTGGAAATGTAAAAGGAAATACAGATACCGTAAAATATACAGCCGTAGAGGTGGCTAAAAATGTCTTTATGGTCTACTGGCACGAACCTAAATCAGGCTCTAACGTTACTCATATTCAGGATTATAACAAAAATACAGTCTACACCAATATTGCAGAACCGGGCGGAACCTTCAGGCATCTGAAAGGAACTTTGAAAATTCTGAAATAAATAAAAAACTGCTGTCATTGATAGCAGTTTTTTTATGTTGTGGATTAAAAAGAGTAGCGAGAGTGTAAAATAAATTTCTAGCAGATCTGGCTGATTTCGAAGATTTTTAATGAACCTAACCAGATTTATAAACGGAATGAAATCATATGCTTCATCAAATCAATTTATTGATTCCTCTTTGCTACCTAAAATATTCAGCATTAAATATTAAATTTTGCGTTAAAATTAAAAGAATTTCACGCAGATATAGCTGATGATGCAGATTTTAAATTTGAACCATTAAGGATAATGAAGGAATTAAGTTTCATTAAGAAAAACAGATAGATTTTTAAAAGTACAATAATCCTCAAAGCAAAACTCACCTTAATTTTTTCATATGAAACTGATGGGACAGATTCAAGATGATGGGTAAAAATCTTTGATTTTTTAAAAACTTATGTGAACTTCTTATACACTTTATTATTCAATTTCAAATAACTAAAGTGTCAAAAAAAACTTTTGTCCCTTGTGGTTAATGATTTTTATTTGGAAATCAATACAGAATCTTAATAGTTTAAAAACATTAAACATTAAACATTAAACATAAATCCATTAAATTCTATCTAGTATATTAAAATAAAAACGGCTGTCAAAAAAGACAGCCATTGTTATTATAAATTCATAAACAGTTTCGGATTAACCGGGGTATTGTTTTTATGTACTTCGTAATGAAGGTGTGGCCCCGTAGAACGTCCCGAGTTACCGGATTTGGCAATTACCTGTCCCACTTTCACTTTATCATTTACTTTTGAAACCAATTGCGATAAATGTCCGTAAAGAGTAGCCAGTCCGTTTCCGTGCGAAACAATGACGCAATTTCCATAACCTCCTTTCTGGCCTGAAAAAATAACAGTTCCTGCAGCAGCAGCTCTTACATCTGAGCCGTAAGCGACTGCAATATCTAGCCCTTTATGAAACTGCATCTGGTCAGCTTCAGCAGGAGGATTGTTCTTTTCCATAGAAACTTTTGATGAAGAGCTGCCGGTTGTGGCTTTTGTGGACGCTGCGGTTGTAGATGCTGCCGGTGCCGGAGTGGCAGGAGCCGCTTTGGGCGTTACCATTACTTTTACTTCTCTTTTATTCCCGTAACTGTCTGTTAATTCAATAATTTTTTCAACAGGTTCAGCTTTCACTTCCGGTTTTGGAGCGGCAGCGGCAACAGTTTTGGATTCTGCAACAACACCTGGTTTTACAGAAGCATAAACGGTTTTAAAAGGAATGGGATTTTTTCTGATGCCGAAATTAGAGGAAATATAGCCGTCCGTTGGCATTCCCAGCGGAACCTGCATCAGTTTTTGCTGGAGGTTCATTAAATACTGGCTGTAGCGGTTGGCCTGCTTGGCAAGATATACTGAACTTGAAATACTGTCCTGGCTTAAGGCCATCAGTTTTTCACTGGCGATGTCCTTGGATTTCAGAAATGAATTCAACTGGGCTACAGTCTGGTCAACTACCGTAAGGTCTGTTTTCATTTTTAAATAATCCACACTGTCTTTTTCAGTGTTTATTTTCACAAGATTCACTTCATACATCTTGTCGCCCTTTTCAGAAAACAGCCTTCCGATTAAGAGGGCTTGTGCAAAAACGATCAGCAAAAGTCCTCCAAGGAGAATATTTACGTTCTTCCTGCTGTTTAGAAATTTCTTCATATTTCTTTGCTTAGATAAATTACAAAACGGTTTTAAGCCTGCAAATTTAATTAAAAATAAACTTTCAGGAATATTTTTAAAGAAAACTTATTTATTTCTGTATTTAACGTCTGATTAGATATTTAATTGTGTTCAAGTGTTAATTTTTTCAGAAAACAGCTTTTATCATAGTCCCGGATTCAGTGTTCCGACTTTGTTTTTAATATATTTGCAGTTCACATTCCAATTATGGCTAAAAAGAAAATAATTTCAGAATCTTCTCATCCAAAAAAGAATAAAAACGATATTTCTGTAGGAGTAGTAGGAAGCGGAAGTTTTGCAACCGCTATCGTAAAAATGCTTGTTGAAAACTGTAAAGTAGTGCACTGGTGCGTAAGAAGCGAATTTGTGAAAGGAGCTATTGAATTACGTGGACATAATCCGTCTTATCTTACGGCGGTTAATTTCAATCTTAAAAGTTTAAAGCTTACCACAGATATCAATGAACTGGTGAGCGCCTGCGATGTGATTGTACTGGCAACACCGTCCATTTACCTATCTGATACCCTGGAAAAAATGACGTGTGAGTACGGAGACAAAATTTTTGTTTCTGCCATCAAGGGGATTATTCCTAAAGTGAATGATGTGGTAGCTCACTACCTGAGAGATGAATTTAAAATAGGTTTCAGAAACCAGGCAGTGATTGCAGGGCCATGTCATGCAGAAGAAGTAGCAATGGAAAGACTTTCCTATCTTACGGTGGCTGCAGTAGAAGATGAAACGGCAGAAAAGCTCGAAGGAATCTTCAGCTCGGATTTTATCAAGGTACATTCCAGTAAAGATATTTTAGGAAATGAATACAGTGCCATCCTTAAAAATATTTTTGCTATCGGGGCCGGAATTGCGAGCGGGTTGGGCTATGGAGATAACTTTACCGCGGTTTTTGTTTCCAATGCCATCCGTGAAATGGAAATCTTCCTCGAAGCCGTTTATGAAGCGCCGAGAGACGTAAATGAAAGTGCCTATCTGGGGGACCTTCTGGTAACCGCCTATTCTCTTTTCTCCAGAAACAGGAGCTTAGGAAACCTGATCGGAAAAGGATATACCGTAAAATCTGCGATCCAGTCCATGAATATGGTGGCTGAAGGATATTATGCCGCAGATTCCATCTACAAAACGGCAAAACAGAAAAAACTTAAGCTGCCGATCATCGATACCGTATATGCCATCCTTTATGAAGGAAAGAATGCAGAAAAACAGTTTAAAAAACTGACTCCAAAACTAAATTAAGTCAAAAAGATTTACATTTGATATATATACAGGCTGTCCCCAAAAGGCAGTCTTTTTTCAGCATGATATCTTGAAGCGAAGCTCATCTTAATATTCTTAAAAACTTAAATCTTCTTAATGTTTTAATGTTTGTTTATGTGAAAATTGTACTTCTGATTAGTTCTCTCAATAGAAATGTATCAACAGTATCCATAGAGTTTTTTTGCTTGGAAAAAAATTGTTTTAACCATAAAAATTAACGTGCTAAAACTCCTGACTTATAAAACTTTTCCCGAAATTTGATAGAAAATTTAGAATTATGTCACACTCGCTTACAAGCAGAACACCGAAACCGAAATATGACGTTGTACTGATAGGCGGCGGAATTATGAGCGCCACTTTAGCAACGCTGCTTCACGAATTTGATCCCAATCTTGAGATCGCCATATTTGAAAGGCTTGGCAGGTTTGCAAAAGAAAGCACTGCAGCCTGGAATAATGCGGGAACAGGGCATTCTGCTTTTTGTGAACTTAATTATACCCCGGAAAAACCGGATGGTAGCATAGATATAACCAAGGCAGAAAGTATCGCCGAACAGTTTGAAATGTCCAAACAGTTCTGGGCGTATCTGGTGACCAAAGGATATATTCATGAGCCAAAGGACTTCATCAGTTCATGTCCGCATATGAGTTTGGTATTTGGTGAAAAGGATTCCGAATACCTGAGAAAACGCCACGAAAAAATGTCGGAATCTGTTATGTTTAAAGGAATGGAATATTCTATGGACCACGAACAGCTGAGAGAATGGATTCCTTTGGTGATGAGCAAAAGAAACCGGTCTGAAGTGATGGCTGCCACCAAGATGGATATGGGGACAGACGTTAATTTCGGAACGTTAACCAGAAAAATGGGGAGACATTTGCTGGAAGATTCCAATGTTGAGGTTTTTCTGTATCATGAAGTGAAAGATGTGGATCCAAGAGAAGACGGCAAATGGGAAATGAAGGTGAAAGACAGAATCCACAGTCACAAACAGGAAGTAGTTGCGGATTTTGTATTCATCGGTGCCGGTGGTTATGCACTTCCGCTGCTGGACAGTTCAGATATTAAAGAAAGTGAAGGGTATGGAGGCTTTCCGGTCTCCGGACAGTGGCTGGTGAGCCATAATCAGGAGCTGGTAGAAAAACATCACGCTAAAGTATATACCCAGGCTACAGTGGATGCTCCCCCAATGTCTGTTCCTCATCTGGATCTTAGAATTATCGACGGGAAAAAAGCACTTCTTTTCGGACCTTTTGCAGGGTTTTCCACAAAATTCCTGAAAGAAGGAAGCTATCTGGACCTTCCTGAAAGTGTAAATACAAAAAATTTAAGATCACTATTCGGAGCATGGTGGCATAACATTCCTCTGACCAAATATCTGATTCAGCAGGTAGCGATGACAAAATCCCAGAGAATGCAGCATCTGAGAGAATTTATTAAAGATGCCAAAGAAGAAGACTGGGAACTGAAAGTAGCCGGACAGAGGGTACAGATTATAAAAAAAGATGAAAAAGAAGGCGGAAAACTGGAATTCGGGACTGAAGTTGTGGTGAATAAAAGCGGAACAATCGCTTCATTGCTGGGAGCTTCTCCGGGCGCTTCTACAGCAGTCTATGCCATGCTGAATGTTCTTGAAAAATGCTTCCCGGAAAAAATACAGGGTGAGTGGAAAGACAAATTACTGGAAATGGTTCCGTCATACGGTCAGAAGCTTGCACAAAATCCTGAACTTACCGAAAAAGTAAGGAACTATACAAAAGAAAAACTGGAACTGGAATATTAAAAGTGAAAAGTGAATGGTCAATAGTCAATTTTGCTTCGCAGGTGAATAGTGAATCTTGGAAGAGTTTAAAAATTCACCATTGACCATTGGCTTTTTGTTTTTTGTGAACGGTCAATTTTGTTTCGCAGGTGAATAGTGAATTTTTAGAAGATTTAAAAAATTCACCATTGACAATTGACAATTGACCATTCACCATTCACATTACTTATTACTCATTACCGATTACTCATAAAAAAGGTGGAAGAAGTTATCATAAAACCCATTATCGTCAAAGAGCTCCTCGAATCCCTTCAGACCAAAGTGGAAGAGGAGAAGCAGGTTATTGTACACTGCTGTTTTCCGGCATCACCCTTTTTAGGAAACCTGATCAGGATCTGGAATTCCACGTATCTGATGGACAACCAGTCCGATCACAAAAGTAAGCTGATTCATGCTGAAAATATTACTATTTATCCAAATTGGACACCCGTTCCGTTCATGCAGGATTTCTGGTTTACATTAATATTTTCCGGACTGCCGAAAGATTGCAAAAGTTTTGATCTTAAAGAAGTCATTCCCGAAGAAGGAGGCTTTTTCGTGGAATCGATCAAAAGAAATACGCTGGATGTGTACCGGGTAAAAATCTCAGAATCTTACTTATAATGAAAGCGAGAGAAGAAAAACTGAAGCAGGTCATCAGCTGGGCAGAAAATAATACTGATATCCGCTGTGTACTTCTGACAAGTTCACTGGTGAATCCCTATGCGCCCGTGGATGATTTCAGTGATCTGGATATTGAGCTTGTCTTTGAAGACAGGGAACGGTATGAACAGGATAAAAGCTGGATCTTTCTTTTCGGTGAAACAGTTTCCATGGTGGAGGAAGATACTACCTGTTTTGATGGAAAACATGCCATGAAAATGGTGCTGTACACCGATCATGTAAAAATTGACTTCAAGCTTTATCAGAAATCTGAGTTTGTAAAAGAGGTTCAGGGAGAAGATCTTCCGGAAGACTGGGATGTAGGCTATAAAGTTTTAGTGGATAAGGATAATTTAACCCGGGATCTTAAAGCGCCGACTTATCAGTCCATCATGATCACGAAACCCACGGAAAAGGAATTCGGGCAGCTGATGAATGATTTCTGGTGGGATACAACCTATGTGGCAAAATGCCTGAAAAGAGGTGATCTGTTTTATGCGAAATTTATGTCAGAAAATGTGATCAGGACAGATTATCTGGTTCCTCTGATCGAATGGTATATTGCAAGCTTCCACGACTGGAATAATATCACCACCAATAAACAC
Organism: Chryseobacterium phocaeense; assembly: GCF_900169075.1. Taxonomy (NCBI): domain Bacteria; kingdom Pseudomonadati; phylum Bacteroidota; class Flavobacteriia; order Flavobacteriales; family Weeksellaceae; genus Chryseobacterium; species Chryseobacterium phocaeense. Next base: position 186,993 of record NZ_LT827015.1, read on the forward strand.
GGCCGCCTTTTTAAAAAATATCTGTCCGAAGAACTCTGGAACAAAGTAGAAGCCACGTTCTCAGGAAGCAGTATAGAGGATAACTGGCAGGCTTTATACGTCTCTGCAGATTTGGTGCATGAGCTGGGAACATTTTTAGCAGATAGACTTGGGTTCGAATATTCTCATCAGCATGAAAGTGATGTAAGGAAATACCTGGATGAGGTCAAAAATATGCCCTGATCCTATGCAAATTCATTCTCTCTGATCAGATTTTCAATACAGTATTCTGCAATTGCTGTGATGGTCACAAACGGATTAACGCCAATTGTTCCCGGAATTAAAGAGCCATCCAGAACATACAGGTTTTCATGCCCCTTCAATTTTCCATATTCATTGGTTGCTTTTCCCAGTACGCAGCCCCCCAGCGGGTGATAACATACATCAGCCCCAAAGCCGTTATTGAATAGGAAATGGCTTCTTGTCCCGCCATTGGCCCTGTTCATTTTCCTGATGAAATAATCTGCATTTTTTCTCATGCCGGCTGTATGGTTTTCATTCCAGTCCAACACCAGTTTCCGGGTACCCGCATCATAAGAAACCTCACCTTTTTTATCTACCCTGTTAATCAGAAGATATAGTGCGGTGGCTACATCCATTCCCATCGGTAGGGGAGCAATCTCCGTGAAAAAAGGATGTTCAGGATCATCCCAATTGTCTATACCTCCTACAGGAATAGTTGACTGCTTTGCGCCGGTTCCTCCGGACAGAGGTTTTACCCAGTTTCTGCCGGTCATGAAATTGCCGTTATTCCCCCAGCTTTTCCCGATTTCTTTATGAACAGGAAATTGGTTTACAGCATTGGAGTGTAGCAGCAGCTTCAGGGTTCCCATGGTTCCTGCAGCAAGGATCAGCTTTTGACAATTGAATATCTTATCAGCAACAGCGGAACCGGAAGTATCGGTTTGCTGTACATTTAAAGTATAGGTTTTATCATCATTAAGCTTGATATGATCAACCCGGTGGAGATCCAGGATCTCAAGATTTCCGGTTTCCAGCGCCTTTTTCAGATAGGTTTTGTCCAGGCTGTTCTTGCCGTGATTATTTCCGTAAATAACTTCTGTGTTAAGAGCGGAGCGGGGAACTTCATTTCTGTATTCCTTCTCCATATACTGAAAGTCGTAGACATTGGGAATCCTGATGGTTTTAAAACCTGCTTTATGGGCTTCTTCTTCACCCACGCGGGTAAATTTGTAGTAAGGACAGTCTTTAAGGAACTGTTCATCAATCACATTCACCTTTAATTCCTTATGGACCAGAGGAAAATAGGTGGAATAGAACTTTCCGGCATCCAGATCAGGAAAAACTTCCCTGAAATAGCTTTCTTTCGGAGTCACCGCCATACCGCCGTTCACCAGTGAGCCTCCGCCAACACCTCTCCCCACCCAGATATTGACATGCTCAAAATCCAGCCGGTCAAGTGTACCTGTGAAAGGAGTTAAAGAAAAAAGATTCATGAATGGTGCTATGGTCTTCTTTTTAAGCCATGCGGCACTTTTCCCCGGTTTCAGGAGGTTGGAAAAAGGAATTCCGGACTTTTCCCAGTTGAGGCCCATCTCCAGCATCACCACTTTTTTTCCGGCTTCACACAGGCGAAGGGCAGAAACAGCACCGCCATATCCGCTGCCGACAATCAGGATACGGGCATCAATGATCTTTTTTTCCTGATTGCTTGTTTTGGGCTGTGCAGCCTGGAATAGATCAGCATGCAGGAAATAAAAACCGGATACCGCCAGAAGACTTGTTTTAATGAATTTTTTTCTGTCCATATGCTCCTCGGCACAAAAAATATGCTAAAGAAAACAGGCTGTGAATTATTTAAAAGAGATTGTGCTTTTTTAGTAGAATTTTAACTTTTTCATCCAGTGAAAATTCATAGTTTTACGTATCCATTTGAAATAATCAATGAAAAAATATATCATTATACTGCTGCTTTTTCCAATCTTTCTGTTTTCTCAGAAAAAGGATTCAAAGGAAATTGCGGAGATTAAAAAATTTCAGAAAACCCTCAATGCAGAATACCTTAATCCAAAGGAAACACCGTTACGCGGTGAAAACCTGACCCGTTTTAAACAACATCCTTTCTTTCCTATAGATTTAAAATACAGGGTGACTGCAAAATTCAGCAGAACTTTAGATTCTAAACCTTTTGACCTTCCCACATCTTCCGGAAAGACAAAATCTTATCAGGAATACGGAAAAGCAACCTTTGAACTGGAAGGGAAATCCTATACGCTGACCTTATATCAAAGCCTTGACCTGATCAAACTGGAGAAACACAAAGATTATCTTTTTCTTCCTTTCCGGGATGCCACCAACGAAAAAGAAACCTATGGCGGCGGAAAATATATGGACCTTAAAATCCCCAAAGGAGATACCATCGTTCTTGATTTTAACCAGTCTTATCAGCCATACTGTGCCTATAATGCTTATGATTATAATTGCCCGATCGTTCCTGAAGAAAATAAACTTCCCGTAGAAATCAGGGCAGGAGTGATGTACCAGGATATCTATCATCATTAAAATATGATCGGTCTCGCATTTTTTAAACAGGAAGATTTCTCTGAAGTGAATTATACTTTGGACGAACTTCAGCTGCAGTTTACAGCAACACCGGAAATGGCGTTACAGAAAATCCGGGAGAGAAATGATGCCCAGGCATTTGCCATTACCATTACAGAAGATGCAAAACCCGCAGGTTTTTTCGTGCTGGATTTTGGAGAAGACAAGCTTGATCTCACTGAAAATAAAAACTCGGTTCTGATAAGATCCTTATCCGTCAATCCCCAATTTCAGGGAAAAGGCGTCGGAAAAAAGGCTATGCGGATCGTTGATGATTTTGTACGGGAGAATTTTCCCGAATGTGATGAAATTGTCCTGGCGGTGAATCAGAAAAATATTCCGGCTTATCATATGTATTTGAAAACAGGATACCTGTATGACGGTAAAACGAGGATAGGCACAAGCGGTCCCCAGTATCTGATGTACAAAAAACTTTAAGAAAAATTTAAATTTTAAAATTCCATCCTGCTGAATTCTTTCCATAACTTTGAGTAACATCAAATCATAAAACATGGAAATATCACTTAAAAACCAGGTCGCCATCGTTACCGGAGGCTCCAGCGGAATAGGTTCGGGAATAGCAAAATCGCTTGCAGCTGCAGGTGCAACGGTTATTATCAACCATTCTTCGGAGCGATCCAAAGATGAAGCACAGGCGGTTTTAAAAGAAATCACAGATACCGGAGGAAAAGGGATTACTTTCCAGTGTGATGTCTCCAAAGAAGACCAGGTCATCAGCATGTTTCAGGAAACCGTTTCACAATTTGGAACCGTAGATATCCTGATCAACAACGCGGGGATTCAGAAAGATGCTAAATTTACTGAAATGACCCTGGATCAATGGAATGCCGTGATTGGAGTGAACCTTACCGGACAGTTTCTGTGTGCAAGGGAAGCCATAAAGGAATTTTTACGCCGGGGGATTGATCCGGAGCGTTCCGTAGCCTGCGGAAAAATCATTCATATCAGTTCCGTTCACGAAATTATTCCCTGGGCCGGGCATGCCAATTATGCAGCGAGCAAAGGCGCAATAAGAATGCTGATGCAGACTCTGGCGCAGGAATATGGAGCCGATCGAATCCGTGTCAATTCCATTTGCCCCGGAGCCATTCAGACCCCGATCAATACCAATGCCTGGAACACTCCGGAAGCTTTGAACTCTCTTCTTACCCTAATCCCTTACAACAGAATAGGCCAGCCTACCGATATTGGGAACTTAGCTGCTTTCCTGGCAAGTGACCTTGCGGATTACATAACGGGAACCAGTATTTTCGTAGATGGTGGAATGACGACGTTTGAGAGCTTTTCTACGGGAGGGTGATGGGTGAGGGAGTTTGAGAGTGGGAGAGTTATGAGTTATGAGTTATGAGTTATGAGTTTCGGGATGTGGAGTTTGATACTATGATTTTGAAGAATTCCAGTCTGGAAAAGTGATGTTTACAGAAATATTTAATGAAAAACAACGATCCGGTGGCTGAGGCTCCCGAAGCCACCAGCACCAATATTTCTAACTTTCACATCTAAAATCTAAACTTTAGAATCTGATGTCTGATATCTGTTATCTGTTATCTGAAATCTTTATCTACCCCTCACCATTACATTTTACACGCTACATTAATAAAAAAACAACACATGTCCGAAAAACAAAGACTTTCAGAAATTGCATGGAAAAAATGGGGACCATACGTCAGTAACCGTGAATGGGGGCTTGTCCGTGAAGATTACAGCGGGAATGGCGATGCATGGAATTATACCAGTCATGATACCGCAGAAGCCAAAACATACCGCTGGGGCGAAGAAGGAATCTGCGGCATCTGTGACGATCTTCAGAAACTGGTTTTTTCCATAGGATTCTGGAATAAAAAGGATAAAATGGTGAAAGAACGTTTTTTCGGTCTCACAAACGGGCAGGGAAATCATGGGGAAGATGTTAAGGAGTATTTTTATTATCTGGATTCCACGCCTACACATTCTTATATGAAGATGCTGTACAAATACCCGCAGAATGTTTTTCCATACGAGGACCTTGTAAAAACCAATGCGGAAAGGAGTAAGGATGAACCTGAATATGAGCTGATCGAAACAGGAATTTTCGACTGCAATGATTATTTTGATCTCTTTATTGAATATGCAAAGGAAAGCGAAAATGATATTCTGATTAAACTTACGGTCATCAATAAATCTGAAGATGATGCTCCACTCGTTATTTTGCCGACCGTCTGGTTCCGGAATACCTGGAAGTGGGGCTATGATGACTATAAACCACAGCTGGACAGTGAGGAGGCCAACCATATTGCCGTCAGCCACAAGGATCTTGAAATTAAAAATATTTATGCAAAACAGTCATTAAAGACCGTATTCTGTAATAATGAAACCAATAACGAGAGGCTTTACGGGGTTGAAAATGAATCAAGGTATTGTAAAGACGGGATCAATGATTTTGTGATCAATGGAAATTCGCAGGCGGTAAATCCTAAAGGTACCGGAACCAAAGCCTCTTTCTTTATTGATGAGGTGATAAAAGCCGGAGAATCAAGGGTCTTTGAATTCAGAATGACAGATAAGGAATTACAGGAACCGTTTGCTGAGTTTGAGACTATTTTTGACCTTAGAAAAAAAGAAGCAGATGAGTTTTATGCCGAAATTCAGAAAGGAATTGAATCGGAAGATGAAAAAATGGTTCAGAGGCAGGCGTTTGCGGGAATGCTCTGGAACAAAATGTTTTACCATTACAATGTGGAAAGATGGCTGAAAGGCGACCCCGCCGAAATGCCTCCGCCGAAATCCCGCGAGAATATCCGCAACTACGACTGGAAGCATCTTAATAACGAGCATATCATCTCAATGCCCGATAAATGGGAATATCCATGGTACGCCACCTGGGACCTGGCTTTTCATACCATTAGCTTTGCATTAATAGATCCGGATTTTGCCAAGCATCAGCTTAAGCTTTTCCTGTTTGAGTGGTATATGCATCCCAACGGCCAGCTTCCCGCCTATGAATGGAATTTAAGCGATGTAAATCCTCCGGTTCATGGATGGGCTGTTTTCAGAGTGTTCAAAATCGATGAATATATCAAAGGAAAACCGGATCTGGCCTTTCTGGAAAGTGCATTTCAAAAGCTGCTCATGAATTTTACCTGGTGGGTGAATAAAAAGGACAGCAACGGCAATAATATCTTTGAAGGAGGCTTTCTGGGACTTGATAATATTGGGGTTTTCGACCGGAATACCACGCTTCCCAACGGAGAGCAGCTGGAACAGTCGGATGGAACAAGCTGGATGGCGATGTTCGCGCTGAATATGATGAGAATTGCCCTCGAGCTGGCTCTTTACAACAATGTATATGAGGAAATGGCCATGAAGTTTTTCGAACATTTCCTTTCTATCGCCAATTCGCTTGATAATATGGGTGAGGAAGAGTTCAGCCTTTGGGATCAGGAAGATGAATTTTTCTATGATGCGATTGCTGCCAGCGACGGGAGCCATATGTACTTACGTTTAAGAAGTATTGTAGGACTTATCCCGATGTTTGCAGTTGAGGTGATTGATGATGAAATGATTGAAAAACTGCCAAATTTCAAAAAAAGAATGAAATGGGTCCTTGAAAATAAACCGGAACTGGCTTCACTGGTGTCAAGATGGGAAGTGAAAGGTCAGGATTCCAAGCACCTTCTTTCTCTTCTCCGGGGGCACCGTTTGAAACGTTTGCTCAAAAGAATGCTGAATCCGGATGAATTTCTGAGCGATTACGGCGTGCGGGCCTTATCAAAAGAATATGAGCAGAATCCTTATACATTGAATTTAAACGGAACAGATTACTGTGTAAAATATACCCCTGCAGAAAGTGACAGCGGTCTTTTCGGAGGAAACAGCAACTGGCGCGGGCCAATCTGGTTTCCGATCAATTTTTTAATTATTGAAAGTCTTCAACGGTTTTTCTTTTATTACAGTCCGGATTTTCTCGTAGAATATCCTACAGGAAGCGGAAATTATTCCAATCTGGATCAGATTGCAGATGCTTTAAGTAAAAGGCTGTCCGGGATCTTTTTAAAGGATGAAAACGGGAACCGCCCTGTGAACGGGCAGTATGAAAGATTCCAGACCGATCCGGATTTTAAAGACTACATTTTATTTTATGAATATTTCCACGGCGATACCGGAAGGGGAGTTGGAGCTTCCCATCAAACGGGATGGACCGGCCTGATTGCAAAAATGCTGCTTCCAAGATTCTCGAGAAAGAAAATAGCGGAATCGGAGACGGAAATGCCTGAAGAGAGCTGAGGAGGCGAAGAGGCTAAGGAGGCGAAGAAAGCAAAATGGCGAAAGGGCAAAATCGCAAATGGGCAAATTAGCTGATCTGCTTTCTTCGCTTCCTTAGCCTTTTTGCCGTTTCACCTTTTCGCCCTTTTGCCCTTTCGCCTATTCAAAAATCTGCTGAATCACCTCCAGGGATGCCGGAATCCTGAAATCAGTAATATGATAATGGTAATATACGAGAAGGCTGTCCAGGAAATCTTTTCGTAAGGATGGATGAATTTTTGTGGTATAAAGATTTTCCGAGCATAGGGCTGTTTTCCATATATGGGATATTTCCCTATTGAAAAGCTGGTGGGCAGGAGTTTCTGTAAATATTCCCGTTTCAGGATCTAAATATTCCCCGTTCCGTATGAGAGGAGCAACTCCCTGGATTTTCAGGATTGAAATTAAAAAGAGCAGATGACATTGATAGTTTTTATCCGTCAGTTCATTAACGAATTGCTTGATACTGAAAAAAAGAACTGGATTTTTGTGTTCATGTCTTAAAACCTGGTTCAGGAAATCTGAAATAAAAAATATCACGGTATTGGCTTTGATATCCATATACAGATCATAATTTTTAAGCAGTTCAAATTTCGAAACCGAAGGAATTCCGTTGCCTCTGGCAGGATTCACCGTAAAATTAAGCATACTTAAAGGCTGAAGCAGGGCCTTCTTTTTATTTCTTTTGGAATAGATTCCTTTTACGAAATAGGTCTGAAAGCCTTCTTCTTCTGTAAAACAATGCAGCACCGCATCATTTTCGCCATATTTTATAAATGAGAGTAAAAATCCGTTTTGTGAATTCATTAATTGACTACCCCTATTTTTGCCGTAGCTTTATCTGATCCGTCTTCATTGGTCATCAATACAAAATAAATACCTGAAGCTACCCTGGTGCCCTTCTGATTATTCAAATCCCACTCATAATAGCCTCCTCTGGCTACTGCAGAGTGTATTACATTCCCTGCAGAATCTGTGATTCTGATATTTGTTTTTTCTGCCAGGCCTTTAATGGTCACTTTTCCTTTAAAGTTGGAGTATACTACAGGATTAGGGTACACCACTACCTGTCCGAAATTGGCATTTACATCGCCAACATCTCCCTGATAAGCGACAATACCGTTATAGGTTACAAAATAAACCTTTCCGGTTTTTCTGTCTACTTTTATATCGGTAACGGAATTGGTAGGAAGGGGAGAGTTTTCTTTTGTGAAATGTTTAATGGTCTGCTGCCCGTCGGCAGAAAGATAATATACACCGCCTCCGTCTACAGAAATCCATTTATAATTTCCGGCATCTACTTCTACCTGAAGGATCTGGCCGTCTCTGAAAAGCTCTTCTCCAAGCCCGCCCTGTTCTATAACAATAGGCTCCACTTTAGGGTCCGGTGCTTTAATTTCTGTTGCGGCATTGGGTAATATTCTTAATCCGCTGTCTGTTCCTATCCATGCATCTCCGGATTTATCAAAGGCTACGGATAATGTCCCTTTTGAATTTCCCGCGAATCCATTGGAATCATCCAATATATAATCCGTATCATCAGAAAGGTTGGCGGCATTCTTATAATCGTAAACCATAAAGTGATTGGTTCTTGGCAGCGGAACCCACAGCATGTTTTCGTGAACCACAGGCTTTTGAGCACCCGCACTTGTTAACCCTATTTTCTTTAGTGTAAAACTGTCTGAAGCCCTGTCATAGATCCATATGGCAGGTTTGGTACCTTCGTCAAATCCAACGGATACAAAGATGTTGTTCTGGCTGTCAGTAGCAAAGCCTACAGGCCGGAAAGGACCCGAGTAATATTTTACAAAATCAAAATCCTTGCTCGTGGAATTGTATTTCATTTTATAAACGCCTTCATTAGTACTACCGGTATAGTTGGTGAAGAGCACCTCACTGTTATCGGCCGGATTTAAAATAGCATCCAGTACGTTAACTGCTCCCGTGTTTCCTATAAAATAAGAAGGGGCAATCCATTCTGAACCTGTAAAATAATAAAATCCGGGTTTTTTAGGGTTGGTTGCTCCCTGATTAAAACGGTTGATCCTTGCACCTGATGATACCAGCATCTGGTTGTTGTCATACAGATTGATCTTATAGGAAGAATTGGTATAAGGTCCTGAAGGTTTATAAGTATTGCTGCTCTCATCCTTAATCCCTGATAATATGGTACCTCCATATACTTTTCCGGTGGCTATTATAGCGGTATTGCAGTCTTCTCCCAAACTTACGGAACTCAACGAGGTTCCGTTTAAGCCGAACGTATAAATCCTGCTGTCTGTTACTACAATATTGTCTGAACTTATAACGATGTCCTTAATAGCTCCAAAAGCTGCAGGAAGCGGGGTAGGCGTACCGCCGTTATAAATAAATGCTGCTGTGGCAGAAGAATAAATAAGGGATGTACCTTCTGCATCTATATGCTTAAAAGATCCCGGTATTTCAGTGGTCCAGGTAGAGAATACAGGAAATGTGATATTCAGTTCGTGGCTTTTCAGGCCGGTGTTTGTTACGGAATAGACCTTATTTCCAAAGATGGCCGCTTCATTACTGGCTTCATAAACACCGCCACCCGTCATAAAGAATGCAGAATCCCCGAATTCAAGCTTTTTAAGGTTAAAAATAGAGACTCCATACCCCACTGAAACTACAGCCTGATCGCCGGTAATGGAAATATGGTTGATGCTTTTGCTACCGTTATAACCGGTTGCAATAGGGATGTCCACTACATATTTGATTTCCTGAGGTGTAATGATGTCAAGCGAGCCGTTTGCATATCCTATCACAGCTACTTTGGTCTGCGGATTATAATCGAAGGCGGATATGTTCACATCATGGAGACCGTTCGCTTTTGAGAGCTTGGTCACCTCTCCGCTGGAGATGGTATAATAGAATATCCCGTTTTCTGTCGCGGCAATTATTTTTCCATTGTCTTCCTTCATTGCCAAGACATTGTTGTAGGAAAAATGATCCGTCCATTTTTTGGATGAAATGACCTGCGCATTTACGAATTGCAGGGAGGCTAAAATACCGAGAGAGAGTAACGAGAGTTTTTTCATATTATACGGTTATACTGCTGTCTATAGCCTGGTTGTTCCAGGTAATATGCTTTACGTTTTTATTGCTGTCGAAGTAAAAATCTATTCTGCCCAGAAGAAGACCTGCCCATCCTACCTGGTTGACCAGCACGTTTTTACCTTGTCTGTTGGTAAATGTCTGCGGTTCCGGTAAAAACGTATGAGTATGGCCTCCCAGAATAATGTCAATATTTTCTGTTTTGGCAGCCAGAGTTTTATCATTTATTTTATCAGGTTCATCCTGGTAATCATAGCCAATATGGGAAAGGCAGATGACAAGATCACATTTCTGATCGTTTTTCAGGAAGTTGGAATAATGCTGGGCTATTTCTACAGGATCCGAATATACGGTTTCCGCGTACTGCTTTTTGCCCACAAGACCGTCCAGCTTAATGCCTACTCCGAAAATACCTACTTTTATTCCGTTCTTATTGAAAATTTTATACTGTGAAGTTTTTCCGTCCAGAATGGTGTTTTTAAAATCATAATTGGAACAGATAAACGGGAATTTTGCATTGGGAAGTACTTGCAGGAAACCTTCAAGACCATTGTCGAAATCATGATTTCCCATGGTGGAAGCGTCATATTTCATCATAGACATCAGCTTGAATTCCAGCTCACCTCCAAAAAAGTTGAAATACGGGGTACCCTGAAAAATATCGCCGGAATCCAGTAGAAGGACGTTGCTTTCCTGACTTCTGATCTGCTGTATCAGACTTGCCCTTCTGGCAAAGCCCCCCTGATTGGGGTTTTTGGTAAAACTTGCATCAAAAGGTTCTATCCTGCTGTGCTGGTCATTGGTATGAAGGATGGTCAGTTTGGTTGCGGTTGTAAAAGGATTGAATTTCAATTCTTCCGCCATCATCATATTGGGAGCTAAAGCTGCTGCTAAAGATCCACCTCCTATTACTTTTAAAAAACTTTTTCTATCCATTATTTCTTACCGATAAAATTTAAACGAATATCCGTAGCGGGAACCACTTCCGAAGTTTTCCTGAAATATTCCAGAAAAAGCTCTCTGAGCCCCAACCCTGTATTAATTGATTCTCCCTTGGAAAAGAATTTCATATTATCTCCTCCCAGCGCCAGATAATCTGAGGTGGCAATATAATAATCCTGGGACGGATTTACAGGTTTTCCGTTGATCAGGGCTTTTGTAAACTGTCCATTTTGGGTTTCGATGTATAAGTGAGACACCGGGTTGTTCATCTGTGTTTTTGCATAATAATCAAAAAGTCCCTGAAGGTCTGAGCCTTTCATTTTTACGATGACCACCTGATTTTGGAAAGGCATCACTTCATAAATGTTTTTCAGCAGAATATCACCTTTACCAATCGTAGTACGGATTCCCCCGATGTTGATCAGGGCTGCGTCTACATTTTTATTAAGGTTCTTTTTTGCCCATACATCGGCACCGTCAAAGGTGTAGTCGGCCAAAAGATTACCCAGATTGCTGTTAGTTCCTTCCTTGGTAAGATCTATACTGGTGTGGGAAATTTTCTGGTTCATCTCCTTTTCCAGTTTCTGTTTATAGGGTTCTATAACTTTTACAAACTCCTCATCATTTTTCAGCTCATTATTAATAGAAATATTTTTCCGGATCTGTACTTCAGCCAGCTGCAGCGTAGATGCTGTTTTGCAGGCGGTAAGCGTGACCAGAGCAATTCCTAGTAACAAGAATTTATTTTTCATATGTTGCAAATTATTTTTTAAAGGTCATATGTAATCGCCACTACTTTTAATACTTTCATAAGCAAATTTGGTTATAGCGATGTCATACTATCTTTTAGTATATGCAAATATAATTATATGTAGAATAAAACATTATTATTTGTTCAAATTCTTCTTGTAAATTATTAAATTTGACAAAAATAATTCTAACAGATGAGCATTTTAAAAGGAGTAGGTGTTGCCCTTGTAACACCCTTTAATGAAGATTTATCCGTAGATTTTGACAGCTTAACAAAACTTGTTGACTACAATATCGAGAACGGAACCAATTATTTAGTTGTTTTGGGAACTACAGCAGAGGCTGCAACGCTTTCTGATGAGGAGAAGAAACAGGTGATTGAGCACATCATTAAGGTTAATAATAAACGTCTTCCCCTGGTGTTGGGAATAGGCGGTAATAATACTCTTGAAGTAAAGAAACAGATTGAAGAAGCAGATCTTTCAGCATTCGAAGCTGTACTTTCCGTTTCCCCATATTATAATAAACCTAATCAGGAAGGTCTTTATCAGCATTATAAATTGCTGGCTTCCACCGGTAAAAATATCATTATTTACAATGTACCGTCAAGGACGGGGCAGAATGTGGATGCAGATACTACCATCCGTCTGGCACAGGAGTTTCCCAATTTATTCATGATCAAGGAAGCCGCTCCGAATATTCTTCAGTATTTTGATATTTTAAGAAAAAAGCCTGAAGGATTTTCACTGGTATCAGGAGATGATGAATATACACTTCCGGTAACACTGGCAGGTGGAAATGGTGTAATTTCTGTAATAGGGCAGGGGTATCCGAAAGAATTTTCTACAATGGTTCAGCTGGCTTTTGAAGGAAAAGTGAAGGAAGCTTATGAGATCCACAATAAATTGGTAGACATTACAAGGCTGATCTTTGCAGAAGGAAATCCTTGCGGAATCAAAGTGGTTCTTGCTGAAAAAGGAATCATTAAAAATTATTTAAGACTTCCATTGGTTCCTGCTTCTGAAGGACTTTATGCGAAGATCAAAGCTGAAATGGCGAAAATCTAGAAAGGGTCAATGGTGAATGGTCAATTGTGAATTTATAATCGGGTTTTCTATTCACTACTCACTTGCGAAGCAAAAATTGACCATTGACAGAGATAATGTGAATTGTGAATGGTCAATAGTGAATTTTAGTATTGTGTTATGATTCACTATTCACTTGCGAAGCAAAATTGACCATTGACCTAAAAATAACAAGGTGAAAAGTTCCGGCTTTTCACTTTTTTTAATCAGAAATAGTATGAAATTAATAGAAGCAACAGAAAAAGACATTCCTCTTATCCAGGATTTGGCGAGAAGATCCTGGGAAAATGCCTATGCAGAAATTCTTTCCAGGGAACAGATGGAATATATGCTTTCGGAAATGTATTCGGAAGCTGAAATCGGAAATCATATTCAGCATCCGGATTATCATTATTATTTAATCCGGGATGAAAGTAACGGCTCGTTTGAAGGGTTTATAGGCTATCAGCATCATTATGAAGAAGGGACAACAAAGCTTCACCGCATTTATCTTGTCCCTGAAAGTAAGGGGAAAGGACTCGGAAAAGCAGCGCTGGAATTCCTCAATAAAAAGGTTTCTGAAAACGGAGATCACAGAGTTGTGCTGAATGTGAATAAACATAATGCTGCACGGAACTTCTATGAATCGCAGGGATACAGAGTGTATGATGAAGGGGTGTTTGATATTGGAAGAGGTTTTGTCATGGATGACTACCTTATGGAATTCTTAATTCACAATTAAATGACTTAAAATTGTGTAACATTTAATTTTAATTCTATAACATGTGATATTTTTTTTTGATCCATCTTTGTATCAGAACCAAATCACTTTCAATAATACATTCATATGCTTGGTTTTGAGCTATTGCAGCTTTTTATCAGTATATTTTTTTCATCCTTAGTGTTTAAATTCCTGTATTCAATATGCAGGAGTTTTTTGTTTTTACATATTATGTTAAAATATTACATCCTATTTCACTTTTAAATGAAATAAATTGGTATATTTACTTCGAAATTTGAGACACTAAATCAGGATGAAAATGTATGTAAAATTTGATTTCAACGCCCTCTGCATGAAGGTGTTGGATGAAAAACTGAAAGAACACGGGCTGAAATACCGCCTGTTGAACTTTGGCGAAGTGGAATTCTTTGAACCCATTACGCAGGATCAGCATAATCTTTTTAAGAAGGATCTTGAAGATTATGGAATAGAGATTATCGAAAGCCAGAAGACCGCTTTGGTACAGAAAATAAAGGACACTATTGTAGAGTTGGTATTTTCTGAAAATGCAGTTCCCGTTAAAGCCTCTATTTATATTGCCGAAAAACTGAATCACAGTTATGGGTATCTTTCCAACCTTTTTTCTGAGGTTGCTTATACCTCAATAGAGAATTTTATTATCCTTCAAAAAATTGAGTACGCCAAAGAACTGATTCTGAATAATAAACTCAGCCTTACGGAAATTGGGCATAAGCTGAATTATTCCAGCGTAGCACATTTGAGTACACAATTCAAGAATACAACCGGAATCACTCCTTCGCAGTTTCAGAAGATTGTTAACAAAAGGAGAAAACTACAAAGCGTAGCTGTAAATTCTAAAATGATATATGAATAAAGAATATTTGAATGTAATAACAGCAGACGATGACGAGGGCAATATCATATTCTTTAAAAATATTTTCAAAGATTTAAAGATTGGAGTAAAGTCTCGGTTCTTTTCAAGCGGAGACAGTCTTATGGATTATCTGCAAACCGGTGAAGCCATTATACCGGAATTGATTTTCATTAAGTATACTATTTCCGGAAAAAACAGCAGGGAATGCCTTGAAGAAATTAAAATGAATCCCAGATTCAGCAACATTGTTATTGCCATGTATGTGGACCAGATTCCGGAAAATGAAATTGAAGAAATCTTCGTGAACGGAGCTAATATTTTTATGAAAAAACCTGAAAGCTATGAAGGCCTGAAAAAGTCTCTTACAGAAATTATCAGTATCAACTGGCAGTATCATACATCCGGACTCAATAAGGATACTTTTATTATGAAGATATGATGGATGCAGGGTTTTTGAGTTCACTTCAAGTAGAATAAAAGTGATATTTCAAGCATACTATTCACATAAAAGTGAAAATTGTATAACTAATAATTAAAATAATATAAGGAAGAATCCACGCAATATCCGCAATTTTGTAACGTAGACATTGCAACACAAATTAGCTATATAAAAAAGCAGTGGATGACAGAGATTAGATTATTTCATTAGAAATCAAGATATAAGTCACAATGTTAGTTTTAACAAAATGAATTATATTCATTTCCAGCTATAAAGCATAGAAGATCTTTAAACAAAACGGTACAATCATGAAAACTTAAGAAAGTTGAAGGGTATTTATTCGTTTCATTCCCACTTCCTTCAACTTGAACAGTTAGTTTTTATAATAAGCAAGTTGGAAAAATAATTCATTTTGTTTTTTTAATTTATTTTAATAGTCAGAGCTGAAAATTCAAATAGTATATAAATATTTTCACCAATCACAAAATATTAGTTCTTACTATTAAAATAAATTATTTAAGCAAATTTTTAAAAAGTAATTTCTTCTAAATAACAGTTTTATAAGGGGGCCGCGGAAAGATAATAATTCTTTTCGCGGTTTTTTTATGATATTTTACTCCATTTGTTTTTCCCTTTGTAGTACTTCAGATAGTAATTTTTAATGATCAGGTTATCTGGCCTGGCCAGCATCGGATCTGCTTCCAGAATTTTATCCACTGTATTTTTGGTGGTTTTAATGATGGCAGAATCATTCACAAGATCAAGTCTTTTAAAATCCACCACACCACTCTGTTGTGTTCCCAGAATATCTCCCGGCCCCCGGAGCTGCATATCCACTTCAGAGATTTTAAATCCGTCATTGGTCTCCGTCATTGTCCGGATACGGGTTCTGCTTTCTTTTGATAATTTGTCAGAGGTCATCAGGATGCAGTAGCTTTGCTCCGCGCCTCTTCCTACACGGCCCCGGAGCTGATGTAGCTGGGAAAGCCCGAATCTTTCAGAACTTTCTATGACCATAACAGAGGCATTGGGAACATTTACTCCTACTTCAATAACCGTAGTGGCTACCATAATTTCTGCTTTTCCGGAAGCGAAATAATTCATCGCTGCGTCTTTTTCCGCAGGTTTCATTTTTCCGTGAAGCATGGTGACGTTATAATCGGAGAAGGCGTTCATCACGTGGTCCAAACCTTCCATCAGGTTTTTATAATCCAAAGTTTCAGATTCTTCAATCAATGGATAGACAAAATACACCTGTCTTCCTTTTTTGATCTCGTCCCTGCAGAAATTATAGACGTAGGTTCTGTCTTTTTCCCTTCTGTGAGCGGTGATTATAGGTTTTCTTCCCACCGGCATTTCATCAATTACCGAGACATCCAGATCAGAATAAAAGCTCATCGCCAAAGTTCTGGGAATAGGAGTGGCGGTCATCACCAGAATATGGGGCGGAATTTTATTTTTTGCCCAAAGTTTTGCCCGTTGTGCTACGCCAAACCTGTGCTGCTCATCAATAATAGCCAGCCCAAGGTTTTTAAACTTCACTTTGTCCTCTAAAACGGCGTGGGTACCTACCAGTATAGACAGCGTTCCATTTTCCAGTTCTTCATGAATGATTTTTCTTTCCGCAGTTTTGGAAGATCCGGTCAGAAGGCGCACATTGATGCCTGTTTCCGTTAAAAGGTCTTTAATTCCATTGTAGTGCTGCTGGGCAAGTATTTCGGTAGGAGCCATTATACAGCTCTGAAAACCGTTATCCATTGCAATCAGCATGGTTAGTAATGCCACCATGGTTTTTCCTGATCCTACATCGCCCTGAAGAAGCCTGTTCATCTGGATGGGTCTTTTCATATCCAGGCGGATTTCTTTTAAAACCCTTTTCTGGGCGTTGGTAAGATCAAATGGAATGTGGTTATTGTAAAAATCATTAAAATGGTCACCCACCACAGGAAACGGATTTCCCGGTGAATGACTTTTATGATGAAGCTTTTTCAGGGCATATCCCAACTGAAAAAAGAAAGATTCCTCAAACTTCAGCCTGTTGTCTGCTTTTTCAAAATGCTCCATATCTTTTGGAAAATGGATGTTTAAGAACGTATGCTGCCTTGATAAAAATTTAAAGGCTTTCATCATATATTCCGGGAAGTTTTCTTCAATAAGAGAAGGGATTTCCTTGCAGATATTTCTTAAAACTACCTGGAAGAACCTTTGATTAAGCCCTCTTTTGGTCAGTTTTTCAGAGCTTGGATAAATAGGTTTCAGGCGGCTGTCGCTTTCCTTATTTTCCTCAGCTTCGATTTCCGGGTGGGGCATGGAAAACTGACGGTTGAATACATTGATCTTTCCGAAAATATACACTTCTCGGTTCACAGGAATCTGCTCCTTCAGCCATTTTGAATACTGGAACCATACCAGGTCCATCGTTCCGGTATCATCATTAAATTTGGCCGAAAGTCTTTTGGTTTTCCCGGTCTGCACTTCCTGAACCTGGGTAATTCTCCCTTTAAGCTGTACTTCAATGCTACTTTCTTCAAGCTGGGAAATTTTATATACTTTATTCTTATCCAGGTAACGGATAGGATAGAAGTTCAGAAGATCATCAACAGTGGAAAGGCCCAATACGCTCTTGATGAGTTTGGCTCTTTCTGGACCGATGCCTTTTACATATTCTATTGAGGTTTCTAAAGTCATTTTTGTGTTCAGATCCGGATTTTGGATCCGGGTTTTGCGTGAAAAAAACAAAGGTTCGAATTTCGGTAAAATAAAAAAGACTTCCAAAAAATGGAAGCCTTAATTCTATATTTTAAATGCGGATTAATCTTTGATCTTAGATTTGAATTTTTTCTGATAATCTTCCCATTGCTCTCTGGAACGGATCTTTTTAAAGAGATCTTTCGAGATAAATTCCAGATAAGGCTCCAGCTCTTTAGCAGACAACTCTCCCTGAAGGATCGTAATAGGACCGCCTTTCTCATCAAGAAATACAGTGCTTGGAACGGCTCCCACATTCATGTATTGGGTGAATTCATGCAGGGAATTCCTTCCTTTTTTATGTTCCGTATTATCATTGGCGAAGGTTCTTCCAAAAGCAGTAATGGATTTTTTTTCCTCAGCATCGAATTTTACAGGATAGTAATTTTCATTGATGATCTGCGCAATGACCGCATGACCATAGGTCTTTTTATCCATAATCTTGCATGGCCCGCACCAGTCTGCATAAAAATCAACGAGAATCTTTTTTGGATTTTCTTTCTGGGCTTCTAAAGCTTCCTCAATACTCATCCATTTGATCTGGGCAAAATTAAAATTTACTATAAGTAGCAAGAATATGCTTATAATTTTTTTCATAATTTGATATTTATATAAAAATAAGCATAATTCGGCTTACTTTATTTTACATCCTGCATTAATTTTCTTACGAACGATGATAACAAAATTAATACCACACCGGCAATTACCGCGTATAATCCTAATTGTTTATATCCATCAGTATAAGTGATCAAAGCATCATAGTTGGTAGAACCCTCTTTAGCGGTGGCAAGACCTGCTCCTATGATTCCTGCAACGTACTGTCCGTAGGCTGAAGCCAGAAACCACATTCCCATCATCATTCCCTGAAGATTCTTTGTGGAAAGCTTTGTCATAATCGATAATCCGATTGGTGACAGGCACAATTCCCCTAGTGTGATAATAAGAAGTGCCAGTGTGAAAAAGTTCAGTGATGTGATTCCCTGAAGATCCGCAAAAAGTCTTGTAGCGAATAAAACATAATATCCAAGGCCTAAGAAAATAAATCCTAAACCGAATTTAACAACTGTATTAGGTTCAATTTTTCTTTTGCTCAGCCAAAGCCAAAGAAGCCCGATAAGTGGGGCAAGGAAGATGATAAAGAATGCACCTCCTGAATTATTCACACCATTCGGATCCAGTCCAAGAAGATCTTTATTAAGATTTTTAGCGGCGAAAATACTTAATGAACCGCCACTCTGCTCATAAATTCCCCAGAATAGGATGGAGAAAATAATGAATATCAGAGCTGCCCAGAGTTTTTTACGTTCAGATGCGGTTACTTTAGACATTTCATAGAACAGATAAATCAGTGTAAGCGGGCCTATGGTCCACATAAAATAATCTGTATATTCTGTTTTAGCCACCATTTTCATAATAACCGGAACAAAAATAAGCGATAAAACATATACCCCGTATTCTTGCCATTTTGGAATAGGAGCGGCTTTTACTTCTGCCTGAGGATGCCCCGGCTGAAGTCCAATGGTTCCCAATCTTCTTTGGGTAAAGATGAAGTTGATCAGACTGATAACCATAACTACAGAGGCCAGGCCAAAAGCAATATTCCATCGTATTTCCTCAGGGATTGTATTTCCAAGAATTTCTCCTTTTCCGATAGCGATACATAAATATCCGCCAAGCAAGGCACCAAGGTTGATTCCCGCATAAAAAAGAGAAAAACCGGCATCTGCCCTGGAATCGTTAGGTTTGTACAGTTGGCCTACCATTGACGAGATATTGGGTTTAAAAAAACCTGTTCCTACTACAGTGAATGCAATTCCTAAGAAAAAGAACCGGTGTGGGTCTGTTGCCAGAATTAAACTTCCGACAATCATCAGAAGTCCTCCCCAGAACAGGGATTTTCTGAATCCAAGGATTTTATCGGCAAAAAGTCCTCCTACAAAGGTAAAGGCGTATACGAAAGCCTGTGTGGCGCCATATTGAAGGTTGGCTTCTTTTTCGTGGAAGTTAAGTTGGGATATCATAAAGAAAACCAGCATTCCGCGCATTCCGTAGAAACAGAAACGCTCCCACATTTCAGAGAAAAAAAGGCTCCAGATCTGTCTGGGATATTTTCCTTTGAAATTCTGTATTTCATCTAGAGTTAAGCTCATAATTGTCTATGATTGATTTTAATTAGGGGTTTTATTATTTTTGATCCAGTTCAAAGCGTAGCCTGTCCTGGTCTATGATTTCTTTTAATTCCTCTTCTTTGGGAAGATAAAGAAGATATTTGCTGGCAAACAGATTGTTTTTGTCATCCAGCACGGAGTATTTTACCATGGTTTCGTCTTTTTCTGAACATAGTAAAATTCCGATGGTGGGATTGTCGCCCTCACTTCGTTTCATATCATCGTACATTCTTACATACATATCAATCTGCCCGATATCCTGGTGGGATAGTTCTCCGGTTTTGAGGTCAATGATCACAAAGCATTTTAAGATATAATTGTAAAAAACAAGATCAATATAAAAATCTGAAGTATCTGTGGAAATATGCTGTTGTCTGGCTACGAACGCAAATCCTTTCCCAAATTCCAGAAGAAATTTCTGGATATGGTCGATGATGGCTGTTTCAATTTCTTTTTCGGAGATTTTCTGATCCGGTGTTAATCCCAGAAATTCAAAGATGTAAGGGTCTTTTAAAACGCTGTGAATGTTTTCAACAGGAGATTTCTTATGTTCAAGAACTCTTTCATAGGCAAGGGAATTGATCTGTCTTTTCAGATCTCTCGAGCTCCAGTTATTCTGAATGCTTTCCTCTATATAATAGTTGATTTTTTTAGGAATATCTATTTTTAGTAAAAGCCTGTAATGGGTCCAGCTCAATTGTTGACGCACTGCGTCAATAATTGGAAAAGCCTTATAAAACTTACGCATATTGGAAAGATTGGTATAATCAAAGCCTTTTCCGAATTCCAAAGAAAGTTTCTTAGAAAGATTTTTTAACGTCTGTTTTCCATATTCTGCTCTTTCTTTTCCCTCTTGCTCATCTTCTACAATCAATTTTCCGATCTGCCAGTACGTAAGCAGTAAGGTAGAATTCGCGATCCGAAACACTTTTTCGCGCGACTGCCTAATAATTTCCTTTACGGACTGGAATAAAGAATCTTCGGAAATTTCCATCCTACGAAAATAAAAAAAACCTCTGACTTAGCAGAGGTTTTGTTATACTTTATTGATGCGGTTATTTTACACCGTGCATCATTTTCTTTAATATTGGAGAAAGGAACGCAAGGATTACCGATGCAATACCACAAAGTACCACGAATACCATAAAGAATTCGAATAAGTTATGGATTTCAAATCCTGCAAATGTAGGATTGTGCAATGGTAACTGAGCTTTTTCAAATGCCGCTGTCTGCTCTGCAGTCAGGGTTACTTTTTTATCCAAAACATCCTGAAGATTTACGCCTATTTCCTCTGCTTTCTTAAATTTATCACCTGTTGCAGGGATAAGTGCTCCTAATGAACCTGCCAAAGCATAGCCGGCAGCATTGGAAATGAAGAAAACACCGTATAATAATGAAGCAAATCTTTTTGGAGCCAATTTACCTACCAATGATAAACCGATAGGAGACAGGCAAAGCTCACCACAAGTCTGAATGAAATACAGAAGCATTAACCATTTAATAGCCAATAACCCTGAATTTCCAAGATCTTTTACGTTGTGTGCAATGATGAAGTAAGAAAGTGCAATCAATGCCAATCCCATCGCCTGTTTGAAAGGAGATACCGGCTCTTTTCCTTTTGCTCTGAGCTTATCCCACGTTAAACTGAAAGGAACAGCCAGTAATACAACGAAAATACCATTGAAGATCTGAACCATTGATGGCGGCATATTCCATCCGAAGATGTTTCTGTCCGTCTGGTTATCCGCTATAAAGGTTAAAGAAGATCCTGCTTGCTCGAAAGCTGCCCAGAAGAAAATAATAAAGAAGGATACGATATAAATTACCCAGATTCTTTGTCTTTCCACTTTATTTTCAGCAGAACTCATGATCAGGAATGCCAGGGAAATACCGGCTGCATAGATAAAAGGATAGATGATACCTTTAATCAGCTGACCCATTTCTACAGAATTAAATCCGAATTCTCCAACCAGTAAATATCTGAAAGCGAAAAATAAAATAACGAAGATAAGTCCTGTAAAACCTAATGCTCCTCCGGAGAATTTTGCAGTCTGCGTTTCACCTTCTTCAAAATCTTCACTTGTATTGTGTTTTGGCAGTCCACCGATAGGCCTTCCTTCCGGTGTTACCACGTATTTATTTTTAAGGATAAAGAATGTTATTGTTCCAATTACCATAGCCAGTGAAGCTGCAAGAAATCCCCATTTAAATGCAAAAATGTCTCTTACACCTGTAGTCGCATCTTTCACATCTCCTACGTACGGACAGATAAATTGTCCAAGGAATGCCCCGATGTTGATCCCCATATAGAAAATGGTAAAAGCAGAGTCTAACTTGGATTTTTCCTGCTTAGGATAAAGGCTTCCCACCATTGAGGAAATATTAGGCTTGAAAAATCCATTACCAAAGATGATAACGAATAAAGCGAGCCACATGATCATTTTAGAGCTGCCTAAATCTGCAGAGAAAGTAGAGGCACTGATGAAAAGCAGAAACTGGCCGATTGCCATTAAAGAACCACCGATTAAGATGGCATTTCTGTTTCCGATATATTTATCAGCAATGAAACCTCCCAAAAGAGGGGTTAAATAACATAAAGCTAAAAATCCACCGTAGATGATTGCCGCATCCGCTTCTTTTATCAATAAGGAATTTACCATAAAGAGCGTTAAAAGTGCTCTCATTCCATAAAAGTTGAAACGCTCCCACATTTCTGTTCCGAAAAGAACCCATAACCCCTTTGGATGCTTTGAATTCTTATTCTCTACAAATTCATCCGGCTTCGGACTTAATGCTTCAGTATTATCCATTCTATTGTTAATTTTTGTTAAGACTGACAAATATAGTTTTTTTTGAGTTTTTGACAAGGTTTTAATTTTATATTTAAATAAAAAAGCTGCAGAATGATTCTACAGCTTGATATTCTTTATGATAAATAAGGATTAGTGTCCTTTTTCCTTCATGATTTTGTTTAACCTTTTTAACATAGACAGTCCTAAAAGTGTTGCAAATATTAACAAGGCAAAATTAACCAGGAAATAATTCATTTTGTTGTCATAATTGTACCACGTACTGGCCAGAATACCCGAAAGCTTATTTCCTACTGAGTTGGCAAGGAAAAAACCTCCCATCATCAATGCCGTGATTCTTGCAGGAGAAAGCTTGGAAACAAAAGAAAGGCCCATAGGAGAAAGGCATAGCTCCCCGATGGTAATCACTCCGTAACCGGCTACCAGCCATAAAGGTGAAACTTTTACCGCACCGTTGTCCCCGGCCATAACCGCAAGCACCATTACTAAACAGGATAAGCCCGATATGAACAGTCCCAAAACAATTTTTGTAGGTGTTAAAGGCTCTTTTCCCTTCCTTCTCAATAAAGCCCAGAATCCTACAATAACAGGAGTAAGGGCAATTACCCAGAAAGGATTGATGGACTGGAATAATTCCGTATTGTACAAATAGACCTTAGTTTCAGGGTTTTTCTCTAATGCAGCACGCTGTTCAGGTGTGATATTTTTGAAATAAACATCTTTCCCTTGCTCCTTAATGGTATTCCCGTCTTTGTCTTTCTGGGACTGGAACTGGTTATCATACACCGGAACTTCTTTGGTCTCGTAACTTTTTCCTTCCACCATATAAATGTCCTCAAGAGGTTTTTCCACAGAGGCAGGAACACTTCTGTCCGTATAATAATTAGCCCATCTCGTAAGAGCTGTACCATTCTGTTTAAAAACGGCCCAAAAGAACATACTGATCAGAAACACGGAAAGTAGGGCCCCGATTGACGGTTTTTCCTCAGGTTTTGCTTTAAAATAAAGTGATGCGTAGAAATAAATAACAGGAGCACATGCAAAAATAAAGGCATCCGTACTGTCGCTACCGAAAATATTCCCTGGAATAAACCATCCAATGGCCCCCACTGCAATAGCTGGGACAAACACTTTAATTAAAATTTCAGAAAGCTTGGTATCTCCTTCTTCTACAGGCTTCATCTGTGCTGCATGAATATAGTGTTTTCTTCCGATGGTAAAGATAATAAGACCAACAAGCATTCCTACACCGGCAGTGATGAAAGCTTCACCCCATCCGAATTTATTTCGCATAAACGCTGCAATAATATTACAGATAAAGGCTCCGATATTGATTCCCATATAGAAAATATTATACCCTGAGTCTTTATTGGCTTTATAAGGTTCCTCAGAATACAGATTTCCCAAAAGCGTGGAAATGGTAGGCTTAAAGAAACCGTTTCCAATGATAATCAGCGCCAGGGAACCGTAAAAAAGAGGAAGTTCCTTGAAAACACCCATTCCG
The DNA here is from genome assembly GCF_900169075.1 of Chryseobacterium phocaeense. Lineage (NCBI taxonomy): Bacteria > Pseudomonadati > Bacteroidota > Flavobacteriia > Flavobacteriales > Weeksellaceae > Chryseobacterium > Chryseobacterium phocaeense. The sequence goes on from NZ_LT827015.1 coordinate 211,012, forward strand.
ATATATCCGGCAGCCATAAGGATTCCTCCAAGGTAAATTGATTTTATATACCCTAAAACCCTGTCCGCCAAAAATCCTCCAAGGAAAGGGGTTAGGTACGTTAAAGCAATATAGGTTCCGAAAATATCATCAGCCGTTTTGTCAGGAAGTCCAAGTCCTCCTTTCATTCCGGTAGGTTCAATAACATACAGGACAAAGATTCCAAGAATCAGATAGTACCCGAAACGCTCCCACATTTCTGTGAAAAAGAGGTAGGGCAGGCCTTTAGGATGTTTAGTCTTCATATAATCAAATTTCAAATTTCCCAAAAATAAGTTTTTAATTTCAATTGATAAAATAAATAATATCCGCTAAAAATGATTAATGAAATAAATATAAAATTCCCCTCCGGATATTGAAGGGGAATTTTGTTATTTTGATTTTATAAGAGACTTTGGTGGAAGTGGATCAGATGATTCTATCACTTCAACTATAGTCTCTTTTTCTTTATCAGCTTTTACTATTCCATTGGCAAAATCTTCCATTTCTTTTTTGCTTGCTTCATATTGATTGGCATAGGTATAAACAGAAATGCTGGTATAGCCTGTGGAGGTAAGATACAAATTTGCAATATACTCAAAATCTAGGCCTTTAACATTGGCACTGTATTCCAGATGAAGTACCTTAATGTTGTTGATCATCCTGTATTCAGAATTTTTCAATCTGAAATAATCTGCATTTCTTTGGATGTTGGGTATCAGAATATCTTTTAGATTCTTTAAACTCTGGACAGGAAGTATCTCGCTTACAAATAAACCATATACTGCCGAATTAGAATTATTATTAAATGCATACTCTACAAAAGTACTCGTATTGGGAGCTTTTACGATTTTCCATTTTTTTGGATTGTAATAAAACCCACCATCAACATTTTTACTCTTTACAATAAAAGTGGATTCTTTTGATTTTTCAAAAGATTGTTCGTTGGAGGTAATTGTTTCCAGAGTTTTTGCATCACTTTCATTAACAAATTTCCATGTTTTATTTTCAAAAAGCACTACTTCTTTCCCATCTTCTGTCATGGCTTTTATTTGTGCTTTTAATGAAAATGAGAATATAATAAACGCTAATAAAATAAGCTTATTCATTATAAATACTACAAATTATTCAAAATAAAATCCGTCATTTTCTGGTATAGCTGCTGTCTGGTCTGGCCACCGTAAATTCCGTGATTTTTATCAGGATAAGCCATGAAATCAAATTGTTTCTTATTTTGAATCAAAGCTTCGGAGAACTCCATTGAATTCTGGAAATGTACGTTGTCATCGGCAGTTCCGTGGATCAGTAATAGTTTTCCTTTTAATAGTTTAGCGTATTCTGTAGGCGAATTTTTGTCATACCCATCCGGATTTTCCTGAGGGGTTCTCATGAATCTTTCCGTGTAAACAGAATCATAATATCTCCAGTTGGTTACCGGTGCTACGGCAATTCCGGCCTTGAAAACATCAGCCCCTTTGGTCATCGCCAAGCTGGTCATATATCCTCCAAAGCTCCATCCGAACATTCCGATTCTTGTTTTATCAATATAAGACTGGTTTCCGAACCATTTGGCAGCGGTGATCTGATCTTCAATCTCATATTTCCCTAAATTCATGTACGTCACTTTCTTGAATTTAGTGCCTTTGTAACCGGTTCCACGACCGTCTACACACGCCACGATGTATCCTTTCTGCACCAGATGATTGAACCATAGTGCATTTCCTGCATCCCATGAATTAGCCACCTGCTGAGATCCGGGTCCGGAATACTGATACATAAACAGCGGATATTTTTTGTTCGGATCAAAGTTTTTAGGCTTCATGATCCAGGCATTCATCTGATCTCCGGCGTCATTAGGAATGGTGATAAATTCTTTGTCTACGAAATTATCAGCCTTTAATTTCTGAAGCTGGTCATTATTGTTTTGAAGCTCTTTTACAGTTTTACCGTTTCCGTCTTTTAAAACAAAGGTATACGGTTTAGCAGCGGTAGAAGAGGTTTCGATGAAATAGTTGTAATTTTTACTGAAGTTGGCAGAATTATTTCCTTCCGCATTGGAAATCAGCTGAGATTTTCCGTTTTCAATATTTACTTTGGAAACTACTTTATTGATGCTTCCTTTTTCAGTAGTCTGAACGTAAATTTCTTTAGATTTTGGATTGAATCCGTAGTAATCCGTTACTTCCCAGTTTCCTTTCGTAATCTGTTTTTTAAGCTTACCGTCTTTGTCGTACCAGTACAGATGACGGTTTCCATCTCTTTCAGAAGCCCAAAGGAAAGAATCATCTTCCAGGAATTCCAGGGTAGGACTGTCTGTATCAATCCATTTCTCGTCAGTTTCGGTAAATAATTTCTGAACGGCTCCGGTTTTGGTGTTTACCTTTAAAACATCAGAAGCATTCTGAATTCTTTCAGAAGTGATCAGAACGATTTCGTCAGGTTTTGCGGTCTGTACTACGTTCGGAATATAATAGTTTTTAAAGGAACTTAAATTTAAAGCAGTGGTTTTTCCTGTATCGAGACGGTAAAGCTGAGCTGAAACCACAGAGTTTTTTTCTCCTGCCTTAGGATATTTGTAACGCATTTCTTCAGGATAAAGCTTTTTACCGTAGATTGGAATATAGATCTCAGGAACCTGACTTTCATCGGATTTTACAAATACAACTGCGTCTGAGTTTTTAGTCCACTCATACAGTCTTGCATGCCCGAATTCCTCTTCATATACCCAGTCTGCAAGCCCGTTAAGAATTGAGTTTTTCTTACCATCGGTAGTGATCTGCGTAATTTTCCCGGAACTCAGGTCCTGGTAAAATAAATTATTTTCAGCGATAAATGCTACCTTGGTGGCATCAGGGGAAAATCTTGGTTCCTGAACTGTCTTGCCATCATTCAGACTGATTGTTTTTCCGGATTTAAGATCTTTTACCTCAAATTTTCCAAGAAAAGAATGTCTGTAAATAGGCTGGCTTTCTTTTAAAAGAAGAATTTTTGATTCATCATCGGAAAATTCATAGCTTTCAAACTGGCCGTCAACAATATTTCCTTCTTTCTGTGAAGTTTTATAAGAATACTTGGCAATACCGGTGGGCTCAATCACCAGATAATTCTCTCCGTTTTTCATGGAAGCAATGCCAGCAATACCTTTACCACGGTAATATCCTGAATATATTTTATCTAAAGTGATTTCCTGAGCAGCTGCATGATGAAAGGCAACAGCCACAGTAAGAGTTAAGAATATTTTTTTCATTTCTAATTTTAATGGATTTCAAAGATAATAATTTTATTAAATGCATAAAAAAGCTTTTTGGATACCTTATTTGGCAAAAAAATTGAATGTATCAGTACATAATCAAATTCAATAATAATTATGGAAACGAATGCATACAACCAGAAACTGAATCGCTATATTTTAAATGACCAGGTCATTTATACCGGTTTCTCAAGTTTTAAAGATGCTGAGGAATGTGCTGCTAAAAAAGGGGGAACCCTGGTTGAAGTAGGATTTAAAGATGGAAATGATAATCCACAGATCACAGATGAAGCCGGACTTATTGAGAAAAAGCTTCATTATTATGTAGATGCCGGTGATGAGTATAAATTTATCCATTCATCAGATCCCGGCTTTAGAAAGTATGCAGATGAACTGCAGAAAATAAAAGCAAATAATGATAAAACCAGTCCGGATGAACGGTATCTTGCCAATTTTGAAATAGAAAATACAGAAGACCCGATTATTGTGATTAAAAATGATCATTTTGAATCGGTAACTTCAAGAGAACGCTCCAAGTATTTGAAGCATGCCAAAGTTTACGAACTAGGGGTATCCCTGCCAAAATCTTAAAATTTTTTATCATGAGCAAGACTAAATATTCAGAAAAAGCTCAGGACAAAGTAGGAAAAGTAATGCACGAATTCAAGGAAGGAAAACTAAAATCCTCTTCCGGAGAAAAAGTAACCAGCCGAAAACAGGCTGTTGCCATCGGGATCTCTGAAGCCAGAGAAAAAGGGCTGAAGGTCCCGAAGAAGAAAAAGGAATAACCTTCCCCCAAAAAGGTAAAAAGGCAAAATCACAAATGGGGCTTATTGGCAAATTTGCTTATCGACTCATTAGCCTTCTTCGCTTTCTTTGCCCTTTCGCCTTTTTGCCATTTTACCCTTTAGTCTTAGCCTTTTCGCCCATTATCATACAAAATCCTGTAATATTCATCCGCCATTCTATCACTATTGAACTGTTCCTGCACATCATTCATTGCATTATACTGTATTTTTCTCCAACGTTCGGGCTGATCATAATACATAGGGAGAATTTCATTTTCAAGGATCTCATACAATTGATTAAGGTCGTAGGTATCCTGTTCATAGATGCTCATGTTTAGATAATCTGCCTGTGGAACCACAAATGAATTTTCTCCCGGTTTTGCAAATTCAGGAATCCATCCGTCATCAGTAGAAAGGTTTACGGATCCGTTCATTGCAGCGGACATTCCTGAGGTTCCTGAAGCTTCTCTCGGGACTCTCGGATTATTCAGCCACAAATCAGAACCTTGCTTTAAAGATTTGCTTAAAGATAGTTCATACCCTGTAAGAACAGCCATATTTTTATGGTTTTTACTTTCTTCCACCAGCGTGTTGAATGTAGAAATGGCAGAGTAGTCCATAGGATAAGGTTTTCCTGACCAGATGATCTGTACAGGATATTTGGAATTATTTAAAAGCTTATGGAATCTTTCTTTATCGTGCAGCAATAAATCTGCGCGTTTGTAACCTGCAAATCTTCTGGCCCAGACGATGGTGAAAACATTCGGGTTGAAGAGGTTTCCGGTCTGATCTGCCACAATGGTGAACAGTCTTTTCTTTAAATGCTTCTTACGATAATCGAAAACAGTTGCATCGTTTTCATCTTTGGCGTTGTAAAGAGGTTTATCTGCCCAGTATTTGAATTCCTGAGCGTTCGTAATGGAGGTAATTTCACAGATTCCCGGATATTTGCTCCACATTGCTCTGGAAACTACCCCATGCAGTTTAGATACACCATTGGCAATTCGTGCCATTTTCAAAGCGCACAATGAATGATTGAAACGATCATCATCAGCACCTTCAATGCTTTTTACATCCTGCATGCTGAATCCTGAAAAATAGGACATGTCATAACACAGTTTCAGGTTATGTTTTTCATTTCCTGCCTCTTCAGGTGTATGAGTGGTGAAAACCAGTTTTTCCTTTACGCAGTTCAGGTCTCCGTTATATTTTTTGAGAAGATAGAATGCTGCAGGCAGTCCGTGAGCTTCATTTAGGTGGTATACTTCTCTTTCCGCATTGATTTCATCCAGTAATTTGGCTCCTCCTTTTCCAAGCAGGATATACTGAGCCAGTTTTGTAGATTCGTTGGCGTCGTATAATTTATGGCAGATGGTTTTGGAGACGTGATCGTTTTCAGGAACATCTGTAGAAAGAAAGAACATGGGGGCCGTATTGAAAATTTCAGGATCCAGATACCAAACCTTTACCCATACCGGGGCACTGTGGATCTCAATCTGGAATTTGATTCCCGTATCTTCAAGAAAGCTGTACATTTTTCTGGTCCATACCGGCTGAAGGGTCTGGTCATGATTTCTGGCCTGATCATAATAGCCGAATTTCCATAGAATACCAATCCCGATAAGATCCTGTTTAAGGTTGTAAGCACTTCTCATATGAGATCCTGCCAGGAATCCCAGGCCTCCCGAATATATTTTTAAAACCTGATCAATGGCAAATTCCATCGAGAAATAAGCGGTTTTCTTAGAATATTGTGGATTGACGGTGTAAGGTATTTTAAAATTTTTAAAATCCATAAATCAACAGTTTTATATTTAAAGGGCTAAAGGTATTGATTATGAAAATAAACTTTACATTAATTATTTGATAAATTAATCTAAAACTATCTGATGAATAGTTTTTTTACTTACCTTTAATATGTAAATTTTTGAAAATCAAAAACTTCTAACGGTGAAAAACCAAATCCGGCACGGGTTCATTGGTCACATAAAAAAATCACCTATGAAAAAGACATTTTCTGATGAAGATTTAATAAAGAATCTGAGCCTATACTATATGAACCGGCATTTGAAAAAAAAGCCGATAGAAAAGTACCACCGTACAATAGACGAATCTCTTCTGCATGATCGTGAGAAATACCGGAAGAAATCTGAAATTTTACTGCTCAATTCTTTTATGCATCATTTTCCCGACGTTAAATTTGAAAATCTCACCTGCGAAAGCCCCGACTTTATCGCCAAACTTAACGACAAAAAAATCGGAATAGAACTGACCGAAGTGATCAATCATCTGGAAATGAAAAAAGTAGAAAGTACTCTGAATAAAATGTTCCGTCAGGCAGAAATACTATTAGAACAGGAAGACACCGCGAAATACCGTGGTGTTTATTTTTTGGAATTCCACCCGAATATCAGGTTTGACAACATAGAACAGCAGGAGGAAAATATCATCAGCATTTGCAAGAGCATAAAGAAAAATAAACCTGTAGGCTGTGTAAAGGGAATGAGGAAATCTTTTCACCGCAGAAACGTATTCATTACCCATGAATACAGCATGAACCTCTTTGACGAACTTTGTTCCGAGAAAATCCTGGAGCTTATCGATAAAAAAAACGAAAAATTTCCTTATTACGACACTTCTGTAGACGAGTGCTGGCTCGTTATTGTTTCCGATATGAACTCCATTGCTTCCCGGTATACCTTTATTCAGGATAAAGAACATCTTAAGGAAGTGAAAAGCCCGTTTCATAAAATCTTCCATCTTGAGAATCTCTGCGGAAATATTACAAGTATAAAATAGTTTCCTTTTTGTATTGGATGTCGTAATAATTTCATTATTTCATTTGAAATAATTTAAGATTTTTAAAAATCCATTGTTTGTGATTAAATTAATAGGTATATTTGATGTGCATTGTAAAGTAGTGCATATCATATGGTTGTAAAATCACACTAACTAAAAACAATATATCTATGAAAAAACTTTTACTCATTATTTTTTTCGGTATTTCGCGGGTCTTATTGGCCCAGGCAGATTGCGCCACTGCTTTGGCCGTCTGCGGGAATTCAACTATTACATATAACCCTACAGGATATGGAGACATCAAAGAAATGGTCAATTCCGGAACCTGTATAGATGCAGCCGGTGAACATTATTCTATCTGGTATAGAATTACCATTGCTACAGGGGGAACACTTACTTTTGATCTTATCCCGAATGATCCGGATGCAGATTATGACTGGGCAATTTTTGGACCGAATGTAACCTGTGCAGCCTTAGGTGCTCCCATACGTTGTAATGCGGCAACAGTAATAGGGCCCGGACCGAATACAGGACTAAACATGACCAGTACCATTACCAATGCTATCGGAGGATCATCGACACCTTATTGTAAATATATGGATGTTTTGCCGGGGCAGACGTATTATCTGTTTATTGACAACTGGGTGAGCAGTACCAGCAGTACAACGGCTCCGTTTTCACTTACCTGGGGAGGTACTGCAACGCTGGCTTCTCCTTTTACAGACCCGAATACTCAGCCTTATCCATTCAATCCTCCTGGAGTTCCGGCTGCTAATCCTGCTGATCCGAGAGAAGTGGTGGTATGTGTAAACCCTCCTTTGTTTGACTTTTCTACATTGTCTGCAGGAATTCTCAATGGAAATCCTAATTTCACGATAAGCTATCACACCAGTCAGAATGACGCGCTTACCGGAAATAATGCCATCACCGTTCCTACGGTAGTGAGTATGACAGCTACCTATTATTACAGTATAAGCTATACCGATCCGTCCAATCCAAACAGTCCGCTTAATAAATGTAAACAGATTGGGATATTTAAGTTCAGAGACGGAAGGATCACAACAAAAAATGCGACATTAACGCAATGCAACAACAATAATGCAGGAACAGCTTTATATGACCTCACAACAGCGGATATTATTGCAGACCCTGCCGTAACCAAGAAATATTATAACAGTCTTCCCGATCTGAATGCCGGGATAAATGAGATCACAACTCCGATGGCATTTACCTCCGCTGAAGGAACTATTTATGTGAAGGTAACCTCTCCATTCGGATGCAGCGCGATAGCTCAGATCTTCTTAAAATTCCATCCCATCGTATTGGTGAATGATGCTACCTTAAGGTCATGCTCTGTAGAGACTGAACCGGCTACAGCGTTGTTTAACCTTACTGTTGCTTCTGTGACGACACAGCTTGGGGCAACCAAGAAATATTACCGTTCCGAGACGGATGCCGTGAACCAGACAAATGAAATACCAGGACCACTAGCATTGGCCTATCCTGCGCCTAACGGTGTAGTGTATGTGCGTGTTTCCAATGCCCAGGGATGTTACAATATTGCTAAAATCACTTTGGTGGTTATTCCACCGGTCTATTCCGCAACTCTTAAGGATAAAACGATCTGTGTAGAAGATAAGACCACGCTGGATGCCGGGCCGGGTTTCAACGGGTATGAATGGAGTACGGGAGCTACTACCCAGTCCATTACCAATGTAGGAGTAGGAACTTACTGGGTGAAACTCAAAACAGGAGACTGTACCGTTATTCAGCATGTAAAAGTATATCCGTCCGAACAGCCTGTTGTTTCAAATATTGATATTTCAAATACTACTGTGACCGTTTATGTAATAGGAGGTACGCCAGCTTATAAATATTCAATGGATAATATCAACTGGCAGGATTCTAATGTATTTAATAATGTTAAAAGAGGCGATGCCACCATATTTGTGAAAGATTCCTATGATTGTGATCCTATTGACATCAGCATTGTGGTGCCTAATCTCGTGAATGTCATTACACCTAACGATGACGGATACAATGATGTTATTGATTATTCTGCGCTGGCAAATAAGAAAAATCTGATGATGAATATTTTCGACCGTTATGGAAATATGATCTTCCAGTTGGATAAATCAACCGGTTATAAATGGAATGGAACCAGCAAAAACGGAGTAAAAGTCCCTACCGGAAACTATTGGTATACTGTAGGCTGGAATGAGAACGATAAAATGAGTACACCTGTTAAGTATTCAGGATGGATTGTTGTTAAAAACAGGGATTAAGCTTTTTAATAATAAACTATATAGACAAAACCATTTCGAAAGAAGTGGTTTTGTTGTTAAAATAATTTTACATTAGTTCGATTAATAAAGGAAAAAATGAAAGATCTTTTTATAAAACGGTTTACGTACTATAAATCACTCGGGGACAAATCATTTGCACAGCTTTCAGATGAGCAGATTTTCTGGCAGTACAATGATGAAAGCAATTCCATTGCAGTTATTGTAAAACATATCGCCGGAAATATGCTTTCAAGATGGACCAATTTTCTCACGGAAGACGGGGAGAAGCCGTGGAGGAACAGGGATGATGAATTTATCAATACGTTTAAGTCAAAGCAGGAGGTCATTGAATACTGGGAAACCGGCTGGAAATGTCTTTTTGACGGGTTGAATCAGATTAATGATGAAAATTTACATCACATTGTTTATTTGCGGGGCGAACCCCATTCTGTGATGGATGCAGTCTGCAGGCAGCTGGCTCATTACCCGTATCACATCGGGCAGATCGTTTATATTGCGAAAATGATAAAAGATCATGACTGGAAAACACTTTCTATTGAAAGAAATAAGTCTCAGGAATTCAATAATGAAATGAAAGATAAATTTTCCTCGAATGAATCAGTTTCAAATTCATCTCCGGTATGCTTTCAAAACAGCCCGGAAGTACGGGATGAATATAAATAGCCTGCTATAACAAGATGGAAGCTGGAAGAAGGATGATGAAAGTTATTATCAGATTGGTTATTTCTTACAGTTATCACAAAATTTTAGGACCCACCTATTTTTAAAGACTAATGTAGGTTAGAAATAAATCCTTTGAAACCTGGATTACTTCCCTCTTCCAGCTTCAGGCTTCCTTACTTGAGCATGAAAAATGTTTTATGTCAAACTCAGTTAGAATAATAGATTGAATCAATTTAGAATTCTTATTAAAATTACTATCTTTGCACCCAGAAAATTCAGGAGTATTCAATGTCTACTTTTCACGGAACTGCCGCATATCATACCCTCGGCTGCAAATTAAATTTTGCGGAAACATCTACTATTGCCCGCCAATTGACAGATGCAGGTTATGATAAAGTAAGCTTCGATGATAAAGCGGATGTCTATGTTATCAATACCTGTTCGGTCACTGAAAACGCGGACCGTGAATGCAAACTTCACGTAAAGAGAGCTATGAAAGCCAATCCGGAAGGGCTGGTTGTTATTGTTGGATGCTATGCTCAGCTGAAGCCGGAAGAAATCTCACAGATCGATGGGGTGGACCTTGTTTTGGGAGCAAAAGAGAAATTCAATATATTAAGCTATCTGGATGATCTTGAAAAATCCGAAAGTGATGGGGTGGTTCATTCCTGTGAAATTGAAGAAACCGATTTCTTTATCGGCAGCTATTCCATCGGAGACAGAACAAGAGCCTTCCTGAAAGTACAGGATGGTTGTGATTATAAGTGTACCTACTGTACCATTCCTTTGGCCAGGGGTATTTCCCGTTCCGATACCATTGAAAATGTTCTTAAAAACGCTAAAGAAATTGCGGAAAGAGACATTAAGGAAATTGTTCTTACAGGAGTTAATATCGGAGACTATGGCAAAGGTGAATTCGGAAATAAAAGACATGAACACACGTTCCTGGATTTAATTTCAGAGCTTGATCAGGTAGATGGCATTGAAAGAATCCGTATTTCCTCCATAGAACCGAATCTTTTGAAAGACGAAAGCATTGAGCTTGTTTCCAGAAGCAAAAGTTTTGTACCCCATTTCCACATTCCGCTTCAATCGGGATGTGATGACCTGTTGAAAAAAATGAAGCGCCGTTATCTGACGAAACTTTATAACGACAGAGTTAATAAAATCCGCGAGGTAATGCCTGATGCAGCCATCGGTGTAGATGTTATCGTAGGCTTTCCGGGAGAAACGGAAGAAAAATTCATGGAAACCTATAACTTCCTGAATGAGCTTCCTATTACCTATCTCCATGTATTCACCTATTCTGAGAGAGAAAATACAGAGGCAGCCGATATGGACGGTGTAGTACCGATTCCGGAAAGAAAAAAACGCAATAAAATGCTGAGAATACTTTCTGAAAAGAAAAAAATGGCATTTTATCAGACGCAGCTGGGGAAAAGGCTTCCGGTTCTTTGGGAGCACGAAAATAAAGACGGCAAAATGTATGGTTTCACAGAGAATTATGTGAGAGTCCAGAAAGATTTTGATCCCGCATTCGTTAATCAGATTGAATTTCTAAATTTAGAAAAAATCCTGTCAGATGGCACGGTTTCTGTGCAATCATCCTTCGAAAGTTTTTTAGCAAAAGCATAGTCTTTTTGCAAAATTTCTACTAAATTTATTTTAACTTTAAATACTACATTCATGAGAGATAAGTTCTTATCTTGGGGAATTGTATTGGTAACTGCTACATGGATCGTCGCATTACTGATCAGAGCGCATTACTGGATACCTATCCTGTTAACTGCCATTTACGCATTGGGGGTTTACAATGCTTACCAGTCGAAACATGCTATTTTGAGGAACTTCCCGGTTTTAGGGTACTTCAGGTACTTTTTCGAAAGTATTTCACCGGAAATGCAGCAGTATTTCATCGAAAGGGAGACAGATGGGAAGCCATTTCCCCGAAATCAGCGTTCTGCCGTGTACAGACGGGCTAAAAACCTGAGTGATACCGTAGCCTTTGGAACACAGTTAGAAGTTAACCACAGAAAATATGAAGGGATCAAGCATTCCATTTATGCAAAATCCCCTAAAGAAGAACTTCCGAGAGTATGGGTAGGAGGTGAGCAGTGTACGCAGCCTTACCATGCTTCATTATTTAATATTTCGGCGATGAGTTTTGGAGCGTTAAGTGACAGGGCTCAGATGTCCCTGAACAGGGGAGCTAAAAAAGGAAATTTCTACCACAATACGGGAGAAGGAGGAATTTCTCCTTATCATATGGAGGGAGGCGATCTTTGCTGGCAGATCGGGACCGGATATTTCGGATGCCGCGATGAGGAAGGGAAATTTAATCCTGAATTATTTAAAAAATATGCTACTCTGCCTAATGTAAAAATGATCGAAATTAAGCTGTCCCAGGGGGCAAAACCAGGACACGGCGGGGTGCTTCCGGGAGTGAAGAATACCCCTGAGATTGCAAAAATACGTCACGTCACCCCTGGAATGACCGTAATTTCACCACCATCCCATACTTCATTCTCCGATGCTCCGGGTCTGCTGAGGTTCGTACAGCAGCTGAGAGAACTTTCAGGAGGTAAACCTATAGGTTTTAAACTTTGTATCGGGGATACCAAAGAATTTGAAGACATCTGTGTACAGATGAATGTTTTAAAAATTTACCCGGATTTTATCACGATAGATGGGGCAGAAGGAGGAACAGGGGCTGCGCCGCCTGAATTCTCGGATGGAGTGGGAATGCCATTGGAACCGGCTCTGATCTTTGTCAACAGAACGCTTAATAATTATAATGTAAGAAATAAATTAAGGGTAATCGCCAGTGGAAAAGTGCTCACCAGCTTGGATATTCTCAGGGCTATATCTATGGGAGCGGATATGTGCAATAACGCAAGAGGATTTATGTTCTCACTGGGATGTATCCAGGCTTTAAGATGTAATACGAACAATTGCCCTACGGGAGTTGCCACCCAGGATAAAATGCTGATCAAAGGTCTTGATGTGACAGACAAGAGCGAAAGAGTGTATCATTTCCATAAAAATACGCTGCACACCTGCAATGAGCTGATTGCTGCAGCAGGAAGAAGTTCCTACGAAGAAGTAGATGCCACCATGTTTATGAGAGGAGATGAATTTGATCATCTGGCCGATCTTTACTTCCCGGATATTTTAGGAAACGTAAAACAGAAAGCAAGATCTTAAAAATTTAAAAAAATAAAAACCGCCTTCAGAAGAGGGCGGTTTCTTTATGGTTTCAGATGACTTATTTTTCAGCATCAGGTCTGTCTTTTCTTCCGTACACCTGGAAATTAAAGATCATAGAGTAATTTCTCAGAGAATATTGTGTATTATACGGATAATGCGGATCTCTTGCGAAAGCTGCTCGTGAAGGCACCAGAATAACTCCCTGAAGGTTATAAGGACTTCCGCTTGGAAGATTGTTATAAGCTTTGAATTTCTGAATAGCTTCACGGAAACCTTCTACCTCATAGTAACTTCTCTGTTGTGCCACACCTGTTGTTGCCGCGTCCCGGATAGATTTTTTCGCATAATAATACATCGGGTCTACCATGGGAAGTCCGCTCACATTAATGGTATTGCTGATAGGCAATGAAGAAATGAAAGAAACATTTCCGTCTGATTCGGTAGCTAAATAAGCGGTAGCCCTGATCATAAGTGTAAGGATATCATCTGTTTTAATGACCTGCTCCTGGTCAGCCGGAGGTTGTGATCCTGCCGCTGTCCTCATAATGTATATTACTCCCGATGGAAGCGTTTCATAAGGCAGCTCAATCAACTTCTTTTCATTGTCATCACTGGTGTCCGTAGTACTGAAAGCTTTTATATTTCCCTGTGCATCCAGGTAATTTTCGTTCATAAACTTCTTAATAGCCTGATCATCATAGTTGTTTTGAACGGCAATGTCTTCCGGTTCTTTATAGGTTTCAACTTCATCATCTTTCTTACATGCAGAAAAACATAAAGATCCCGCAAGGATATATAAAAATATTTTTTTCATTTCAAAAAACTTTAATTACTTTACAGATAATATAACGGCAAAAGTATAAAAAATTATGAGAATAGATAAATTTTTGTGGTGCATTCGTTTTTATAAGACGAGAACTATTGCAACAGAGGAAATTAAAAAGAACAGAGTTTCAGTGGGAACCTCTGCCGTAAAGTCGTCTAAGGAGGTAAAAGAAGGAGATATTATCAAAATCCGCAAAAATCAGATCGATTATAAAATAAAGGTCATCCAGATTCCTAAAAGCAGGATGGGAGCCAAGCTGGTTCCTCTTCATATACAGGATGTGACGGACAAAGATCAGTATGAATTATTAAAACTCCGCAAGATGTCACAGGATTACTACAGGAATAAAGGCGAAGGAAGACCTACCAAAAAAGACAGACGGGAGATGGATGAGTACGTAGGCAACGATGTTACCTCAGATTTTACAGACTGGGATGATTTCTTCGGAGAGACTGAAGATGCTGCCGAAAACGAAGATTAGAAATAAAAAAGCTCTAGAGATAGAGCTTTTCTACTATTTCCTGTACAATATCTTCCGGCGTTCTCGAATCCGTATTCACACTAAATTGCGCTTTGCTGTAAAATACATTTCTTTCAAATAAATGTTTGGCGATGAATTCCGGCAGATCTTCATCAGAAATATTGGCTATTAAAGGCCTTTTTTCTTTCTGTTTCGAAAGCCTTTCAAATAAAGTATTAACTGATGCCCTTAAAAATATGCTTTTTGAATTGTGATTGATGAGCTCCATGTTATTGTAGTAAACAGGGGTTCCTCCGCCAAGGCTTAAAACCACATTTTCTTCCGAAGCAAGAATTTCTTCCAGCGCCTCCCTTTCCAGCTTTCTAAACTGAATTTCTCCCTTTTTTTCGAAAATCTCAGGAATGGTTAATTTATTTCTCCTGGAAATCTCCTTATCAAGGTCTATGAGGCTGAAATTTATTTTGTCGCTTAAAATTTTGGAAATGTGAGATTTGCCACATCCCATGTATCCGATGAGTGAAATAACCATGAATTTTTTTTAAACAAATTTGCAAAAAAGTTTTGAGATAACGAAAAAACGCATATCTTTGCACCACTGAAAACGAGGGATATTATTCAAATATAAATCGTTTGCAAAGTGACCGACTCGGTAGCTCAGCTGGTAGAGCAATACACTTTTAATGTATGGGTCCTGGGTTCGAATCCCAGCCGGGTCACAAGCGAAAAAGATTACTGGATTTTTGTAATTTTTAGCCTGCGTGGTGAAATTGGTAGACACGCCATCTTGAGGGGGTGGTTTCATAAGGATGTGCTGGTTCGAGTCCAGTCGCAGGCACTGCAAAGAAAAATTGATAATTAAGAAATAAATCATTATATTTATTCTTAATTGTGGCCGACTCGGTAGCTCAGCTGGTAGAGCAATACACTTTTAATGTATGGGTCCTGGGTTCGAATCCCAGCCGGGTCACAAGTTTACTGAAAAGTAAATTTTTTTCATATTAATATTTTGTGATTTGGTGTTTCAAAGGTCTCGTAAGAGACCTTTGATTTTTTTTATAATTTATGTTGCAAGAATAAAAAAAGATTTATATCTTTGCACCTCTTAAAAACGATGATCGCTGTTGAAATGCGTCGTCAATAAGTGACCGACTCGGTAGCTCAGCTGGTAGAGCAATACACTTTTAATGTATGGGTCCTGGGTTCGAATCCCAGCCGGGTCACAAGTTTACTGAAAAGTAAATTTTTTTCATATTAATATTTTGTGATTTGGTGTTTCAAAGGTCTCCGCAAGAGACCTTTGATTTTTTTATACAATTATAGTATATTTTTCGGCCTTATATCACAATCTGGAAACCCAACAGATACTTTTTGGTTTTTAATCTTCGCAAATACTGCAAACAAATTTCAAATGAATAAACGGAGCCATCACAGCCTCTTAAACAAATCAGTCTTTGATTAGTTTGTTTAAACTGATATTTTATTGATAATGTGTAAATAAAAAGCCCTGATCCTATTGATCAGAGCTTATTTATTGTACGTTGGTGTTCTTATTTTGTTGAACACGTGTTTAATTTTTAATCAAGATGCATATTGTCAATCAATCTCACTCCATCCACTACAACCACGATGAATGCTCTGTAATTTCTGTCTTTATAGAAAAAATCAGTTTCTTTAAGCGTTTCTTCATCGGCGATCAGGAAATACTCTAATTTCATTCCCTGTTGCTGGTCGAAAATATCCGTTACCCTATCTTTAATTTCAGGAACGGTTACAGCCCTGAACCAGTCATTAACCTTAATTAAGGTCTGGTAAATCACTTTTGAAGCTTCTTTTCTGTCTTCGTGCAGTCTTTGGTTTCTTGAGCTCAGTGCCAGGCCGTTTTCTGCTCTGTAAATGGGAACGCCTGTTATTTTTACCGGAAGCTGCTTCTTTTCTACCATTTTTCTGATAATGGCAAGCTGCTGGAAATCTTTTTCTCCAAAATAAGCATTGTCAGGATGGATCTGGTGGAAAAGTTCTTCCACTACCGTTCCTACACCATCAAAATGTCCCGGTCTTGACTTTCCTTCCATTTCATTTTCCAGGCCGTCAAAATCATAATGCTGGCTTACGGCCTTTTCAGGGTAGATATCGGTTACTTCAGGGATGTACACTGCATCCACTAATCCTGAATTTTCAAGAATAAGGATATCCCTGTTGATATCTCTTGGGTACTTTTCCAGATCTTCGGGATTGTTAAATTGAGTTGGATTTACAAAAATTGAAGAAATTACCAGGTCATTATCTTTTCTGGCCTCCTCATATAGGGAAAGATGGCCCTTATGGAGTGCTCCCATAGTAGGGGCAAAGCCTATTTTTTTTCCCATTTCCTTCTGTCTTTCAATGAAATCCTGAAGGGTTTTCTTATTCTTAATAACTTCCATAGCTTATTTTAATACTAATTCAAAAATACTAAAAATATTAGATAATTATATGTGTTTTTAACAATTTGAAATTAGGAAATATCGTAAAATAATGTTAATTAAAATAATGTTGGATGTTTTTTTGTAATTTTGCACATTAAAGCATTTTTACAAAAATATAGATAGAAATTTATGCCGAATCAAAAAATACTGTACATTACTACAGAGATGTATCCATATCAGGAAGATACAAATATGGCTGCAGTGGTAAACAAAATGGCACTTAAGATGCACAATGAAGGCAATGATGTAAGAGTTTTTATGCCAAGATTTGGACAAATAAGTGAAAGAAAGTTCCAGCTTCATGAGGTGATCCGCCTGTCAGGAATGAACATTATTATCAATGATCTGGATCAGCCTCTGATCATCAAAGTAGCATCTCTTCCGGGAGAAAGACTTCAGGTGTACTTTATAGACAACGAAGAATACTTCAAAAGAAAGCAATATTATGTGGATGATGAAGGAAATCCTTTTACGGATAATGATGAAAGGGCGATTTTCTTTGCCAGAGGAGTTATTGAAACCATCAAGAAACTGAACTGGGTTCCGGATGTGATTCACCTGAACGGATGGATGTCTTCCTTCGTTCCTATTTACCTTAAAACATACTACGAATCTGATACATATTTCAAGGACGCTAAAATTGTTCTTTCCCTATATAATGAGAAAGACGCTGATCTGGATAAAAATATCTCTGAAAAATTGGCATTCGATAATATTTCAGGATTAAAGGCGTTAGATAATCCAACAATCAAAAGCTTTGTAATCGAAAGTATGAATTACGTAGACATGGTGGTAAAAGGAGATGAATTTCTGGATGAAGATCTGGATAAAGGGTTCAATGAAACCACAGCTCCGAAGTCAGAATATGTAGACGTAGATTCTATTAACCAACTTTATTAAAAACACTTTTTTAATGACTCATACTGTTAAAAGGACCTTAGCCATGTTTTTTATGGCGGTTTTCGGGAGTGCCCTTCTGTATAATTGTGAACCGGAAGCAGATTCGCTGGGAGAACAGCTGTTTGTGGATGGTGCTGCAGAAGGTAATGTAACTTCATACGACCTTATTGCCTATAATGTTAATAATAATGATTCTATCCGAAGTGATGCGGGTAGATTGATAAGCGCGATTTCCGGGACATCAACAACTTCATCTCTTGCTGTGTTGGGAGCTTTTTCTGAAGGACAGTTTGGTATGCAGAGAGCATCATTCCTTACCCAGCTGAGAATGAGTACCGATAATTTTGATTTCGGAAAGACTCCAAAAGTAGATTCTGTGGTATTTGTGATGAAGCCTCTTGTGTCTTCCGCTGCAGATTCCATTGTGACACGACCTGCGAAAGACGAAACGTTATTGATAGGAACTGAAAATGTACCGGTTTCTACGGAGATTAAAACATATCCTACCAGTTTTGATTATAAATATGGTAAAACAAAGTTAGGTACAGGAGGATCTCACACTTTGATGCATATCAATGTGGATGAAATTACAACCTACCTGGATGGTAATACGGATGCTTTCAAGTATTCGAATATTACTGTAGGTACCGGTGAAGCTTTAGGGTCCGGTATTCTTGAAGGAAGAGTTACCGCTAAAACAATTACCAAGAAATCAGATAATTCATCTGTATTTACTTCAGATCCGGGGCTTAGAATCCGTTTGAACAAAGATTTTTTCCAGACCAAGATTCTTGACAAAAACGGTAAGCCGGAACTTATGGATGCGGCGAACTTTACAAGATATTTTAAAGGAATCAGACTTTCTGTAACCGATATTGACGGATATCTTTTACAGATACCTCCGGATAATATGGAAATTATCATGTATTACACCAACGAGAAAAATGATAACGGGACCATTACAAGACCGCAGTCTACATTCAAATTCTCTCTTGCAGGAACGGTTGGAAATGCACGTATTGGCCAATATGAATACAACAGAGCAGGCTCTGCATGGGAAACTGCAAAAGGGATGATCAATACAACTACCGGTGACCCTAAACTTTATCTTCAGGGAATGGGAGGGCCTTCAGTACATGTGAAGATTCCTGCTGAAACAATTGACAAGCTTAAAACATTGTATCAAAATGACAAGGCAGCCATTGTAAGTGCCAAGATCAGAATCTATACAGATCTGGCTACTTGGAACAATAAGTATAAAAGGACAGCTAATAATTTCACTCTTCTGCCTTTAACGGAAACTGCGGCAGGGTCAGGAATATATACTCCTAAAGACTTCCTTACTGATACTTCTATAGGTTTTAGCTGGATAAACTCATATGATCTGGATAAAAATCCTTCTTATTATGAATTTACAGTAACCAAAACAGTAAAAGATATTGTGGAAAAAGCTGCAGACGGAACCACCAAAGAAAATAAGCCACTATTGCTTAACGTCGGTAAGTTTATTTTGTCAGATAACGGCAGAGTTGGGTATAGATTTACGGAGAGGGCATTTGCTACGGAAAGAGGTGTTTTTGTAGGGTCAGATGCAGGTAATCCCAACAGAATTCAATTAAAAATCACTTACGGAACTAAAAAATAGTACCGAATAAAAAATAACAAACACTAGACAAAATATGTGCGGAATTGTAGGATATACAGGATTTCAGGATGCGTATGAAATTGTAATCAACGGTCTTAGAAGATTAGAATACAGAGGGTATGACAGTGCCGGAATTGTTTTAGAAGGCTCAGACAGAAAATTTGAAGTAGAAAAAACAAAAGGCAAGGTAGATGATTTGGTGAATATTTCAGCTCAGCTGAAAGGCACAGCCAAAATAGGAATGGGGCATACAAGATGGGCTACACACGGGGTTCCAAGTGATAGAAATTCCCACCCGCATTTATCAAATAACGGAAAAATAGCGCTTGTGCATAATGGAATTATAGAAAACTATGATACCATTAAAACCATGCTTACCGAAAAGGGCTTTACTTTCAAATCTGAAACAGATACGGAAGTTTTGGTCAACCTGATCCAGTATTTCATGGATGTAAATGCCGGAATAGATTTCCCTACGGCGGTAAGATATGCCTTGAATGAAGTATACGGAGCATATGCCATTACGGTGCTTCACGAAGATTATCCGGGAGTACTGGTGGTAGGAAGATTAGGTTCTCCGCTGGCAATCGGTATCGGAGATAAAGAATATTTCATTGCGTCTGATGCATCTCCTTTCGTGGAATTTACAAAAGAAGCGATCTATCTTGAAGAAGGTCATATGGCTACTATTTCATTGGAAAATGGAGTAGATATCAGAACCATTAATGATAACTCAAAAATTGAACCTGAGATCCAGGAGCTGAAATTAAGCCTTGAGCAGATTGAAAAAGGTGGCTATGAGCACTTCATGCTTAAAGAGATATTTGAACAGCCTAAATCGATCCACGATACCATGAGAGGAAGACTTCTTGTAGACGAAGGGGTGATTAAAATGGCCGGAATCTGGGATCATGTGGAGAAATTCAAGAATGCCAACAGAATCATCATCATTGCTTGTGGAACTTCATGGCATGCAGGTCTTATCGGGGAATATCTTATTGAAGAGTATGCAAGGATTCCTGTAGAAGTGGAATACGCTTCGGAATTCAGATACAGAAACCCTATTATTACAGATAAAGATGTGGTAATTGCAATCTCCCAGTCCGGAGAAACTGCGGATACGATGGCCGCCTTGAAATTGGCTAAAGAAAAAGGAGCATTTATTTATGGTATATGTAATGTGGTGGATTCTTCCATTGCAAGAATTACCGATGCAGGTTCTTATACCCATGCGGGTCCTGAGATTGGGGTGGCTTCTACAAAAGCTTTTACTGCCCAGCTTACCATCCTTACTTTAATTGCATTTAAATTAGGAAAACATAACGGGAACTTAGGAAATGCTGAATTCATGAGCTTAATCTCTGAACTGGATGCTATTCCTAAAAAGATTGAAGAAGTCCTGAGCGCTACCCATGAGCTTACACAGAATATTGCAAAAGACTTTGTCAATGCCACCAACTTCCTTTATCTGGGAAGAGGTTACAACTATCCTGCAGCACTGGAGGGAGCTCTGAAACTGAAAGAAATCTCTTACATTCACGCCGAAGGGTATCCTGCAGCAGAAATGAAGCACGGTCCTATCGCCCTTATTGACGAGAATATGCCGATCGTAATTATAGCGCCTAAAAAAGGACATTATGACAAGATTGTGAGCAATGTACAGGAAATCAAGGCCAGAAAAGGAAAAGTGATTGCTGTAGTAAATAAAGGAGACCAGCAGGTAAGCTCAATGGCAGATTATGTGATTGAAATTCCTGAGACCTCAGAATGTTTCTCGCCAATCGTTGCTTCAGTGCCTCTGCAGCTGCTTGCTTACTACATTGCTGTATACCGTGGAGCCAATGTAGACCAGCCGAGGAACCTAGCAAAATCAGTAACCGTGGAATAAAAAGTAGTTGTAAATAAAATAAATTTAGATTTCTTCCGTTATTTCAAAAAAAATCTTAAAAGTTTCTTAAAAAAATTATATATTTACGGCTTAATTATAAAAATTAACATGAAAAGGATATTTCTTTTATTATTGTCTGCGTCGGTAGCATCAGTATCTTGTTCAGGTGGTGGCAGTTCTTCTGTAGGGAAGCCTGGAACGAAAGGAGAATTGATACCAAGAGAAAAAACGAAATCATTTGTTGCGGAAAGACCATTTGGAATGGTTGCTATTCCTGCAGGTTCATTTGTTGCTGGTCTTGCAGATCAGGACCCGACAAATACTCCTGAAAAAGCATCATTGAAAACGGTTACTGTGTCTTCATTCTTTATGGATGAAGCAGAAACTACCAATGCAGAATACAGAGTATTTATCAATTATGTAAGAGATTCTATTGCCAGAACTCTACTTGCTGAAGCTGCTGGGGAAGGCGGTGAAGAAGGCGGACGTAGAGGAGCAAGCATCGGAGACTATGCATATCTTGCTAAAAAAGAAGAGAATTTAACACCTTATCAAGAATATTTAGAAGGCCAGGGAGGAAGAGAAGACGGAACTTATGATGCATCGAAAAGACTAGACTGGAAAATCCCATTACACTGGAGCACTGGAAAGTACCCGGATGTAGAATATGCGGAAGTTCTGGAATCTATGTATCTGCCGGCTTCTTCAAGAATCGGAAACGAAAGGATTTTAGACGTAAGTAAACTAAAATATACTTATCAGTGGGGAGATATGGATGCCGCACTTGCTGACAACGAAAGAGGAGCTAACTACCTTAAGAGTTCAAGCATCGCCATCTATCCTGATACTACAGTTTGGGTAAATGATTTCCACTTCACTTACAACGAACCATTGTTCGAACAGTACTTCTGGCACAAAGCCTACAAAGATTATCCTGTAGTAGGGGTAACGTGGGATCAGGCAAGAGCTTACTGTAACTTCAGATCCAAACTGAAAACAGACTACAACGAAAGTTTAAAAAGAAAAAAACAAAGACCATTGGTATTCCGTCTTCCTACAGAAATTGAGTGGGAATATGCAGCTAGAGGCGGAATGCAAAATGCTACTTACCCTTGGGGTGGTCCATATTTAATGGATGACAGAGGTTGCTACCTTGCCAACTTCAAACCTAAGAGAGGTAACTATATGGAAGACGAGAAAAAAGGTACTTATACATATACAGCTCCAGTTAAGAAATTTAAGAAAAATGGATTTGGGTTATTTGATATGGCTGGAAACGTTTCTGAATGGACAGCATCTGCGTATAACAACTCTTCTTACGGGTTCTCATCTACTTTAAATCCTTCTACGAAAGATACAAAGGATACAAAGAGATCGGTAAGAGGTGGTTCTTGGAAAGATATAGGATATGCCCTGATGACAGGTGCTAGAGATTGGGAAAGAAAAGATTCCGCAAGAAGCTATATCGGGTTCAGAACTGTACAGGATATTCCTGAAGCAGCAGTGAAGCCAAGAAGAGTTAACAGAAATTAACCATACAATTATTTTTCAATAACAATTTTATTTAACATTAAAAAAACTAACTTAATATGTTTAAGACTAAAGATGCTTGGATGAATTTCTTTTATTCATTCGGTGCTGCAATTGTAATTCTTGGAGCTTGGCTTAAAATTACTCACATTACCTTGGGACCTATTAACGGTAATATAGCTCTTACTGTAGGACTTATTACTGAGGCTATTATCTTTATCATTTTCGCATTTGACCCTCCTAAATCAGAAGAATCTTATGCATGGGAGAATGTATATCCTGAATTATTGGATAAGCATGCCAACCCGAACCCTTTACACTCTAATGTGTCTTCTAAAAATAATGCACAGCAGTTTGCAGAATTAGAAAACTCTCTTTCAAATAAATTAGACAAAATGCTTCAGGAAGCAAAACTGGACGTTCAATTGTTTGACAGACTGAGAATAGGTATCGACAAGTTCTCAAACTCTGTTGACCAGATCAACCAAACTGTTGACGTATCCGCTTCTACTCATAAATATAACGATCAGCTTAACAAAGCTGCCCAGCATATGGAAAGTATGAATGCTTTATATGTAATGCAGCTTGAAAACGGTAAAAGACAATCTGAATTTGCTAACAAATATGTAGCTGATATGCAGAAATCTGCTGAGCAGTCTGAGAAATTTAATCAAGAGTTACAAGGTTTAACAACTAATCTTAACAGTTTAAATAGAGTTTATGGTGGTATGCTTACTGCTATGAAGTCTTAATTCCTAACCATTTCTAGAATTTAACTACTTAATCAAAAACAAAAGAAAAGAGAATGGCACAAGGAAAACAGACCCCTCGTCAGAAGATGATCAACCTGATGTATTTGGTGTTCATCGCGATGATGGCCCTAAATATTGATGCAGAAATCATCAGATCATACTATGACTCTACCAGAGCTTTAAATGAAACGAGAAGCTTAACAGAGAAAAAGAACGAAAAGATCTTTGAAAAAACATTGGAAGCCAAAGCTCAGCAGGTACCTGATACCTATGCGCAGCCTTGGTCACAGTATAAAGTTTTGAAGTCTAAAATAGATGTATTGGTTTCCTCTGCTCAGGGTATCAAAGATGCCTTGAAAAAGCAGTCGGATTTCCATGACAAAGATCCGAAAACCGGAAAAGACCTGGATGTAAGCGAAAACTTTGCTGCATTGAACAACAATGAAGCAACTACAGAATATTTCTTCAAAGAAGGAGATGAAAATACCCCTTCAAAAGGAGCTTTGGAACTAAAGGCTAAAATTGATGATGTAAGAAATTATATCAATGCAACTTTTGGAAATAATCCTCAGTTGAAAGATTTGGTAGACAGAGCCAATAAATCTCTGATCGCTGAATATCCTAAAGGAAAATCTCCGAATGAGAAAACCTGGTTCCAGAATAAATTCTATCACCAGCCATTGATCGCAGCGATTTCTAATCTTGAGATTATTCAGAACGATGCGAGAAACGTACAGTCTGATGCATTGGCACTATTGCTTCAGGAGAAAGTGGATGCAAGCATCAAATTCTCCAGCTATGAGCCTATTGTTTCCGGTCCGGTTGATATTCAGGCAGGAAAACAGGCTGAAGTAAAAGTAATGTTGGGTACCTATTCAAACAGCAATAAGATCGCTATCTCCGGCGTAAGCAGAGTAGAGAACGGTAAAGGAATTATTCCGATTACCGGATCTGGTATCGGCGAACATAAATTAGCAGGAACGATTACGTTGACAGATGCTTCAGGAAAACCTCAGAGTTTCCCATGGACGCATACGTATAATGTAATTGCGGGACCAAGAGAAGTAAAACTTGAAAAAGGATTATTACTATCTGCGGATAAGATGAATGTAATGTATAGAGGACTTGAAAACCCTGTTTCAGGATCAATCTTAGGTGCTGATAATTCAAGACTTTCATTGTCTGCTGCAGGAGCAACTGTTAAGAGTACAGGCCAAGGTAAGTGGGATGTAATTCCTACTACAGGAAATACAGTTAAGCTAACATTATCA
Source organism: Chryseobacterium phocaeense (assembly GCF_900169075.1). NCBI lineage: Bacteria > Pseudomonadati > Bacteroidota > Flavobacteriia > Flavobacteriales > Weeksellaceae > Chryseobacterium > Chryseobacterium phocaeense. The sequence continues at coordinate 235,801 of NZ_LT827015.1, forward strand.
GGAATTGATCCATATGGTAAAACAGTTTCTCAGGTGTTTGAATATAGAATAAAGAATATACCTAGACCTCAGGGTCAGATTAGAGGTAAAGCAGTAAACTTTATGCCGGTAGGTTCTATAGCCAACCAGATAGTATCAGCTACTCTACCTGATTTTGATTTCCCTGTTTCATTCACTGTGAATAGCTTTATTATTAAGCTTCCTGGAAAAGCAGGTACTCTTATTCAGGGTAGTTCATTGTCAGGAGCAGAAGGTATGCTTAGAAACCTTAGACCTGGCGATGTGGTTCAGATCTATGATATTCAGGCGACAGCAACAGGTCTTGGTAATCAGAGATTGAAAGAAATTTCACCTGTAATTATTAATGTACAATAAGGTTAATTTATAAAATCATATTATGAAAAAATATATTAGCACCCTTTTAGTATTAGTTTCGGGATTCGCTTTTTCCCAAACTATTCTAAATGCTGGTTCTCCTGAGGAATTTAGACAAATGAGATCTGAATCGATGAGAAAAGCGGGGGATACTGTTATCAGCAATAAAGTAAAACCTCTTGAATATGGTTTTGTTGACGACAAGGATATTTACAAGAGTATGTTTGTTTGGGAGATCATTGATATGAATGATAAGATCAACCAACCATTCTATTATGACAATCCGGATGGTCTGCTTGCAAGTCCTACAAGATCTCTATATCAGTTATTACTTGATGGAGCTCTTAGTGGTGAAATCAAAGAAGTTTATGATGACGAAAACTTTGTTACAAGACTTTCACCTGAAGCCATTCAGAAAAGACTGGAAAGTGTAAGACTTGACGAAGAAGCTATTGATATCCTTAACTCTGGAAGATCACTTACAGAAGACGAGAAGAAAAGACTAACAGATATCATCAGAACAACTACAGATAAAGTAAAAGTTCTTAAAGTGATGGGTATGTGGTTTATTGATAAAAGAGACGGGCAGATGAAATACAGGCCTCTTGGGATTGCAGCTATGGGACCAGATCCTACATCTGTTGGAAGAATTGGTCCTGACGGTCAGCCTTTAGCTGGTGCTGATGAATTGATTGACTTATTCTGGATCTATTACCCAAGTGCGCGTGATATTTTAGCAAACAACTTCGTTTACAACAGAAAAAACTCTTCTGCTGATCTGTCTTTCGATGATATCATCAATGCAAGAAGATTCTCTTCAGTGATCTATAAATCATCAAGCGGCTTAGGTGACGGTACCATTAAGGATTACATCCCTAAAGATGCTGACGATCAGATGGATGAAAGCGAAAGAATCAAAAATCAGATCCTGAGCATGGAAAATGATATGTGGAATTACTAAGATTTCACTTGATATTTATACAAAACCTGAGTATTTTTACTCAGGTTTTTTTATTATGAAACATATAGACTATATCATTGTTGGAGATGGATATGCGGGATTGTTTTTCGCCCATCAGCTGATTAAAAATAACAAATCTTTTGTCCTTTTTTCAGAAGGAAGAAAAAGCGCTTCCCAGGTTTCTGCCGGAATCATTAATCCCGTGGTACTTAAAAAATTTACAACATTCTGGAAAGCTCAGGAGCAGATTGATTTCCTGAAGGATACCCTCAATGAAATAGAATCCTATACCGGGAAAAACTACCTGATCGATTCACCCATTCATAGAATTTTTCATGATGAAAATGAACAGAAGCTTTGGTTGAAGAAATCCGGGAATGAAGAGCTTTCAGCTTTTCTTGACCAAAAATTCGATCGTTTAGAGGGGGTAAAAAACGACTTTCTCACCGGAAAGGTCAATCAGTCTGCCAGACTTCAGGTAAGTGGATTTTTTACAGATCTATTTGATTTTTTGGAAAAAAAAGAATTTCTGATCAGAGAAAAGTTTGATTATGAAAAATTAGATACCTCTTCATCTGCCTATAAAGATTTTCAGTTTAAGCATATCGTATTCTGTGAAGGAATGGGCGTGAAAGAAAATCCTTTCTTTTCAGATGTTGCAGTGAATCCCAACAAAGGACATCACATTAAAGTAAAATTGTCTGAAGCAATTCCGGATGACGTCACGATTAAAAAGAAACATTTCCTGTTCCCGACCGATAACGGACTTTATTTCTATGGCGGAACCTACGACCGGGAGCAGCTTCACCAGCACGTAGATGAATCTGCAGTAGCACAGCTTGTCAGTGGATTGTCCGAAATTTATCCCTATGATTTTGAAGTGGAAGAAGTGAATTTCGGCTTCAGACCAACCGTAAAAGACAGAAGACCCATCATAGGAAGGCATAAGTTCCATAAAAACCTTTATGTTTTTAATGGTCTGGGGGCAAGGGGAATTCTCAATGGCTGCTACTTTTCGAAAAGCCTGTTTCAGTTTATTGAAGAGCATATTCCGCTGCACGAAGAGATTTCCAGCAGTAGATTTGAATAGTTTATTTCACGGTCAGATAAATATGCCTGAAAAGTTGTATCTTAAGAATAGAAAATTAAACTATGAATGAAAATATTCTGGGTATTGTGGCTGGAGTTCTCACTTCTATCTCCATGATCCCTCAGCTCATCAAGGTGATCAGAGAGAAGAATGTGGAAGATATATCGCTGGTCATGCTATTGGTGCTTATTTCAGGACTTTCCTTGTGGGTTTGGTACGGTTTTAAAAAAGAAGAGCTGCCCATTATTCTATCCAATGCATTTGCTGTATTGGTCAACATAAGCCTCCTCATCTGCTATATGCTTTACAGGAAATCGTGAAAAAGGCGAAAAGGCAAAATCGCAAATGGGCTAATTTGCAAATTTGCTCTTCAGCTATCTGCATTTTTGCTTTCTTCGCTTCCTCAGCCTTTTCACCTTTCACCTTTTAGCTCTTTCGCTATTTTGCCTTTTAGCCTCTTACGGTTGAAGCACAAATTTCGCCAGTGGAGCCATCTTTGCTTTATTTAAAGTGAGCGTGTTTCCGTTTACGGAATAATTATCCGCAGCTAAAACAGCTTTTGTAAATAATTGCTCAGTTTCCAGATCTTCACAGGCCATCATCGTAGACATTCCCTGGTTGAATTTGATCCTCATTATTTCAGGTTTGATTTCAAAAGTGCCTCCAAATCCATTACAGCCTGCATGTCCTTCATATCTCATGCCTTCAGTATTAAGCTTGAAGTAAGGGTTGTTCTTAGGGTTTTTAAGCTGGATCGGCTGCCCGTTCAGTTCCGTTAGTTTCCATGTTTTTCCCGTAATGTCGGTGGCTGTTTTCTGTGCTGGAGGTGTTTTGCAAGCCGTAAGGAATACAAATAAAAAAAGAACGGATAAGTAATAAGGTAAGTTTTTCATAGGAATTATTTTGTGAGGTTGGGATAATTTTATTTTAAATCATAGCCTATTCAAATTACATTTTGCAATATTAAAAATCAAAAACAGCCCCTGAAACAGAATCCTTAAGGATCTGTAAAAGAAGTCTGAATCCGCATTCCTGAACGATTTTTAATCAATAATTAGAATGGGTTAATGTTGAATAAATAAACGTAAATAGGTTCTAATAAGAAGCCATTTTTGCAGACCCGGATCCTTTTGTATCACGTTTGGCGTGGAACAGGACCATATCTACGTTTTTTTTCAGCAGTGTAATGTTTCCTTTGATGTCAGAATATTGATATTCCTCATTACTTGCCGTATATTCGGGAAGAGCGTCGCTCTTTTTAAGGTCATAGGTTTTGCCTTCAAGATGAACGGTTGCAGTATTTTTTGTATGGTTGATGGTCACTTCAATTTTTTCCCCGTAAGCATCGGTGAAAATATCTTTTGAGATCTCATCCTTGTTTTCCGGGACTGCCTCCGTAATAACTTCTGCCTCTTTGCCCGGATGCTTACACGCTGTTGAGGAAAGGACTGCCAGCCCGATAAGGACCGATGTGAATAATTTTTTCATAGTGGTAAGTGATTTGTAAGTGTGTCATGAAATAGTGATATTAATACTACATAAATTTACAAATATTTCTAATAAATATATGTTAATTTTACATAAATTAATCTGATTTTTTTCTATTTGTTATGCATTACGACCTATTTGTAGAATTTTTTACATTAAAAATATGTCATGTAGGGATTGGTAATGCTTATCAACATTGGAATACTGTTTTCAGCAGCCGGCGTTAAGAACAAAATACGCTGTTTTTTTCATGGTTACATTTGTTGTTTTAATTTGCTGCAAAAGTATTAAAAATTATATAATGTTGATAACCAGTAAAAAATGATTTAAATCATGCCGGCGGGAATTTATTTTTGCAGACATCACATAAAAAAGAGAACTGAATATTCAGTTCTCTGTAATCGGTTAATCCATGCTTTGTATGAACTAAGGAGCTGTAATTTGGTCAATGGTAAAGAATGCCTTGGTTGTACTGCATGTTCCTCCCGGACATGTGGTTGCATTTCCTACACTCGCAGGTGAAGATGAGCCCATCATATAATACATCTTGTAAAAAACCTTGTCGGTCCCGTTGTTTGTAGTCCAGGCGTAAATTCTCTGCTCAGGCATTCCCCCTGCGTAAGTTTCCGGATCTCCCCAGTAAGGATTTGTGGATGCGGTCTGAATTCTCGCTCCTGAGGTGGCATCTATAAGACTTGCACTGGAAAGGGCGTTGTCACCTGCCCACGCTCCCGGTGGAAGCCTGAGCTGGTTTTGCTGATATCCTCCCGCTCCGCTCCAGAGATAATGTCCGTTGGAAATGATTTCCACATTACCGGTTGAGTTATTTCTGATCTGAAGATTGACCGTGGAGAAAGCAGAACCCGAAGGGATGAAGGTTCGTACTGAGAATTTTCCATCAGGCGTAGTGATCACCAATGCATACCCGGCTCTTCCGTTGTCTGTGGTTGCTGTCAATGGTCCCATAACTGCTATGTTCTCAATGCTTGCAATAGGTCCGTTTCCACCGCCTCCGCCGGATGAAGAAGTATTGAAAACCCTCCATTCAGAACCGTTCCAGAAATAATATCCTGATGGAAGAACCGGGCCTGTATTGTATACCAGAAGACCGGTGGCGTTCGGATTTCCGCTGAGCTGCATGGTAGCGGAAGTAAGGCTGATTCTGGGTCCTAAGATCCCTTTGTCGGGTGAGTTAATTTCCAGGATAGCAGAAGCATTTGGGGTTGTGGTTCCAATGCCGGTGCTGCCGTTTGAAGTAATAATAAAGTCGTTGGCTTGCTGGGTAGGAGTAGGGGTTCCTGTGGGGGTGTTGTCCTTGGCTCCATCTACATGGAATGTGTTTTGCGGATTAGAGGTATTGATTCCTATCTGGGCTGCAGATACGGATGAAATCAGTAGTAACCCCAATAAAAATAGTTTGTTTTTCATATTAAAAAGTATTAAGGTTGTTAGTTCAGTTTGAATAAAAGAAAAACCTTGTCTTCAGATGAGTGGAGACAATTTGAGATTTCCGTAAAAATAAATGAGGATCAGGTTGTAAATGGTTTTACCTGAATAGTGCTAAGGACCGGCAAGAAAGGTTCTTTGTTTCATAATTAATGTTTTCATGGGTTTTATTGTTGGTTAGTTTAAAAATAACTTATAAACATCAAATACTTCCAAAAGCAGATTAAATCAGGCTTTTTATTACATCCTATGTCTGTAGTGGATTGTTGGTTTATCGTTGTTAATTTTTAATAAATATACAAATTATTATGAATATTATTTATTAATAGTGTGTTTTTAAATAATAATTAATATTATTTTTATTTAATGATTTTATTAACTGTTTTTATTGTATTATTCTTTGTCAATATATGATTTAGTTGACCATTGTTTTTAATTTTCCTCCGATTTTTAACCAGAATTCCCGCAAAACAAGCTTCTTCAGCTAATTTAAAGGAGCGTTAAATTTTGTTAATCTGCTATGACGGTATGTATTTCTGAATGTACATTTGCCACTTCAAAATGAGAAACTTTATTATTTACTTTTTAACCGGTCTTTTTCTGCTTTTTGTAGTAGAAAGCAGGCTTAGTGTTAAAACCCTCCGAAATGACTATTCAGGTCATGTTTCTCATCATATGCCCAAAAAAGCCAACCGCCTGAACCAGACTTTTGAAAAGCTTTCGGTGCAGCAGATGGCGGACAATATTGATAATTCCACTCTGGAGCTTACAGAAGATGATTTTCAACTCGCGGATACCCTGCAGATTATAGCCGTATTTGCCAGTGTTTTCAGTCTTGTCTATATTTTTGGATTACGTTCTTTTAAAAGCAGAAAACCGTGTATTCATGGCTTTATTTCGCTGTATTCCAATGTTAAAACATTCATTCTGATCCGTTCTATCAGAATTTAAAATTTCATTTTCCAATATCTGTTTTCCGCCCGGAATAGGGACGGGAGAGCAACTGCGTTGCGTATGCCGGTAATCATTACGGCGCAGGATTTCTATTACCGCTTTTCCATTCAAAACATTAACGATTTATATTAAGCTCTAGAATTATGATCAAAAGAGTTGCCTCAGGCATTGCGATAAGCACCCTTTTACTGGCTGTCGGCTGCAGTCAGAAAAAAGAAGAAAAAGAAGAAGCCGCAGTATATCCCGTGACCAGTCCTGTAAAAATGGACACGGTGATCAACAAAGAATACGTGGCCCAGATCCAGTCCGTAAAAAACATCGAAGTCCGCGCTCAGGAAAAAGGATTTCTTGAAAAAATTTATGTAGATGAAGGCCAGTATGTGCATGCCGGACAAACCCTGTTCAGAATTATGCCACAGCTTTACCAGGCTGAATTATTAAAAGCAAAGGCAGAAGTAGAGCAGGCTGCCATAGAATTAAAGAACGCCAGTACGCTTGCCGGCAATAATATCGTTTCGAAAAACGAAAGAGCCATGGCCAAAGCCAAACTGGATGCTGCCAATGCTGAAATGAAACTGGCACAGATCCATTTGTCTTTTACAGACATCAAAGCACCGTTTTCAGGAGTGATCAACAGGATTCCGCTGAAACTGGGAAGTCTTGTGGATGAAGGCGATCTGCTCACTTCTCTTTCAGACAATACCAATGTGTACAGCTATTTTAACGTTTCCGAACCTGAATATATCAGTTATCAGACTCATGCTGCAGACAGAGGCAGCAATCAGGTTTCCCTGATTATGGCCAATGGCGAAATGCTTCCTCAGAAAGGAGAAATCCAGACCATTGAAGGAGAGTTTGATAACGAAACCGGAAACATTGCCTTCAGGGCAAAATTCCCAAACCCGGATAAATTGCTGAGAAACGGCGAAACCGGAAAAGTACAGATGACCCTTCCGGTCCACAATGCGCTGATTATTCCACAGAAAGCCACCTATGAAATTCAGGATCAGAAATACGTATTCATCATTGATAAAAACGGGACTGCAAGATCCAGAAATATCAAGGTGGCCTATGAACTTCCTGATCTGTATGTAGTGGGCTCAGGGCTTAAAGAAGGAGATAAAATTCTTTTGGAAGGCGTTCAGAAAGTGAAAGACGATCAGAAAGTACAGACCAAATTCCAGGATCCCAAAAAAGTTCTTCAATCTCTGAAACTAAAAGCAGAGTAGTCTACCCGTAAAACGAAGCAGTATGTTTAAGAAATTCATCCGCAGACCTGTTCTGTCTATTGTGATCTCACTGATCATTGTATTTATGGGAATCCTGTCGCTGGTAAAACTCCCGGTGACCCAGTTTCCCTCTATTTCACCCCCTAAAGTAAATATCACCGCAGAATATCCGGGAGCCAACAACGAACTATTGATCAAATCAGTGGTTATTCCCCTCGAAAGAGGACTGAACGGAGTTCCGGGTATGAAATATATGACCTCCGATGCCGGTAACGACGGGGAAGCTTCCATTCAGATCGTATTTGATCTGGGAACGGATCCCAATGTAGCCGCAGTAAACGTTCAGAACAGAGTATCTTCCGTTGTGAATAAGCTGCCACCTCTTGTAGTGCGTGAAGGGGTAAAAATTACCCGTGAAGAGCCCAACATGTTGATGTACATTAACCTGTACAGTGATGATCCCAAAGCGGATCAGAAATTCCTCTTCAACTATGCGGATATCAATGTGATGTCTGAGTTAAGAAGGGTAAGTGGAGTAGGTTTTGCAGACATCCTGGGAACCCGGGAATATGCTATGCGTATCTGGCTTAAACCGGACAGGTTAACCGCTTACAATATTTCAGCAGACGAAGTGATGGAATCCCTGAACCAGCAGAGTTTGGAAGCTTCCCCGGGAAAAACAGGGGAGAGCTCAGGAAAACGGTCCCAGTCATTTGAATATATTCTGAAATATTCCGGGCGTTTTAATAACGAGAAGGATTATGGAAACATTATTCTGAAAGCTAAGCCGGGTGGAGAATTTGTAAGATTAAAAGATGTTGCCGATATAGAATTCGGTTCTTCCATGTATGATATTTATTCTACATTGAATGGAAAACCTTCTGCAGCTATTACCGTGAAACAATCTTACGGCTCCAATGCGAGTGACGTCATCAAGAATGTAAAAGCCCTGATGAAGGATCTTGAAAAGAATAACTTCCCGAAAGGAATGCATTACGATATCAGCTATGATGTTTCCAGATTCCTGGATGCTTCCATGGAAAAAGTGGTTCATACCCTGTTTGAAGCCTTTATCCTGGTGGCGATTGTAGTATTCCTGTTCCTGGGTGATTGGCGTTCCACCCTGATTCCGGCGCTGGCGGTTCCTGTTTCACTTGTGGGTACATTTGCGGTCATGTCTGCATTTGGAATTACGTTGAATATGATCTCACTCTTCGCCCTGGTAATGGCCATCGGAGTCGTCGTCGATGATGCCATTGTAGTGATTGAAGCGGTCCATGCCAAGATGGAAGAAAAAGGGCTTTCCCCGTTGAAAGCCACAGAAGAGGCAATGCATGAGATCAGCGGAGCGATTATCGCGATCACTCTGGTAATGGCATCCGTATTCATCCCGATTGCGTTCATGTCCGGTCCGGTAGGTGTATTTTACCGTCAGTTTTCCATTACGATGGCCTCTGCCATTATTCTTTCAGGAGTTGTGGCATTAACACTGACTCCGGCTTTATGTGCTTTGATCTTAAAAAGTAACCACGGAAAAGCGAAAAAGAAAACTCCGGTGACCATATTCCTGGATAAATTCAATAATTTATTCACAAAAGGAGCCGGGAAGTATGAAAAAATGCTGAACAAAACAGTGAAGAAAAAAAGCATCACATTGCCGTTGTTATTAGCATTCTGTGCATGTACTTTCTTCCTGAGCAATTCACTTCCTTCAGGCTTTATTCCTGCAGAGGACCAGGGAATGATCTACGCCATTATTCAGACGCCTCCGGGATCAACTTTGGAGAGAACCAATCAGATCGCTAAAGAATTATTAAGGGAATCTGAAGATATTGATGGCGTGCAGTCCGTTTCTTCACTGGCAGGGTATGAAATTCTGACAGAAGGTACGGGATCCAACTCCGGAACCTGTCTGATCAACCTTAAAAGCTGGGAGGAACGGAAAGAATCCGCAGCAGAAATCATAGAAAAATTGGAAGAAAAAGCCAAGAATATTCCGGGAGCGAATATAGAATTCTTCCAGCCGCCTTCCATACCGGGTTATGGTGCCGCAGGAGGTTTTGAACTTCGTCTGCTGGATAAGGCAGGAAGCGGGGATTATCATAAGATGGAACAGGTGAGTAATGATTTTGTAAAAGAACTGAAAAAACGTCCTGAACTTGGATCTGCGTTCACGTTCTATTCTGCAAGTTTCCCGCAATATATGCTCAGGATTGATAATGACCTGGCAGAACAGAAAGGAGTAACGATTGAAAATGCGATGGATAACCTGTCTACACTGATAGGATCTAACTATGAAACGAGTTTTATCCGTTTTGACAGACCTTATAAAGTAATTGTGCAGGCAGGCCCACAATACCGTGCACTGCCTACAGACCTGCTGAAACTGTATGTGAAAAACGATAAGGATGAAATGGTTCCGTATTCAGATTTTATGAGAATGGAAAAAGTATACGGATTGTCCGAGATCACCAGACATAATATGTACAACTCGGCGGAAGTGAGCGGAACCCCGGCACCGGGATACAGCAGCGGCCAGGCTATTAAAGCCATTCAGGAAGTTGCTGATAAAACACTTCCGAGAGGTTTCGGAATAGACTGGGCCGGTATTTCCAAAGACGAGGTGAGTAGAGGAAACGAAGCGGTATTTATATTTCTGGTCTGCCTTGGATTTGTTTATCTGATCCTTGCTGCCCAGTACGAAAGCTTTATTTTGCCGCTGCCGGTGATTTTATCCCTTCCTACGGGTATTTTCGGAGCCTTTTTATGTTTAAAATTATTAGGACTGGAAAATAATATTTATGCTCAGGTAGCCATGGTCATGCTGATAGGGCTGCTGGGTAAAAATGCCGTATTGATCGTAGAATTTGCCGTTCAGAAGAAAGCAGAAGAGGGAATTCCTGTTGCGAAGGCAGCCATTGAAGGGGCAGCCATCCGTTTCCGTCCGATTCTGATGACCTCATTTGCATTCATTGCAGGGCTTATTCCACTGGTAATGGCAACGGGTCCGGGAGCTGTAGGAAACCGGACGATTGGTACTGCTGCTGCCGGAGGAATGCTGATCGGGACTGTTTTCGGACTGATGATTATTCCGGGACTGTATTATATTTTCGGAACCATTGCAGAGAAATCCAGGCTGGCAAGATATGAAGAAGAGAACCCTTTAACAGAACAAACCGAACCTTATCAACACGATGATAAACATGAAGATTTATAATAAATATATAGCGGCCACTGCCTTATTGCTTGTTTTAGCAAGCTGTAGAGCTCCGATGGCCACCGTTATAAAAGATGAAGTGAAAGAAAACCTGCCTCAGAACTTCAATCAGGAAGAGCAGCAGGATGCGAATGCCAACAGCGGAACTACGCCCTGGAGACAGTTTTTTACCGATCCTAATCTGGTAAGCTTAATTGAAACCGCCTTGAAAAACAATCAGGAATTGTTGATCACCCTTCAGGAAATTGAAATTGCAAAAAGCGGTGTTTTAGCCAAAAAAGGAAAACTCACCCCGACTGTTTCAGCAGGAATAGGAGCCGGATTGAAAAAAGCGGGCCGTTATACCAGTGAAGGTGCCGGTGATGCCACCACAGAAATAGAACCCGGAAAAGAAATGCCGGATCCGCTTGGCAATTTTGAAGGCGGGCTGATGGCGAACTGGGAGATTGATATCTGGAAAAAACTCAGAACAGAGAAGGAAGCTGCCGTTGCTCATTACCTTTCTACGGTTGAAGGAAAAAACTTTGTGCTTTCCAATCTTATCGAAGAAGTGGCGGATAATTATTATGAGCTGTTAGCCTTGGATAATCAGTTGGATATTATTCAACAGTATATAAAACTGCAGCAGAGAGCTTTGGAAATCTCCAAAATTCAGAAAGAAGCAGCGGCGGCAACAGAACTGGCGGTAAAAAAGTTTGAAGCTGAGCTGGCAAAATCCAAAGCGGCTGAATACACCATCCGTCAGGATATCACGGAAAAAGAAAACCAGATCAATGCACTTCTGGGAAGATATCCGCAGCCTATTGTGAGATCGAAGGAGAGTTTTATGTCTACAATGCCTCAAACAGTGTATACCGGAATTCCGTCTCAACTATTGGCTAACCGTCCGGATATCAAGCAGGCTGAACTGGAACTGAAAGCTTCAAAGCTGGATGTAGAAGCTGCAAGAAAAGAATTTTATCCGTCACTGGAAATTTCAGCAACCTTAGGATTAGAGGCATTTAAACCCTCTTATCTGGTTAAGATGCCGGAATCCATCGCTTATAATTTAGCCGGTGAACTGGCAGGTCCGCTGATCAATAAAAGTGCTATCAAAGCGAACTTCCAGACTGCAGATGCCAAACAGATCCAGTCGCTGTATGAATATGATAAAACGATCTTACATGCGTATCTGGATGTTGCCAATTTAATGTCGAAAGTGAAAAATATCGATCAGTACTATCAGATGAAATCGCAGGAAACCAAAGCGCTTGAACAATCTATTGATATTGCAAACCAGTTGTTCAGGAATTCTAGAGCAGATTATCTTGAAGTTCTTCTGAACCAGAGAGATGCGCTGGATGCGAAGATTGAACTCATTGAAGCTAAACAGAAACAGCTGAGTACGGTGGTAGATATTTACAAAAGCTTAGGTGGCGGCTGGAAGTAAGACATCATAATTCTATCAATATAAACAGTTAATGTTTTGGCTGATCCTTTCGGGGATCGGCTCTTTTTATTTTTATGCGTCAAGTTCTGTCGTGTCATGACATTAATTTTGTTCATTAATTAATTGAAAAGAATTAATAATATATAGGCAAATGAAAAAGTTTATTAAATCTCAGTATTGGGACTTGAAATGCGTTAAAAAATGTTAAATTTGCGAAAGGATTATAAAAAAAGAATTTTAAAATTAAAAATACAAAACCGATGAAGAAATTCTACGCTGGTGCATGTACTTTATGCACGCTTCTGGGGCTATCTGCCCAGGAAGTATTGTGGCAGAAAGATATCAAATCTTCTACCCAGGATTTTCTAAGCCAGGTAACCACAACCATTGATCAGCAGTATCTGATAACCGGAAGTTCTATCCATTCTTCAGGATCCGGCCAGATGCCAGCAGCCAATAGCCAAAAGCAAAACAACGGCTATGATTTTCATTTAGTCAAACTCAATCAACAGGGTGAGCAGGTCTGGGAAAAATATTTCTCCGGACAAAACCACGATTATCTTTCCGCTTCCGTTGCTACGCAGGAAGGAGGATTTTTGATTGCAGGAACTTCCTATTCCGGGAAAGGCTTAGATAAAAAAGAAGATTCCAAAGGAGGGTCTGATATCTGGCTGATCAGACTGAATGAATTTGGGGATGAACTTTGGCAGAAAACTTTAGGATCAGCATCTGATGAAGAAACAAGGTCGGTGATTCAGACTACAGATTTTGGATTTTTTGTAGCCGGGAATGTTCAGAATTCAGCTAAAGGCTATGGATCAAAAGATGTTTTGATTGTAAAGCTTGATAAAGATGGCAAAATTGTGTCTGAATCCGTATTTGGAGGAAAAGGACTTGATGAAGTTGAAAAAATAATTCCAACCAGAGATGGCGGAGCCTTGCTAGGTATCTATTCCAGAAGTGGTTTAGGCGGTTCAAAAAAATCTGAAAACTCCGGCGAGGGCGATTACTGGATCATCAAACTTGATAAATCCGGAAAGGTAGAATGGGAAAAGAATTTTGGTGGAAAAGGAGATGACCATTTGAGAACATTGGCTTTAACATCAGCGGGTTATTTAGTTGGTGGTGAATCCAGATCAGAAAGATCAGGAAACAAAACCGTAGGAATTGAAGAAGGAACAGACTTGTGGTTAATTTCACTTAACGAAAGAGGTGAAGAGATCTGGCAGAAGTCTTACACTTTTGGAAATCGTGATATTCTAATGGGAGCAAGTGTACTTCATTCAGCAGATGATAAGTCTTCTAAAGGAATTCTTTTAGGTGGATATACCCAAGCTGAGACAAGGATTGAAGCAGAGGACGAAACATTTTGGATGCTGTATCTGGATCAGGAGGGTAATGAACAGTGGAGAAAACATGTGAAAGGTGAATCCAGAAAACGTGAAGAAAGATTGTCTGATATAAAATTGAACAGAGACGGTTCTATTATCCTTGCCGGAACAAGCGCAGAAGAGCTTGGAAAAGAAAACTGGAAGATTGTGAAACTTGGAGACAGCCAAATCAATAAGCTGATTGAGAAGCAGGATATTAAAATTTATCCGAATCCGGTTTCAGAGTATGCTTATGTGGAAATAGGCTTCGAATTCAAAGAGGCTGATATTTTATTGTATGATATGGGCGGAAGACAGCTTCAGAGCTTGAAGACTAAGAATAAGGTGACGAAAATAAATACCCAGAATTTAGTTCAGGGGGCTTATGTGGTGACGATAAAGACGGATAATAATAAAACCGCAACCGCGAAAATCATTAAGAAATAAAAGATGAAAAATAAAATCTTACTACTGATACTTTTGAATTATGCAATGATTCTTTTTGGTCAGATCAATGTAAAATCACCTAACATTGATGCATCATCTCTATTTAAATTTACAGAAACACCTGTTTCTCTTAATAATGGGCTTGTTAATATTAATTTACCAATTTACATAATAAAAACAAAGGATCTGGCTGTTCCCATCCAATTAGATTATCATTCAAGAGGAATAAAAGTAGAAGATATAGCTTCAACAGTTGGGTTAGGATGGAGTTTAAGCTATGGAGGTATGGTTAGCAGACAAGTAAGAGACAGACCTGATGATTCGTCAAATGGCTATTTAATCACTGATAGTTATACTAATTTTTTTACCAATATCCAGAAGAGGGCTTTGGTTTACAATCAAACAATTACTTCCCCTACAAGAGATCTGGTTCCTGATCAGTTTTATTTTTCTACTCCTAGTTATTCAGGTAAATTTATTTTTGACCAGTTCGATAAAAAAATTGTACAACAACCTTTTAGCGATTATAAAATATCACCAACCACCACTCAAAACTCTTTACTGAATAGTTGGATAGTTGTCGATGACAAAGGAAATAAATTTTATTATGGAACTTTAGACTTAAAATCTTTTAAAAGTTCACTTCAGACGCAAGGTTACATCCAGAATGGCACACCTTCAATTTCTTATACCTTAAATGGTGATAACTCAGAGGATACGTATGTTGATAGCTGGTATCTGATTCAAATTGAAACTGTTAATGGCGATGTGATAAAGTATAATTATACTTTGGATGAATCTTATTATTATAAAAAAGATTATGATAAGATTGTTTATCCTTGTATCTCCACACCTTGTGATCAGCCAACCAATCCAGGAGTTTATACCTATTTTTCTAAGATCATTGAAAATAAATATATACTTGAATCTATTGAATTTCCCGAAGGGAAAATTAAATTTTTACCATCTTCTGTCAACCGCACAGACATTCAGGGGGGGAAATCACTTGATAAAATTGAAATTTATGACAGTAAAAATCATTTAATTGAATATTTTAAATTTAATTATAGTACGCAGGAATCAGTCCAAAATCCAAATATAAATGCACTGTTGGCATCATTAGATACTTCCTCAAATAAGAGAATGTTTCTTAGTGGAGCAGTCCGTTACTCAAAACAGAATGGAATTATTGAAAAGTATAATTATACATATAATTCTACTCAGCTTCCTAACAGATTTTCGACATCTCAGGATATGTGGGGATATTACAATAATGCATCAAACGGATCGTATTTGCATTTTTTTGATTATAATGGACATTTTTCAAGTAACAGAGAAAGTAGTGAGGAAGGATCAAAAGCAGGTATATTGGAATCTGTAAGCCACTCTACCGGATTAAAAACAGAATTCACCTACGAAAACAATCTTTTGAAGCCTACATTTAATATGGATGGGATATTAGGTATTATTAATACTCCTTATCAAACTAAATCGGAAACTCTTATAAAAGCGGGGGATATACTTCCAAACTACAATACTTCCACAAATTCGTATTATAAAGACATTACGATAGATCCTAATCTGTATGATACAGAAGTAAAAATAACATTGGATTATCAAACATTTGTAAATCCTAATATGCCTGTACAATGCAGTTATTACACGGGTTGGATAGAGCAAAATG
Source organism: Chryseobacterium phocaeense (assembly GCF_900169075.1). NCBI lineage: Bacteria > Pseudomonadati > Bacteroidota > Flavobacteriia > Flavobacteriales > Weeksellaceae > Chryseobacterium > Chryseobacterium phocaeense. The sequence goes on from NZ_LT827015.1 coordinate 251,491, forward strand.
GTGCGAGAGTTATTCTTTTCCCCAATATCGGAGCCAATAAAACTATAGTAAAAGGTACTTCCTCTACGAGGGCATTAACAGCAGGTTCCACATACAGGTTAGGAGTAACAGCATTCGGTTGTTCACTGGAAGATGTGATTTCTAACGAATCTGAAAGTGTTTCCCTGATGCTCGACTATAAGGTAGCAAATATCAATGAAAACCTTTACTACGGGCCAGGAAACAGAATCAGACAAATAAGGTATCTGGATCAGGATCAATTAAAAATAAAAAAAACATTCGAATATAAAGGGCCTACTGGAACAGCGAGTGGAGATCTATTCGGGATGAGGGAATATGTAGGAGTTGTGGGAATTAACCAGAATAACGTCCCTATTTTAGACCCCAAAGGTGTTTTCGCCGGATCAGTGAATTCTTCTCTGGAATCTAACAGTATGGGATATCGCTATGTAAAAGAATACCTGGGTGATGAACTTGAAAATAAAGGGCGTACAGACTACGAGTTTACAAATTTTGCTGATGGGAGTAACTTCTTAAAATATCCGTTTACTTTACCGACCGATAACCAATGGACAAGAGGGTTATTAACTTCAAAAAAACATTATGAAAACATCAATAATTCTTATAAACTTTTACAGGATGAATCAAATGAATATAAATTCGGTGGTTTTGACACTCCGTATGAAATCAGCCCTCCAATGGGTTTTGAGTCCGCAGACGGAATGATTCACAACTACACTAAAAATAGAGATTATTATGTTGTTCCATTGGCTCAAATGTACATGAATCTTTCTCATCTTGTTGGCTCTCCCCTGCCACATAATAATTTTTTAGTCGTAAATTTCACGGATAATTTAAAAATATACTATAAACCTTATTATTTTAACAGTGGTAAAGTAGAAAAAAATAAAACAATAATCAATGATTATAGAAATGATAAAATTTTAACTTCTAAAAATACCTTTTTATATAGTAGTACTAATCATTATCAATTGACTTCTCAAAAAAATATTTTTCCCGATCTTAGTACTCAGGAGGTATTTTATCTATATGCTCACGAAAAAAATAATACAAAACTAATTAATGCAAACATTATTGGAATTCCTTTAGAAACAGAAGTTAAGAAAAACAACAAAACAGTTTCAAAGACGGAAACGTTATATAATGACGTTTCCCATTTATTTCCAACTTCTGTTCAGTCATTAAATATCCAGGGAAATCTGATGTCCACTGAGGCCACATATGATAAATACGATTCTAACGGAAACCTGCAGCAATACACTTCCAGAAACGGAATCTCGACAACCATCGTTTGGGGCTACAACAAAACACAGCCAATAGCAAAGATAGAAGGCGCAAAACTGTCAGATATTTCACAAACATTAATAGACAGTATTGTTAACGCATCTGCTAATGATGCCCAGTTGGGAACTGATGCTTCTGAACAGTCATTCATTTCAGCTTTGGATTTGTTCAGAACTCATTCTGCCTTATCAGGTTACCAGATCACGACTTACTCCTATGACCCGTTAATCGGAGTGCGAAGCATCACTCCTCCATCTGGTATCAGAGAAGTATACATGTATGATACCGCCAACAGATTAATGGAAATCAGGGAAAATAGTGCAACAGGGAAAATTTTAAAAGAATTCAAATACAATTACAAACAATAAAACTCAGATTATGAAAAAAACAATATTCATTGCAGGCATTTTTGCCGCTCAGTTAACTTATGCACAGTTATATACTCAGGGAGGTGCTTTAAATCAGACAACAACTCCCGCATCGGGTAACGTTGGGATAGGAATTCACAACCCCCATTCGCATTTGGAGGTAGCCAACCCCGATGGCGGTAAAATAACAATTTCCACAGGTGGAGCAAGTGCGCTTTCATCCAACCCGAAATACCCTGCTTTAGAGTTTACAGGATTCCAGAACTCCCCCAAAGCAAGAATAACAGCTACCGAGGAAACAGGAAATACCTACGGCTCAAAATTTTCTATTTTAGTAAATGACGGCAACGGTGCAACAAGCTTAGCCGAAAGATTATCTATTCTCAGAAATGGGAATATAGGAATAGGAACTACTGCTCCAAAAGAAAAACTGGATGTTTCCGGTAATATTTTAGCAGGCGGAGCCAGTTCCACAGAAGGGATTAATGCACTGGCCATACGATATGAAGACGGATCACTCAGTAACTGGGGCTCATTGAGGAGTTCAGCGGCTTCCTATATGAGTTTTGGGGTTAAGGCAGATCCAAATGTAGGGTACGGTTGGCTGTCTTCCAATGGAACTCTAAATTTTTCCAAAGTAGCCATGACCATGGGCGATGAGGGCATTAAGTTTTTAAGCTCAACTCCACAAACCATTGCCATGAATTCTCCGGTAGCCATGAATGAAATCATGAAAATTTCCGTGAATGGCAATGCCCTTTTGCAAGGTAAACTGGAAGCCAAAGAGCTCAAAGTGACCCTGACGCCAACCGCCGATTTCGTTTTTGAAGAAAATTATGGCCTTCCCAAGCTCGAAGACGTGGAAAAACATATCAAAGACAAAAAGCATTTACCCGAAATAGCCTCTGCAAAAGTAATGGAAAAAGAAGGCGTAAACGTTGGTGAATTTCAGATTAAGCTGCTGCAGAAAATTGAAGAATTAACGCTGTATGTTATTGAACAAAACAAACAGTTAAAAGACCAACACCAAAAAATTCAGAAACTTCAAACTGAGAATGCAGATTTAAAAAGTGCAGTCCTGGAAATTAAAGAGCTCAAAGATCAGATCCTGAACAAGAAATCCACTGCCACCCATTAATTGAAAAACTATGTATAAAAAAATATATATAAGTTTGGGATTGCTGTGTGGAATCTATCACCATGCACAGGTGGTTCTGACCTCTCCGCCTGCGCCCAATACCGAAGTAGCCAATCCCCAGAGCATACGCATGCTCCCGGGCTTTCGCTTCAATTCTGCTAACGGAACTTTCCGGGCCTATATCGGGGGCACATCTCCTGGGAATCCCGGGAATACCTATACCCCCATTACCGTAGATTACGCTTCCAGTATCTCCAATACTGAGAATTATGTTTATACCAGGCAGTACCTCGTGCCTACGGAGGTTTCCAACGGATCCCTGCAGCAGATCCAGAGTGTTCAGTTTTTTGACGGTCTGGGGCGTCCCAAACAATCCGTGAGCATTAAGTCTACCCCTACCGGGAAAGATCTCGTAACCCATATTCCTTACGACGCCTATGGCAGGCAGGTAGACAGCTGGCTTCCCGTTCCCATGTCTTCCCAGAGCGGGAACATCCAAAGCGGGGTAGAAAGCAGTACCAATGCTTATTATCAGGCCAACGGGATCAATGATTCTTTCCCCTTCAGTCATAAAAACCTGGAGAATTCTCCCCTGGACAGGATCCTGAGCCAGAAGAATCCCGGTAGCGGCTGGCAGAATAAGCCCGTTACCTTCGGCTATGATACCAATACGGCAGGAGAAGTAAAAAAATATACCACCGTAACCACCTGGTTTGATGGAGCTACTTCCTCCCAGTTAAGCCTATCCGGAACTTACGGCCAGGCACAGCTATACAAAAACACCGTTACTGATGAGGATGGCAATACAACCATAGAATTTAAAAACGGGCAGGGGCAAACCCTTCTGGTCAGAAAAGTGATCAGTGCTACTGAAAATGCAGATACCTACTACGTATACAATGAATATGATCAGCTGGCATTTGTGATTCCTCCACTGGCATCAACCTCTGCCTCCGTATCCGATTCTGCATTGGCACACCTCTGCTATCAGTATAAGTATGACGGAAGAAACAGGCTCGTAGAAAAGAAGCTTCCCGGAAAAGGATGGGAACAGATGGTCTACAATAAAAAAGACCAGATTGTGCTCTACCGTGACACCGTGCTGAAAAACGGGATCACCAATTTTACGGCTGACCAGTCATGGACTTTTACCAAATACGATCAGTTCGGAAGAGTAGTGTATACCGGGATTTCAAGGGACGGAACGCCAAGGCAGAATATCCAGAATTATATTGATAACCAGGCGGCGAATGCTTCCTACGAAACCCGTGGAGGCAGCTTTACCCTGAGCGGACTGGCTGTAGAATACGGCAATGTTTCTTATCCGACCAGTATCGATAAAATCCTTAGCGTAAACTATTACGATACTTATCCGCAGGGAGCTCCCGCTGTTCCTGGAACTGTTCTGGGCCAGGAAGTACTGCCTCAGGCTACGGCAAGCTCAAATGTAAGCACCAAAAGCCTGCCTACCGCATCCTATGTACGGAATATTGAAAATGAGAGCTGGACCAAAACATATACCTTTTATGATAAAAAAGGAAGGGCCATCGCTACCCATTCCGATAACCACCTCGGAGGTTATACCAAAACCGAAAGCTTCCTGAAATTTTCAGGCGTACCGGATTATACGCTTACCGAGCATAAAAGAACTGCCGGCGGAACCAAAATCAATATCAAAGAAAGTTTTGACTATGACCATCAGGAAAGGATGGTGAGGCATTGGCATGAAGTAAACAACGGCGCTAAAGAACTGCTTGCAGAAAACCTTTACAACGATCTGGGCCAGCTGCAGACTAAAAATGTAGGAAATACAACCGGCAGCCCGCTGCAAAGTGTGAAGTATGCCTACAATATCAGAGGATGGCTGACCAGACTTAACGATCCCGCCAATCTGCAGAATAAACTCTTTGCGTATGAATTGAGGTATAATCAACCCGACAGCCAGTTTTCCGGATCTGCGAAATACAATGGAAATATTTCCCAGATGTCATGGATTACCCAAAGTGATGCCGTACTGAGAAATTATTCCTATGAGTATGATGCCCTTAACCGTCTTAAAGAAGGACGCTTCTGGGACGGAATGAATCTGGACCGGGGTGAATACCACGAGCAGCTTACCTACGATTTGAACGGGAATATCAAAACCCTGCTCAGAAGAGGAAAGCAGCTTCCCGGCTACACTGCTCCCGAAGTAATGGATGACCTGGAATACCATTATCAAAACAGCGAACAGAGCAATATATTATCCTACCTTAAAGAAAAAGGGACCGGTAATGCCTTAAGCGGTTATCCGCTGGCCTCCGGAGCTACAGGAAGTACAATAACGTATGATGTCAACGGAAGTATGATTACCCAACCGGATAAAGGGATTTCTTCCATTCAATATAATTATTTAAATTTACCTGGAAAGATTACCCAAAACGCCAAAGTAACGGATTACACGTACCGGGCAGACGGGGTAAAAGTGAAAAAGCTCTTTGGCACGGTAACCACAGATTATCTGGATGGTTTCCAGTATGAAAACGAAACATTAAAATTCTTCCCAACCGCAGAAGGCTATTATAATTCTGAAACCGGAAAATATGTGTATAATTACACTGATCATTTAGGAAATACAAGGCTAAGCTACTTTAAAAACGGAGCAGGAGCAGAGATCATTGAGGAGAGTAATTATTATCCTTTTGGGCTGAAGCATGAGGGGTATAATGTGTTGTTGGGAAATCCTGCGTATAAATATAAATACAACGGGAAGGAACTTCAGGAAAGTGGAATGTATGATTACGGGGCGAGATTTTATATGGCTGATCTAGGAAGATGGGGCGTTGTAGATCCGTTGGCGGAAACTTCGAGAAGATGGAGTCCTTATACATATGCTTTTAACAACCCAATAAGATTTATTGACCCAGATGGAAGAGAATCAACAGACTGGGTAAAAAGAGGAAATCAAATATTTTTTGATGCTGAAATCACTACTCAACAACAAGCAGTTGATAAATATGGTTCTAATGTTCAACATTTAGATGAAGGTTCAACGGTTACAAGTGTTACAAATGGTCAAGGCGATGGCGACTTTCAATATACATTACATGATAATGGTACTGTTACAGATTCGAGTGGAAATGTTATGGATAATACACAGAACATAGAAGCAAGGGATAAAACTATTTTCAGTAATTGTTCAAATTGTTTAAATCCTGGTACACTTTATAAAAATCTGGGTGATTTAACTTATCCTGGGGGTGATAATCCAATGACATATAAAGGGAATTATAGTTATGACTATAAACCCTTGTTATTCTCTGAGTATCCAGCAATAGGGCACGATAGAAGATATGATAATTTAAAAATTTCAGGAGTTTCTGGTCTACTTACAGATACAAGAGCAATTGGAGCTGATTATAAATTTGTTGCGGAAGAACTAGAAATTGCGGTCAATCCATTTATTGGGGCTAAAGACAGAGCTATAGCAGCAGGGCTGGGAATTGGCCTTGGTATTGCAGCAGCTCCAAAAACAATCTTTAAACTCATTACACAACCACAGTTTGGACCAATGCATATAGAAAATGATTATAGAGAATCTAGTAAGGGTGTAACCAATAAGCCTAAAAGATAAATAATGAAAAAATATTTTATTATTAATGTAATTTATTTATTATCAATATTTTCCTGCAAAGATGTTAACAAGTTTTCAGCAGGAAGTTATCCTTATGCAGAAGTTTTTGAAATAAGCTTATCAGAAAAGAGAGTAATAGAAAAAATAGATTCGCTAAAAACAATAAATACAGAGCTTCAAGTTCCTGTTTTTGAATGGGCTGGAAATGAAGTTTCACTAAGTGATGAGGTTCAGGCAAATGGTTATTTTGTTTTTTATATTTTTATTAAAGAAAGGAACCAAATAATTCAGTTTTATGCAAAAGAGAATGGTAAGAATCATACAAAAATAGGCTTTATAAGTATACAAAATGGTTTATCTTTAGGTAATTGGAGGAAAATTAATAAGGATTTACCTGATAAGGAAAATAAACAATTAAAAGAAATTTTTAAAAAAAGAATTATCTCTAAAATTAATTAAAACATCTGATAATGTGAACCCTCGCTGGTTTGAATGACCTCGCTCGTGCTACCAATAAAATAAACCACTGTTTTCCGAAGTGGTTTATCATTTAACTACAAGAAATGCTATATTTACAATAGGTAGAATAAAGTAAAAAGCTCCTTCGCACGGTAACCACAGATTATTTAGATGGTTTCCAGTATGAAAACGGGACGTTAAAGTTCTTCCCAACCGCAGAAGGCTATTATAATGCTGAAACCGGAAAGTATGTGTATAATTACACAGATCATTTAGGAAATACAAGGTTAAGCTATTTTAAAAACGGAGCAGGAGCAGAGATTATTGAAGAGAGTAATTATTATCCTTTTGGGTTAAAGCATGAGGGGTATAATGTTTTAGGAGGAAATCCTGTGTATAAGTATAAGTACAATGGCAAGGAACTTCAGGAGACGGGTATGTATGATTACGGCGCAAGATTTTATATGCCTGACTTAGGAAGATGGGGCGTGGTACATCCGAGAAGCCAATACACTCACGAAGCATACAGCTATGTTTGGAATAATCCGATAACTTTTGCAGATCCTACCGGAATGCAGGGAGAGTTGGCTTATCCTGATAGGGACGGTAGAAAAGACGGAGAATATTGGAGAGACTCGGATGGAGAGTTTTATTGGGATGCAAAAAACAGTGTCTGGAAAGATTTTAATAATGGAAGTTCCATAATTACTCAGATTAATTTACTGGGAAAATCTAAAGATAGCCAAAATAATGGATATGCTGCTGCTGCTACACTTGGAACTCTCAATTCAGAAAATCCTGTTGGTTGGGTTATATTAGCGGCTTTATTGGGAAAGGTTATTTATGACCAGGCTACAAAACCTCCCTTACAATGGCATACAACTATTGCAGATCCCGGTGCGGGAATGAGGAAATTTGAAAACTGAGGATAGCGCAGGAGAAGATAAGGATGTTAATGGTGTGGAAGTACCTGAAGAAGGAGACAATTCTGAATATGTAGATAAAACAGGTAAAAGAGCTGTTAATAATAAAGAGACAAATGTTTCTGAGGGAGAATTTGTAGATAACCTGGAAAAATCTGGCTATAAAAAAACTAAAAGTTCAGAAGATGGAAAATCAAGAACCTATTCTAATGGGAAAACTTCTTATAACCTTCGAAATGATAAGAGAGGAAATCCTACAGCTGGTTTCAAGAAAAATCCACATGGAGTAGGAAAAACAGATATTAAAATACGATTAAAACCATAAATATGGAAAATTTTGTAACTGATAAAAAAGAATTTGAACATTATAAATCAAAAATAAAAAAGTTGTTTCCCGAGTATCTTTCATTTGAAAAAAACTCTTTTAACAGTAATTTTAAATACTTTATAGCTTTTGATTTTGACTATATTTTTGAAGAAATATTTTTTGAAGGAGTAATAGCTTTTCTGAATAACATTAAAAATGAGAAGTTATTTTTCTATACAATTGATCCTTCACCTGAAGACTATTTTTTTTTACATTTTAATAAATATAGCGTTTTTGAATTAGAGATAAATAAGAATTATGATGATTTTAATAATATTATATATAAGGATCCTGGTGAAAATACCGCAGACGCTATTGGGATAAATTCAAACGAAATATCATGCTTTTCAAATTCAAATGATTGGGCGATTATGGGTTCAAGAGAATGGGAAATTGCGATTGTGGGATTTACATCTTTGGAAATGAAAGAAAAATTTTTGATTTCTTTTAAAGATAATTCAGATATATTCACCTCTGTTGAACAACAGATAGATATATTAGATGATTTGTTGAATTTTGATAATGAACTTAAATCAGACTATAAAAAATTGATAGAGAATTATCAGGATAGAGCATAATACCCCGCTAGCGCGAACGTCCTCGCTCGTGCTTCTAAATAAACTAAACCACTGTTTTCCGCAGTGGTTTATCATTTATTACAAGAAACGTTATATTTACAACAGGTAGAGTAAAAGTAGATAAGCCCTTCGTAAAATAATCACAATTATCTGGATGGTTTCCCTGTATGAAAGTGAAACATTAAAGTTCTTCCCAACCGCAGAAGGCTATTATAATGCTGAGACAGGGAAGTATGTGTATGATTATACGGATCATTTAGGAAATACAAGGTTAAGTTATTTTAAGAATGGAGCAGGAGCAGAGATTATTGAGGAGAGTAATTATTATCCTTTTGGGATGTTGCATAATTATACAGTGACAACTCAGAATGCTTATCAGTACAAGTACAATGGAAAGGAGTTGCAGGAGACGGGAATGTATGATTATGGAGCGAGATTCTACATGCCGGATTTGGGAAGATGGGGTGTTATTGATCCAAGAGGACAGTATACTCATGAAGCTTACAGTTACGTTTGGAATAATCCGATTATGTTTACAGATCCAACGGGAATGCAAGGAGAACAAGTTTCTGATTGGATTACTAATGGAAAAGGCAGTTACAAATGGGATCCTAATGTAACCGGACCGGGAAATACTCCTAAAGACTGGAGCTATGTTGGACCAACGGGGAGTTATAGGATCAACGGAGCAACTGTACACCTTTTAGAAGGGGGAAAAACTTTTACAGATATAGACGAAATTGCTGTAATTAGAGCTTCTCCAGCTGCTGCAGCTATTGCTCTTTCACAAAATGCTCGTTTAGGATTGTTTGCTTTTTTAGCGGTTGCTTCATGGTATGTTATCAGTGATTTTGTAGATACTACTCCAACTCAGTATGGAATTCGAATTGATCCGATGATGCATTCTCCTCATACTATGAACTCTGAATCAGATTCTAATTCTAGTTCTAATTCTAATTCTAATGATGATAAAGACGTAAATGGTCAAGATGTACCGAAAGAAGGAGAGCAAAAAGGAGATGGTAATGGAAAACCGACTAGAAATGAAAGGATGCAACAGAAGAAAGCTAGAAATGGGAACCAAGGAAATAATGGCAATAGCGAATATAATGAATCTGCAGAACATAAAAGTAACGCAAGACCCTCCACTAAACAACCACATCAAAAAGGTCTAGCAAGAAGAAATAGAGATCAAGGGGGAGAAAAAGGAGATAGAAATAGAAGGCGATATAAATAAAATAGTATGAAAGAATATTTTTTAGAAAACCGAAAAGAAAATATTATCGGTAGTAATTTTAAAGAAGAAAAAAATATAACAGGTATAATTTTCAATCCGGTAGATTACGTTTTAGATGGGATAAAATTCATCAATACCAAAAAGATAGAAAATATAACTGTAGAAACAGATAACTTTAAGGATAAGGTTATGACGGAAAAACTTCAAATGTATTTTGAAGAACTGCCAAAAAAAATATTTAAGGATAGTAAAATTAGTAATTTTGAAGAATTATTTACAATTATACAATCTTTAGATTTACTATGTGAACTGTCACTTAGTGAAGAAGATGTAGTTTATATAGGTAAAATTATAGAAGTTTATGAAGACTCTATCGATATTGATTTTTTTGATACTGAATGTAAATTAATGGATCAAGCATATGTTGAATATGAAGATATTACTACTGTGACAGTATTTTCAGATTATTTGAACACTTTATCCGCAGTAATGAAACATACAAAAACTAATTAGAACCTGCTGGCGCGAGTGTCCTCACCCTGCTAGCGCGAGCGTCCTCGCTCGTGCTATTAAATAAAATAAACCACTGTTTTCCGCAGTGGTTTATCATTTAATTGCAAGAAACGTTATATTTACAATAGGTAGAGTAAAAGTGAAAAAGCTCTTTGGCACGGTAACCACAGATTATCTGGATGGTTTCCAGTATGAAAATGAAACATAAAGTTCTTCCCAACCGCAGAAAGCTATTATAATGCTGAGACAGGGAAATATGTTTACAATTACACGGATCATCTTGGAAATACAAGGCTAAGCTACTTTAAAAATGGGGCAGGAGCAGAGATTATTGAGGAGAGTAATTATTATCCTTTTGGGTTGAAGCATGAGGGGTATAATGTTTTAGGAGGAAATCCTGCGTATAAGTATAAGTACAATGGGAAAGAATTGCAGGAAAGTGGAATGTATGATTATGGAGCGAGATTTTATATGGCGGATTTGGGAAGATGGGGAGTGGTAGATCCGCTGGCAGAGAAGATGCCAGCCTGGTCTCCATATAGTTACAGCTTCAATAATCCGATACGTTTCGGAGATCCTGATGGTCGTGCGCCATATGATTGGATATTGCAAAATATTAATGGAGTATCTACTTGGACTTATGATGCCAATATAAAAACTGTAGCGCAAGCTACGGCTGCTGGCTACAAAAACGTTGCTGCAATTTATTCTTATGCTAATATATCTGGGGAAGGATTTATGGGGACAGGAAAATATAGTTATTCTTTAAATGCAAATGGTTCTGTGACTGGTATGAATGGAAGTACTCTAGGAGGACGTTTTTCCACTCCTGCCGGAACTAATATATCTACCGGGTCATACGTAAGTCACTGGGACGGAGGAGATAAAGGTATATGGGGAGATTGGGGGGCATCAGATAGTTTTGTTGGTAAACTTTCATATAATGTTGCAAATAGTTTTTATTTAGGATTTCAAGTTGTAGATACATTCAATTTGATGGGAGGAAAGCATACTTCCGGACTAACAGGGCAACAAGTATATAGCAACTTAGATGGATCAAATCAATATAATGAAGGGGATATAGCACTTGCTTTTACATCAACATTTAATCCTTTATCATCTGAATTAAAAGTCGCGGGACTAGGTCAGCAGGTTCTTCCTAAAACGTCTTTTAGAATGTTAGACAATGCTACAAATACTTCTAAATTACTTAAAGGAACAAGCATTTCCAATGCAACACCAGCTACAAGAGGCACTATATATAAATACTTAAATAAGAGCGTGAATTTTATTAATACCGCTAGTATGTTTAAAACTGGAGCTACAAGTCTCGTAAAACCCTTGTCAGAGGATAAACATAAAAATTAATTAAAATTTTTGAAATGGGAATTTTTGAATTTATATTTCAACAAATACTTATCAATGTAATTGGCAATGGTATTTATTTTTTACTTCGAAAATTAATGGGAGATAGAAGAAGTTATAAAGAAATACAAGATCAAACGGCGGGATATATAAAATTTTTCACTGGCGTTGCATTTATCTTTATAGTTATAGTAGTGATGAAAAAGCTTGTGAAATAACCTTATAGCATTTTGATTTTCCCCGCTGGTGGTTCCATTGATAATGAAAAAACCTCGCATTTTGCGAGGTTTTTTGTATTTTATAGTGCAGCAGTATTTTTATTAAAGAAATCTTATTTACATCCTGCAATACACTAGAAAGTGGATCTTTCAATTTACGTTTACCAATAAAAGCGTCGAGCATTGTATAGATGATTTGTTTTTCTTCTGGAGAAAGACTTTTCCCTTCTTGCGCGAGCGTCCTCGCTTTTGCTATTAAATAAAATAAACCACTGTGGAAAACAGTGGTTTATCATTTAACACCAAGAAACGTTATATTTACAATAGGTAGAGTAAAAGTGAAAAGCTCTTTAGCACAGTAACCACAAATTATTTAGATGGTTTCCAGTATGAAAATGAAACATTAAAGTTCTTCCCAACCGCAGAAGGTTATTATAATGCTGAGACAGGAAAGTATGTGTACAATTACACCGATCATTTAGGAAATACAAGGCTAAGTTATTTTAAAAACGGGGCAGGAGCAGAGATTATTGAGGAGAGTAATTATTATCCGTTTGGGTTGAAACATGAGGGGTATAATGTTTTAGGAGGAAATCCTGCGTATAAGTATAAATATAACGGTAAGGAACTTCAGGAGACGGGAATGTATGATTATGGACAACGTCATTACATGCCAGATATAGGCCGATTTAACCGATTAGATAGACTTTCTGAAAAATATTTTGATAAGTCTGTATATTCATACGCCGCCAATAATCCACTTAAATATATTGATGTTGCAGGAGATTCAATCCAATTAGTTATAGGAAGACCTTATGTAAGTCATGGAAAAGATTATCCTTATGAACATATGGCTTTGAGGGTGTATAATAGAAAAGCGGGATATGATTATGTATATGATTTCGGAAGATATGGGAAAGTGAATTGGGATCAGATTTCTGGAGAAGGAATATTAAATGTTTATAAAAACTCTGATGCATATTTTAAGTCCGAACAGCAATTAAGGGAGTCTATAGGTTATTCTGAATATTCTTCTGAAGACGAAGATAAGGCTATAATTGAAAATTTTCAAAGATTAATGAATGAAGGCGAATTGATCTCTTCTGATGAAAATAAAGCAAGATATAAGTTAAAGAAAGATTATGATATTTTTTCTAATAATTGCGTTACAATGTCTTGTGGAGGCTTGAAAATTATTGGAGAAAATTGGTTGGGCAGCCAGTATGACCCCAGAGAAGCTTTGAAAACCATGGAATCTAGTTATAAGAATTTAGGACTACAAAGAACAGTATTTAAAAAGGGAGGACAAAAAAGTATAACCTATACTCCGAATCAAGATAAACCATCTGAAAGAACAATGGATACTAGAAATAAACCTCCTAGACCTGGTGATGCAGGTCGTCCTCTAGAAGACAGAATAAAAAGCCTGCGAGATGTAGGAAATGGGTCACCAAAATTTTAATAAAATGAATAAATGGATATTTTTAATAATTGGAATTATATTAGGTTTATTATTAAATAAATTTTATTATTATCTCGACAGAAATGAATATGAATATTACAGCCTTGATTCTGATTATTTAGGTGAAGATAATAAAAGTGTTTTAAAAAAAGGAACAGTAATAAGGTATGATCAAGCATTTTCAGAAGGATTTACTAGATACGTTTTATACATAAATATTAAAAATTCTGAAGCCCTGATAAAAAGTAAGAAAGAAAAAGAAATACAGCCATTTTGGTTTGAAAAAAGGGAGTAATATACCCCGCTGCGCAAAATCTTATACATTAAGTCCCTGCTTGCGCTAGCATCCTCGCTCATGCTACAATAAAATAAACCACTGTTTTCCGCAGTGGTTTATCATTTCATCTCAAACTTCTATATTTACCAACCCCTTAAAACCTCACACTCCCATGAAAAACAAAACCCTCCAAACCATTGCCGCTTTCCTCCTTTTAATTTCCCTTTCCTGCACCAGCTATATCAAACCCATCCACACAGAACCTGTGTCCGGCGCTGAAAATATCACAAGGAAATTAATCCTTCAGGACGAAACAATGGAAGTTAATTTTTACGGAGATTATATATTCGACAAGGTAGATAGGAACCTGATCTTTTTTACCAATAAGGATGTTGGCAGGATTTTAAGTAGCCTTCATATAAAACCTTCTTCCCAGGTTCTTTTCACCTACACCAAATCCAGTATTTACAACAATATGCTGGGCTTTTATTACCAGGGGAAAACGTTGCAGGATATAAAGAATAATATATCCGGTAAAACGCCTGAAAAAGAGATGCAGGGCGGACTTCTTTACACCTGTCAATACAAGAGCTTTTACATTATGGACTGGTATAAGGAGGAAGAAAAGGGGGTAGTTCGATTTATTTCAGTAAATAATTCTGCAAAACAGTCCGTTGATAAATTCAGGCTGGAAAATACCAATGTATTTTTTGAAATCAATTCTTTTTGGAAATAAGCATTGTCCCGATCTTCTTTTCTTTTTTAAGGGAAATATTTGACTTTTAGTGAGCAGGATCACTGTTTTGTTTGGTATATTTGTGAGACCGTCACCACACAAAAATTTATTGCCATGAAAAAGTTCCTGTTAATCCTTCTGGGGATCCTTGTTATTTTGGTTGCCGTACTGCTGATCAAAATGTACACCTATCCGTTTAAAAAAAATACAGCTGCAAGCTCTGAGGGGTGGAAACCTGTAAAGAATGATTCAGCCCTGATGCGTTTTTCAGGCGGCCTTAAAATTCCTACCGTTTCTACCGGAAGCTTGGGAGAATTCAATTATGCTCCATTTGATCAGTTTAAAGAATATCTGAAAATGTCATATCCTTTAGTCTATCAAAGCACCGAAAATATGGAGATCAACACCCATGCTTTGGTATTCAGGCTTAAAGGGAGCAATCCGTCGCTGGAGCCTGTACTTTTCCTTTCTCACATCGATGTAGTCCCTCCCGGGGATGCTGATGTAAAAAATACTCAGCAGAATATTTTCAGACCCGATGACCAGCCGATGCCTCCTGTTTCCGAAGTGGCCGAAGACTGGGATTTTGAACCTTTTTCTGGAACAGTAGCCCATGGAAGAATCTACGGAAGGGGAGCCATTGATATGAAGGGAATGCTGTTTTCCCTCATGGAATCCATGAACAATCTGGTTAAAAGCAAAAAAGTTCCCAAAAGAGATATCTATCTGGCATTCGGTTTCGATGAAGAAGTAGGCGGACAAAAAGGAGCGGGACAGATTGCGGATTATTTTAAGAAAAAAGGACTAAAGTTTGAGGCGGTATACGACGAAGGCGGCCTTATTATGCGGAAAGGAAATATAGCGGGAGTAGACTCTGACGTAGCGGTAGTAGGTTGCGCAGAAAAAGGATTTTTATCTGCAAAAATCAAGGTGAAAGGACTTGGAGGACATTCCTCAATGCCGCCCATGGAAAGTGCAATAGGAAAGGCCGCAATCATCATGCAGCGCCTGGAAGACGATCAGATGAAACCGGAGATTACCCCATTGATCAAAGAATTTTTTGATAATATCGGCGGATCCATGCCGTTTACCAGCAGGCTGGCCATTTCAAATCAGTGGCTCCTGAAACCGCTCCTTTTATCGCAGCTGACAAAAAATAACACCACCAATGCCCTGGTACGAACCACCACCGCATTAACGATGATGAAAGGAAGTGACGGAACCAACGTCCTTTCTCCTGAAGTAGAATTTGTAGTCAATTTCAGGCTTCTTCCCGGAAACAGTTTAAAGGATGTCCGGGAGCATATTGCTCAGGCAACAAAAGGTTTTGATGTTGAAGTGGAAGAAATCGATAATACAAGGGAAGCTTCTGCCGTTTCTCCTTCCAATACTAAAAGTTTTAAGCTGATAGAAGCCGGTGTAAAGGAAATTTATCCGGGTGCCATTGTAACGCCCTATCTTACCATGGCCGGAACCGATGCCTATAAATACCAGATCGTAAGTAAAAATATATACAGGTTCATGCCCATCCTGATCAACAAATCAGAGCAGCAAAGCATCCACAGCACCAACGAATACCTGAGCATCGAAAATTACCTGAAGATGATCCATTACTTTGAGTTTATGATGACGAATTACGACAAGTAGGTTGGGTTTGAGAGTTGTTTTGAGTTATGAATTATGAGTGATGGGTTTCTGGATACAGAATATGATGGGAGTGTCAGAGGGTTAGAGCATTTTAGAGTTTTTGGATCCGGAAATATTGAATAAACAAACATCCTGTGGCAGAGGTCCTCGAAGCCACCACTACTAAAACCTCCTGTCTGACATCTGATGTCTGAAATCTGAAATCTTGCATGTGAGAACAAACAAAAAAATAACACGTCAAGTTTTGTCGCATTACCGCAATAGCTTTGTCATATCAAAATTACAGAGCTATGGAATTGCCGTTTTATTTAACATTTAAAGAATTTGAAAGCCATTATTACGATACACTTGAAAAATGGTTTGAAGAATACCATAATGCGAGTGAAATCGATTATCTGAAGGCACTTGCAGATCTTTACAGCCCGTATCTGTATTACAGTTTTGCGGATGACAAGCTTATGGCTGATGCGTCCATGGAGATCAAGGACTGCTTTTTTCCTTATCATGAAAAAATCGGGATTTCTTTCTGCCCCACCTGTGAAAATGGGAAAACCCCCAAAACAACCAAAGGAATGAACCATATATTTGAATGGAAAACCATCACTATGATGGAATATGCCCAGCATATCTTGGATAAAATCAACCGGCATATGCTGAAAAGCGGAAGTGAACCGGGAAATAAAACAGTTCTGGATTATATCAATGATCGTGAGATCATCACTTCAAGAGAAGGAGCAGGATATTGTGTGAATTACAGCAGACATCAGGCCGCAGTTCCTTTTTTGAAAGCCTATCTGCCTTGTTACGGACAGACTGTTAATATTGCGGTGTACAGGGACTTTATCTTTTCCGTTGCTCAGATTGCAGAATACATCGACAGAAAACTTAAAGCTGTAAAGGCTTTTGAATATACTTCTTACATAAAACTGAAATCCGAAGCTAAATTCAAAGTACAGATGAGCCACCAGTTTCTCACCATCTGCAATTAAAATTTTACACCAAACATTCATATCTAATTATATTGTGGAAGATCCGGACAGGTCCTCCAGACAAATCCCGGCATTGCTGTCGGGATTTTGTTTAATTAATTCAAAGATAATAATAGGGATATTTTAGAGTGGAAATTAACAGTAGCAGTCAGTTCCGGTATATTATATATGAAAATTGTATAAAAATAGCAAAACGAAAAAGCCTTAAACAATTAAGTTTAAGACTTTTATAAATTTGCAGAGAGGAAGGGATTCGAACCCTCGATACAGTTACCCGTATACTACCTTTCCAGGGTAGCTCCTTCAACCACTCGGACACCTCTCTATTTGAGATTGCAAAAATAAGGTAATTTCTGGAATCTGCAAATTATTATTGAAAAATTACTCAGTTATTTCTCCACAAAGGCTTCTGCTGAAGTTATCCGCGAAAGTTCCCTCATAATTTGGATTGTCAATCAGGTGCATGGCTTTGGTGATTGCGCTCTCTGCAGTGATGTCCTTTCCGCTTATCGCTCCGATTCTTGAAAATATATTGCTGTTCTCATATTTTCCAAATGAAATACCACCTGATATACACTGACTTACCACCACGATCTCAGTTCCGTTGCTTCTGATTTCCTCAAGGGTCTGCTGTGTTTTTTCACTGCTGAAAATAGTTCCGGAACCGAAAACCTGAAGGATCAGAACCTTCATTTTCGGGATTTCTTTAAAGTGGCTCAGATGCATCCCCGGGAAAATCCTCCAGAACAGAATATCTTCAGAAATATGTTCATCCACATGGAATTCCACATCCGGATCACAGCGGTACAGATTGTCCTTGATAATATTTAAATGAACCCCTGATTGCCCAAGGATAGGGTAGTTCGGGCTTGAATAGGCATCAAAATACTCCGCAGAATATTTCAGGGTTCTGTTCCCCCTTAATAATTTATACTCAAAATACACGGCAACTTCCTGGATCACCGCTTCATCATTTTCATAAAGACTGGCGTAATAAAGGCTGGTCAAAAGATTTTCCTTTGCATCTGTTCTCAGGTCTCCGATTGGAAGCTGCGACCCTGTCATAATTACAGGTTTTCTGAGGCCTTTCAGCATAAAACTCAGCGCAGAAGCCGTATAAGACATTGTATCTGTCCCGTGCAGAATCAGAAAGCCGTCATACAATTCATAATTTTTAAGAATATAGTTGGCGATCACCTTCCATTCCTCAGGCCCCATATCCGAAGAGTCCAGCGGTTTTGCGAACGGATGTACAAAAACTTCGCATTCCATTAATTTCATTTCAGGCATTTTTTCGAAAATATTTCCGAAGTCAAATGCGCGGAGACTTCCGGTTTCATAATCTTTTTCCATACCGATGGTTCCTCCGGTATAAATGAGCAGGACTTTTCGTTTCATGAATTACTTTTTTCTAAGAAATTGAGCCTCGTTCAGGTTCATAGCCCAAAATTACGTTAAATTTGCAAAGATTTGAAAATGAATGGAAGATTTAGCGAAAACTTTTGAATATTTAAAGCAGTTTTTAACCGAAGAAAGATTACAGAAAATCGAGCATTTTTCTCAGGAAAGTTCGGATTTTGTGCTTCCTGTTGTGGAAGATATTTATCAGTTCAGAAATGCTGCAGCCATTGTACGCTCCGTAGAAGCCTGTGGTTTTCATAAAGTGGTGGCTTTGCAGGAAGAATATAGTTTTGAACCGAATCTGCGCGTTACAAAAGGTGCTGATACCTGGGTTGAAGTTGAGAAACTTCCCAGAAATAGGGAATCTTTTCAGAAAATCAAAGACAGAGGCTATAAAATAGTCGTTGTTTCATTAGAAAACAATGCGAAAATGCTGCCTGAGTATGAAATCACCGAGCCGATTGCTTTAGTATTCGGAACCGAAATGGAAGGCGTTTCCCAGGAAATCTTAGACTTTGCAGATGAAACACTGGCCATTCCCATGTATGGTTTTACCAGAAGCTTCAATGTATCGGTAGCTGCTTCCATCTGTATGTATGAATTGAAGCAAAAGCTCATAAAATCCGATATTGAGTATAAATTAAACGAAGAAAAGCTGTTGAGAATGAAAATTCTCTGGGCCGTTAATTCAATCCGAAGCGGACAACAGATTTTTGAAAAATACCTTAAGGATCATCAACTGGAATTCTGACGGAGTTCACGAGTCAGAGAGTAGAAGAGTTTGAGAGTGGGAGTGTTTGAGAGTTGTTTTGAGTTATTAATGATGAGCTTAGGGTTATAGGTTTAGAGAGTTTGAAATTTTTTTGTCTGTAAACGAAAATGAAATATTGAATGTGAAACAACACTTGGTGGCTGAGGCTCCCGAAGCCACCAATAATATCTCCCGTCTAACTGTAAATCTGATATCTGAAATCTGAAATCTGAAGTCTAACCTCTAACCTCTCATCAAAAAATAATTCCACGCCGCCACAAATACCCCTGCCGTTTCAGTTCTCAGTCTTTGACTTCCCAGTGAAACAGCCTTGATATTGTTCTCTGCCAGAAATGAAATTTCCTTTTCCGAAAAATCTCCTTCAGGTCCAATTAGAAAAGTAATCTGTTCCAAAGCAGGAATATTTTTAAGGTCAATTCTTTCCAGATTTTCATGACAGTGTGCCACAAAAGTATGTCTTGGGTCAATGTTTTTTAAGAAGTCGGTAAGCTTCACCGCATCATGGATAATAGGAAAATGAAACCTTAAACTCTGTTTGGATGCCGCAATTGCCTGTTTCCTGATCTTATCTATATTAATATTCTTACGTTCCGTTTTCTCTGTAATAATAATACTGATCTCAGAAATACCCATTTCAACGGCTTTTTCCACAAAAAACTCTATTCTGTCAATATTTTTCGTCGGAGCAATAGCAATATGAAGCTTAGGATTAAAATCAGGAGTTCCACTTTTTATTTCAGAAACTTCCAGACCGGCTTTCTTTCCTTCAATAACCAATTTTCCGGACGCAACGTTTCCCTTTCCATCCGTCACATGAATATCTTCACCATTTTTCATACGAAGAACTTTCACAATGTGCTGTTGCTCTTCGTCATTGATAATTACGTTGTTGTTTTCTATATGTCCGTAGAATAATTTCATAGTTTGTTTTGGCTAAAAGGTAGAAAAGCTAAATTGCAAAATGGCCTCTTTCAGACTTTTTTACAATACACTTCCTTTGTTCAAAGTTTTACTTAATGCGTTGAGTTGATTGGAAATACTTTCTGCCTGAATTCTTAGTGATTTATAATTTTCATCGTCCAGAAATTCAAGATCATTTGAGAGGATGAGAAAATTAATAACTTCTATACAGCTTCCAAAAGCAATATTGATAAATCTTAATTTCTCTTTTTCAGTAGATCTGCACATTCCTTCTGCAATATTAGCTGTTATGCTTGTTGATGCCCGTCGTATCTGAGTGGTAATCCCAAACTTTTCACTTTCAGGAAAGTTATGAGAAGTTTTATAAATATCCTTCACCAAATTTCTGGCATTATTCCATACGTCAAGCTTTTCAAAATAAAATTTATACATTTTTCCATCATTTGCTGTGCTTTAAATTTAAAATAAGAAAAGCAAATGAGCAAATTAGCTGATCTGCAAATTCGCCCATTAGCCTTTTCGCAGTTTCGCCCTTTCACCTTTTTGCCCTCTTACAAATCATACTTCGCCGTTGCCGAAATTCTCATATCCGTAAACTCCCCCCTTTCAAATTTCAGCTGGGCTACCATGGCGATCATTGCAGCATTGTCTGTGGTGTATTCAAATTTTGGGATATAGATATTCCAGCCGAGTTTTTCTCTGTTGTCTTCCATTGCTTTTCGTAAAGCGGAATTGGCGGAAACTCCTCCGGCGATGGCGACTTCTTTTATGTTCAGTTCTTTGGCGGCTTTTTCAAGTTTGGCCATCAGAATTTCAATAATGGTTCTCTGAATGGAAGCACACAGGTCATTGAGGTTTTCTTTGATGAAATCAGGATTTTTTTTCACTTCCTTCTGAATGAAATACAGGACCGAAGTTTTGATCCCGCTGAATGAATAATCGTAATTTTCCATTCTTGGTTTGTTGAAGGTAAAAGCGTCAGGGTTTCCTTCTTTAGCCAGGCGGTCTATGATAGGTCCGGCAGGATAGTCGAGGTCGAAAATTTTTCCTATTTTATCAAAGGCTTCGCCTGCAGCATCGTCTATGGTTTTCCCGATAATTTCCATGTCAAAATAATCCTTAACCACCACAATCATGGTGTGGCCGCCGCTTACGGTAAGACACAGAAACGGGAATTTTGGCGGCATAGGATTTGCATCGTCAATGAAATGGGCTAAAATGTGGGCCTGGAGATGGTTAACTTCAATCAACGGAACATTTAAGCTCATAGCCAGAGACTTGGCAAATGATGTTCCCACAAGAAGTGATCCTAAAAGTCCGGGACCGCGTGTAAATCCTATAGCTGAAATAGCATTTTGTTGTATATTTGCTTTAGTAATAGATTTTTCAACAACGGGGATTATATTTTGCTGATGCGCTCGCGATGCCAGTTCAGGCACTACGCCTCCATATTCTTTATGGATAGCCTGATTCGCGGCAATGTTTGATAGAATACAGTTTCCCTTGATGATAGCTGCTGAGGTGTCGTCGCAGGACGATTCAATACCTAAAATTATAGAGTCGCTCATAATAATGGCAAAGTTAGAGAATAATAACGAGAATGAGAATAAAAAATCAGTAGCTGAGAACATAGGGGATCAGGTACAAAAGACTGTTGAGAATGTAGAAGGAGCGGTAAAGGAGACGGTTAAAGAAGCATCTGAGCTGGCATCGGATGCTATTCATCATCCCGTAGAGACGGCAGAGGAATTTGGGAAGCAGGCGGTAAAAGATGTTACCAGCTATTCCTGGTGGGCCAAACTTCTCCTGATTCTTTTTTGGTTGGGCATTGTTATCGTAGGTGGAGTTCTTATTGCCATTAATCTTCCTGCAACCAAACAGTGGGCGGCAGACCAGGCACTTCAGATTGTTAATAAAGACTTTAAATCCGGAATGACTACCGAAAGTGTAGAAGTGGATTATTTCGGAGATGTAACGATAAAAGGATTAAAAATCAAGGATTACAAAGGCCTCGAATTCATCAAAGCAAGAGAATTCCGCGCCAATTCCGACTGGATGTCGCTTGCCTATAACGCGATTTCAGGGAACAGCAATTCTTTGAGCTTTAACTCCCTTACCCTTGTGAATGCCGATGTAAAAGTTATTACCTATAAAGGGGACAGTATTTCCAATTTTATCAGATTTACCCAGCTTTTCGACAGCGGTAAAAAA
Source organism: Chryseobacterium phocaeense (assembly GCF_900169075.1). Lineage (NCBI taxonomy): Bacteria > Pseudomonadati > Bacteroidota > Flavobacteriia > Flavobacteriales > Weeksellaceae > Chryseobacterium > Chryseobacterium phocaeense. The sequence continues at coordinate 273,991 of NZ_LT827015.1, forward strand.
AGGGACCCCAAGAAACCTCCTTTTCAGTTGGATTCCCGGGTACAGATTATCGATTCAAAGGTGTCCATCACCAGTCAAAATTCTCCGGGAGAACCCGGAAAATGGCTTACCGCAACAAAATTTAATTTAAAAGCGCCGAATGTAAAGGTCAACGGACCTAATATTTCAGCGCTGATCAATAATATGTCCTTCGTCACTTCCAGATGGGGGAAATCTCATTTTGTAGATACTTTTTCTACTGAACTTTCGTTGACGCATGAATTCTTATCACTAAAAGATCTTACTTTAAATACTGACCATTCACTGCTGCAGGGAAATATAAAATTCAATCTTCATGATGGCTCATGGGCGGAGTTTGCAGACCGTGTGCGTTGGGATATGGAAATCAAGCAGGGAAGTCAGCTGAGCGGATATGATATCAGTTATTTTGTGACCAACTGGGACAATTTCAAACCTTTCAATCTGGCCGGAAAAATGACCGGTCCGCTGAATAAATTTTATCTGGAAAACTTCCTGATCAGAAACCCTGATGTCAATATTGCCACTCAAACCATGAAGGTCGACAGGCTGTTGAAAGGAAATTTCTCCATCGAGACCAAAAACCTTTCCACTGATTTCACCTATAAGGACCTGAAAGCGATGATGCCTTCATTTATCTCCAAAAAGATGAAGAATTTTGCAGATGATTTCGGAAAGCTGAAATATAACGGAACAGCTAGGGTAGATCCTCAGCAGGTGTATGTGGCAGACGGAAACCTGATGACAGGAATAGGGCAGGCTAAGATCACTAAGCTTTCCCTTACCGGCTACAGCACCGCCATGCCTAAATATTCCGGGTATCTGGAAGTGAAAGACCTGAATACTTCCGTGATCATCAAAAATAAATCGGTAGGTCTGATTTCCGGTAAATTTGACCTGAACGGACAAAGTTTTGACGTCAATACCATGCGTCTCACCACAAAGTCCCAGATCACCAGCATTGAAATTATGGATAAGCAGATCAGTAATCTCTATCTTGACGGATTACTCGATCATAAAAAATACAACGGACTCATCACTGTAAATGATGAACAGGCGAAGGCTACCATTAAAGGACTGATTGATTTCAGCACTCCAAGGATCAATATGAATGTGAATGCAGACGTCAGCCACCTGAATATGAATTATTTTACCAACAAACCGGGAAGCCAGATTGTAAGCGGCCAGGTGGAAGGTAAAATGTCTATGTCTTCCATTAATGACCTTACCCTGGATGTTGATGCCAGTAACCTTAATTTTGCGACGGCTACCCAAAAATATTTAATTCCGAAAGCGAAGCTGAAAACCTTTATAGAAAATGGCGGACGTGTAATTGACGTTGATGCGCCAGGGGCAGCAAGCGGTAAGATTTCCGGAAGATATAATCTGGCAGACCTTGCCGGAATGATGGAAAACGGTATTGGAAGAATATTGGTGGGACCTCCGCCAAGAAAACTATACAGAGGCCAGAACTTTAAAATGAATTTTGATGTTCAGCAGGGGGTAGTGAACTATTTCCTTCCAGACCTTAAGCTTCCGCAAGGAGCGGTGGTAGAGGGGGAATACAATGGAGACTCCAATGACCTGATCCTGAATCTGGATGCCAATTCCCTGAAGTATCTCATGACGAAGAAAGAAGAGATCACGGATGCTGATAAAGCTTTAGCCGCTGCCAATCCTGACTATAAGATCAACGACAGGGAAAATATTTCGAGAGACAGCGCGATGATCGACAGTGTTATGGTGAGGATCAATACGGCAAACTTTAACGAGCAGCTGTATGCAAGGATCAGCAGGGTAGAATACAATAAAAATATCATCAGGGATTTTGAACTCAAAGGGAAAAATGAAAACGGTACTGCGCTTCATCTTGCTACCACTTTCAAACACGGAAGTCCGGAAGATGATCTGAATGAAAATCTCAAAGCTTATGCGATCAATGTAGACCAGTCTACCAATGCGGCCGGAGATTATGTTTTCAGATTTGAACCTACTGAAGTTAAGTTTAATGATGTCACCTGGGCAATTGATACAAGCCCCGAGCTGGATCATTCCATCACATACAGAAAAGCAACTGCTGATTTTGATATCCGGAATCTGCGGGTATTTTCCGATAAAAGTGCTTTGTTTATTAAGGAAGCCCAGTTTAAATCAGCCAAAGATTTTTATGTAGATGCGGATATTGAAGAATTTGCCATAGAAAAGCTTCTTGAAATGCAGTCCGGAGGTAACCCGATGGGCATTAAAGGCCTCGCCAACGGAAGTGTGAAGATCAAGATGGACAAAAGTACACTCCAGCCGCTTGTAGACCTTACCGTAGACGATATCATGATGAACGGCAATGAGATGGGTGATCTTACAATTTCTGCAACGAACGGCTTCTCATTAAATGTATATGACGTTGATGTAAAAGTAACTTCGGCGGGAGTTCTTGGAAATAACAACCTGCATCTGACCGGAACCGTAAATAATAATACAGCCTCTCCTACGATTGATCTGACGGCTGAAATGCGTGATTTTGATATTGCATTTACCCAACAGTTCGTCCAGACTATTTTTGGAAATCTGCGGGGAAAAGCTACCGGAGATCTTAAGATCAATGGAACACTTAGTGATCTTGATTACAGCGGGGATATCGCGATGAAAGGCTTTGGCCTGAAACTTCTCTTTACCGGAGTAGATTATTCATTTGATGATACGGTGATCCCGCTTTCCCGAGGATTGGCGATCCTCAACAATATTGAAGTGCACGACGGAAGATCCAATTCCAAGGGAACAATTTCCGGAGCTATCCAGTTTGAAACCCTCTCTTCAATGGGGGTCAACCTGATTATGCGGGCTGATAACCTTCTGATGCTGAATACCACCCAAAAGGAATATGATCTTTTCTGGGGAAGAGTATATGGACAGGGGGATTTGTACGTGGATGGACCTGTTTCGGGACTGAGTATCTCTACCCCGAATATGAAGGCATTGAACGGAAGTAATTTCACCTTTAATTCAAGTTCCACATCCAATGTAGAAGAATTTAAAATGCTGAGGTTCCTGAAAGAAGGAAAAGACGGACTCATTACGCTGGAAGAAAAGAAAAAGACCGGAGCCAATATGAATATCGACTTCAGTCTGGATGTTGATAAAGGAACTACAGTGAATGTACTGGTAGGAGATGATGTAGGAAATATTACCGTAAAAGGAACGGCAGATAAGCTGAGGTTCCAGATGGGAAGACAGGGAGCTATTGCCATGAACGGTACTTATAAGGTAGATAACGGGACCTTTGTTTCCAAAGCAATCCTGAATAAAACCTTCCAGATCGAGAAGAACAGCAGCATCAGATGGGATGGTGATGCCATGAAGCCTGCTCTGGACATTACAGCCAATTATGTAAGAATGGTATCCAATGCCGGAGAATATTTAAATATGGGCAGACTGCAGCCGATCAGTGTATTGCTTCAGGCCAATATCACCCAATCGCTGGTCAATCCGAAGATAGACCTTAACTTAACCGCACTGGACGTTTCAAGCCAGGTAAAAGAAACACTGGCAGCCAAGATGAGCCAGGAAGGAGAAAAAGTTCTTCAGTTTGGTTCCATATTATTGTTGAGTACATTTAATGTTTCCAATAGCGGCGGAGTAGACTTCGATGTGGCGGGAGTCGCAGAATCTTCAGGATACAATATGCTTCTGAAACAGCTGGGATCTGTTCTTAATACCATGAGTAATGAATTCCAGATTGACCTTAACTATGTAAAAGGTGATCAGAACTCCAATACCGGAGACCGCGCGAACGCCGGAGTGAGTGTAGCACTTTCGCCTAGGGTAAATATTAAAACAGGACTGGGAATTCCTTTAACGAAAACCGAAGGGACACAAAATAATTATCTGTCCGGGGAAGGTTCCATTGAATATGATATTTCTAAAAAGAATGACGGAAGCCTTGTATTGAGGGGGTATTCCAAGCCTACCAATATAGGAATGGTGAGTACCAATGGTTCTGCAAATCAAGCCTATGGTGGCGGTGTAGTGTGGAGTAAAAGCTTTAATTCACTATTTAAAAAGAAGAAAAAAGACAAAAAACAACCGGAAGCCAAAGTTGAAATAAAAACAGATTCTACAAAATCAGGTAGTAAATAATCGTAATATTTTAATGATTTTTATCATCTGTGTTAATTATTGTTAATGTTTAATATAATTTTTTTAGTTAAATTATTTTTTATAAATTTGCAACAAATACATAGATTTTTTAAGAAAATTGTAATTTAACTAATATGAACTATCAACTGGACGAAATAGACAAGAAGATTCTTGATTTCTTAGTCGAAAACACAAGAATGCCTTTTACTGAAATTGCAAAGCAGATGGATGTTTCTGCTGGAACAATTCACGTAAGAGTGAAAAAAATGGAGGATGCAGGTATTATTTTGGGATCATCTCTTAATATCGATTATGGTAAGCTGGACTATCACTTTACAGCTTTCATTGGGATCCTTTTGACAAAATCAAACCGCACTCAGGAAGTATTAAAAGAGTTATCTATACTTCCAAACGTAATCGAAGCAAGTGTTATTTCCGGAAAATATAATATTTTCTGTAAAGTAAGAGCTAAGAATACTGAAGATGCGAAGAGAATTATTTATCAGATAGATGACATTCAGGATGTAATGAGAACCGAAAGTATGATTTCTATGGAAGAGTACCTGAGCGACAAAAACAGACTGATCAACGCTATTTCTGTATAAATCAAATTTTAAACGAATATTATATTAAAGAACTTATGAAAGTATTTCATAAGTTCTTTATTTTTGTACTATGGAAGAATACACTTATTTTGATGAGGATCCAAAGAAAGGATGGGGTTTTATTTTAGCATTTGCGGCTTTGATGCTGTTCACTGTGATGGGGCTGGGAATAGATGTGGATGAATATCTGCAGCATGAATATCTTCAGATTCCAAGGTGGTATTTTTTCGTGATCTTTTCTATTGATGTATTGATGATGATAGGGCTTATCCTGATGTTTTTCTACAGAAAAGTGGGGATCTTTATGTTTCCGGCACTGCTGGTGCTGCATTTCTTTATGCACAATTATTATCTGTCTACATTTTTGTATACGGATGTGACCAATCTTTTCCTTTTTACAGGATTCGGAATGCTGGCCATTATCCCGAAATGGAAATTTTTCAGATAAGATTTTTTGGCTGAGGGTTATCTCTTGTAGGTAGCTTGCTCATAATAGCTGATGATTTCCTGTTTTAACGGGTTTTTGCTCCATGCTTCCCATGTTACGGTGTAGGGGTCATAACCGCATTTTAAAGGCTTGGAAATATCCAGTCCTTCACTGTTTTTGTGGTTACGTTCCGTGTAGGCTCTGCAGTCTGTGCAGATATACCTGAATTCACAATCTTTACAGGTCTCAATCTGATCTTTGGTGATATTCCAGTATTTTTTAAATCCCGGCCGGGCTAATGCTTCTTCCAGGCTGATTTCATTGATATTTCCAAAGCTTTCACCCATTAACGGACAGTTTTTAATATTACCGTGAATATCTATTCCGATCTTTTTATGCAGGCAGGAGTTATGATTCATGGCCTCCGATACTTTTGAGAGATTAGTGTTGAAATATTTCAGATCTACCTTTCCACAGGAGGAAATCCTGAGAGGTTCTTTGGTAAATTGTACGGTGAATCTGAATTCATCTTTTACTTTAAAAGTTTTTTTTGAACAACTATGAAACATCAGGCTGTACGTTCGTTCCAATGTCTGGCCAAGGCTGTTAATAAAGTTCATATCTACATCATGATGAAAAGGGGAGAGTATTTCAATACCATTTAACACAGAATTTCTAAATTGTGAATCAATGTCCTGGAACTCTTGGACCGACAGTTTTTTGTGACTATAAATGACCAAATGTTTTACGCCCATATTTTCAACGGATTTTTTGATGGTATCCGGCACATTATGGTCATTGATTTCTATAAAAATATTGGAAATTGTACAGGGATCGTGAAATTGATGAGATAACGGAGGAAAATTCCGGTCCCAGTCTCCATCAGTCAGGAAGCCATATTCTTTTTCAAGAAGCAGATCAAGATATTCGCTGATAAATGGTTTAGATTCTGAATCATAATTATCGAGAATATTTTCTATGGATTTATTCTTTAATTCGTCGATAATTTCATAAAGCTCCAGCGGATAAATCCCGGAAGAATTCCTCTGAAGATCTGAGATAAGCATGCGGGAGAATCCTTTGGTCACAAGAATATTACTGAATAAATTGAAATATTTCATATCGTTATGGGAATCTGTTGTTTGTGTTTTTAGAATGTAATCGTGCTTACACCTCACAATGATAAAATATAGGGAATAATAAGCCTGATGATGTGCTTTTAAAATGATTTAAAAGGTTGAAATACTTTAGATGAATCTTACCAGTGATTTAAAAGGAGCATCAGTCAGTAGGAAATCGGTCTGGTATTTTTCAGATACTGTATAATAGCTGATTAAACAATTTTTACGGACTGCTTTTTTTCTTTTTATGATTTCAAGATATTTAAAGGTAAGCGGAAGCTTATTTTTTTCATTTAATATTTTTTTCATTATTGCAATTCATTTAAGGGAATCAGTATAGAAATTCAGCGATTTCTTTGTCTAAAAAATAGTTGCAGCAGCTTGATAAATGCATAAACTGACCAACCGGGTTGATTTCAAGAAAATAACAGATGCTGCCACTTTGTATAAAATCAAGGGAACCGCAGTTTAATCCCATGGATTTCATCAGAATATCAATTTTTTTCTCCAGATGAGCAGAAAGTTTATATGGAATATTCCGGTTTGGCTTTTTATCATTGTATTTCCTGTAATCAACTTCGGTCTGTTTGTCATTTTGTGAAAAGATGGCCATTGACCAGCATTTTCCATTCAGATAAAATGTTCTGATCTCAAAATCTTTTTTAATTTTTTCCTGAAAGAATGAAATGAAGAAGTCTTTTTCATGTTCATTAACGATGCTGGTGTACATGGCACCGTCTGCATTTTTTATAATATTTTCAAGTATAGGACTTCCTGAAATAGGCTTCACAATAGTCTGTCCAAGTGCTGAATTATCCGTTTTATCCGAAAGGTAGTACAACGGAACATCTAATCCTGCATCTATTGCTTTTTCAAGAACAAGGAGCTTGTTTACATTGCTGTTAAGCTGTTTGTTGATATGTTTTCTACTTTCCAGGGTTTTCAGTACATAATCTTCCAGCCAGTGCTGGGTTTCGTTCATATGGAAATCAACTGCGTCGTTGTTATAGCTTAAACGCTTAAATCTTAATCCTCCTCTTCTAAACCATACACTTGAGATCTCATCCAGGAAAAAAGAATTACGGCGGCTTTGAAGAAAAATCTTTTTGTCCTGTACTTTAATTTCAAAATATTCGTTCTCATGCACGCGGATGAATTTTTTACCCAATTGTATCAGCCATGCGATGACACTTTCGGTAGTGGGTTCTTTATTATTTGATAGGATGAGTATCATTTTATTGAACTTCTTTGAAAAAATCTTTTTTAATTTTAGCCGTATGTTTCAAACTGGGAAGCCCGATGCTTCTTCTATGCCGATTGATCTTGGCAGAATCTGTTGATACGTTTGGATTGAACCTGTATATTCCTTCTTTATCTGCCAGAAAAGCCATGGCGTCAATCATCAATGCATAATCGCGTGGTGGGCAATCGCCGGATTTCACATATTCATACAATTTTGCTTTTATTTGGGGGTAGTATTCTTTAGTTTCGTTCATGTGGGTAAGAAAGGTGGTCATCGCGAAAAATGTGTCGTTAGGCCCCATGGTTCCCATTTTTCGTGGCGTAGGATAGCCGTATTTCCGGAATGTCCAAAGAAGAAGCCTGGCGTTTTTCATGACATTTCTTTGGCATGTTGCCGTATCAATTGGTCTTCTTCTCTCTTCCTGATCTCTTCTCATAGCAATTGTAAAGGAATCGATAAGGGTTTGGTTCAGATCTTCCTTCCAGTCTGCAATCTCTTCTTTGACCTCTGAGCTGTCTATCCCATATTTTTTAAAAAGAGGATAATATTCTTTGCATTTGCCACCAACTTCTGCTTTCAAAAGGATCAGCTTTTTCAGGCTTTTTTTTCCTCCGAAATCTAAATTGTAGCGGTCTGCCAGAGTAATATAGGTTTCATATTCCTGTATGCGTTCCTGGTTTTTGGGCTCATATTCTTCAAACAGCTTTTTGTATTCCTCTGCGGCAAGTTTCGGCTTTCCTGCCATTCTGTATATGCTGTCAATATCATTCACTTTCTGGTAATAAAGGATAGAGTTTTTCTTTTTGCAGCTTATTAAGGAGACTAAGCATAAAACGGATACCCAGCGGAGGGATTGTAGACAAAGGTTTTTCATAAGACCGTTTTGATTATTCATCATTAAAAATTAATAAAAGTTATTCTCTTATATTTTTCAATAGCTCCCATATGGGTTTTGAAGAGCCTGCTATAATCAGGTTGGTATGCTTTATGCTGGGTAAGCCTATGCTTTTTCTGTTTCGGTTAATCTTTGCAGAATCTTTTGATACACCAGGATTGAACCTGTATATTCCTTCTTTATCGTCCAGTATAGCTCTGGAATCAACCATCAATACATAATCACGCGGCGGGCAGTCTCCGGATTTCACATATTCGTACAATTTTGCTTTTATTTGGGGATAGTATTCTTTAGTTTCGTTCATATGGGTAAGCAAGGTGGTCATCGCAAAAAATGTATCATTGGGCCCCATGGTTCCCATTTTTCGTGGGGTAGGGTAGCCGTATTTCCGGAAAGTCCAGAGGAGAAGCCTGGCATTTTTCATGACGTTCCTTTGGGCCACTGCTGTATCTAGCTCTAGTGGTCTTCTTTTTTCCTGGTCCCTTATCATGGCCACTGTAAAAGAATCGATGAGGGTTTGGTTCAGATCTTTCTTCCAGTCTGCAATCTCTTCTTTGACCTCTGAGCTGTCTATTCCATATTTTTTAAAAAGAGGATAATATTCCCTGCAGCTTCCACCACGTTCTGCATCCAAAAGAATCAGTTTTTTCAGGCTTTTTTTTCCTCCGAAATCCATATTAAAACGGTCTGCCAGAATAATATAGGTTTCATATTCCCGCAGGCGCTCCTGATTTTTGGGCTCATATTCTTCAAAAAGCTTTTTGTATTCCTCTACGGCAAGTTTCGGTTTTCCGGCCATCCTGTAGATGCTGTCAATCTCATTGGCTCTCTGGTAATAAATGATGTAATCTTTCTTTTTGCAGCTTATTAAGGAGATTAAGCATAAAACGGATATCCAGCGGAGGGATTGTAAAAACAGAGTATTCATAAGACTATTTTTAAATGGTAAAGAAATTAAGGAGGAGAAATATCCTCCCTAACCTTTTTTAATTAGTATGCATCTGTTGGGGTTACAGGGCCTACTATTAATCTGGACTTATACACCCAGGTACCCGGAACATCATCTGTGTAATAATCTGTATCTTGTACCATTCCTTCAGGTGTAGGATATTGAGATTGTGAATTTCTGTTACTGGCAGATCCACCGGAGATAGCCTGTAAATTTTCCAGCTTCTTGTTTTCCAATGAAGAGAAATTCTTCATTCCTTGTAATTTTTTCATAATTGAGTCATTTTTTAATTAATATTTTTGCTGCCATATCAGCCCTGGCATTGGGTTTTGCTGTTTTGGATTTCTTCCTGTACTGTACACTTACAGAGTGATCTACCGAACAGCCAATCAACATTGATGGTTTCAAAACTAAAAATTATTATATCTCAATTATGTGAGTAAATTGTGGATTTATTGCGAATCTTCCGAGGATATATGCATGATTGTACAAGTTTAAATACACGGATAAATTTTTCCTGAGATTAAATTTTATTAATGAAGTAATAAAAAATAGAGAGTCTGATTTTACAGATCTGATGAATTGATGGAGAATTCTAAAATTTTTTTGTACACAAAATCATGATCATATGCATACAAAAAATACAATAAAAACAAGTAGGGTGTGATTATCCGGATGTTTAATTTTTAATCTATTTTTGTATGCAGGTATTGTTCAAAATACAAATCGGAAAGTTAGCTTATGGAAAATCTTAAACAGTTCCAATATTTATTAAAAAATTATTTTGATGGAAGCGGGAACAACAGCATATCAATCTGTACAAATTCTTAACGGGGGGAAAACCTGATTATCCGGACTTAAAAAGAAAAAAGATGTTTATTTTTCCACTCACAACAGGTGTTTTTAAAACAGATTTGAATACCTTTAAATCTAATAATAATCACGAATGGCAGCACGCAGTGAAACTGAATAATATAACGATACATTAAACCAATTACTATTGATCATGAACTCTTATCAATTTTACAAAAAAGACGGAACACTCTATGTTTTCAAAAACCAGCCGGTATTTATATCCATATTGGTTATTCTTTTTTTTATCGCGGCAGGGCTTACCTATAAGTACAGGATCCCTTTTTTAGGTCTATTCCTGATTGCTGTTGGAATACTGATTATTATTAACTTTTTTGCAAAGAAACTGGTCATCGACCCACAGCGGAAAACGATTACCGGAAAACACAGTATTTTCGTTCCTGCCAAGACCTATTCCTTTCAGGATTTTACCGGTTTCCAGATATTAGTGATGCGGTATATGGGGCTTATCAGAACCAATGTGATCCTTTCCATCCATTTTAATGCAAACGGTAAAGATGAAAAACTTACGATAGGGCAGTCCCTTACCCGTAAAGCAATACAAAAAATGGTGAATGAAACCGAAGACATCATGCGGTTAAATGAGAACATACGATGAACGCCGCAGACCGTTATAAATTTGAAGAAAACGGCAGCGAAATCACTTTTATGCCCAATTACCATATCCTTCGAACATTAAAATGGTGGCTGGCCGCCGGAATAGTATTGGTTCCAATTGCGTGGTATCTGGAAAATAAAGTCACTGAAAAGGTGATGGTCATTGCTTTTGCCTTATGGATAGTTTACATGGGCTACCTTCTGGCTGACCTGCTCTTCCGGGTACCTGTGAAATTTATTTTTGATAAACGTGAAAAAGCGATCTACAGAAAGCTGCTGTCCACAAAAAAGATCATGAACTTTGATGAAATGACCTATTTTATCAATGAAGACAGCCGTGGGTATTATTATGCAATCTCCAAAAAGAGAAACCAGTTTATAAAAAATTACAGGATCAGCAATTACTTTTCAGGCTCCAAAGCCTCCCGGGAAAGAGAAAATGAATTTCTTCAGAAAATATTATATCCCGTGCTTGATACCATAGATCTTCCGATCAACAGGCCACAGTAAAGGGGTAAAAAAGTCCGGGCGGTTTCGAAGAAACCGCCCGGACTCATATTATATAGCTTTTTTAGTTAGCTAAAATTCTCTTGACAGCTTCTTTTACTGCCGCTGCATCGATCTTATATTTCTTTATCAGTTCAGCAGGCGTCGCAGATTCACCGAACGTATCATTTACGGCCACAAATTCCTGTCTTGTAGGTCTTTTTCTGGCAAGCATTCCTGCTACAGATTCACCTAAACCACCCAGATAGTTGTGCTCTTCAGCAGTAACGATCTTTCCTGTTTTTTCAACGGATTTGATGATGATTTCATCGTCAAGAGGTTTGATTGTATGAATATTGATTACCTCACACGAAATACCTTCTTTCTCCAGCTCATCAGCGGCTACAAGAGACTCCCATACAAGGTGTCCTGTTGCCACAATCGTCACATCAGTACCTTCCTGAAGTAAAATTCCTTTTCCAATTTCAAAAGGCATATCTTCAGGCATGAATACCGGAACCGTAGGTCTTCCGAATCTTAAATATACAGGACCTTCATGCTCAGCGATAGCAATAGTGGCTGCTTTTGTCTGGTTGTAGTCACATGGATTGATTACTGTCATACCCGGAAGCATTTTCATCATTCCGATATCTTCCAGAACCTGGTGGGTAGCACCGTCTTCACCTAGTGTAAGACCGGCATGAGATGCACATATTTTTACATTTTTGCCTGAATAAGCGATAGACTGACGGATCTGGTCATACACTCTTGAAGTAGAAAAATTCGCGAAAGTTCCGGTGAAAGGGATTTTTCCGGTAATGCTGAGACCTGCGGCAATTCCCATCATATTAGCCTCTGCAATTCCAACCTGGAAGAATCTTTCCGGTGCTTTTTCAATGAATTTTTCCATTTTCAAAGAACCGATAAGGTCTGCACAAAGTGCTACTACATTAGGGTTTTTGTCGGCCAGTTCTGCTAATCCAGCTCCAAAACCTGAACGTGTATCCTTTTTTTCTGTATATGTATATTTCATTTTTACTAAAGTTTTTGATCATGATAAATGACAGGCTTAACCTGACGATTACATCATGGATCGGTGAAAATTGATCATTTATAATTAATAGTCTGCAGGAGCTTCCAGGTATAACTGCTTAAATGCGGTTTCAAGCTGCTCATCATTAGGAGCTTTTCCGTGCCATGCGTGAGAACCCATCATATAATCTACACCGAAGCCCATCTCTGTATGAAGGATGATCACGACAGGTTTTTCTTTTCCGGTTTCAGTTTTGGCCTTTTCAAGGATCGCAATAACAGCTTCAAGATCATTACCGTTTTTCTCCTCCAGAACGGTCCATCCGAACGCTTCAAGTTTAGCATGTAAGTTTCCAAGGCTCAGTACATCATCAGTATCTCCATCGATCTGGCGTCCGTTGTAGTCAATAGTGGAAATGATGTTATCCACTTTTTTAGCCGCAGCATACATAAAAGCTTCCCAAACCTGACCTTCCTGAAGCTCACCGTCACCGTGAAGTGTATAAACAAGAGATTGGTCGCCATCCACTTTTTTACCCTGAGCTACACCAAGTGCAACAGAAAGTCCCTGACCAAGAGATCCGGAAGCAATTCTGATTCCCGGAAGACCTTCATGAGTAGTAGGATGTCCCTGAAGTCTTGAATCCAGTTTTCTGAAAGTTCTCAGTTCATCTACAGGAAAGAAGTTAAATCTCGCTAAAGTAGAATAGTAAACCGGTGAAATATGCCCGTTTGAAAGATAAAAATGATCCTCATTTTTCCCCTCCATCGTGAAAGGAAGACTGTAGTTCATCACCTTTCCGTAAAGCGCTGTGAAAAATTCCGTACAGCCTAAACTTCCGCCCGGGTGACCTGAATTTACAGCGTGAACCATTCTTAAAATGTCTCTTCTGATCTGCGTAGTAAGAGATTTTAACTCTTCGATACTTTTACTCATTATATCTGATTTATTTGCACGCGAATTTACGATTTTTTAATGGCTTACGGAAATGCAAAAATCCGGACTTAGGATCCGGATTTAGAATTATTTGCTGAAAATACTGGTTTTAACAGCCTTCGTTCAGGTATACTGAAATTTCTGTAATGATATTGTTCACAAATTTAAAAGAAAGTTGCGTGCCAGCATCCAGATCCTCCAACGTGAAATATCCGGTATCTTTCAGGCGTTTTTCACCCTTGTCGTCCCAGGCCGGATGAACGGTAAAACTTGGATGGTTTCTGTACGCATTGATCAGGTCATCTTTTGTATTCCCGATACCGATTCCGCTTTTGGTTTTAAATTTTTTGCTGGTGGTCGATAGTCCCATAATGCTGGGTACATTAGGCTTCGCTTCACTGATATAGGTTTCGAAAAGGTGAATCTGGATCTGCTCTCCGTTATATTTTACACTGTTTTTGATGACTCCGTCTGTCATTTTCAGTTTGGTGCCGGAGATCTTTTCAGCTTCCGTTTTTTCCATAAAAACTTTGTAAGGCCCGATTCTCAGGGTAGAAACTTCAAAATCCTGTGCCGTAATGCCGCCGAATGTTAAGATCAATACGAAAAGTGAAATAATTTTTTTCATGGTGATTATAAGTTGAGGTTAAAAAATAAATAGGATGTCAGGAATCTATTTTTTCCCTGATTCCCGGTGAATGGCTTTTTTAATAATAGGTTCCATAATCGTATATCCTGCTAGAGTAGGGTGTATGCCGTCTTTTGAAAGACCTTCGCGCATGCCGCCTTTTTCATCGCGCATTGCCGTATTATAATCAGCAAACAGGATTTTATTGGTGGCTGCATACTTTTTCAAACGGTTATTCAGAGCATCTACTTTTTGTGGAACATCCGTGATCTCTTTACGCCATGGAAATCCAGCAGCAGGAAGTACAGACGCGATAATGACCTTTATGCCGTTGCTGCGGGCGATATCCGCCATCGCTTTGATGTTGTTAAACGTAAAATTTACATCATAAGCTCCCGTATTCTGAGCAATATCATTAGTTCCGGCATTGATGACCACCAGTTTTGGTTTTAATGCGACAACATCATCCTGAAACCTGAGCAGCATTTGTGAAGTCGTCTGTCCGCTGATGCCCCGGCCCGTATAATTATTCTCAGAAAAAAACCCTGAGTGCTCTTTTACCCAGCCTTCTGTAATGGAATTGCCCATGAAGACCACATCTGTTTTTTTCTTTGCATTGAGAAGAGCAATATTCTCCTCTTTGTATCGGGCAAGATTGGCAAAATCAACCGCACTTTGTGCCTTTACATATGCTCCTGAAAGCAAACTCATAACGAGGAAGACGGATAATTTCATATAAAATTTATTGGATTACGGATAAATATTCAATAGGGACGGGCTTTAGCCCGTCATATAAAAATAGAAAATAAATCCGGCTTTAGCCAAAATTGCAAGTTATTTCTTTCTGATCAGCCAAAGTCCTATGAACGTCAGCAATCCGTTGATGATCAGCAATTCCAGACCTATTTTGAAATCACCGAACAGGTTTTCCTGGTATTTATCGATGAAGAATGAAATCACCGGTGCAGCAATACATACATAAGGAACCAGCTGGTCCTTCACCTTATATTTCGTAAAAATTCCAAAAGCAAAGAGCCCAAGCAGCGGTCCATAAGTGAAGCCGGCAAGCTTAAGGATCAATCCGATCATGGAATTGTCATTGATTACTTTGAAGATTACCACCATGATCAGGAAGGAAAGGGCGACAATAAGGTGTATTCTTTTTCTGAATTTTTCTTTTTTGGAATCGTCCCAGTCTTTCTTTTCTTTCATGCCAAAAACGTCAATGCATAAAGAAGAGGTAAGAGCAGTCATAGCTCCGTCTGCACTTGGGAATAAGGCTGAAATCAGCGCAATAATAAAGATAATGGAAATAAAGCCGGGCATATGGTTTAAGGCTACATCCGGGAAAAGCTGGTCTCCTGAGCTGGCTACCTGTTCCTGGGCTCCGTAAAGATGAAGAAGTCCGCCCATATAAAGGAATAATGAAATTACTCCAAGAAGGATAAATCCTAAGGTCACCATATTTTTCTGTGAATCTTTCAGTCTCGTCACTGATAAACTTTTCTGCATCATTTCCTGGTCAATTCCTGTCATGGTAATCGTGATAAAGGCGCCGGCAAGGATTTGTTTGATGAAGAAGCTTTTCTGGTTCGGATCAAAATCAAAAATTTTTGTGTAGCCTTTATCCTGCATGGCGGTAAAGCTTTCACCAAAACTTAATCCTAAATGATTCAGCATATAAACCGTACAGATAATCAGTCCCAGAAGCATGCATGAAGTTTGCAAAGTATCTGTCCATACAATGGTTTTTACTCCGCCTTCATACGTGTACAGAATAATCATGGCTAAAATAATCAGTGTGGTGACAATGAAGGGAACTTCCAGACTGTCCAGAATAGAGATCTGAAGGATATTCACTACAAGATACAATCTTGCCGTAGCACCTACCAGCCTTGAAACAATAAAGATCCATGCCCCTGATTTATAAGACAGCTGGCCCATTCTCTGCTGAAGATAACCATAGATAGAGGTCAGTTTTAAACGATAGTATAATGGAAGCAAAACATAAGCAATCACGATGTAGCCGATAAGATACCCTAAAGTGATCTGAAGGTAGGCAAACTTATCATTTCCTACCGCCCCCGGAACACTTACGAATGTTACCCCTGAAAGTGAGGTTCCGATCATTCCAAAAGCGACAAGCATCCAGTTACTCTTACGGTTTCCGATAAAGAAACTTTCATTATCACTTCCTTTCCCTGTTCTGTAGGCTACCCACAGCAGCAATGCGAAGTAGACGATAATAATAGACAGCAGTATAACTGGAGACATAGTTTTTCAATTAAAATTTTACAAATATAGTTTTTTTCTGTTCGGTTCAGAAAATAAAAAACCTTCCGGAAATATACTCCGGAAGGCCTGTATCTTAAGGACAGAAGTCAACGTTAGTTAACTAAAACATCCTGCAGTTCCTCGCTTTTCTGAAAACTTGCTTTGGCAAAAGGGCAGAGAGGAATGATCTTTTTGTTGTTTTTCCTGGCAAAATCCACCGCTGCCAGAAGCATTTCTTTTCCTACGCCTTTTCCGTTGTAGGCTTCTTCCACCTCGGTGTGGTCTATGATAAATCTTTCTTCTCCGGCCCAGGTGTAGGTCATCATTCCTGCGCGTCTTCCATCTATGAAAGCTTCAAAACTTCCGTGTTTTTCGTCGTTGTTTTGTTTTACTTCGGTCATACTATGAAAATTTGGTTAATATTTCTATTTCGTTTGTTAGCATTTTGTGTACGGGGCAGGCATCGGCAATGGTATGAAGTCTTTTCGTCTGTTCATCATCCAGAACGCCTTCAAAGGTAATATCTCTTTTGAAAACAGTTCTTTTTGTGAGAGGATAATTTTCAAGTTCCACTTCCACATGGATGTTTTCCACGTCCCACTCCTTTCTTTCGATATACATTCTTAAGGTGGCAGCAGTGCAGCTTGCCAGGGAGGTGGCCAGAATTTCGAAAGGATTGAAACCTTTGTTCTGCCCGCCCTTATCAATTGGTTCATCGGTAATAATCCGGTTTTCACCAGCCGTTACCTCGGTATAATATTTTGTTTTTCCTAAACTTGCTTTTACGGTTACCGCCATTATTGTTCTGTATTGAATTTATAACTCAATGCTCCCGAAGGGCACTGGTCTATCTGGTTTTTAAGTTGTTCCGGACTTGCATTTTCTGCTTTTATCCATGGTCTGTCCTTTGGATTGTAGACTTTGGGAAGCATCTTTACGCAAACAGCCGAGTGGATACACTTCTGAGGCTGCCAGATGACAGTGATACTGCCGTTAGGATATTCGTGTATGTCCATATTAATCTTCTTTTAGTAGTTTTTCGATTCTTTTGTCCGGAATCAGCCATATGAGAGCCACGAGATAATAAAAACCTATGGCAATATAAGGATAAAAAAATGAAACGCCGATTCCGAGGACATAAAATACGATGGAAATATATTCTTTAAATTTTGAATGAATAGCCTCCTTTAACCGGGAATTTTCACCTTCACACTGTACAATCAGATGTTCCATTATAGTATAGGCCACGGCAGACATAATCAGGCATACACCGTACGCTGCCACCGGATTTTCTGCAAAATGCGTTGCGCCGATCCATTCTGTAGCAATGGGCATCAGCGAAAGCCAGAACAGCAGGTGAAGATTGGCCCATAGGATACTTCCGTTCACCTTTTTCACAGCCTGAAACATATGATGATGGTTGTTCCAGTAGATACCCACATAAATAAAACTGAAAATATAAGCAAGAAACTTAGGGAGTAAGGGTTTGAGACTGGTCCAGCTGCTTCCTTCCGGAACCTTAAGTTCAAGAACCATGATGGTGATGATGATCGCCATAACGCCATCGCTGAAAGCCTCAAGTCTTCCCTTAGTCATTGGTTTTCAGATTGTTCTTAAAGTTTTCTATTTTAATTTTAAGCTCATGAAGCATATCAGGATTGATAATGCCGCTTTCCAGATCAAAATTCTCGTAAAATTTTGGAAGCGAGAAGGTATCCTTTATATCTGCTGCAAACTGCGGGAAAAAAGTTTTGGCCGTATTCATCACATTGCCGCCGCCGTAACCTCCTGGAGAAGTGCTCATCAGCAGCATGGGTTTGTTTTGGAAAAGCTTTACATTGATCCTGGAAGACCAGTCGAAGAGATTTTTAAAAGCCGAGCTGTACGAACGGTTGTGTTCTGCAAGAGAACAGATGATCACATCACATGCTTCGATTTCTTTTAAAAAACGATGGGCCTCATCCGGAAAGCCTTTCTTTTCAAGGTCTACAGAAAAAACGGGCATTGTGAAATCATTCAGATCGAGTAGATTAATCTCTTCTTCCTGAAAGTCCTTCAGAACAAATTTTACCAGTTCCCTGTTAATCGATGTAGAAGACGAGCTTCCTGCAAATGCTAATATTTTCATGGCTGATAATCTATGGAAATTATTTTCTGTTTAAAATGGCTTTCGGAAGCGGAACATATTCTTTGTCATCACCCGGAACCAGAGGAAATGCATCATGGTTCTGATCATTCCAGTTTACTTTGGCCTGGTCTATCATTTCTTTATCAGAATTGACAAAGTTCCAGAATATAAAACGTTCTTCATCAAACGGCTCGCCGCCAAAAAGATAGACCGTTCCGTTTTCACTCATTTCAAATTCGCACAGTTTTGTGTCTTTGGCGATCATCAGCTGTTTGGAACCGTAAGTATTTCCGTCTGTAGAAACAGTTCCGTCCAGGACATACATGGCAGCTTCACCATACAGGTCTTTTCCGATGCTTATTTTCTTCGCTTCTTTAGTTTTGATCTCAATGAAAAATAATTTGCTGTGAACAGGAACGGCAGATTTTCTTCCGAATGCTTCCCCGGCAATCAGCTTGTAATGGATCCCGTCTTCCTCCCAAACCGGAATTTCATCCGCTTCAATATGATGAAACGTAGGTTCCGTTTGTTCAAGGTGCTTAGGTAAGCCTACCCAGATCTGGAATCCGTGAAGTCTTTTATCGCTGTGTCTTAAATATTCAGGGGTTCTTTCGGAGTGAACAACGCCTTTACCGGCGGTCATCCAGTTCACGGCTCCCGGTTTTATTTCAACAGCGCTTCCAATGCTGTCCCTGTGAAAAATGGATCCTTCCAGAAGGTAGGTTAAGGTAGACAATCCGATATGCGGATGAGGCGGAACATCAAGATTCTGATAATCTTTAAGATCAGAGGGTCCCATATGATCGATAAAAACAAAAGGTCCTACTGCTCTTTTTTCGCGGAACGGAAGAAGTCTTCCCACCAGGAAATTTCCAATATCCGCAGATTTTTCTTCTATGATAAGTCCAATATTTGACATAATTAAATAAATGTTTTTTGAATTGAGTTTAAGTGATGAAATTAATCGTCTGAGATACAGTTAAAGCTTGTCGTATCCTTCAAACCTTTCATCCACAATGCGTTTCCACTCAGGATGCTTTTTGATGTAAGCGAACACATAAGGACAGAACGGAAGCAGTTTTTTTCCGTTGTCTTCAATATAAGCCAATGTTTTTTCCACAACGGCAGTGGCTGCACCGGTTCCGGCAAGCTCCGGCTCTGCTTCAGTGTGCACCAGAGCAATCTGATGACCCATTTCACGGTAATCAATAAATGCAAAGTGACCGTCGATTTCTATTTCAAATCTTTTTTCTGCCTTAACAAGCGGAATATTTTCAAATTCTGGTTTCATAAATTTTTGTTGTATGTGAACCGGCGGATTGCAAAGACGGATCAGATTTCAAAACTTACTTTTGTAAAGCATTCTGTCAAACCTTACAGATTTTTGCAACTTATAAGATTTAATTTTCAGCCTTAGAATTTCAGTAGAATCAAAATTCTTCGTCTTTGCATTTCACCGGACATCATTATATAAAGTTAATAAAAAAGGGATGATGTAAGATTAAGATAAATTTAATTTTCTCAATCTTCCAGGTAGCCAAACTTTCCGGTATTGAAATCTTCAAAAGCCTGCATAATTTCTTCCCTGGAATTCATCACGAAAGGTCCGTGAGGATAAATCGGCTCATTGATTGGTTCTCCGCTGATGATCAGTACGATGGCATCTTCAGACGCTTCAATCGTGAATGCTTCCCCTTCATTTTTAAATAAAACGAAATGATCTGCCTTGGCTTTTTCCTCTCCGTTTACCGTAATACTTCCTTCAATCACCAATGCTGCTGTATTGAAATGGGCAGGAAAACTGAATTCAGCTTTTCCACCGGCTTTTAATTTGGCATTCATCATATTCAGAGGAGTGAAAGTTTCAGCCGGTCCTTTATGGCCGTTATATTCTCCTGCAATAACTTCTACAAAACCATTTTCGACCAGATCCACACGTTCCATCGCTGAATTTTCTATCGCCTGATATTTTGGTAAGCTCATTTTATCTTTGGCCGGAAGATTGACCCAAAGTTGAACCATCTGGAAAATACCGCCTTTTTTGGACCATTCGGTTTCGTGGTATTCTTTGTGAAGAACCCCTTTGGCTGCGGTCATCCACTGTACATCGCCTTCCCCGATAATTCCGCCGCCGCCTGAGCTGTCGTGGTGCTCTACTTTTCCCTGATAAGCTATAGTTACGGTTTCAAAACCCCTGTGAGGATGAACGCCTACGCCTCTTGGCCTTTCAGAACCGTTGAAGTGGAATTTTGAATTGTAATCAAGCATAATGAACGGGTCCATTCTTTTCATGTCCAAACCTTGTACTCCCGGTATAAAATTATGAACTCTAAAACCATCCCCCACAAAATGTGCAGGTTTTGGTGATACTACGATTTCTACTTTTTTCGCTGTCATAATATTGTGAATTTTATATAACAAATATAGTGAAGCGGGTAGGGAGGGGCATTGATCTGTGGTAAGTTCGTAATAAGGCGAAAAGGCGAATTTGCAAAAAGGCAAAGAAAGCGAAGGAAGCTGAGAAAGTAAATAAGTTTATTGGGCATTTAGCTGTTTAGCCCTTTAGCGATTTCGCTTTTTTGCAAATTTGCCTTCTTCGCTTTCTCAGCTTTCTTCGCCCTAATCTTCCTTCGATCTCATATTCTTCCCATCCGAAATATGCAGTCTTCTGAAGACAAAACCGGATATGATGGTCAGAATACCCACGGTAAGGAAGGTATAACGGAAGGCGTTATGGATTTCACCTTCTATCAGACTGGAATTTTCAAATAACTTTAGGACAATCAATCCGAAAGCGATCCCGAAGCCGATGGCAAGCTGCTGGTTGACTGATATCAGTGAGTTGCCGCTGCTGGTCTGGAAATTCCTGAGGTCTGCAATAGAAATAGTGTTCATAGAGGTGAACTGGATAGAGTTGAAGAAGCCCAGGATCGCAATGATCGGGACAAACCAATATAAATTGGTGTGGATATCAGGAATAGCAAGAAGACAGATCAGGGTTCCGATGATAAAGGTATTGACCATCAGGGTTTGTCTGTAGCCGTATTTGTCCAGGATTTTAATCACTGAAGATTTTCCGAATATGGCGGTGAGCGCCATCGGGGCAATAATCCATCCGGAAGTCACAGCAGATTGTTTATACGCGATCTGGATCATTAAAGGCAGTAGTAACGGAACGGAACTGATCCCGAGCCGGGTAGCCAGATTACCGACAATTCCTACACGAAAAGTCCTTACCTGAAACAGGTCCAGTGGGAAAATAGGATTTCCTCCGCGTCTGGCATGTTTGTAATAATAATACAGGAATAAAAAGCCGAGAATGAAAACAAAAAGAACCGGACTGATATTCTGCATATCCCCGAACAGTTCCAGGGAGATGGATAAAAGAAGTGATGCTGCTGCAAAGATCAGGAAGCCTTTCAAATCAAAGTCAACATCGGTAGATTTGTAGTTCGGCATGTATTTTAGTCCTAAGATAATTCCTAAAACCCCGATAGGAATATTAATGAGGAAGATCCAGTGCCATGAAAGATAATCTACCATATAACCGCCGACCAGCGGCCCCAGTACAGGGCCTATTAATGCCGGAATGATCGCGAAATTCATGGCTTTCAGCAACTCATTTTTATCAAAAGTTTTGATCAGGGCCAGTTTTCCCACAGGGGTCATCAGACTTCCTCCGACTCCCTGGATCACTCTTGAGATGACCAAGTGGGTAAGGTTTTGAGACATGGAACAGAACAATGAACCTAAACTGAAAAGCACCAGCGAAAAAATAAATACTTTTTTGGTTCCGAACCGGTCTGCCAGAAAACCGCTCGCAGGCATGAAAACCGCCAGTGTGAGAACGTAACTGATAATTGCATTCTGCATATTGAGCGGAGATTCATGAAGGTCCTTTGCAATAGAAGGGAGGGAAGTGTTCAGGATGGTGGAGTCCAGCATCTGCATAAAGATAGCAGTAGCCAGGATGAGTGGAAGTATTTTTTTTACAGAGATCTGTTGCGGGCTTGTTTCTGTCATGTACTGTAGACTGGAAAGCTGATGAATTCCAGATTTGTTTTTTTGATCAGTGGCTGTTTTAAAAACAGTCTGATCTTTAGATGAAGAATTTCATATAAAATTAAAAAAGTCCTGTGAATTTTCACAGGACTTTTTGATTTATTTTCTTGGTTTTTCTACTCCTTTCCATTCGTCGCCGGCTTTTCTGTACTGGCTTAAGATGTAAGTTTTGAAATCTTTTGTTTTGTACTCAATGTTATCAGTGTTTTGTTCAAACGGCATGATATAGTAGTAATCAATATCTGTTTTGTCGGATTTGTTTCCTTTTTTCACAGACGGAACATATTTGGAAAACTTATAACCTGGAAGATACTGTCTTAATCTTGTGTAGAAAGCCTTATCTTCTTTTTCGTTCGGGATGATATCTACAATATTAAGGTCATCTTTTTTCTTATCGATCCACAGGTAGTAGGTTTTTTCTTCCCCTAAATTCCTGTTGATAGAGTTGAAGGCAAATAATTCTTTAGGAACCAGCTCTTTGATCTTTTCAGGGTCTACTTTGGTATAGAACTGTCCTTTGGAAGGATCTACGTAGGTTTCAAGGTTGTACATTAAAACCGAATTGTTCTCGAAATTTTTATTTTTAAAATATTGGTTTAAAGATAACTCTGCCGTTGCTCTAAGCTCTTTTCCTCTTTCGTCCAGCTTTTTGGTAGGATTCTGAGGGTTTACATATTTTACAAACTCATATAAAACGATAGGCTTTATATCTTTAAGGTGAGGATACGTTTTAAGCTGTTCCGCCTTTACCAGCCAGTAAAACTGCTGATAGTAATCATCCTTATCAGCCTCTTTCACGCTTTTATAAGTTAGAGCCAGCTTTTTTGAATTCAGGTATTTGCCGTATTTTCCCTGTCCAAAAGCAAAACTGATGGATAGCAAGGCAAATAAAACAGTAAGGTTTCTTCTCATTTTTTTATAATTGATATTTTCGTTGTCCAAATATAATTATTTCTTGGATATTATTTTTGATTGTGAGTTAAATTATATTATATTATTAACGTTTATTCAAAAGAAAATCCCGTATTGCTACAGGATTGATAATGTTTTGAGAAAGAGAGGCTAGAAATTAGAGATTAGAAGTGAGATGGGAGGTTTTAGATAAGAGACATCAGATGCGGGATATCAGATTTCAGACAGGAGATTTTAGGTTAAGGTTAAGGTTAAGGTTAAGGTTAACGATTATTACAAAGAAAAATCAAACCCTGATCCTGAAACTCATCACTCATAATTTATAACTCATCATTCTAAAACTCTCCAACTCCATAGCTCGTCTCATGCACTTTCACTGCTCTTCCGCTCGGGTCATTCATCTTTTTGAAAGCTTCGTCCCATTCCAAAGCAATAGGAGTGGAACAGGCCACAGAAGGAACCGATGGAACCGTTGCGGCGGCAGTTTCGCTTGGGAAATGCTCTTCAAAGATGGTTCTGTAGCGGTATTCCTCTTTGTTTTGAGGAGTGTTAAGCGGGAACCTGAATCTTGCATTAGCCATCATTTCGTCAGTAACTTCTTTTTCAGCTACCTCTTTTAAAGTGTCGATCCAGGAATAGCCTACGCCGTCTGAGAACTGTTCCTTCTGTCTCCAGACGATGGATTCCGGAAGGATATCCTCAAAAGCTTTTCGTAAGACCCATTTTTCTATTTTCCCTTCTGCTGCATCAATCATTTTGTCCTGTGGGTTAACGTTCATGGCAATATCCATGAATTCTTTATCAAGGAAAGGAACCCTGCCTTCAATTCCCCAGCTCATCAGTGCCTTGTTGGCTCTCAGACAGTCATAAAGATGTAATTTGCTCAGTTTTCTTACCGTTTCATCGTGGAATTCTTTAGCATTGGGAGCTTTGTGGAAATACAGATAGCCACCGAACAGTTCATCCGAACCTTCTCCGGACAGCACCATTTTAATTCCCATGGATTTAATTACCCTTGCCAAAAGATACATCGGGGTGGAAGCTCGGATTGTGGTTACATCATAGGTTTCAAGGTGGTAAATTACATCCCGTACTGCATCGAGTCCTTCCTGAACGGTAAAATTAACTTCATGATGTACAGATCCGATATGGTCTGCCGCTTTTCTTGCTGCGGCCAGGTCAGGTGAGCCCACCAATCCTACTGCGAAGCTGTGAAGTCTCGGATACCAGGCTTCCTGGGTGTCTCCGCTTTCAATTCTCTGTCTTGCAAATTTTGCAGTAACGGCGGAGATCACGGATGAATCCAGCCCTCCGGAAAGAAGCACGCCGTAAGGAACATCGCTCATCAGCTGTCTGTGAACTGCATCTTCAAGACCTTTTCTTATTTTGGAAATATCGGTTTCATTATCCTTTACATGGTCGAAACTTTCCCAGTCTCTTTTGTACCATTGTTGAAGTTCAGGTCCGTCCTGGCTGTATATAAAATGTCCGGGAAGGAAAGTTTCAATGGTTTTGCAGATGCCTTCCAGGGCTTTCAGTTCGGAAGCTACATAATAGTTTCCGTTTTTGTCCCATCCCTGATACAGAGGGCAGATTCCCATATGGTCACGGGCGATGAGGTAAGCTCCTTTTTCTATGTCATAAAGGGCAAAAGCGAAAATACCGTTCAGCTTTTCAATAAAATCTTTTCCGTATTTTCTATATAATGCAAGGATCACTTCACAATCCGACTGGGTCTGGAATTCGAAATCCGGGAACTCTTCTTTTAATTCTCTGTGGTTATAGATTTCACCATTCACTGCCAAAACTATTTTTTCGTCTTTGGTAAATAATGGCTGCTTTCCTGAAGTAGGATCTACGATAGCAAGCCTTTCATGAGAAAATACAACGTTGTCATCCTGAAAAACCCCGCTCCAGTCCGGGCCGCGGTGACGGATTTTTTTTGACATTTCAAGAACCTGAGGTCTCAGGATTTCGGTCTTTTGTTTGGCATCAAACAAGCATACAATTCCACACATATTGTTAATTATTTGAAACAAAATTAGATTTGATGTTTATAATTAACAACAAAAAATTAATAAAAGTTAAAATTTTTAATTAAATAATTTATTTAAACGAAAAATATTAACTATTTGAATCAATTTCAATGTATTTACTTGATTTTTTTCGCTTCCGGAAGATGGGCTTATATCCTATACAAAATTAAAATGAAATAATTAATAATATATGGTAATTTATTCTATGAATTTTAGCCCTTACTTTGTGGCTCGAAATAATTTTTTTTCATCATTTGTGTTTTTACCTTCTTGCAATTCTCTTTGCAAGAAGGTTTTGTTTTATAGGGAGCCTATCAGTACACCTGAAACGTTCCATGAACTGAAACTTGTTCCTTCCGGAGCCCCCTGTGGAATTTTCACCTGTATGGTATGCTTGCCGGCTTTCAAATCACCCAAAGGAATAATATTGGGATTGGTAACCGTTCCGGGGCACCAGTTGGATCTGCTGAGGTCTGAAGAAGAAAGCCCGTCCGGAAAATTACCAGACGCAGGGTTGTAAAGTCTGTACGAGCCACAATCCGACCTCCATGGAACAAAAGAAAAGGTCATTTTTCCGTCTAAGAATATGGAATTTGCCTTAGGAACAAATTCATCTCCGTTTTCCCAGCCTCCGTGTCCGGTAGTGAGGTATCTCAGCTGGGCATTCTTAAGGTCTTTCTGTAAGGTAAATTCTACAAGAAGACCATTGTCTTTATCAAACAGGGTAGAATATTCCTGACCTGCCATTTCCATAATGTTCAATGTATTAAAAAGAGGAATGACGATATTATTTTTGTGGACCGTCTGGTCACTTTTGTGAATGGTGATCTCAAGGCTTATTGTATGCCCTCCTTTATCGTAATTACCGATGAAAGCGCCTACCCAGAGCTCCTTTCCGGAAAGAGAGGGTTTCAATTCTGTAATATCCTGTCGGTATGGGCTGATGGTCTGCCAGTCTTTTCCTTTCAGCTGAATATGATTGAATTTCCTGATACCGAAAGCCGTAAAAAAGCGCATCATTTCTACAGCCGGACTGTAATTTTCAGTGGCTGCAACTCCATAATACTGTTTCCCGTTTCCGTTTTCATAAAGGGGAAGTGTTTTAACGCCTTTTTCCAATCCGTTAAAAAAAGAATAGGTTTTATCCTGCGGAATAAAGAATACGGTTCCCGTTCTGTCATACGCATCACCGTTGGATTGCTGTTTCACTTCTACAAAAATGTTTTCGCCCTCTTTGATAGCCGGGAATTGTATTTTTTTAAGAATAATGGTCCCGTTAGCGAATTTTTTTACTATTTCATTTGATTTAGATTCCTGTGAAAAATTAATGGTTTCATTGTCAAAAACTTTCAGGGTCGTAAAACGGCTTTTCCACAGAAGATCTTTGTAACCCGGCAAGTCTGTAGACTGGATAGAACCTTTTAAAATGACATCAATATCTGTTTTGTTTACCTTTTTAACGGAACTGGCTGTAATAACTGAGTCTTTATTTCTTTCAATTTCCAGGACCAATCCTAAATTCTGTCCCAAAACTGATGGTCCGCCGTTTATTTTTAAATCATTGGTGTACCAGACCACAATGGTATTGGAGTTGATTTTGGTTACTGCTTTTTTACAGGTGTAACCCAGAATTTTTTTGGTTTCATTGGTCAATTCAAAAGTCTGTTTTCCTACAGATTCCGTATCCGAAGAAGAAATAATTTCTCCCGGTCTCAGAAAGCCATAAGAAACAATGGTATTGGAAGGTTTCTCAACTTTAGTGATTTCAAACGGATACTCACTTTTTTGTTGTCTAATATTATTGTTCAGGATAAAATTCTCTTTTCCGTCTGCCCAGACAAGTACGGGAGGCTGCTCCGTAAGAACTTTTCCGTTGTAAGAACTGGTGTACAGGATTTCATAAGTCTGCGAGTAAATAAAGCCACAGTGAAGCAAGGCAAAAAAAGTGAAGAGAATTCTTTTATACATAGATACTGGTTTTCTGTAAATTTATAAAACGGATTACAAAATAATAAGTAGAAATTAGCAATAGAAATGTTACAACCCCATTCATGAATGCCTATCAATAAAAAAACTACCCTGAAAATAGAGTAGTTTTAATATATTATTTTAAATTCAGATTAAGAAACTCTTTCAATCAGAGCCATATAGAATCCATCATAACCCTGGCTTGGCATTACTTTGTCATCCTTAATCAGTTTAAAGTTCGGATTGTTTTTCAGGAATTCCTCTACCTGTAAATTATTCTCAGAAGGCAGTATAGAACAGGTAGCATACACCATTTTTCCGCTTACTTTAAGCATTTTGGAATAATCCTGAAGGATCTGCTGCTGTTCTTTTTTGATTCTGTCAATAAAATCCTGATCAATTTTCCATTTACTGTCCGGGTTTCTTTTCAGAACTCCAAGCCCTGAACACGGTGCATCAATAAGAAGACGGTCTGCTTTATCATAAAGACGCTTGATTACCTTATTGTCAGAAATCATACGGGTTTCAATATTGTGTGCTCCGGCTCTTTTTGCACGGCGCTTCAGTTCGGCAAGTTTCCATTCAAAGATATCTAATGCCACGATCTGGCCTTTATTTCCCATCAGTGCAGCCAGGTGAAGTGTCTTTCCACCTGCACCTGCACACGCATCCACAACACGCTGTCCCTCTTTCACATCAAGGAAGTACCCGATCTTTTGTGAAGAAGCGTCCTGAACTTCAAACAATCCCTCTTTAAAAGCTGTGGTAAGAAATACATTCTTTTTTTCCTCAAGCTGTACCGCATCAGGATAATTTCTTACCGTGTACGCCACAACATTTTCATCTGAAAGATCAGAGATCAGTTCTTTGGTAGAAGTTTTCAGCGTGTTGGCTCTAAGAACGGTTGGTGCTTGCTCATTTAAAGCCCTCATTTCCTTTTCCCAGTTGGCACCCAACTCTTTTTCCAGAGTTTCAGCCAGCCATTCAGGAATAGAATGTTCTATAGCTTTTGTAGGAACTGTATTTTTTTTAAGCTTGGTCAGAATATCCGCGATTTTAATTCCGTCGAATTCTTCAAACTTTTTATAATTGGTCTTACTCCAAAGCAGGTATGCAATAATCAGTTTATAAATATTATTGGGTTTTACGCCTTCTCCCATATAATATTCAAGACGTTTTCTCCAGCGGATGATATTATAGAAAATCTCAGAAACAACGGCTCTGTCCTGGCTTCCCCATTTTTTGTGAGCTTTTAATAGCCTTTCGATCACCTTGTCGGCGTATTTGTTTTTCTCGAAAAATGTTTCCTGTAAAGCATCGTGAATTCCGATTGCTAAGTTTCTGTGAATAAGTTCCATAAATTTGCTTCGCTGTTTGAATCTGCAAAAGTACGAATTATAGTTGAGAGTTGAAGGCTGGTGAGTGTGGGAGTTTGAGAGTGAGGGGGGAGGAGGGGTTTAGAGTTATGAATTATAAATTATGAGTGATGAGTTCAAATATTGAGTTGGAGGGGTTTGAGTTTGAGTGTTTTTAGAGTGTGGGCGTGCTGAATCAGGGAATATTGAACAAATGACAAACACCTGGTGGCTGAGGGCCTCGAAGCCACCAGCAGGAACGTGTTAAGTATAATATCTGACATCTGACATCTGGTATCTTAGATCTGTGATCTAATTCAAAAAATCCTACCTTTGCAAAAATCAAAAATATGAGTGATACTGTACTTTGTCCGAAATGTGGCTCTGAATTTACTTACCCAAGTGATAACATGATGACCTGTTCGCAATGTTTCTATGAGTGGAGTCCTGAGGAATCGGTTGCTGAATCTGCTAATGAAGGAAAAATACTGGATTCAAACGGAAATGAGCTTCAGGATGGAGATTCTGTAGTAGTCATTAAAGATCTTCCCGTAAAAGGAGCACCTAAGCCGGTAAAGGCCGGAACTAAAGTTAAAAATATTCGTCTTAGACCGGACAGTGATCATAATATCGACTGTAAAATTGATGGTTTCGGGTCTATGGCACTTAAATCAGAATTCGTTAAGAAAGCATAAAATCTGATATCAAGGCACAAAAAAAAGGAAAGAATTGGACAGTGTAATCTTTCAAAAACTTAATTGCACGATGTGCTAATGTCCGTCTTTAGGGCAGAAAGAGAATTAACCAAAAATTTCCTTATGCTGTGGAAATACAAATGTAGGAAAAAGTTTTAAACGGCTTCTTGCATTTGTGTTTTTTTTATCCACATATTAACAATAACTATAACACAATGTAGGGGTTACAAGGTAAAAAGGTGAAACGGCGAAACGGTAAAACGGCTTTATTCAGGGCGAAGAAAGCTGAGGAAGCTGAGAAGGCTTATAAGCAAATTTGCAAATTCGCCCATTTGCTTTCTCAGCTATCTTTGCCTTTTTGCTATTTCGCTATTTTGCCTTTTCGCCAATTACTCAAAAGCTACTTTAATATTCCCCTCCATCTTCTCCTCCGTATACACAACGAGTTCCTTTCCCTTCAAAGAGATTTTGTTCCAGTAGTGGCTGCCGGCAAATCTGCTTTCCAGAAGTTCTGCTTCAATGCCCTGGTCTGAAATTTTGATTTCTTTGGGATAATAGGAAAATTTATTAAGCTGAAAATCTGAGATTTCCTCTTCACTGAAAATATTGACTTCGCCAAAAAGCCTGGCGACATAAGAATTGTATGGTTTTTTGTAAGTTTCCTCCGGGCTGTCGTTTTGAATGAGTCTTCCATCCTGAAGGATAACAATCTGGTCAAGCCATGGCATAATTTCCTGAAGTTCATGGGTGGAAATAATCAGGGAGATCCGGTGCTGTTTCACGTACCTGAACAATCTTTCCCTGAGTTCTATTTTTCTCGAAAAATCCAGGTTGCTGAAAGGTTCATCCAGTACCAGCAGTTTCGGTAATATGGAAAGGGCTCTGGCTATGGCTACCCTCTGTTGCTGGCCGCCGCTTAAGTATTTGGGGAGGACATGGGCAAATTCCTGAAGTCCCACTACTTCCAGAAGTTCAGTTACAGTTTCTCTTTTTTGAGCTAAATTGATATTGGAAATGAACTTTCCTACATTCTCTGCAACGGTGGCGTAAGGCATCAGATCAAAATTCTGAGCCACAAGCTTCATTTCTGCTTCTCCGGGAACAAGATTTCCTTTAGGACCCAAAAGTTTTGTTCCATTAAAAATAATTTCACCGCTTTCCCAGTCCAGAAGTCCATAAATAAGATTGAGCAAAGTAGATTTTCCGCATCCGCTTTCTCCGGCCAGTGCAATGATCCTGCCTTCTTCAAGCTCCAGATTGAGGTTCTGGAACAGCGGTTTTTCTTTGGTATGGGAAAAATATAAATTCTTTATTTCTAATAGCATAATACAAATGTAAGGTTTTTATGAAAAAATAATTTTTTTTATTATATTAGCAGAAGTAATAAAAATAGATCAAAGATGAAAAAAAAGCTGTTTTCACTGGCTATTCCTGCTTTATTTGTGGCAGCTGTAATGGTTTCCTGTAAAAAAGACAAACCGGTTACCAGCGAAAGCAATGAAGTAACCACTACAAAGGATGGGAATCAGTATACAGTGGATACCTTAAACAGTAAAGTGGAGTGGAAGGGATATAAAATATTCAAGTCTGAAAGTACAAGCCATTTCGGAACCATTACTTTTGAAAGTGGTGATGTAACGGTAAAAGACGGAAAACTTGAAAGCGGGAAATTTGTTGCTGATATGAATTCATTAACCTCTGTGGACCTGAAGGATGATAAAGATCAGCTGGAAAAGCTGAACGGACATCTTAAAAGCGGAGACTTCTTTGAAGTGGAAAAATTCCCCACAGCTTCTTTTGAGATTACAAAAGTGGCACCTGCTACAGAAGGCGATTACAATACCCTTCTTGATGGAAATTTAACCATTAAGGGGATTTCAAAACCGGTTCAGTTTAAGGCCAATGTTTCCGTGAAAGACGGAGAAGTAAGTGTGGCTACCGAACCTAAGGATATTAAAAGAGAAGAGTTTGGCGTAAAATTCCAGGCTCCTGCTGAAAACGGAGTGATCAAGGATGAGGTAACCCTTCAGATCAACGTTAAAGCTTTGGAAAAGAAATAATTTTTTTATTTAAGTGAAATAAGTGATTGAAGTCTGCCTCCCAAAAAGGGGCAGATTTTTTTGTCACAGATTCTTTATTCAACTTAAAAAACGTATTTTTGCAAAACATTTTGAAAGGGTAAAACAATGATAGAAAAGATAGAAGAACTACTTACCGAAGTAAACAGCTTCAATGCTACGTCTAAAGAGGAAATTGAAAACTTCAGGATTAAATATAATGGTAAAAAAGGGGTTCTGAACGATTTTTTTGAAAAATTTAAAGAAGTTCCAAACGACCAGAAAAAAGAATTCGGGCAGAAGATCAATTCTTTAAAACAAGCCGTTGCCGGAAAACTGGAAGATCTTAAAGAGGCTTCCCAATCTGCTGTGATCACAGAAAAGGAAGATCTTACAAGACCTGCTTTCCCATTGGATCTTGGGTCGAGACACCCGATCAATCTGGTAAAAAACAGGATTATCGAGATTTTCAAGTCCATCGGTTTTGCAGTTGCAGACGGTCCTGAAATAGAGGACGACTGGCACAACTTTACCGCGCTAAATCTTCCGGAATACCATCCGGCAAGAGATATGCAGGATACTTTCTTCATTGAGCAGAATCCGGACATCCTTTTAAGAACCCATACGTCTTCCGTACAGATCCGTTATATGGAAGAAAATCAGCCGCCCATCAGAATTCTTTCTCCGGGAAGAGTATTCAGAAATGAGGCTATTTCTTCACGTTCGCACTGTATTTTCCATCAGATTGAAGGGCTTTATATTGATGAAAATGTAAGCTTTGCAGACCTGAAGCAGACCATTCAGTTCTTTACAACTGAGCTTTTCGGAAAATCGAAGATCAGAATGAGACCGTCTTATTTCCCTTTTACAGAGCCAAGTGCTGAGATTGATGTATATTGGGGATTGAACTCGGAAACAGACTACAGAATTACCAAAGGAACAGGCTGGCTGGAGATCATGGGATGTGGTATGGTAGATCCTGCCGTTCTGAAAAATGTGAATATCGATTCTGAAAAATATTCAGGATATGCATTCGGAATGGGGATTGAAAGAATTACCATGCTTCTGTACCAGATGAGCGATATCAGAATGTTCTTTGAAAATGATATCAGAACACTTGAACAGTTTAAAACACTATAAAAAATTAAACCTCCGGAAATTCCGGAGGTTTTTGTTTTTAATTACTGACCTAAGAAACAAAACGTAATTAAAAACGGGATTTATTGAAAATTACAACGTGTATCATTTTAATGGAGACCTATTAATTTTACTTATATTTTCTTTTTCTGAAGGCCTGTCATGCTGGTCGGAGTCGAAGCGTGATATTAGGCTTATTATTTCCATGAATCTTTATGTCTGCTTCTATTAGTAAGACAATCCATATTAAAAATCTATTACACCATTTTTAAAAAAAAGAAAATAATTTTCTCAATTCAAGATCTTGCTTATATATTATAACGATTAAATGTTAAAAAGTGGCTTAACTCCGGCAACAGGTATTTTTTTATCTAATTTTATTATGTTAAAATAATCTGAAAATGAAAAAAGTATTATTGCCATTATTATTGGCGAGTGGATTTCTCAGTGCTCAGAAATTTGAAGTTTCTGCAAGTTATGGAGCACCTTCCGTATATGATGCAACCTATGAATTGGCATCTGCTATTACAACAAGTATTATTACCAATGAAAGCAATCCTGCCAGTACTGGAGTTGCTGCTATAGGAGTAGCCATGTACAGTGAGAATATGAAGTGGCGTTATGGGGCAGATGTTGCGAATGAGTTTTTCAATACAACAGAATCTATTTCCAAACAAAACATTTTATCAGTATTACCGAAAGTAGATTATTTCTGGTTAAGAAAAGAAAAGCTTGGATTATACTCAGGGGCTGCTGTCGGTGTAACTTTTATAAGCAGTACTTATGTGAATAAAGATAAAAAGGAAACAAAAAATACCGATACCGTATTTGGGTTCAATATTTTACCTATTGGTATCAGATATGGGGGAGACCTGAGTGTTTTCCTGGAAGCCAATATCGGGATGAAAGGTATTGCCCAGGGAGGAGTATCGTACAGATTTTAATAAACAAAAAAGGAGTAATTTTTAAGCTACTCCTTTTTTTATATTGTTGATTATTTAATCTTTTATTTAAGATATTTTAATGGGTATTTTACATTTTTGTATCCATCGATGCTAGCTTTCAGAGAGCCCACTGCCAGTTCGGCTTTCAGAAGCATTGGGATATGGTTGGCATCATTGGTCACCCACATCGTCACCCCTTCTTTTTCTTTGAAAACTCTTCCGCTTTTTACCGATGGAATGATTTTTAAACAGTTGATGGTCCCGAATTTTGTTTTTAAATCCTCAGTTCCTGTCACTTTCAGCTGGAATGGAAACATTTCATCGTCAATCCATACGTTCATATTGATCACAGTTCCTACTTTCAGCTCGCTGGTGCTTTTACTTCTGAGATAATAAAAACAGGAAAGCATATCCTGGACTCCTTTTACGGATTTTAGGACCTTTGAGCCATTGGCAGGAGTCTTTTTATCCGTTAAGATCAGGGTATGGTTATCGTGGTTGAAAACGGTTTCAAAATGCTGGCGGTAGCTTCCTTCCCGCACATTTCTAACGTAGAAGCTCGGAAGCCCGGTATCCGTATTGATAAAGCTTTCATACAGATCTTCCACTTTAAAAAAGGCCTTTACGGCCCCGGTAGTCTGCCCCGTACCTTTCACATAAAAGTGGGGAGCCCCCATATAGTTTACTTTCTTTGTGGTAAGATTGGCGGTTCCGGCATTCAGAATTCCGTAGTGGATTCTGAAGGTAATAGACTCACCGTCAGCAATATTATCAATCTGAGCATGACCGAACAGGAACATTAATATTGCAAAAAGACTTAAAATTTTCTTCATGGTATCACATTTAACAAAAACACTGCCAAATTTAAGATTCTGAATGTTTTACGGAGATTTGATAAATCTCAGGTTTTTATTTAGAATCAATTAAATATGCTTCGCATTAAAATTAGTAAATTTGCACTTACATGTATAATTAAATTATCTTATTATTATGATAACCACTGATATATTGATCATAGGAGCCGGACCTACCGGGCTTTTTGCTGTTTTTGAAGCAGGTTTATTAAAAATGAAGTGTCATATTATTGACGCACTTCCACAGCCGGGAGGACAGCTAGCAGAGCTTTATCCTAAGAAACCTATTTTCGATATTCCGGGATATCCTTCTGTGAATGCAGGAGAACTGGTGGATAATTTAATGGAGCAGATCAAGCAATTCCAGCCGGGATTCACATTAGGGGAAACGGCGGTTTCTTATACCAAGATAGACGATGAGTGGTTTGAAGTGATCACCAATAAAGGAACAGTTCACAGATGTAAAGCCATTGCTATTGCCGGTGGATTGGGAACTTTTGAGCCGAGAAAACCTACTTTTGAAAACGTGGCGGATTATGAAGAAAAAGGTCTTGAATATTTCGTTAAAGAGCCTGAACATTTCAGAAATAAAAAAGTAGTTATTGCCGGAGGAGGAGATTCAGCGCTGGACTGGAGTATTTTCCTTTCTAATGTGGCCAGTGAAGTAACCCTGATTCACAGAAGAAATGAATTCAGAGGAGCTTTGGATTCTGTAGAGAAAGTACAGGATCTTAAAAACGAAGGTAAAATCAAATTAATTACCCCTGCAGAAGTTACCGGTATCAAAGGAGATGGAAAAGTAGAAGCCATCACCGTAGAAATTGAAGGACAGGAAGCTTTTGATATTGAAACAGATTATTTCATTCCTCTATTCGGTTTAACTCCAAAATTGGGTGAGATCGGAAACTGGGGCTTGAATATCGAGAAAAACGCAATCGTAGTGAACAATGCCCTGGATTATCAGACCAACATTGACGGAATCTACGCTATCGGAGATATCAATACGTATCCTGGAAAATTAAAGCTGATCCTTTGTGGTTTCCACGAAGCAACATTGATGTGTCAGAGTGTTTACAACAGACTGAATCCAGGTAAGAAATTTGTACTAAAATATACGACAGTAAGCGGTGTAGACGGATTTGACGGAAGCCGTAAAGAAGCAGAAAAGGCAGTTGTGAAAAAAATTGACTAATTTTGCACTATTATGTCAGATATCAATATTAAGATCACGGATCGGGAAGGGGTAACCCATGATGTGGTAGCACCTACAGATATGTCTATGAACCTGATGGAGATCATCCGTTCCTATGAATTGGCGGAAGAGGGAACCATTGGGGTATGCGGAGGAATGGCGATGTGCGCCTCATGTCAGGTGTATGTGATCAATGATCCGGGCCTTGAGCCTATGGGCGATGAAGAAGATGCCATGCTGGCGGAAGCATACCACGTAAAAGACAACAGCAGACTGGGATGCCAGCTGCATATGATGGATGAAATGGAAGGTCTTGAAGTGGAGATTGCTCCTTATCCTTAGAAGATATTTTTTAATCTTAAATATAAACCCCGTTCGAATTTTCGAACGGGGTTATTTTAGCTTCTTAATTAACATTGTAGTAGTTATTTATACGAACAATAAAAATGTTATATTTCCTCCTTCGAAATCCACTTCCCAACAGTAGGAGCCACATAATTCCTCATCATTTCCAAAAGCTCATCAATATTTTCACTCACCAGAAGCATGTCGCGATTCACTTGCTTTAAAAATCCCTTATCCACCATGGTCTGCACCAATTGTATCAAGTCATCATAAAATCCATCGATATTTAAAATCCCGATCGGTTTTTTATGGAGTCCCAGCTGTGCCCAGGTGATCATCTCAAAAAACTCTTCCAGTGTTCCATAGCCGCCGGGAAGGACAATCACGCCTTCGCATAGATCATTCATCTTTGTTTTTCTTTCGTGCATGGTTTCTACGATGACGAGCTCAGTAAGGTTTTTGTGGGCAATTTCTTTGGACTGCAGGAAATGGGGAAGTACGCCAATAACTTTTCCGTTTTCTTGTAAAGCACCGTCCGCTACAGCACCCATTAAGCCTACGTCTGCACCGCCATAGATAAGCCGAATATTTTGTTTTGCTAAAGTCTGTCCAAGTAAGATTGCCTGCTCTTTATAAATGTCATCTGACCCGAAACTGGAACCGCAGAATACTGTGATACTTTTCATTGTTTTTAATCTTGTTAAATAATTTTTGAACCGTTAATATCTCATTGATCTTAATGGTTTGAAATTGTTCAAATTAAAATATCCAAAATCATACGACTTTGGATATTCAATATAGTAATATTATTCTCTTATTTTAAAGGGATATTCGCTAAAATTTCCTTAGTAAAGCTCCAGAACTTCTGTGCAGAAGGAATATTAGCTCTCTCATCCGGAGAGTGCGCCCCTCTGATGGTAGGTCCGAAACTTACCATTTCCATTTCAGGATAATTGGCTCCGATGATACCGCATTCCAGTCCCGCATGACAGGCAACTACATGAGGTTTTTCCCCGAACTTTTCGGTATAGATTTTTTCCATCAGCTGAACAATTTCAGAACCCGGTTTAGGCTTCCAGCCAGGATAAGAACCACTGAATTCCACCTTCATTCCGGCTAATTCCGCAACGGATTTAAGCTGTTCTGCCACCGAATATTTAGATGAATCTACAGAGGATCTCGTAAGGTTTAAAATCTTAAGTTCACCTCCTTTTAACTCCACTCTTGCCACATTATTGGAAGCTTCCACGAGGTCTTTCACATCAGGGCTCATTCTGTAAACCCCATTGTGAAGAGACTTTAAGGTAAGGATGATTTTCTTTGAATCTTCTTCAGAAATGGCTTTATCCGAAGTAGTAGAATTCTCGATATTAATGTGCAAACCAGGTTCGACAGATGCAAACTCTTCCAGGATTTCCTTTTTCAGAACTGTAGCTTCTTCAATGAATTCCTGAGCATTTCTCACAGAAATAAGCGCAACCCCTTCTCTAGGAATAGCATTTCTCAACCCGCCGCTGTCAATAGAGATCAGCTGAACATTCTCCTTGGCCAAACCATTATAAAGAAGTCTTCCCAGAATAATATTGGAGTTTCCAAAACCCTTGTGGATATCCATTCCTGAATGTCCTCCCTGAAGTCCTTTTACTTCAATTCTTACAATCTGTCCCTTCGCAGCTTCTTTTTCATAAGTCTGAGTAATGGTAACATCTACACCGCCTGCACAGCCTATGTCAATCTCATCATCCTCTTCCGTATCAAGGTTTAAAAGAATCTCACCGGTCAACTGTCCCGGTTTTAAGCCTAAAGCACCCGTCATTCCCGTTTCTTCATCTATTGTGAAAAGTGCTTCAATAGCCGGATGCGGAATATCCGAACTTTCAAGGATAGACATGATCGTAGCAACTCCCAAGCCGTTATCAGCTCCTAAAGTTGTTCCCTTTGCCTTTACCCAGTCACCGTCAATCTCCATTTTGATTCCTTCTGTGTCAAAATCAAAATTCACATCATTGTTCTTCTGGCACACCATATCCAGGTGTGACTGAAGTACAACAGATTTACGGTTTTCCATGCCCGGAGTTGCCGGTTTTTTAATGATCACATTTCCTACTTCATCTACCGTAGTTTCCAGTCCTAGGTTTTCACCAAATTCTTTGATGAAAGCAATGACTCTTTCTTCTTTTTTAGAGGGTCTTGGAACCGCATTCAGCCTGGAGAAATTTTTCCAGATAATCTGCGGTTCTATATTAGATAATTCCATGAAATTTTATTTTTATCAAAATTACGAAAATTAAAGGGGTTCAGTGAATTTATTGGGATCAAAAAGGCGAAGAAAGCGAAGAAAGCAAAAAAGTAAAGAAGGCAAAAAGGTAAAAGGGCGAATAGGCTAATTTGCTTATCAGCCTTCTTTGCTTTCTTTGCCCTTTTACCTTTTCGCCCCCCTTCGGCTTAGCAGCCGCATTCTCCGTAAATAGACATTGTTTCTACAGTACCGTCCGGTTTTTCAATCGTTAGGGTACCTTCGAATAATAAAGCTTCTTCGTTTTTTATTTTCTTGCCTTTTACAGAGATCTTGTATTGATCGCTTTCAATTTCTTTGGTCAGCTCTTCATCCACTTCCATATCACTTGAGGAAATAAGATTCATGGCGAGTCTCTTTCCATCGAGCTTCATGTAGGCGGTTTTCCCTGCATCATCTGCATAGATGTATTTTTCAGCCTCGAAATCTGCTTTATTTCTGGCAAAATAGCATGAACATTCCTTGATTTCTTTGGGAAAAGGCATAACGTCTACCATTACTTTTCCTGATGCCGGCTGTATTGCTGCGGAATCCTTAACCTGGTTTGAGGAATCTGCCGGAGCTGAACTTTGAACCGTTTCTTTATCTTTTTTACATGCGGTTAAAAGAAACGCAGAGAAGAAAATGATTAAATATTTCATTGTGGTGGTTTTTATTTTTAGCCTCTGGCTCTTTCCAGAAGAACCATCATCAGTAAGGATAAGATTACTAAGCTTTCGTCTTCATCATCAATATCAATCATCCTGTCCAGCTGGAACCTTCTTCCGAAGAATGACGGCATTTTTTTTAGTTTAAAATATTCCTTTCCGTCTGTACCTCTTACCGTATAGGCCGGGTTAAGAAAGTATCCTGTAAACATCCCTATAAGTGGAATTTCACTGACCAGTCCATCAAAGAATTTTGTCCATCCATTATCTTCCGTAACAGTGAATTTAGGTTGGTCACCGGAGTCCAGAATATCATAGGTAGATTTCCATAATGAGCGCATTCCTTTTCTGGCCAGTCTTCCGTAGTTTTTGTTATCAGTAAGATCATTTAAAGAATAAGATGCATTGAAGTCAATCCACTGGTTGGCTCTGATCCTGAAAAGCTCCTTAGATTTACTTTCGTCATTGAAAACAATAACATCTTCCTTCAGTTTGAACATTTTCTGACGTACGTACGCTACATAGTTGCCGTTTCGGTCAGTAATATTGAAATCACTGGATAACGTTGAAATTTTAAATTTGAAATCCAGCGGATAGTTTAAATTTTTAAGAACCATTATGAGTCTGTTTTTTTCATATTAGAACCCAAAGATAGGGGTTTTTGAGGAACTGC
The DNA here is from genome assembly GCF_900169075.1 of Chryseobacterium phocaeense. Taxonomy (NCBI): domain Bacteria; kingdom Pseudomonadati; phylum Bacteroidota; class Flavobacteriia; order Flavobacteriales; family Weeksellaceae; genus Chryseobacterium; species Chryseobacterium phocaeense. The sequence continues at coordinate 313,511 of NZ_LT827015.1, forward strand.
GAAGTAAGAGTCAAGAGTAAGGCTCAGGAGCCAGGATTTTAGAATAGAGATATCAGATATTAGATATCAGATTTCAGATTTCAGACATCAGGCTGGTGGCTTCGGGAGCTTCAGCCTCCAGATATTTGTCATTAGTTCAATATTTCCGGCTTCACACCAGTCTACACTCTAAAACACTCAAACTCTATGACCCATAAATTCCGAAACCCATCACTTATAATTTATAACTCATAACCAAACTTACTCTCTAACTCTATAACCCTCAAACTCTGAAACTCTCAGACGCAAAAACCCGATCAATTCTCAACAATATTCACTATTTTTGTACTTATGGATTATCCTAGTAAAGTTTTATCAAAAGCTGTAGATGAAATTTCAGGGCTGCCCGGAATTGGGAGAAAAACAGCTTTGAGACTGGCATTACATCTGTTAAAACAACCCAGCTCCAGGGCCGTTAGTCTTGGAAACTCAGTGATCAACCTTGTCAACGAAATAAAATACTGCAAAGAATGTCACAATTTTTCAGATTTTGATGTCTGTGAGATCTGCAGTAATGAAAAAAGAAATGATGAGCTGATCTGCATTGTAGAAGATGTACGTGATGTGATCGCCATTGAGAACACCGGGAAATTTACCGGGAAATATCTCATCCTGGGCGGGAAAATATCACCTATGGAAGGCGTTGGTCCCAATCAGCTGAATATTCCCAGCATTGAAAGAAAGGTCAATGAAGGCAGGGTGAAAGAATTTATTTTTGCACTCAGTGCTACTATGGAAGGGGATACCACGGCCTACTATATTTATAAAAAATTCAAAAACTTCCATGTGAATTTTTCCAGTATTGCGCGCGGGATTTCCGTAGGTGATGAGCTGGAATACGCAGACGAAGTATCTTTAGGAAGATCCATCATCAACAGATTACCTTACAACGAAAAGGATTAGACATGAAATTGTCGATAATTATTGTTAATTATAATGTGACCGGGCTGCTGAGAAACTGCCTTCAATCTATCCGGAAATATACCGAAGGGGAAAATTATGAAGTGATTGTCATTGATAATGCCTCTACGGATGCTTCCTGGAGCGATCTTATTCCTGAGTTTCCAACCGTACACTTTATCTCTTCAGAACTTAACGGAGGCTTTGCCGTTGCCAATAATAAAGCGATTAAAACTGCAAACGGAGACTATGTTCTGCTTTTAAACCCTGATACGGAGCTGGAAGGCTTTTATATGAAAGACCTCCTTGATTTTGCAGATTCAAAACCGGATTTCGGATGCCTTGGGGTGAGAATGCATGACGCGGAAGGAAATTTTCTTCCGGAAAGCAAACGTTCTGTTCCTGATATGTTCAATTCTTTTGAGAAGCTGTTTACGAATTTTAAAAGAAGCGGTTCCAAATCGTACTACAGAAGTGATATTGATGAAACTGAAATTGCAGAAGTAGAGGTGGTGACCGGAGCCTTCCTGTTGATCAAAAGAGATGTCTATAATAAAATAGGGGGCCTTGATGAAACCTATTTTATGTACGGAGAAGATATTGATCTTTGTTATACACTGCTGAGAAACGGATATAAAAACTATTATTACGGAAACGCTTCACTTCTTCACCATAAAGGCGAAAGTACGGTTAAAGATGAGGTGTATCTTGAGAGGTTTTACGGAGCGATGCAGATCTTTATAGATAAGTATTATAAGGAATCCAAACCCATGCAATATTCATTTTTGAAAGCAGGGCTGAAGCTTCGCCACAAGATTGAAAAGATCAAACTAAAATAAAAAAGCAGTTCAATTTGAACTGCTTTTGCTTTATATAAGATGAATCTTGTATTATTTTGCCGGAGCTACAGGTGTCTGTTGAGCCGGGGTAGTAGTAGAAGCTGCCGGAGTAGTTGTTTGCTTTGCAGGAGCTTCTTTTTTTACGGGTTGTTGCTGTTGTGGCGCTGCTGTTGTCGGCTTACCGGTGATCACAACACTTATCAGGATAAGAACGATGATTACTGCGCCCAGAGTCCATGTTGCTTTTTCCATGAAATCATTGGTTCTCTGTACTCCGAACTGTGCAGAAGATGCACCTCCGAAAGTACTGGAAAGACCTCCTCCTTTGGGATTTTGAGCCATAACGATGATTACCAATAAGATGCTGGCAATCATAACAAGAACCATCAATAGTGTAAATATAGTATCCATTAATTCTGATATCTTTTTGAATGGGCAAATTTAATCTTTTTTTATCGAATGACAAAGAAGATCATCGTAAATGTTATTAAAAATAAAAACGGCAGCGTCAGCTGCCGTTTTTTCTATAATGTAAAAGGATTCTTATTTAAAATCAGAATCTTTAGCCTGGTTCATTTCGTATGATTTTACAGTCATCGTCATGTCCATACCCATTTGGTTTACCGTGATGGTAAATGGCATTTTTACTCCGCTCACATCCTTATAATTGGAGAACGTGGTAGGAATAGTTACTTCCTGTCCCTGCATTTTTTCAGTTTTGGTTTCTCCTGTTTTAAGACCTGTAGCTACGCTGTAATAGTAAGTGATACCATCTCCTTTAACAGCATAAGAATCTTCACCACCGATTTTTTCAATGCCGGCTACCTTGTATTCTGAAGATTTTGCAAAGCCAAGTTCATCAAAAAGCTCTGTGTTTTTCTGCTGCTCAGCAATCTCTTCTGCTGCCATAGGAACTTTTTGTCCGGACTGCTCAGAGTATCCTGTTTTACCATCAAATACCTGCTTCTGAACCACCTGTCCCATAACAGTAACAATGTTTAATTCTTTTCCGCCTTGTGCTCTTACGGTTTTAAAATCAATATTCTGTCCCTGCATAGACATGGAAGCGTTCATCGTGTAGGAAGAAATCTTGGCAAGATTAGCCTTTCCTCCGATGGCGTTGATGTATTTATCAACAATAGAAGCTACAGTTACTGCAGCGTCCACTTTTTGTACCGTCGGTTTTGCTACCGGATTAGCCTCCTTGTCATAATATTTTACAGGATATCCTAACTTTTCAAGTCCTTCAGAAATGTCAGAAGCTTTACCGGCGATAAAAATTCTGCTTTGGTTAGGAAGAATGTTCGCTTTTACAGCATTCGAAATATCCGCAGCCGTTACCTTATCAATTGATTTCAGATAGTTGGTATAAAAATCAGAAGGTAAATCCTGAACTTTTTGGTTTAAAGCAAATTTTGCGATGGTTTCCGGTTTTTCAAGGGACATGATGAAAGAACCTTTCAGTTTTGCTTTGGCATTGGCCAGTTCTTCAGGTTTTACCGTAGAAATAGCATTCAGTTCATTCATGAATTCCTTAACAGCTTTGTCTGTCACCTCGTTTCTTACGCTGGCGTCAGCTGAGAAATCAGAAGAATATTTATCGGCATTGATGTTGGAATAGGCTCCGTATGTAAATCCGTTTTTCTCACGAAGATTCATGAAAAGTCTGGCTTCACCACCTCCCCCAAGGATGTAGTTGGCCATTACTGCTGCGAAGTAGTTCGGATCCTTCATCTTAAGGTTGTTCAGGTTGTTCACAGAAACCACAGACTGCACTGCAGAAGGAACATCAACCACGTTGATCTCTGTTTTCGCAAGATTGGAAGCCGGCTCCAGAGCAGTTACAGGTGTATTGGCTTTTTTCCAGCCGCTGAATGCTTTTTCAACCAAAGATTTAACCTGGTCAAATTTCACATCACCAACAATTACCAGATAGGCATTATCAGGAGCGTAATATTTTTTGTATACATTTTGTACATCTGCTAATTGAATCTTGCTGATCGTAGCTTCTGTTTCAAATTCACCTCTGGAAGTATTCTTACCGTACATTAGTGCATTGGAAACTCTTGAAGCAATAGAAGACGCGTTTTTCTCATCTGCTTTTAATCCTTCCAGCGCTCTTTCTTTTGAGTTCTGGATTTCTTCAGCAGAGAATTTAGGATTGATAATGGCATCGGCCATCAGCCCCAGTACTTCAGGGAAATATTTCGAAAGGGAATTCGCAAAAGCACCGTTGGAAGAAAAGTTCAGGCTTGCTCCCAGATAATCTACTTTTTTGTTAAAATCCTCTTTGCTTAAGTTCGTGGTACCGTTTTCAAACTGTTCAGCCATGATAGAGCTTACTCCCGTTACATTTCCTTCAAGGAAAGGAGCTCTGTCCATAGAAAGTGTAGTGTTTACTCTTGGCAGTTTATTGTTTTCCACCACCATTACCGTAAGGCCGTTGCTCAGCTGGAACGTTTTTGGTTTTGCAATGTTGATAGAAGGGGTAGGTCCCGGTTTCGGCATTGCGTTAAGGTCTGTTTTTTGTGCTGAAACCGTTCCTGCGAATAAAAACGCTGCAGCTATATATGTTAATTGCTTTTTCATTTGTAAAAATTTAATTTTTAATAATCATATTTTAAACCTGAAAGTTTTAAATGATTACTTTTTTTCAGGAACGTAATTGATAATTACCCTTTGATTAGAGTTCAGATATTTCTTCGCTGCGTTCTGCAGATCCTGTCTTGTGATGGATCTGTAGATGTCAATTTCCTTATTGATCAAATTGGTATCTCCCATCAATACGTGGTTGGTTGCCAGTGAAGCGGCAATTCCCTGAATACTTGAGTTGGCATTTACAAACTGATTCTCATACTGGTTCTGAAGCTTCTGATAGTCTTCTTCAGAAATCAGGCCTGTCTGAAGTTTTTTGATTTCAGCATCAATGTCAGACTGTAAAGTCTGTTTGGTAGTCTGTCCCATCGGGATCGCGAAAAATGCGAAAATACTGTAATCCTCAAGACCCTGGTTGAAAGCCTGTACGGCAAGCGCTTTTTTATCCTGATCTACCAGTTTTTTGTATAGAACGGAAGATTTACCGTTGCTCAGGTAAGAAGAAAGCATATCAAGAACATATGCATCTTTTTCCTTGTTGGCCGGAGTTCTGTATGCGAAAATATATGCAGGAAGCTGGATATTAGGGTCTGTAGCCGTTACTTCTTTTTCCTGGGTGATAGGCGCATCTTTAGGGAAATCTTTAGGGTAAAGTGTTCCTTTTGGAATAGCTCCGTAATATTCGTTGATCCATTTCTTGGTCTGCTCAGGCTTGATATCTCCCGCAACCACTAATGTAGCATTGTTCGGAACATAGAATTTTTTATAGAAAGCCTGGAACTCATCCAGTTTTGCAGAGTTCAGATCTTCCATAGACCCAATGGTAGGCCAGTTATACGGGTGATTCGTAAATAAATTTTTCTGAATCGTCGGGAAAAGATTTCCATAAGGCTGGTTGTCCATTCTTAATCTTTTCTCTTCTTTTACAACCTCTCTCTGCGTGTCTACTCCCACCTGGTTGATCACGGCATGACGCATTCTTTCAGCTTCCATCCAAAGTCCAAGCTGCTCGTTGTTGGATGGGAAAGTTTCGTAGTAATACGTTCTGTCATTCGTTGTGTTGGCATTGTTTTGTCCTCCGTTTGAAGAAACTATTTTGAACCATTCGCCTCTTTTGATGTTCGGAGTTCCTTCAAAAAGAAGGTGCTCAAAGAAGTGGGCGAAACCTGTTCTTCCTTTTACTTCATCCTTCGCACCTACGTGGTACATTACCCCTGTAGTGACTACCGGTGCAGAATTGTCCTGATGAAGAATTACGTGAAGGCCGTTTGGCAGGTCATACTCTTCGAATTTAATTTGCTGTGCATTCAGTACCATTCCGAAGAAAGATGCGGCTGCAACAGAAAGAAGTCGCTTTTTCATAAAGTAGAAATTGTTTTGCACCAATTAGTAGGAAAAGTAGAGTAATTGTTACATTTCTACAGATATTTTTTTTAATTTTTTTGTTATTCTTAGAAGATGATTAATTATTCATGAAAATTTGCCATTCTGGTTTTTCTTTTTCTTTTCAGATCATTCAATCAGGATTTCCCTTACGCAATAGAACTTTCTGTCTTTTACCATCTCAAAATTAAACTCATAATTTGAATTGTCCTTTGAATACATTAATTTTGTGTTCCCAAATTTTTTGCAGCATGGATTATCTGAAAGGACTCAATGAATCACAATATGAAGCCGTTACCTCACTACAGGGACCTCTGATGGTTCTGGCAGGTGCCGGTTCCGGAAAAACACGTGTGCTTACCATGCGTATTGCCCACCTGATCCACAACGGAGTGGATCCTTTCAATATCCTGGCATTAACCTTTACAAACAAAGCGGCGCGTGAAATGAAGGAACGTATCGCGAAAGTAGTGGGAGACAGCAATGCAAGAAGCTTATGGATGGGAACTTTTCACTCGGTTTTTGCAAGAATCCTGAGAATTGAAGGCCATTATCTTGGATATCCTTCCAATTTTACGATCTACGACCAGCAGGATGCCCTGAATGTCATCAGAAAAGTAATTAAGGATATGAATATTGATGCCGATCTTTATAAACCTAAAAAAGTTCAGGCCAGAATTTCTACCTACAAAAACAACCTGATCACGGTAAAAGCGTATTTTAACAATCCGGAGCTGATGGAGGCCGATGAAAAAGCGAATATGAAATTCATCGGGAAGATCTACCAGAAATATGTGGAGGAATGCTTCAAAAACGGCGCGATGGATTTTGATGATCTCCTGCTGAAAACCAACGAACTGCTGACCCGTTTTCCGGAAGTATTGGCCAAATACCAGGACAGGTTCAGATACATCATGGTGGATGAGTACCAGGATACGAACCATTCCCAGTACCTTATTGTAAAGGCACTCGCTTCAAAATTCGAGAATATATGCGTAGTAGGGGATGATGCCCAGTCCATTTATTCCTTCCGTGGTGCCAATATTTATAACATCCTGAACTTTAAAAAAGATTATCCTGATGCCCTAACTGTTTCCCTGGAACAGAATTACCGTTCCACACAGAATATCGTAAACGCTGCGAACGTTGTTATTGCAAAAAACCTGCAGCAGTTTAAAAAGAACGTATTCAGTGATAATGAAGAGGGAGATAAGATCAAAATATACCGTTCCCTTTCCGATGCGGATGAAGCGAATTTCGTAGCCGGAAATATCTGGGAACTCAGAAATACAGATCAGAGAAAATACAGCGATTTCGCAATTTTATACAGGACAAACTCGCAGACCAGGGCATTTGAAGATGCGCTGAGACGTAAAAATATCCCATACAAGGTCTACGGGGGACTTTCTTTCTATCAGAGAAAGGAGGTAAAAGACCTCATTGCTTATCTGCGTCTTTTGGTCAATGAAAATGATTCTGAAGCGCTGATGAGAATTATCAATTATCCGGCAAGAGGAATTGGCGATACCACACAGAACAAACTGATTGTTTTTGCAGATGCACAAAACATTTCTGTTTCAAAAGTACTGGATAACCTGCCGATGTATGCTCCTCAGTTAGGGCTGAACAATGGTGTTCTCAACAAACTGAATGACTTCTGGTCCATGATCAAAGCTTTTCAGGTGCTGCTGAAAACAGATACAGCGTACAGTGTGGCGATGGAAGTGGCCAAACGCAGCGGACTGATCAAATTCTTAAAGGACGACCAGACGCCGGAAGGGATTTCCCGTGTGGAAAACGTACAGGAATTAATGAACTCCATGCAGGGGTTCATCGAAGAGCAGATGCAGCTGGAAGACGGAGACCCGAGCCTTCCGAATTTCCTGGAGAATATTGCCCTTTCTGCAGATACCCAGGATAAGAATACGGATGAAGATATGGTTTCTCTGATGACCATTCACCTTTCTAAAGGGTTGGAATTTCCTGTAGTTCATCTTGTGGGGCTTGAAGAAAACCTGTTTCCGAGTTTTATGAGCTCTGCCACCAGAGAAGACCTGGAAGAAGAGAGACGTTTATTTTATGTGGCCCTTACAAGAGCGGAAAAGAAAGTGTTTTTCTCTTATGCGGTTTCCCGTTTCCAATGGGGGAAAATTACCGATGCTGAACCTTCAAGGTTCCTGAGCGAAATAGATGAGGAGTACATTGAATTCTTAAATCCTGCCCTGGAAAAAAGATTCATCAATAATGCGGGAATCAAATCCAATATTTTTGATGATCATCCTTCCGAGCAGCGCTCATTTAAAAAAGTGGAAAAGAAAACCATAGAAAGAGGAGAGAGCTCCAAACCGGCACCGGAGGCCAGAAAACTGAAACCGGTGAGTACTGCAAAAATTATCAATCCAAGCGGTGCTTCTTCTCAGGATATCGAAGTGGGAGATAAAGTAAGACATGACCGTTTCGGAATCGGGGAAGTTTCTTTCCTGGATGGAACGGATCCACAGAACATCAAAGCAAAAGTGATCTTCGTTCATGAAGGGGAGAAAAACCTGATCTTAAAATACGCCAAGCTTACAAAAATATAGCGGTTATTTTTTCAGCAGCAAACTGACAGTGAAAATTCAAAACGGATTCCGATGGATTCCGTTTTTTTATTGGATTTTTTTAATCGCAAAGAAAAACAAAGAATTTATTTTCTTAATGGTATTTAAAGTTAAACAAAGGCGTAAACTTATTAAAAGTAAAACAATCCCGTCCGGTTTGTTTGTATTTCAAAAATAAGCGAAGCGGCTTTGTTTTTCTTTTGAAAGGTATGCTTTTCATCACTTTTGTTTGTCATTGCGATAAAGTAATTTCAGCTATTAGTTTATCCCAGGATAGAAGAAAACTATTATGTCCTTTTATAAAACAAAAGTCTACTTTTTTTGTAGACTAATAATTTTGTTTTACATTTGCCACTTCAAAAAAACATAAACTATAAATTGAAGGGTATGAAAAATAAAAATACTATTGTATCTGCTTCCGTACTGTTTTTCCTCGGAACTTATGCTTTCGGGCAGGAGAAACCAAAGGACAGTGTAAAGACCAATACCGTGGAAGAAGTGGTTGTACTGGGGTCCAGAGGCGGCGCGAGATCAAAAACAGACAGTCCGGTTCCCGTGGATGTCTTCAATATAAAAGAAACATCCGTGGTGCTTCCGCAGTCAAGCATCGGGCAGATTTTAAATGCGGTGGCTCCCTCGTTCACGTCTACTATCCAGACCAATTCGGATGGTACGGATCACCTGGATCCTGCTCAGCTGAGAGGTTTGGGCCCGGATCAGGTTCTGGTGTTGGTGAATGGAAAGAGAAGACATACTTCAGCGCTGGTCAATGTGAATGGTACACCGGGAAGAGGAACCGTAGGAACGGATTTAAATTCTATTCCCTCATTTGCATTAAACAGGATTGAAGTGCTGCGTGACGGGGCTTCAGCTCAATACGGATCGGATGCTATTGCCGGAGTGATCAACCTTGAATTGAAAAGAGATACCGGAAAACTGACCGGGCAGGTAAGTTACGGAGGAAATTTAACCCCAGCAGCCAATGACCATACCGGAAATTTCGACGGACAGAATATTCAGGTTGACCTTAACTATGGTAATAAAATAGGTAGCAAAGGCGGTTTTTATAATATTACGTGGTCCTCACAGTTCAGAAACCCGACTTCCCGGGCCGGAGCTGAAAGCGGAGCCATCTATAATGCGTACAATGCTATTGAAAGACGTGCCCTGAACGATGGAGTCAATCTGTCTTCATTGTTTACCAATATCAATAACGTCCCGAATTCCCAGCAGCTAATCAATTATATTCATCAATATGCCCAGGGTGTCAATTATTTTTCCCAGGATCTTCAAAATAAGATTCAAAATGCCAATACCATCACTGCACTTCAAGGCCTGCTAAAAGGAGATTTTACAGACCAGGAACTGGCCTACAGAGGACTGGATCGGAAAGATTTCAATATGCAGGTGGGTCAATCGAAACTGAACAACCACCAGCTTTTCGCCAATATTGAGGTTCCTTTGAATGATGACTGGAAAGTTTATTCGTTTGGCGGCTACAGTTTCAGGCATGGAAGTTCGGGAGGGTTTTACAGGAAACCGAATCAGAGCCGGACCTTTACAGGGCTGTATTCAGACGGATATCTGCCTCAGATCGGGACGGATATTCAGGATTTGTCGCTTTCAGCGGGAATTAAAGGAAATTGGGAAGGATGGCATATTGATTTGAGCAATACATTCGGACAGAATTCATTTACCTATAATATAAGGAACACAGGAAATACATCGTTGCGGTTTGCTTCTCCCGATGAATTTGATGCTGGGGGCCTAAGGTTTTCCCAGAACACCATCAACCTTGATTTTTCCAAAAAATATGACGTCTGGAGTGGAATTAATGTAGCCTTCGGAGCCGAGCACCGGTATGAAAACTTTAAAATAACCCAAGGTGATGAAGCGTCCTATACAACTTACGATGCGGCAGGAAATGTCTGGAATAATACCAGCCCGAGAGCTACTGATTTCTTTGGAAACGCACTTCCGGGAGGTTCTCAGGTGTTCGGGGGATTTAAACCGGTCAACGCAATTGATAAGAACAGACAGGCAGTGGCAGCTTATGCGGATGTGGAATTTAATTTCACCAACTGGTTACTGGTAGATGCTGCAGCGAGGTATGAGAATTATTCAGATTTTGGATCAACATTTAATTATAAGTTGGCGTCAAGGATTAAAGTGGCTCCTGATTTTAATATAAGATTAGCCGGCTCTACCGGATTCAGGGCACCTTCCATTCACCAGATCTATTACAATGTGACTTCTACACTGTTTACCAACAGTCAGCTGCTGGAGGTAGGAACATTCAGCAATGATTCAAAGATCGCAGAACAGCTCGGGATGCCAAAACTGAAACAGGAAACCTCTAAATCGGCAAGCGTTGGATTTACCTACAGGATTCCTTCTACAGGACTGACTTTCACGGCAGACGGTTATTTTACAAAAATCAACAACAGGATTATTCTTACAGACCAGTTCTTAAGGGCTGATGTACCCGCCGGAGCGCAAATTGCCTTTGATGACCAGAACGTAAATGCCGCACAGTTTTTTACCAATGCCATTGATACTGAAACAAAAGGGATAGATCTAGTGATCTCTCATAATGCCAGATTTTCCGGGTTAAAGCTGGAAAATAGTTTTGCGGCCAATATCAGTGAGACCAGAAAAGTGGGGGATGTCCATTCCTCAGGACTGCTTCAGTCTCCTAATCTTGAAAAGATCTATTTTTCAGAAAAGTCGAGAGTGTATCTTGAAGAGGCCGTTCCAAGAGTAAAAGCAAGCTTATCCCATACGCTTTCCTGGAAAAATGCAAGCGTTTATCTGAGAAATACCTATTTCGGAAAGGTGACGGGTGCGGATATTATTGATGCCAACGGTGATGGAATTACAGAATTCAACGAGCATCAGCAGATCGGGGACAAGATCATTACAGATCTTTCTCTGGCTTATCAGTTTACAAAAAATGTCGGGTTTACTCTGGGAGTCAACAACCTGTTTGATATCTATCCGGATAAAAACCTGACGGCCTCTACCAACAATGACCAGTTTATTTATTCCCGCTCTACTTCCCAGTTTGGGCAGAACGGGAGGTATGTGTTCACAAGGCTTAATTTTAATTTTTAAATGATAAGTTGGAACATCGCAAAGACGCAAGATATTCTAATATTATGTGGTCAAGGCGCAAAGATTTTATCTCCGATAAAATTGAGAACCGTTAAAATCTATCCATTCAACCTTGCTGAAAATCTTTGATTTTCTTGCGCCTTAACCACAGTCGCACTGTAAAAACTTTGCGCCCTTGCGTTTACCAAAAAAGTTTAATATGCATAGGACAAAAGATATTGTGTTGCTTTTAAACTAAAAAGTTTCAATAAAAACTATATTAAAAAGCGGATTCTACCTTGAATCCGCTTTTATTTTTTTACTATTTCCAGGTTTTAAGTTCATACGCTGCCTCCCAGAAATGGAATTCCATCCTCGAAGACATGATAAAAGCTTCCGTCATCTTTTTCCTGTTTTCCTCTGTACTGTTTTCGGCTAACCGGTTACAGATCGCAATGGCCTGGTCTACAGCAGCGGAAAACTCATCCCCGCCATACGTTTCAATCCACTTTTGATAAGGATTATTAACAGAATTCTGATGTTTGTAAATATAGTCACCAACTTCTCTGTAAATCCAGAAACAGGGCAGGACTGCTGCCACGGCAATTTCTACTGATTCAAAAGCGGCGGTGCTTCTCAGGAAATGAATATAGTGATGGCATGCAGGTTGCAAAACGCCTTTATCCGTTACTCCAAAATCAACGAAATAGGATTCATGCAGAGCATTTTCCACTACAATCGCGTTTTCAGCAAAGCGCATAAAGGCCAGTACATCGGGAAGATTCTGGATTTTTGAAGCGATCAGGGATAAAGTTCTCCCGAAATGTTCAAGATATAAAGAATCCTGGGCCATATAAAATCGGAATTTATCCCCAGGTAAAGTTCCTTCTGATAATTCTTTGATAAAGGGCATGTCCAGGATGGACTCATAACTTTGTTCTATAGCTTTCCAGGTGTATTCAGACCATTTCATTTTTAATAAGTTTTTGAGGATTGAAAAAGTGATTCAGCGGACCGTTTCCAAGACCGGTTTGTACATCTTTACCGTTTTCTATGGCTTGATAGACGTAATCCTGTCCAAGAGCAACAGATTCATATAAAGTTTTACCCCGGGCCAGATAAGCTGCAATGGCAGAAGAAAGCGTGCAGCCTGAACCATGGGTATTATTTGTATTAAATTTTACAGTTTCAAAAGAATGGTCATTCCCATGCTCATCATGAAATAAAGAAGTAATGGTTGAGGTTTCCTGGTGTCCGCCTTTAAGAAGTATGCTTTTACAGCCCAGCTTTTTTATTTCTTTTCCTGCAGTGTAAAGGTCTTCCAGGGTTTCTACTTTCATTTTTGCTAAAATAGAGGCCTCGTCCATATTTGGGGTAATGACATCGGCAATCGGGAAAAGCTTTTCTGTGATGGCAATTATCGTATCTTCCTCAATCAGCCGGTGGCCGCTGGTCGCAACCATGACAGGATCAAAAACAATCGGGATTTTTTTATATTTTCCCAATGTTGATACAATGGTTTCAACAAGCTGTGGGGTATGAACCATCCCGATTTTTATAGCATCGGGAAAAATATCATCCAGAATCGCTTCAATCTGATCGGCTACAGCTTCTACAGGAATTGGATAAATTTTCCGTACTCCCTGCGTATTCTGTACCGGTAGCGCCGTTAATACCGAAGTTGAAAAACATCCAAGGGCAGAAGCCGTTTTTATATCAGCCTGGATCCCTGCGCCACCGCTTCCGTCGAATCCTGCAATGGTGAGTACTGACGGATATCTGTATTTTTTCATTTTAAAATTTTATTTTTTAGTTCATAGGCTGCCTTTTGAGGATCAGCAGCATTACAGATCGCAGAAACTACAGCGATGCAATCTGCACCGGCGTTAATCACCTCTCTGGCATTCCCGTGATGAATATTGCCGATAGCAACTAAAGGCTTTTCCGTAAGCTTTCTGATGGTTGCAATCCCATCAAGTCCCCATTCAGTTATGGTATCTGTTTTCGTATCGGTTCTGAATACGGGACTTATTCCAAGATAATCGGAAACCGCCGTCTGTTCATTGTCGAGCTGGGACAGGTATTCAATAGAGTAGCCGATAATTTTTTCACGGAAAATAAGCTGCTGTCTGAGATCAACAGGAGCGGCATCACTATTGCCCACATGGATACCGGCAGCGTTTACCTGTTCCGCAACTGATATATTATCGTTGATGATGATGGGAACTGAATATTGATCTGTGATTTCTTTCAGCTGCCTGGCTTTTGTAAGAAAAGAAGCAGTATCCGTATTTTTTTCCCTGAGCTGAATGACATCCACTCCGCCAAGAATGGCCTGCTCGGCAACGTGCAGAAAATTTCTTCCCTTGCAGTCGGCTTCAGAAATCACCAGATAGAGCTGATAAGGAAAAGGATGTAAAGTCATTTCAACTCTATTTTTAAGCGGTTGAAAAATTCCTGCTCAGTCATTGTATATAAGCGGTCAATCAGATTGACCTGAAGGCTTCCAGGTCCCTTACTTTCTTCTGCGGCCAGCTCACCGGCAATACCTATTAAAGCCATGGCAGCAGCTACAGCAGATACTTTATCTTCTGTAATTCCTATAAATGCACCGGTTAAAGCCGTCGCAGAACATCCAAGACCGGTTACTCTTGTCATCAGCGGATGTCCGTTTCTGATAAAAATTTCCTTTTGATCTGCTAAAATAATATCGGTCTCGCCGGAAATGCAGACAATTGTTTTGTACTGTTCCACAAGACTGCGCGCTGCGTCTACAGCTTCGTTACTTTGTGCAGTGCTGTCTACTCCTTTTGTAACGGTGGTATTGGCTTTGACTAATGCGATAATTTCTGAAGCATTGCCTCTGATGACGGTGGGCTGGTATTGCAGCAGTTGATTTAAAACCTGATCCCTGAATGAAGTGGCTCCGGCTCCCACAGGATCCAAAACCCAGGGTTTTCCAGTAGAATGGGCAGTTTCAGCTGCCATGACCATAGATTCCGACCAGTATTCATCAAGGGTACCAATATTAACAACCACTGAATGGGCAATGCCGATCATTTCCTGAATTTCAGATTTTGCGTGCGCCATGATAGGTGAGGCTCCTGCAGCCAGAAGGGCATTGGCCGTATTGTTCATCACTACATAATTGGTAATGTTATGAACCAGAGGAGATTGTTGTCTGACGAGCTGTACCAGTTCCCAAAGAATTTTTTCCATTGTTATCATTTAAATAAAAATAGCTTCAGGAAAAATCCAAACAAAAAGTACACTGTCAACAATGTAATTTTGCTTTTTCCTACGTCGGTGTAAGCCGTATCAGGTTCAAAGGGACTCTCTCAATTCTTTTCAGAATACCCCTAAAGCAAAACAAATGTATAAAAATTATCAGAGCAGGCAAAGATTCACAAAACATTTATAGGTTTCTATCTTTCTACAAGCTCTTTAACAGGCTCCCCGTAATAATCCGTCACTGTGGTTTTGATTTTCAGAAGCTGATACCATTTGATAAAAGCTCCAAAGAAAACAATCAGCATCAGGACTATGGCTGTTACTGCTAAAGCCGCCAATAAATACTGCTCTTTGGGAAGATAGATTGCGGTAACCTGAATATAGCCTGCCCAGAACGTAATTCCGGCCATAAAAACTCCCGGAATTGCCGAGCATAATGCATATTTTCCCCTGTTCATCCGGATCAGCATCGTTGTACATACGATCAGTCCACAGGCTGCGAGGAGCTGGTTACTGATCCCGAATAACGGCCAGATGCTGCTTACATTTCCTGTAAACACCAGATATCCCCAGGCAAAAGTAAACAGGAGGCTGCTGATAATAATTCCCGGAATCCAGTTCTTATCATTGAATTTCGGGATCACGGAACCCAGCATTTCCTGTAAAAAGAAACGACCCACTCTTGTTCCCGCATCAATAGCAGTAAGAATAAATACCGCTTCGAACATGATCGCGAAATTATACCAATACGCAGTCAGCTGGTCCATATACGGGATTTTATTGAAAATATGAGCCATTCCAACGGCCAGAGACACCGCTCCACCAGTTCTTCCGTGAAGTTCGATGCCTATTTTTTGTGAATAATAATCAATGTCTACCCCATGAAGGGAAGGATGGGCGGCCAGAAAAGCATCATAGGATTCTTTTGGGGTATTGATCGCAAAATAATCTCCAGGCATTAGAGTACAGGCCGCAATCAGGGCCATTAAAGCCACAAAACCTTCCACCAGCATTGCTCCGTAGCCTACAAAAAGGATTTCTTTTTCTTTGTTAAGCATCTTAGGGGTTGTTCCCGTTGCAATCACGGCATGGAAACCGGAAATAGCACCACATGCGATCACAATGAAAATAAAAGGAAGCACAGGTCCCCCGATAACAGGCCCGCCACCGTTCACAAACTCCGTAAGGGCCGGCATCTGAATGGTAGGGTGGATCACAATAACCCCTACAGCAAGCATGATGATGGTTCCTATTTTAAGATACGTTGAAAGGTAGTCTCTCGGCACTAATAGAAGCCATACCGGAAGTACGGAAGCCAGAAAACCATATAACGGTATTGCGATGGAAATGGTTTTAATGTCCCATGTAAAAAGATTGTTCATGGTTTCGTTCTGCATCAGGCTGTGTCCGCCGATAATTCCGGCCACTAAAAGAATACCGCCCAGGATGCTGGCAAAAAGGACGCTGTTTTTTCGGTATCTCATAATCAAGCCCATAATTACTGCAATGGGCATTGTAATGACTACGGTGAAAAGAGACCATGAAGCTTCATGCATCGCATTGATGCAGGCCAGTGACAGACCGGCCAATGTAAGAATGAGGATAAACAGAATGGCAAACCCGGCAACAGTTCCGGTGGTTTTTCCTATTTCTTTAGAGGCAATGGTAGCAAGACTCTGACCTTTATGCCTTACAGAAGCAAATAAGACAACCATATCATGTACACCCCCGCCGAGCACACAGCCGATCAGGATCCATAAAGCACCCGGTAAATAACCGAACTGAGCTGCCAGCACAGGCCCTACCAGAGGTCCGGCAGCGGCTATAGCGGCAAAGTGGTGGCCGAAAAGAACATTTTTATTGGTGGCTACATAGTCTTTACCATCAGCAAATTCTACGGCCGGTGTAGTATTTTTATCATTAAGCCTTAATACTCTATTAGCAATAAAAATCCCGTAAAAACGATACGCGATCGCAAAGATCAGTAGGGATACAAAGATCAGGGTAAGGGCATTGGTGTTATTTAGAAAATCCATATCATCGGTTTTTTAAGCGTGAATAATTAAAAATATCGGATGTTTTGTTAAGAATAATTTAAACAAAAGCCAAGTTAATTATTTTAGACATAAAAATTGATGAAATGTATATCAATTTAGCAATTTTATACAGGTGCGTATTTTAGTTTCCTGATTTTTAGTTATTTATTGACTTGTTTTGCAGGGACTTGTATATTGCTATTTCCTTTGAGAAACGATAAAATCCACCATCTGACCAATAAGCTGGTCCATGTATACTTTATCTGTTGTTTTGAAACCATGAATACCATCTTCAACGATGATCAGACTGGTTTGAATATTATTTCTTTTCAGCTTCCGATGGAGTTTCTTAGATTGCTTCATCGGCATTATTTTATCCTTATTTCCCTGGACAATCAGAGTGGGAACGCCTGCTGCAACATAAGTAACCGGAGAAATGGTCTTGAAATATTCTACAACCTTAGTTTTATCTTTTTTAATATCGTAACCGGACAATCCCCGAACAAGGTCTGTCCTGAGATCCACAATTTTTTTAGCTGCCAGTCCGAAAAAGAAGACAGGAACTTTTCCCAGCCTTGTGTGCAATAACTGATTCATATCCGCCGGGCCATAATGATCTACCACATAATTTACTTTCGCTGAATAATTGGCAAGCTCAGGATTTCCCGGAAATTCGGTATCCGGTGTATAAGCGGCAAGCATAGAGAGGTGTGCACCTGAAGAAGCTCCGAAGAACCCGATATTATCAGGATCAAAATGATACTGTGCTGCATTTTTTCTTACCCACCTTACTGCATCTTTGGTGTCCTCCAAAGGAAGTGGAAAATGGGTACTGTCATTCAGAAGGGTATAGTCAATGCTTACTACAGCGTATTTTTTTTCCAGAAGTTTAGAGATAAATGTTTCAATATAGCTGCCTTCCGGAATCATTTTATCTCCTTTTACCCAGGCACCTCCGTGTACATAGATGACCACCGGAATTTTTTCGGTCTCCACATTTTTAGGAATGTAAATATCCAGCGCCAGTGGATTTCCTATTGTGTTGGTTTTGTAGATGACCTCTTCAGAAACCGTTGAGATTTCGGGTAGAAGGCTGCTTTTCTTTGGAGCAGTCTCCAGTTGGTTTTGTGCATTGCTTAAACTGAATGAGGCTAAGGCGAAAACAAAAAACAGGTTTATAAAAAACCTGTAGACTGATATGTTCGTTGATAATTTCATAAGATACTTTTTGTGGTGTAGTGTTATACCACTAACTCCTCAAAAAGTTTACCAAAGGTCTTTTCCAGATCCTGGGTTTTTCCCGGATGAGGTCGTGAAGTCTGAACAGAAGAGCTTCTTACAGCTGTCAGCCAGCGGAAACGTTCGGGGATATCCATCAGGGCAACCGGGCCTCCGTCTTTGTCACCGTTGGCGATTTTCTGGAAGCTTTCGAGATTCTGCAGAACATCTTCAAAATCCATTTTACTGTCCATCAGTTTGAATTTATCAGGACACAAGTGAAATTCCATGCGGATGAATTTCTCTTTTTTGGAAAACATCACAAGACCGATATTGAAGAATTCTTCTCTTTCAACTTTCGGTACCAAGCGGATAACCGCGTATTCGTATATTTTATTTTCTAGCATTCTGGGCTTCATTTACAAATATTTGGGAATTTTCTAATCTCGTTTTCAAAAACTGAAAATAGATCTCTCGGATCTCTTCTGGGGTCTCATCGGCATCATTCCAATGGAGCCAGTCCTCCGGAATTAAGTTGACGATTTCTCTGAATAAATTGTCATTCAGTACGGTATGGGCAAATTGATCTGCCTCGTTCAGCATTTTAGCTTTCGGAAGCAGGACATGATCTTTTACATATTTGAATGGGGTTTTCGCTGCAGCATCAAAATTCTGCCATGAATGGTGGAAGTAAAAGGATGCCCCGTTATCGATCACCCAAAGTTCCTTATGCCACATCAGAAGATTGGTATTTTTAAAAGTACGGTCGATGTTGGTGATAAACGCATCCAGCCAGACGATTTTTGAAGCCAGGAGCGGATCTACTGTTACGCCGGGGTCATACGTGATAGAGCCTGAAAGGTAGTGCAGCCCCAGATTCAGCCCTTCTGAGAATTTCAAAAGATCCTGAATTTCCTCATCAGCTTCTGCTCTTCCGAAATCAACATCCAGATTCACGAGAACCAGTTCCGGAATTTTAAGCCCTAAAGCCTCGGTAATCTTACCGCCCAGAAGTTCAGAGATCAGCATCTTTACCCCATGGCCGGCACCCCGGAATTTCAGCACATATTTAAAATCATCATCAGCTTCTGCCAAAGCAGGAAGAGAGCCTCCTTCTCTTAAGGGAAGGATATAACGCATGACGGTTACGGTTCTTAAATCCAGCATGCCACAAAAATAAGGTAAATTTTATAACTATTAAATCAATTCTGTGTATAAGAATAACTTTTTAGGGTAGATATTTTTTTATATATTTCGATAAGGTGAAAATATCAGATTCAACTGCTGTTTAAGATCATATTAAAAAAATTATATGGAATTAATAAAAAAGATTAATATACAACTGAAAAATCCGGAAACCCGCGATTTTCTGGCCGATGCCTGTTATCCGGATACAAGTGAAAAATTGCCGCTGGTCATTTTTGTTCATGGCTACAAAGGCTATAAAGATTGGGGCGCCTGGAACCTGATGGCTGAAAAGATGGCTGCTGCAGGCTTTTTCTTTGTTAAATTTAATTTTTCCCATAACGGAACCACTGTTGAAGATCCCCATCAATTCGGGGACCTGGAAGCTTTTGGGAATAATAATTACTCCAAAGAGCTTTCAGACCTTGGCGTTGTGATTGATCATTTTGTAAAAGATCCTCATGTGGACGACCAGAAAATCATTCTGATCGGCCATAGCAGGGGAGGAGGAATTTCCATTATCAAGACCTATGAAGATGAAAGGATCAATGGACTGATTACACTGGCCAGTGTTGATACTTTAGAACGATTTCCGAGAGATATGGCGCTCGCAAACTGGAAAGAAGAAGGCGTATATTATGTGCTGAATGGCCGTACAAAACAGGAAATGCCTCACTATTATCAGTTTTACGAAGATTTTGAAAAGGATATTCATCGTTTTGATGTAGAGCGGGCGACGGAAATGGCCAAGGCTTATGTACTGATTGTCCACGGAACCCATGATGAAAGCGTAAGTGTAAAAAATGCCGAGCATCTTCATATCCTTAATCCCAATTCAGAATTGTTCCTGGTTGACAATGCGGATCATACTTTCGGATCAAAGGAGCCGTGGACAGAGAAGGAACTTCCGCACCACCTGAATACGGTTACTGAAAAATGTATTGATTTTATCAGGAAAAATATGGTTTAAGATGATAAGAAATCAATAAAGGAGTAGATTGACTATTAAAAAAAGCTGCATGATCTGCACAATCTGCGCGAGGAGAAATTATGAGTTGGATAAGCGCAAAGACGCAAGGCCAATTTCTAAACGTTAGATTTAAGGCGCAAGAAAATCGAAGATTTTCAGCTATTCCTTAATGTTCGCAATGACCATGTGAAATTTTATCGGAGATAAAATCCTTGCGCCTTATAACACTCGGGTAGGAAAAATCTTGCGGCCTTGCGATTTCCAACGATGATAATTTTTTAAACGCAAAGGATTATGATTTGTGTATTTTAAGAAGGCAAAGAGGAAATCAACAAGTTGATTTTGATGAAGCGTTTATTGAAAAATTACAGCGGAAATTTTAAAAATAACAAACCCAGTCTGTAATTAGACCGGGTTTTATTTTTATTTGTACAATTATTTTATTGTCAGAAATGTCCAGGCCTCTTCAATCCTGCTTTCAAGTAATAGTTTTTGTGCATCCAGGTGGATGTTTTCATCAGCATGAAAATCACCTGCGGGAAGTATTTCAACGTTGGCGAGCATTCCCAGATCATTTCCTGTAAATACTTTGCTGTATTTGATGGAATCCGGAAGAAGATCAAACCCGATTCCTTTTGTTACCAAAGGTTTCGGAACTTCAAAAAGGCTGTTCTCATTGCTTCTGGAATACCAGTTGCTTCCCAAGCGGGCTACCATATCCAGTTTTTGCTGATCCAGATTTCCGGTTTCATTCAGATATTCTTCCCTGATATGGATTTTCTGCACTTCACAGATCACAAGATTTCCGGCACCACCCTGATCCCCAAGGGATTTCACCTCTAAAACTTTACATTCAAAATTCACCGGGCACTCTGCAATGAGTTTAGGCTGTACCAGATCTGCATCTTTCATGGTAAGGCCGGATTTAATAAACTCATTCACACCGGTTTCATATTCTGTGGAAGCCAGAGAAATCTGCTGGACAATTGGAAAATTTACCGTCCCGATCACTACCTCAGGAACTTCCAGAACATTTTCCAGCGTATGTTTGGTGGTATTGTCACGGACTCTCCTCGATGGTGAAAAAATCAATATCGGAGGAACGGTACTGAACATATTAAAAAAACTGAACGGCGATAAATTGATGGTTCCGTTTTTATCTACCGTTGAAGCAAGTGCAATAGGGCGTGGTGATACAGCGGTCTGCATAATGGTCTGAAGCTGTACGGGGGATAATTCGGAGGGGATTACTGTTTTCATTGTTTATTAATTAACCACAAAAGTCACAAAAGCTTATTAAGTAAGAATAGCTGTTTTTTAAGTTCAAAAAAGCATGTTGTAGTATTTGTTTACAAAAGTTTCCTGTCCTCCATGATACAGATTTTTTACGTTAAAATTGACTAAGATTCCTTTGGGTTTCTTCATTAAATTAATATAATTTAAAATTTGGGAACGATGAATATCATTAAATTCAACGACTGCTTTTAATTCAACAACAATTAAATCTTCAACAAGAAAGTCACAAAAAAAGTCGCACTTTATTTCTTTGCCTTTGTAAAACACAGGAACTTTCAGTTCTGATTTAAAATTTATATTTCTTAACCTGAATTCTTCTTCCAGACATTTATGATACACACTTTCCAACAAACCGGCGCCTAGAATTTTGTGAACTTCTATGCAGGCGCCGTTTATCTTATATGTCAGATCAGTTAAATATGACTGTGTAATCATAAAATCTTTTGTGACTTTTGTGGTTAAAGATATTAAACCGTTGGAATAATTTTTCCGGAAACTTCACCAAAGCCTACTCTTACTCCGTCTTTTTCTGCCCAGGCTTTCATCGTAACGGTATCATTATCTTCAATGAACTTTCTTTCCTGGCCGTTGCTTAGCTGTAGCGGATTTTGCCCTCTCCAGGTTAATTCCAGCATAGATCCGAAAGATTTTGGATCACTACCTGAAATGGTTCCGCTGGCATACATATCGCCAACCTCCACATTACAGCCGTTTACGGTATGATGGGCTAACTGCTGGGTCATATTCCAGTACATATGTTTGTAATTGCTTTCGCAAACAAGGTTTTCTTCACCATTTTCGGGCTGGATATAGACTTCAAGGTTGATATCATAATTTTTATCGCCTTCAAATTTTAAATAGTCTAAAACTTCAGGATCCTGTTTTGGAGAAGCGGTTCTGAAGGGTTCAAGGGCTTCAAGGGTAACGACCCAAGGAGAAATGGATGAACCAAAGTTCTTGGCAAGGAACGGCCCCAGTGGAACATATTCCCAGGCCTGGATATCTCTTGCTGACCAGTCGTTGAATACCACCATTCCGAAAATAGCATCTTCAGCGTCTTTTGTAGAGATGCTTTCGCCCATTTCCGTATTCTTGTTGATGATGAAAGCCATTTCCAGCTCAAAATCCAACTGCTTGCTTGGTCCGAATAGCGGTTTTTCTGCATCTGCAGGTTTGGTCTGGCCTTTCGGACGGTTAATATCTGTTCCTGAAACCACAATAGAGGAAGCTCTTCCGTGATAGCCTACCGGAAGGTGTTTCCAGTTGGGAAGAAGTGCATTGGCAGGATCGCGGAACATTTTTCCTACATTCGTGGCATGCTCGATGCTGCTGTAAAAATCGGTATAATTCGGGATGTGTACAGGCATCATCATTTTTACTTTATCCAGGTCATAGAATGCATCCTCGATGGTTTTTTCATCCTTGGACAAAGCAGAACCTTCCTGAAGGATTTCCTGAATTCTGGCGCGGACTGCGTTGGTGGTCGGTTTTCCCAATTCGATAAACTCGTTGATAGTATAGGCTTCAAAAACATTGTCGCCCAATCCTTCAATGTCTTCAAAATAACCAAGGTCATACAGGGTGGCAAGATCAACAACCTGATCTCCGATCCTTGTACAGCATCCGATATATTCTTTATTAAAAACTGCTACTCCGAAAGGAATATTATGTATAGAAAAGTCTGAATCTGAAGAATATTCTACAAATGATTTCATAATGTTTTGGAATTAAATTAAAATGGTAAGATAACAAATCTGTGAAGATATGCTATCCTGATTTTTTGGGAATTATTTCTTTTTGGAATAAGAGGCTTCATCAATCCATCTGGCTTTTGTATTGACGTCTATCAGATACAGGATATCGTCCTGTTTGGTCAGCAGCAGAGTTTTGGTTACCGGCATCGGAACTTTTTTATTTTCAAGCTTGTCTGCCCGCAGGGAAATGATGTTTTTTCTTCTGACAATATCACCTGTAAAAACATTTGAGCTGCTTTCTCCCGTTGCTTTGTCATCAAAAACTTCCACATAGGTAGCATTGTTTCCTTTGATGATGATGAAATCCCTTTCTGTATGATCTGCCTCATCTTTGATGAAAACAAATTTTTTGTTGTCAATATTTACACTTTCAAGATGCTGATTGATTCCTTTTCTTGCTTCCAGGCGGTTAAGGATTTCATTCAGGGTACCATACTGAGCTTTAAGCCCTAAAGTTCCAAAAAATAAAATCCCGATTAAAATTTTTCTCATAATATGTGCTTTTATAAAAAAGTTTTGTCAAGACTGTTCATCCTGACAAAACTTATTATTTAATTGTAAATTAAAGATTTCCTCTTCGCTCTTGCTCTCTTTCCAGTGCTTCGAATAATGCTTTGAAGTTTCCGGCACCAAAACTCTGTGCACCGTGTCTTTCAATGATTTCGAAGAAAAGGGTAGGGCGGTCTTCTACAGGCTTCGTAAAGATCTGAAGCAGATAACCTTCTTCATCATGATCAATAAGGATGCCTAACTGCTGTAATTTTTTAATATCTTCATCAATATGGCCCACTCTTTCCGGAACCATATCGTAATAAGCCTCTGGTGGAGCGGAAAGGAACTCTACACCACGCTTCTTCAGTTCAGTTACGGTGTGGATGATATCCTTTGTAGCCACAGCAATGTGCTGAACGCCTTCTCCTTCATAGAAATCAAGATATTCTTCTACCTGGGATTTCTTTTTACCTTCTGCAGGCTCATTGATAGGGAATTTTGCATATCCGTTTCCGTTGGACATTACTTTAGACATTAAAGCTGAATATTCCGTATTGATCTGTTTGTCGTCAAAAGAAAGGATGTTTACAAATCCCATTACTTTTTCGTACCATTCCACAGTGGGGATCATTCTGTTCCAGTCTACATTTCCTACACAGTGGTCTACATATAATAAACCTGCCTCTTCAGGATTGTAGTCACTTTCCCACTTTTCATATCCTGGCATGAAAGCTCCGGTGTAATTTTTTCTTTCGATGAACATGTGTACTGTTTCACCGTAGGTATAAATTCCGGACATTCTCACTTCTCCGCTGTCATCTGTTAAAGTAACCGGCTCCAGGTAAGGTTTTCCGCCTCTTTTTGTAGTTTCTTCGAAAGCCTGGTACGCGTCATCTACCCAAAGTGCCAAAATTTTCACTCCATCACCGTGTTTTTTTACGTGTTCGCTGATTGGTGATTCGGATTTAAGCCCGGTTGTTAGTACCAATCTTATCTTCCCCTGTTGAAGAACATAAGAAGCACGGTCTCTTACTCCTGTTTCAGGACCCGCATATGCTACAGACTGAAAACCGAAAGCGGTTTTATAATAATGGGCAGCCTGTTTTGCATTTCCTACATAAAACTCAATGTAATCTGTACCGTTGATCGGTAAAAAATTCTCAGCTTGAGCAATTTTTTCGGCAAATGTAAGTGTTGACATAGTTCTATTTTTACTTTTATTTTAATGTATGCAAATTACAAAAATCTTATAAATAGCGAAAATATTGGGGAGGATTCCTGAAATATACTTAACATAAAATTAAAGAAGTGTTCATTTAAGTATATTTAAGTTTCTTTATAATAAAAAGGGTTGTCTACATTTGTTATCACAAAGAACAAGTGAAAAAAAGAATATTTTCGAAACAGGAAAGCCGTAGAACTTCTACGGCTTTCTTTATTTTTCTATTTCAAATTTCCTGTTCAGTCTTCCGGCATCGGGATTATAGTTGTCCCAGATCTTCCATACATTGTCTATTTTTCGGATAAAATAGATCTGGGTATTGAGCTGATTCACAAAATGTTCCTCTCCGGTTTCCCCTACTTTAAACAGAAGATTCCAGAACTCTTGGGTTTCCAGTATTTTTTTATCCGGTTCATCCGTCACCAGATGAATATCAAAAACTTCATAGTTGGAACGGTTGTTTTTGGTGACCAGCTGAAAATCCCGTTCACATAATTCTTTGCTGAACTGTGAAGTTCTTTCTAAAAATGGCGAGCCGCTAAAGACCAGCTCCTGAAAAATTTCAGTTTTATGATCCGGAAAATTTTTGTAAAACTCAAACGTGGTGGCGCAGTAATCATACACCATTTTTGTAAGAAACTCCAGGCTGCCGGCGGGTTCTTTTTCGCGGTTATTTAACTTTAAAGATTGTATATAATCATTTAAGTCCTTATAACCAAGGAAAATACAGATCTTATCCAGTGTTTTCAGGAACCTGAGATCATTATGGGTTTTATCCTGATAATCATTTTCAAAAAAACGCTGTAACGTAACGTGTGATATTGTATTGCCTATTTCAAATTTTTTTCCGCCTTTTAGTTCTTCAGCTTCAGATAATTCATCCTTTATAATTTCGGAAAGAATAATATAATGGCTTCTCTTCCATTCACTCACATTCCCCAAAACAGAATTCCTTACCTTAGAATGTTTTTCAACTTCTTCCCGTATTGAATTATATATCGTTTTCAATTTCCTTGGTTTTGAATGAGTTTATCAAAAACACTGCCAAATGTTAAAGTTTTATTAAGATTCATTTTGTTTTTATTCATAAAAACACACACCTCACTTTTGAGAGATATGTTATATAAACTTTAAAATATTATTTTTATTGTTTAAACCTTTCGTAAGCAGCTCTTTCCAGCATTTCCCTGTCGTCCGGATGGGCAATACTGATCAGTTCCTGCGCTCGCTGTCGTAGGTTTTTACCATAAAGATAGGCTGTGCCATATTCGGTTACTACATAATGAATATGCCCTCTTGTTGTTACCACCCCTGCTCCCTGCTTAAGGAAAGGAACGATTCTCGAAACTCCTTTTTTGGTTCTTGAAGTGATGGCAATGATCGGTTTTCCGTCTTCACTTAAAGCAGCTCCTCTCATAAAATCCATCTGTCCTCCGATTCCGCTGTACTGAAGTGTTCCGATGGAATCTGCACAAACCTGCCCTGTAAGGTCTATTTCAATGGCAGAATTGATGGCTACCATCTTTTTGTTCCTCATGATATTGATCGGGAAATTGACGTCACTTACATCCTTGAATGCAAAAACGGTATTGTCATCCACATAATCATACAGTTTTCTTGTTCCGAAACAGAAACTGGTGATTGTCTTATTATCGTTGTAGCCTTTATATTTATTATTGATCACATCATTCTGGATCAGGTCTATCACCCCGTCACTCAGCATTTCCGTATGAACTCCAAGGTCTTTGTGATTGTTCAGGCATTTAAGCACGGCGTCAGGAATGGTCCCGATCCCCATCTGTAAGGTTGATCTGTCCTCAATAAGCTCTGCCACATTTTTTCCCACCAGCATTTCCTCAGGACCCACCTTTGAACCATAATCTACGGTAGGAAGTTCCTCTTCATGCCATACCAGCTTATGGATCCGGCTGATATGGATCATCCCGTCTCCGTGCGTTCTCGGCATTAATGGATTGACGATGGCAACAATGAGTTTGGCCGTATCCACAGCTGCTCTGGCCACATCCACAGAAGTTCCAAGGGTACAGAATCCATGTCTGTCCGGTGGAGAAACCGTTACTAAGGCCACATCCAGCGGCAGGATATTTTTTCTGAATAAAATAGGGATCTCACTGAGGAAAACGGGAACAAAATCTCCGCGGTCAGAATTCACTGCATCCCGCACCGGAGTGGATACAAATAGAGAGTTGACAAAGAAACTGTTCTTGTATTCCGGCTTTGCTATTTCCACGTTTCCCTGCTGGGTAATGGAAACCATTTCTACATTTTCCAGGCGATGGGACTGTCTTGCCAGCTCATCAATTAAATAATTCGGGGTGCATGCACTTCCGTGGAAAAATACGCGGTTTCCGCTTTTTACTGTATATATCGCTTCTTCTGCACTAATATAATTGTACATAATGAAATTTTTATGGGTGATTTTTTATTCCTGTGAACGGTCTTCCATGGTTTTGTCAGATTCCTCCAGCCATGAGGTTTTATAGGATGGATCTTCCACTTTTAAGGCTTCTTCAGTGATTTTCAGCGGACGGAAAGGATCTACCATCACGGCATATTCTTCAGTGAATTTTTTTCCGATACTTCTTTCCATAGCTCCAGGGTGAGGTCCGTGTACGATGCCTCCAGGGTGTAAGGTGAAGTCCATCAGGTCAATATGGTTACGGCTCATGAAGTCACCTTCCGTATAGAATAAAACTTCATCGGAATCGATGTTTGAATGGTTGTATGGAGCCGGAATTGCCAATGGATGGTAATCGTACATTCTGGCACAGAACGAGCAGACTACGAAATTATGGCCTTCAAAATTCTGGTGTATTGGCGGCGGTTGGTGAATTCTTCCTGTAATAGGTTCAAAATTCTTGATATTAAATTTATACGGATAAAAATAGCCATCCCAGCCTACGACATCAAACGGATGGGTGGCGTAGATGAAATCCGTGATCTGGTTTTCCTTTTTTACTTTAATTAAAAATTCTCCTTTTTCGTCCACAGGTTCTTTGAAAACCGGAGCGATCATATCTCTTTCGCAGAACGGAGAATGTTCCAGCAGCTGTCCGAATTCATTTCTGTAACGCTTTGGTGTGTAAATAGGAGAGTGGCTTTCAAGCACAAAAAACACCGTGTCTTCGGATTTGAGTTCCACCTGGTAAATGGTTCCTCTCGGAATGATAAGATAATCACCTGTTACAAATTCCAGGTCACCAACAAAAGTTTTCAGAATCCCGGTGCCCTGGTGTACGTATAGAAGTTCATCACATTCAGCGTTTTTATAGAAATAATCCATAGATTTTCTCGGCTTGGATAATCCCATTTTCAGGTCATTGTTCATCAGAAGGATCTTTCTGCTGTCCATAAAATCGTCCTCAGGCGTTACATTCATTCCCTTAAACATTCTCGGAGCCACATTTTTCTCTACCGCAATCTTTGGTGTCACATCTTTGGCCGGACCAATGGATTTTATCTGGGTTGGGCGGTGTATATGATAAAGCAGTGAGGAAATTCCGTGAAAGCCTTCTGTTCCGAAAAGCTGTTCATAGTAAAATTTATCTTCCGGTGATTTAAAAATCGTATGTCTTTTTGGTGGGATGTTTCCCGCGTGATGATATCTCATTTTACTTTTATATGTAGTTTCTCAAATTTAGTCATTTTTCGCGAATTGATTTCAACAACATTTATCATGGTGTTTGGTAATTCAAAAATAATTGTTAGATTTGTCTAACAATTTTGATTTCATGAAGCGAATACTATTTTTTTCTGTTTTTTTATCCTCTTTTTGTTTTGCTCAGGAAAGCGACAGCCTGAATGTACAGCAACCTTTACAAAGAGATTCTGCAGCAGTGCCCAAAGCAAGTGTGAAAACCAATGCTATTGATGATGTGGTGATGACCGGAAGTTTAAAACCGTTCAGCAGGTCAAAAAGTCCTGTTGCTGTAGAGGTGTACAGCCAGAAGTTTTTCCAGAAAAATCCTACTCCAAGTATTTTTGAAGCCATTGCCATGGTGAATGGAGTAAAACCTCAGCTGAACTGTTCCGTTTGTAATACCGGAGACATTCATATCAATGGTCTGGAAGGGCCTTATACCATGATCCTGATCGATGGAATGCCTATCGTAAGTTCACTTTCAACGGTATATGGTTTAAGCGGAATTCCCAACAGCCTTGTTGACAGGATTGAGGTGGTAAAAGGTCCGGCCTCTTCTATTTATGGTTCTGAAGCCATGGGGGGCGTGATCAATATTATCACTAAAAATGCGCTGACCGCTCCAAAATTAAGTGTAGATCTGATGACCAGCACCTGGAGTGAAAATAATCTTGATCTTTCAACAAAATTCAATGTTGGTAAAAATGCGGCAGCACTGTTAAGTTTAAATTATTTCAGTTTTAAGGAAAGAATAGATCAGAACAAAGACAATTTTACCGATTCGGCATTGCAGAGCAGGATTTCTGTTTTTAATAAATGGAATTTCCAGCGAAAGGAAAACCGCCAGGCAAGTTTTGCCCTGAGATATCTGTATGAAGACCGTTTCGGAGGCGAGATGCAGTGGAACAAGTCTTACCGTGGAAGCGGTGATGTATACGGTGAAAGTATTTATACCAACAGAGCGGAAGTTTTTGGACTGTATCAATGGCCTTTAAAGGAATATATTGTGACCCAGTTTTCCTATAACTACCATGACCAGAATTCTTTTTATGGCAGCAATCCCTATGATGCCCTTCAGAAAGTAGCATTTGCACAGACTTACTGGAGTAAAAAAATAGGGCAGCATGATCTTACAGGAGGAATTACATTTAAAAGAACATTTTATGATGACAATACACCCGGAACTTTGTCTTCAGACGGAATCACAAATGCACCGATGAAGTCTCCGATCTGGGGAGCTTTTGTTCAGGACCAATGGGATATCAATGATAAGCATACGTTATTGGTTGGATATCGTTTTGATTATGACAAGATCCACCACGAAGTTCATTCCCCAAGATTTGCATGGAAATTTTCCCCGAACCCTTACCACACTTTACGATTCAATTTTGGAACCGGATTCAGGGTGGTGAATCTGTTTACGGAAGATCATGCGGCACTCACAGGCTCGCGGGAAGTAGTGATCAAATCTGATCTGAAGCCAGAGAGATCAGTCAATGGAAATTTAAATTATATCTGGAAAATTCCGGTGGGAAGCCGTATGCTGCAATTGGATGCTTCTGCATTTTACACCTATTTCAGCAATAAGATCGTAGGGGATTTTGATACGGATCCTGATAAAATTATTTATGATAACCTCCACGGATACGGAATTTCAAGGGGTGCTTCACTGAATGTAGATTACAACTTCAATTTCCCACTGAGCATTAATCTGGGGGTGACTTATCTTGATGTATATCAGAAATTTGACGGTGAGACTGAAAAATCACAACAGCTTCATGCACCAAAGTGGAGTGGGACCTATAATCTTTCCTATAAGTTCCCGCATAACCTGACGGTGGATTTTACAGGACAATTCTACGGACCGATGAGGCTTCCTGTATTACCGAATGACTACCGTCCGGAGTATTCACCTTTTTATTCTTTGGCCAATATCCAGGTTTCCAAAAGCTTCAGATCAGGCTTTGAAGTATATTGCGGGATTAAAAACCTTTTCAATTTCACCCCGAAAGATCCATTGATGAGACCGTTTGACCCGTTTGATAAATATGTGGACGACCCTGTAAACAATCCCAACCATTATACTTTTGATACGGCATATGGCTATGCTCCTATGCAGAAGATCAGAGGTTTTCTGGGGGTAAAATATACTTTGAAATGAGAATTTTTATTTTATTTTTAATGTTAGTGCCCTGTTTTTATCTGTCTCAGATGAAGACAGGCACTTTTTCCGATCTTGAATCCCTGATGGAAAAAGATCCGAAACCTGTCATCATCCATTTGTATACAGACTGGTGCTCAGTCTGTAAAATGGAGAAATATAATCTGAATAAAGACAAAGAAGCTGTAGATCTGGTTAATGACAATTTTTATCTGGTCAATTTTGAAGCTGAAAAAACGAAGGAAAAGATAACGTTTCAGGGAAAAGAGTTCGGATATCTGCCGAATGGAAGTTCAGGAATTCATGAGCTGGCTCTGGCGCTGTCCAGAAATAAGGATCAGCCTGTCTATCCTTTGTGGATCATTCTTGATAAAGATCAGAAACTGGTATACTACCATGAAGGCATGCTGAAGCCAGAAACCATGAAGCAGAAACTTCTGGAAATTTCTGCTTTGTAGCTTTTGTTGGACAATGTCAGAACGAAATCTTTGCCCCTGCAATGACGGGGTGCTCACTAAACACATTAAGGAATAGCTGAAAATCTTCGATTTTGAAACTTAAATCTAAAGTTTGGGTATAATAATTTTCTTCTCGCGCAGATTGTGCAGATTATACAGATTTTATTTTAAAATTCCATACTTACAGATATTGTACCTATGATAAATCTGCTCGATTTGCGTAATCTGCGTGCAAAAAACTGCGGACAGAACGCATTCGTCATTGCGAATCGTAGTTTCTGAACGATTTTCGCAGAGTTTCAGTCTGATTACAAGGGCAGGGTTCAATTTTATCGGAGATAAAATCCTTGCGCCTTAAAACAACAAAACAAGAAAAAAACTCGTGTCTTTGCGATTTCCAACAAAATAAATTTGAAATTTACTTCAAAAGCACGGCAATAATTGCCAATATCGCAGGCAAAGCCTGAACAAAGAATATTTTTTTCGCAGCAGAAACAGCTCCATAAATTCCTGCAACCGCAACACAGCCCAGGAAAAATAAGGAAACATTGGTTTGCCATTTCGGATCATCAATAAGGAATGACCAGATCAGTCCTGCCGCAAGGAAACCATTATACAGCCCCTGATTGGCAGCCAGACCTTTTGTGGGTTTAAACATTTCAGCCGGTAATGCCGCTTTGAATACCTCTCTCCCTTTGGTTTCCCAGGCGAACATTTCCATCCACAGGATATAGATATGTTCCAGTGCAACAACAGCAATCAGAATTTTAGCAACGAGTTCCATGATTTATTATTTTGTCATTGTAAAACTAAAAAAATAAAGTTAAGTTTGATCATTCAATTGAAAAGATGGATACTTTCAAAGAACATTTAAATAAGTTTGTTAAGGTTTCGGATGAAGAATATGCTTCAGTACGTTCTTTTTTTAAAGAGATGGAAGTGAAAAAAAAGCAGGACCTGATGCTTCACGGCGAAATCTGCAGATCCATGTATTTTGTAATGACAGGCTGTTTGAGAAAGTTTTTTATTAATGAAAAAGGATCAGAACAGACCACTGAATTTGCCATAGAAAACTGGTGGATTACAGATACCTTCGCGTATGAAAGACAGATTCCGTCCGATTTTTCTATCCAGGCTGTGGAGCGTTCCAGCATCCTCGTTATTGATCTTCAGCAGCAGGAACTTCTTCTGCAGAAGCATCCCGTGATGGAACGGTATTTCAGAATGATCTACCAAAGAGCTTATGCCGCTTCAGAGCGGAGAATCCGTTATTTATATGAGATGTCCAGGGAAGAACTGTATGTACATTTCAGTACCTTGTATCCATGGTTTATTCAACGGATTCCACAGTATTTAATTGCTTCTTTTCTGAATCTTACCCCGGAATACCTGAGTGAAATCAGGGCAAAATTACGTTCTTAAACCAGTTTAAGATTTTTAACGATTATAAGTCGGAAATTTGTCATGTAATTAAAAGCCAATATCATGACAGACCAAAATATCAGGTTTCCGCAGCTATTTTTAAGACTTGCCATCGCGGTGACCATGCTTTCAGCAGTGGCGGACCGATTCGGTTTCTGGGGTGCGAACTCTGCCTGGGGAAACTGGGCCAATTTTGAAGCCTATACAAGAAAACTTACTTTTTTTCTTCCGGAATCCATGAGCGTTGTTTCAGCGTATGCGGCAACTTTTTTTGAAATCTTATTTCCTGTAATGCTCCTTTTAGGCTGGAAGACTAAACTGGGAGCATATGGCGCAGGTTTTCTGCTGTTGATTTTTGCCTTTTCAATGACCTTCGCATTAGGAGTTAAGGCTCCCTTTGACTACTCGGTGTGGGTAGGAAGCGCAGCCGCATTTTTACTGGCGGTTCAGCCAAAATATTTTTTTAGTATTGATCATTTAACCCATAAATAAATAATAGTATGAGCGCAAGATTAGATATTGCCAAAGTAGATTCAGCAGCTTACAAAGCTATGCTTGGACTGGAAGGATACCTTCAGACCATTTCTTTAAACCACATTCAGAAGGAATTAATTAAGCTCAGAGCTTCACAGATCAACAAATGTGCTTACTGCCTGGATATGCACAGCAAAGATGCCATTAAATACGGAGAAAGTATGCAGAGAATTTTCATCCTTGACGGGTGGAGAGAAGCGAAAGATCTTTTCACGGAGGAAGAACAGGTTCTGCTGGCCATGACGGAAGAAATTACGCTGATCAGCGATAAGGGACTTACAGAAGAAACATTTCAGAAGGCAAAGCAATATTTTGATGATGCTGCGATCTCCCAGATCATTATGGCTATTGTAACCATCAATGCGTGGAACAGAATTGCCATAAGTACTCATCTGGAAGTTCCAAGATAGTTTTTTGTTTAGAACGTTATTAACGGGAAGAGCCTTCATTTTTTTTGAAGACTCTTTTTTGTAATGCTGAATATTTTAGTAAATAGCAACAGGATTGATGTTCACCTGTGTAGATCCGGTATACAAAGGCTGTCCCAGGACAAATAAAAACTCCCAGATCTTTTTCTTTACCAGTGCTCGGCTGTCGATCAGTTCAAGATTATAAATTCCTTTTTTGGCCAGCATAAACTGGTTGATAGGAAATCCTTCCTTAGATTTCGGATTAGGATATACTTCTGATGCCCAGGTATCACCTCCGAACGCAACAATTCCCTGCTCAGCAAGCCATTGTGCCGCTTCCATCCCGATTCCGGGTTCTGTTTCCAGGAATTTCTGATTGTCTTTCCCAATCAGTTCCAGCCATCCGGTATTGAACAGAACAACATCTCCCTTTCTAAGCGTGATTCCCTGTTTCTTTAAAACGACTTTGATATCCGCTGTCGTAAATTCTGTACCTCCCGGAACAACAGGTTTTCCATAGTGAGCAGTCATATCCAGAACCACACCGCGGGTAACAAACGGAGGAACTTTCTCAATCCCTAATTTCTTTACACCTTCCACGGTTACAAAATCAACGGCTTTATTTCCGTTGTAGTAAGTATTGTCAATTCCGATATGGCCTATGCCGTTCAGCTGGGTTCCTACTCCGGTCCATCCGTTGACAAGCTCATCATTGAATGTGAATTTATTCGGTCCAAGGCTTTTTCCTCCCTGCTCACCGGGCTGGATATTATACAGATTAAAACTTCTGTGTCTGAAAGCGGGAAGGTTTTTATCGATGGCCACAGCTAAGGGAATGGTTTTTCCCTGTTTTACTAATCCTATGGCTTGCTTTACCACTTCCGGAGTCAGCAGATTGGCGGCTCCTATTTCGTCATGGGCTCCGTATGCAGAAGGATACCAGGATGTATCGTCAGGGTTGATGCTCAGGTTTTGTGCCTTTAAGGAAAGGTTGTTGAAGGTCAATAGAATAACCAACCCGAACATTCTGATCAGATTATTTTTCATTTTTATGAGGTTAAAAGAGAAAATCAGTAAACGGTTTATCGTAAACAGCTTACTGATGATATGATATTAAATTTCGCTGAGTGCTGTATTGATGAAATTCAGCTCGTCCTGAGAAAGTTCAATGGACATGGCCTGAGCGTTTTCTATAGCCTGCTGCGCATTTCTGGCTCCCGCTAAAACTACTGTAATGGCTGGCTGTAAGGTAGTCCAGCGTAATACCAGTTGTGAAAGTGTAGCTCCTTTTTCTTTTGCAACAGGTTCTATTTTTTCAAGGAAAGATTTTACTTTATGTAGATCAAACTGTGAGAAATAGCCGTTTCTGTGGTCATTATCTTTCAGCTTATTGTCCTTGAAGTATTTTCCGGTGAGAAGCCCTCTTTCCATTGGGCTGTACACAATAATTCCTGAATTGTTTTCCAAAGAATAAGGGACAAGATCATTTTCAATAGCTCTGTTCAGCATACTGTACGCCACCTGGTTGCTGGCCAGATGGAGGGTTCTGTTACCTTCCTGCATTTGCGGAACCGAATAATTACTGACTCCGGCTGCAAGGATTTTTCCCTGCTGGATAAGGACTTCCATGGCTTCCATTGTTTCGCAGATCGGTGTTGTGCTGTCCGGCCAGTGAAGCTGCAAAAGATCAATATAATCTGTTCCCAGTCTTTTCAGGCTTTCTTCCACTTCCTTGATGACATTGGCTTTTGAAGCATATTTGTAAACAGGAAGAATTTTTCCTTCATCTTCAGCATCAAAAAAGAATTCGCCTTTTCCATTGTTGCTGCCGTCCCAAACGAGCCCGAACTTCGTCAGTAACTGGATTTTTGAACGGTCTTTTCCTTTAATGGCTTCGCCGATCATTTCTTCGCTGAGCCCGAAACCGTAAAAAGGTGCCGTGTCAATAGAAGTTACGCCGTGATCCAAAGAAGCGTGAATTGAATTGATGGAATCCTGTTTCTCATTTCCGCCCCACATATTCCCGCCGATAGCAAAGGCTCCGTGGGTAATTGCAGACAGTTCCAGTTCCGTATTTCCTAATTTTCTGTATTCCATTTTTTTGTTTTGAATTGAATGTTGATGTAAATTTTAAGTGATTTAGATAATAGCTTTAAAGTATTAAGGTTTTTAAGGAGGTAAGAATGGTTTAGAAAAAAACTATAGATTTTGTATCAGTAACAAAGCTTAAGGCAACGCTAAACTTAATATTCTTAACAACTTAAACTGTTCTTAATGGTTAAGAAAATATTTAATAAGCTTTACATAAGTGTAAATATTCAAAGTTTTTAGTTTTATTTTCCCACAGATGGCGCAGATTTTCACAGATGTATTGCATAAAAATCTTTGATTTTTTAAAAACTTAAGTGAGCTTCTACGCATTCTGATATTAAACTTTCAAATCACTAAAGTGTTAAAATTTTTACACCTTTTGTGGTTAAAAAAATTATTTGCTAAGTTCCTTTAAAATAGCTTCCCCCACACTTTTCGCAGACTGAGGATTCTGCCCGGTGATCACTCTTTGATCTGTCACCACGTGGTTCTGCCACAATCCTGATTTTTCAAATTTTGCGCCTCTTTCCTTCAGTTTTTCTTCCAGAAGAAACGGAACTACGTTGGTCAGTTTCACCTCGGCTTCTTCCTCATTAGTGAAGGCGTTGATCTTTTTGCCATCTACCAGATATTTTCCATTGCTGAGTTTAATATTGACAAGACCAGCAGGGCCGTGGCAAACGCCAGCTACAATGCCATTGTTTTCATAGATTTTCGAGGCTATCGCGGCCAGTTCCGTATTATCGGCAAAATCCCACATCGCTCCGTGGCCTCCTGCATAGAATATCGTACCGTAATCGTTTGGATTCACCTGGGAAGGCTGTAAGGAATGGTCAATTTTATTTTTGTATTCCTTGTTTTCCCAGAATTCTTTGTTTACGGGATCCTTTAAATCAAATCCGTCTACAGGAGGAGTTCCGCCTTTCGGGCTTACAAAATCTATTTCATAACCTGCTTTGTGAAGAACTTCCCATGGATGGGAAACTTCGCCCAGATAATATCCGGTATCTTCTCCGGTGTTTCCTTTTTTGTCATGACTGGTTACGACAAATAAAATTTTCTTTTTCATATTTTTAGATTTTTGGTGTTGTGCATGGATAAATCCTATACTGAATAGGGTTAACAATAGAAATGCTAGTTTTTTCATATCAAAGAATGTGAGTGGTATAAATTTGTGGCTGTTCCTGTAATTTTTCATCAATAATCGCTCCGAAAGCCTGAATGTATGGCTGCTGATTATGCTGTGCCAGTCCTTCTTCGCTTGCCCAGATCTCATAGAAAATGAATTGATTTTTATCTTCAATTCCCTGATGAAGGCTGTAAAGTTCACAAGCTTCCTCTTTTCTGGTTTCCTGTACCATATTCTGAAGAATTTCCAGTACTTCCTTTTGATGTTCCTCTTTTGCTTTTATAACTGCTGTAAGATAGATTTTCATAACTAAATAAAATTTTCAATTGATTGATATTGTGGTTTCCAGCCTAATTCTGTTCGTGCTTTATCAGCATTGCATAAGCTGTTGGATGCAAATCCGAAATATCCGCCTGCAGCACCAAAGGTGAGAACTGCTTCCTGCACACTGACGGACTGCGCCGGTTGTAATTGATATTGTCTGCTTATATTTTCTGCCAGATTTCTGATGGTGGAAGAACCGTTTTCTGCATAATAAAGAGAGCCCGGTTTTGCTTTTTCCAGCGCGAGAACATACAGGTCTGCCAGGTCTTCAATATGAAGATTCGACCATATATTTTCACCTTTTCCGAAATACACCCCAAATCCCTTTTCTTTTGAGAAGTTGATTAATGCCGGAAGCTGAATACTGTCTTTTTTCAATCCCAGACCTTCTCCATACACCATGGTCGGGACAATCACGATGCTTCTGATGTCTTTTTTGGCGGACTGAAGTACATAATCATTGATCAGTACTCTGGAAGCCATTTCCAGTCTTGGATTTAAAGGAATATCTTCTGTGTAGACAAATCCGTTTTTTTCTCCGTTTTCTTTTCCTCCGAAAATAGCGGAACCCGAAGTGAAAATAAATGTTTTACCGCTTCCTTCCAGTAAATTGATAAAACTGTCGACAGTATAGGCATCATCGGCAGAATCAGCTGTGTGGATAACGGCATCAGTCCGGGAGATGGCAGCCTTCAAAACTGTTTGGTCATGCACATGGCCTATAATGGGTTCGATGCCTGCCTGTCTCAGTTTTTCTGCGGCCTCTTCATTGCGGACAAGGCCCGATACCGTGTAGTTTTTCTCTAAAAGCTTTTGCGCAACACTACCCCCGATGTAACCGGTAACTCCTGTTATAAATACTTTTTTCATTAGACCAGCTGAGGTTTAAGTTCTTTCTCGAAAACCTGTTCAAGGTGTTTTCGGTACAGTTTCATATCACGCTCGATATCGGCGTTTTTCTCTACGTCATGGAAGTGGAAACTCTCCATTTTTTCCAGGGAAACAAAAGCATTCATTCTATGGAAACCAAATAACGGTCCATGATCCACACTGGTTTCATTGAAAAATTCTCCGGGAAGCGTGAAGGCTGTTTTGGGAGCATTCCAGCTGGTGGTGACCATGTATTTTCTTCCGCCCAGCATGCCACCTGTACCATAATTGATTTCAGGATTTTCTGCATTTCTTCCGTCACTCATATAAATTCCTTTGGCGTGTCCTGCAGTGAAAACTTCGTCGATATATTTTTTCAGGCCATTCGGAAGCTGGAACCACCAGATCGGGGTATGGTAAATAATATAATCCGCCCAAACAAATTTCTTTACTTCTTCATCTTTATCATAGCCATCTGAAACCTGGGTTGTTTTTATTTCTACATTCCCGAAATTCTTAAGAACTTCCAATGTGTTTTCTGCGATGGTGTCATTATATTTTCCTCCGGAATGTCCGAAATTCTGTCCTCCGTTGATGAGCAATACTTTTTTCATTTGATGATTGTTTAAATTTTATGATGCAAAGTTACAAGGAGGGGTTGTATAATAAAAATAGGATGAATTATAGCTAAGTATTAGAATAATGATAGTTTAAATTTGTCTTTTATGTGAAATGTCATATGCTGAACTCATGTCATTGTTCGTGCTCTCTTGTAAATTTGTTTATGGATAATGGAACAGATATGGTAAAAATTGCGGTTTTCAGTGATGTGCATGGGAATCTTCCGGCGCTTGAGGCAGTGTTGAATGATATTCAAAAAAGAGGAATACAGCAGAAGTTCTGTCTGGGAGATCTTGTAGATTTTGCGCCGTGGGGAAATGAAGTGATTGAAAAAATAAGAGATCTGAATATCCCCTGCCTGATGGGAAACCACGATGAAAGAATAGCTTTTAATATTCCTGTAATTCCTTTATCTAAGCATTCTGAAGAAGAAACGGAAGCAAGATTCGTAGCGATTGATCATTCCAAAAAGAATATTACAGAGACGAATAAAAAATTTTTGTCAGAGCTTCCATTTCATTTAAAATTAAACTATAAAATAGGCAGGAAGCGCTGGAATATCCAACTGGTTCATTCGAGTTTGTCGAGTAATGATACCTATCTTTACGAATCAGAGGATGATGGGGTTTTTGCTGATATGCTGAAAGAATCCCGGTCTGATATCATTGTGATGGGACACACTCATTTATCATTTAAAAAATATCTTAAAACTATGGGCTGGGCGGTGAATTGCGGTTCCGTGGGCCGTTCCAAAGAAGATAACCGGCTTGCTTCATATCTGATCCTCACAATGAATGAAGAGCAGATTTTTCCTGAAATTGTTCAGATTGCTTATCCGATTGAAGAAACAGCTCTCGCAATCGAAGAAAGCGCAATTCCGGATTATTATGCAGCTTTTCTGAGGAATGAAAATACATCAGTATTATAATTATTTTGTAATTTTGTATCAGAATATTTATAATTAAAGTTATGGTCAATTTAGAATGGTACCGCACTTTTAAAGCGATATATAAAACCGGAACCCTCACAGGTGCAGCAGATTCCCTGTTTATTTCACAGCCAGGCGTGAGTCTTCACCTGAGTTCCCTTGAAGCCTACGTAGGCTATAAATTATTCGACAGGACCGGAAGGAAAATGATCCCGACGGAAAGAGGAAAAGTTTTATTCAATGCTGTTTCCGAACCTATTTCCAAGCTGGAAGATGTAGAGAAAAATTTTCAGAAATCTACGGAAAAGCTCACACCGACCATCAGTGTAGGGATGTGCTTTGAAACCTTTCAGACTACTTTGGAGCAGTACGTTTCCACACTTCCTTTTAACCTGATCATCAGTTTTGGTGAATATCCGGAAATGCTGGATCAGCTGGATAAGGGAATCCTGGATCTGATCATTACCCCCAAAAAAGGCGTTTCACCGAATATAGAGCACGAAGCATTTTCATCTGAACAGATCATTCTGGTAGGTGGAAAGGACGTAGACCTGGAAAGCTTTCAGGAAACGGTAGCTACCAAAGGAACGGAACATGTGGAAGAATGGCTGAAACAGGAGAAATGGTACGGAACCACGGGAGATATGGAACATTTATTTCAGTTCTGGATTATGAATTTCGGACATAAACCTAACTTCCGTCCAAACTATATAGTACCGAATCTGAATTCCATCATCCGCTGCCTGAAAGGAGGAACCGGTCTGGCCGTTATCCCTAATTTCCTGTGTAAAAATGAAATAGAAAGCGGAGAAATTAAGTTGGTCTGGGAAGGAGAAAAAAAGCTGGAAAACACGCTATATTTCGGATGCAGAAAGAAAACCAACTATCAATCCGAGATAGATCATATCAAAGGATTATTCAGAAAGGTCATGGGTAAGAATGATCATGTCGCGCATCTGTAAGCCGTTTTCATAAATGGGGAATGGGTAATTTTCTGTAAAAAAGTCTTTACGTATTCCCTTTTTTATAAAACCATTCTTTTCATAAAACCGGATCTGTTGAAAACCGGTGTCAGAAGTGCCGACACTTAAAACCGTATAGCCGATTTCAGCCGCTATTTTCTTTGATTTATCAATCAGGACACTACCGATTCCCTGGTTTCTGTACTTTTCAGTAACCGCTATATTTTTAATCTCCAATTCTGTCTTACTGTTTGGGTGCAACGCAAATACGGCGATATCTTCATCGCCGTCATTTAAAATATAAATAACAGAATCGAAAATATATCTGTCAATAGCTTCTGCGGTTTCATCTGCAAGGAGCAAGAGTTCATAAGGAATATCCGAACCGGAATCCAGTTTGCGGAAAGTGAATTTATCCATTAAAGACTCATATGAATTAGGGGATAATCTTTTCCTGAGCCATCTTTTTCCGATCTTCCAATTTTCTTAAAGCCCATTTTTTCGTAAAACCCGATGGCTTGTGGATTCTGTTCGTTCACATCTACTTTGGTAAGCCCTGTTGCTTCCTTCATAAATTCGTAAAGCTTTTTGCCGAGTCCTTTTCCCCGTGCATCATTATGAATGAAAAGCATTTCCAGATTGCCCTCTGCTACAGAAGCAAAACCTTTGGCATCATTGTTTTCCGTAATTAAATAGACTTCCAGGTTCGGAAGGTAATCCCTGGGAATTACTTCTTTAAAATAAGTAAAATCTTCTTCTGCAAGAAAATCATGCGTGGCTTTTACTGCGGATTCCCAGATTTCCATAATCCTTGGGTGGTCTTCGGCAGTGGCGGGTCTGATCTGGTATGACATTGTTTTGAGTTTTTGCAAAAATAAGGAATAGATCTTAGAAGTTAGATGTTAGAAATTAGAAGTTAGAAAGTGGAGTACTGTGAATATTTTTAAAGAATTAAAAGGCCAGTGTAGTTAAAAGTACATATAAAAACAGTAAAAATGGTAAGCAGGAATTTCGTTTTTTTATCGGAAATTTGTTAGTCTCTAGATAAATTTTAAACATTAAATTAAATAATATGCAAAAGAAAACGTACGCAGGACAGCCTGTGGTGACTTTAAATAATGGGATGGATATTCCTGCTTTAGGTTTTGGAGTATGGCAGATGGAAAACCTGGCTGAATGCGAAAAAGCAGTAATAAAAGCAATTCATACCGGATACAGGATGATTGATACTGCAGCAATTTACCAGAATGAAACGGCAGTTGGCCAGGCTGTGAAAGACAGCGGTGTGAACAGGGACGAGCTGTTTATCACTTCAAAAGTATGGGTTCAGGACCACGGGTATGAGCAGGCAAAAAAAGCATTCCAGAGAACACTGGACAGATTGCAGATGGACTATTTGGATATGTACCTCATCCACTGGCCGTACGGTGACTTTATCGGAACATGGAAAGCTCTGGAAGAATTATATCATGAAGGAAAAATCAAAGCAATTGGGGTATGTAATTTTACGGTGGAGAAATTAGAGGAATTAAAAGCAAACTCAAAGGTTCTTCCGGTAATTAACCAGATTGAACTTCACCCGGTGTTCCAGCAGAAGGAACTGCAGGTATATGACAGGGAAAACAACATCATCACACAACCATGGAGCCCGCTTGGAAACGGAAATGCAGATCTTTTAAACAAAAGCAGTTGCTGAAAAATATGGAAAAACAGTTGCACAGGTAATCTTAAGATGGCACCTGCAGGAAGGGTTTGTGGTGATTCCTAAATCTGTGACTCCTTCGAGAATTGAAGAAAACTTCAATGTTTTTGATTTTGAGCTTACGGAAGACGAAATGAATATTGTTCGTTCATTAGATACCGGGAAAAGACTCTTCTTCGACCCGAAAGATCCGGAATGGGAGCAGAAGATGCTGAAATCTGTAGCAGATATTTAGTAAAATATATTATAATTATTTCTCCCGCAGATCATGCAGATCATACAGATTTTTTAATACATTTATCTGCCTGATCAGCCTGATCAGCGGGAGATTTTTTTAAATTTTAGATAAAAACCATGACCGCAGTACAATTCATAGAAAAACTGGCCACGTTCAGGAATGAAAAAGAGCTTAACAAAGTTGAGAAATTTTTCAAAGGAAATGACGGAGTAACCAAAGCTTTCGGAGTAAAATTCGGGGATGTTTTCAATACCGCCAAAGAGTTTTCTGCCATGCCCCTGGAAGAGATTAGCAAACTTCTGGACAGTGATTTTTATGAAGTAAGAATGGGTGCGGTGAGCATGATGGACTTCCAGGCCGGAAATAAAAAAACGACTGAAGAAAGGAAAAAACAGCTGTTTGAACTCTATCTGAAACGCCATGACCGCCTGAACAACTGGGACTTTGTAGACCGGGGAGCACGGAATATCATCGGTGAATATCTCGTTGACCGGCCTCGTGATATCTTATACCAGTTGGCCATATCTGAAAACCCTTGGGAAAGAAGGACTGCTATTGTAAGTACCCATGCTTTTATCAGAAAAAATGATATAGAAGATACCTTTACCATTGCGGAAATCCTTGTTCATGATCCCAATGAGCTGGTGAATAAAGCAGTTGGAAGCTGGGTAAGGGAAGCCGGAAAGAAAAATGATCAAAAGTTATATCTCTTTCTTGATCAATACGCAAAGACAATGCCTTCTGCAACCTTTTCCTACGCGACAGAAAAACTCGATACGGAAACAAAAAAACATTATAAAGACCTTCGAAAGAAAGCCTAGATTTTCTCACGTCACTATTCTTAACCAGAAAATAACCACAAATCATCTGTTAAAAACAACCACAAAAGTCACAAAAGTTTTTTTAACACTTAAGTTATTTTTAAGTTTACTATTGGAATGCATTGAAGTTCACATGAGTTTTATTAAAATCAAAGATTTTTATACTAAAATGTTATAAAAAGCTTCCTATGTTTTCTGTAGTAAATTAAACATCTTCAGAGAATTCCGGTGAGTAATATCATGATTTTCAGCTAAAAAATATCATCAGATTTTCGTACATTTTACATAAAATAATTGTCTATGTTCTGGCCTGATACCATCACTAAAAAATTCAATATACAATATCCGCTTATCCAGGCTCCGATGTTTGGTGTAAGCACACCCCAAATGGCCGCCGCAGCTGCAAGAGCCGGATGTCTGGGATCACTCGCTATTGCGGACCTTTCTGCGGATCAGTCCGTTGAGCAGATCAGAGCAACCAGAAAACTGACGGATCAGCCATTTGCGGTCAATATTTTTGTACACAACATTCCGGAAATTACAGATGTTTTACGGGAAAAATACGGAAAGGCGAAACTGTTTATTACCCATCTTGCGAAGGAAAATGATCTGCAGGTTAATCTTCCGGATCTTGAAGATATTAAGGTTAAAACTTACCATGAGCAGGTGGATGTCATTATTGCAGAAGGCTGTAAAATCCTGAGCTTTACATTTGGAAATCTGGATGATCAAAGCATTCAAAAGCTGAAAGAGAATGGAGTCACTCTCATAGGAACCTGTACATCGGTGAAAGAGGCTGTTACTTTGGAAAAATCTGGAATCGATATCATTTGCGTACAAGGGATTGAAGCGGGCGGCCACCGGGGAACTTTCGATGCTGAAAATATCCCAATGATTGGTGGAATGACCTTACTTTCTGAAGTATATGATCATGCAAAAGTTCCGCTTATCTATGCGGGAGGGATTTATAATGGAAAAACCTTAAGGGCTGCAAAAGAACTGGGAGCACAGGGATTTCAGGTTGGAAGTATTTTACTGGCATCGCTGGAAAGCGGTTTGAAACCGTTTGAAAAACAAAGGCTCAAAAAAGCGGCTGAAGAAGATATTGTTTTGACGAAAAGCTTTTCCGGGAGATATGCCAGAGGTATTCAGAATAAATTTATCGAAAATATGGAGGCTTCGGATTATATTTTGCCTTATCCTTATCAGAACAAGCTGACCAATGAGCTTCGCAAGGTTGCAAAAGCATTGGAAAATACGGATTTTGTAAGTATCTGGGCCGGGCAGTCTATTCATCCTTATAGTGACGTGTCCACAGAAGATATCCTGAAAAATCTTATAGGTGAAGCAGAAGGGAATTCGCT
Source organism: Chryseobacterium phocaeense (assembly GCF_900169075.1). Classification (NCBI taxonomy): domain Bacteria; kingdom Pseudomonadati; phylum Bacteroidota; class Flavobacteriia; order Flavobacteriales; family Weeksellaceae; genus Chryseobacterium; species Chryseobacterium phocaeense. The sequence continues at coordinate 358,060 of NZ_LT827015.1, forward strand.
GAAATTATTTTAATTTTGTACCTATTGAAGTTTAAAACTAAATTATGAAGAAAAAAGTTCTACCACTGGTGCTGTTTGCCATGATGGGATGTAGTGATAATAATGATGAAAAGCAAGATGATCAGCGTACGATGATTGGAACATGGAAAATGACTAAGGTAGAAGCCTACAGATCTTCTACAAAAGAGACAGAAACGCGTATTCCTACAGGCTGTGATGCAGAAATGACCAATGAATTCAGGTCAGGAGACATGACTACGGTACACTTTATCAGGAAAAATAATGAGTGCGTTCCTGATGAAACGGTAACCAGAAAATATACCTATGACCCGCAATCTAAAAAATTCTGGTATGAAGAAGAGTATGATTATCCTTACATCGTTTCCCAATTAACAGCAACGCAGATGATTCTTGAAAACAATGTGGATGATATTGATAACGATGGTGTTAATGACCTGATTAAATATTATTTTCAGAGAATTAAATAAAATAACAAACACCTTTCAGCCCAGCTGAAAGGTGTTTGTTTATATTATAAACTGCAGGGGTTACACCACATTTTCAAATGATTAAATTTTCAAATTTAAAAATTATTTCGTCAGATCAAGCCCACCAAAATTTCCGGAACTCATCATCAGGAACACCCCGTTGGTTTTATCTAAAGTTTTCCAGTACGCATGAAGATCTTCAGCATTGGTGAACACTTTTAAGGCTGCATTTTTAAATTTTTCCTTAATGAATTCAGGAGAAATTGGTTCCATTCTTTTGATTTTTAAAGCATCTTCGGAATAAAAAACAACTGCTTCATCCAATCCATCCATCGCATGGTCATATTGTTCCAGAAAGACAGGATTAAGGCTTGAATAGGTATGAAGTTCAAGAAACCCATATTTCTTTTCCTTTTTAAACTGCTCCTGAAATGCTTTTACTGTTGCCTTTACTTTACTTGGTGCGTGCGCAAAATCTTTGTATAAGGTTCCCTGGTCTTCTCTCTCTATTTTTTCAAGGCGTTTTGAGGCGCCTTTAAAGCTCATAATGGCTTCATAGAAAGCTTCGTCCATAATTCCCAGCTGCTGGCAGATATGTCTTGCCCCTTCCATATTCAGTAAATTGTGAGACCCGAAAACAGAAAGCGGAACATCTCCCATTTCAGTTTTTAAATATACTTTCCCGTTGGTGATTTCATATTCCGGGGTTTTGTAAGGGATTTTTCTGAAATAATTTTCAGCGGCATCCACTACTTTTACCACTTCGGCATCTTCTTCATTGTATACCAAAACTCCGCCGGGAGTAATGCTTGCCACGAATTTTCTGAACTGATCTATATAATCATCGAAGGTTTTAAAAACATTGATATGGTCCCATGCGATACCGCTCATTAAAGCAATATTCGGCTGATACAGAAGAAACTTGGAACGCAGATCAATAGGTGAGGAAAGGTATTCATCTCCTTCCAGCACCATAAAATCATTGTCCTGGGTGAGTTTTACCATACAGTCGAAGCCTTCCAGCTGTGCTCCTACCATAAAGTCTACGTCTTTCTGGTGAAAATTAAGCACATGAAGGATCATGGAAGTAATTGTTGTTTTTCCGTGTGAACCGGCAATGACTACTCTTGTTTTGTTTTTCGATTGCTCGTAAAGAAACTCAGGGTATGAATAAATCTTCAAACCCAGCTCTTTTGCTCTTGCCAGCTCAGGATTATCCTGATGTGCATGCATTCCGAGGATAACCGCATCGATATCGGCAGTGATCTTTTCCGGGAACCAGCCCATTTCCTGGGGTAAAATACCTTTCTTTTCCAGTCTGGACTTCGAAGGCTCAAAAATAGCATCATCTGAACCGGTCACCTGGTATCCTTTGTCTTTTAAAGCAATAGCAAGGTTATGCATGGCGCTTCCGCCTATAGCAATGAAGTGGGTTTTCAATTGTATTTACTGTTTTTTTACATTATTATTAATGATCTCCTGGAAAGCATTCACGATATTATTCCAGTTTGTCGTAAAGTTCGGCATGATCATACTTGCATCAGTCTTGCTGCCTTCATTCGGGCCTTTCTTGATGTTGATGGAAGTACTTACATTATCATACAGCTTTTTACGGTCTTCCTGTATCCTTCTGAAATTATTCTGGGAAAGCGTCTGATCCAGTTTTTTCAGATCTTCATTGGTGATCTTGAAATCCTGTTTGTATTTCTTTCCCTGGCCTTCAAAGGAGTAGTGGGCATTATTACCTTTGATCAGCAAATTTTCATAGACCGGGGCATAACCTCCGCTTCTGGAAAAGCTTATATCAAAGTCTGAATATACTTTTTGACTGTTACACGAAACTAATACTATGACCGCGAATATGATCCCTAATATTTTGTTCATAATTTTACTTACTTTAATGATTTGAATCCTTTTGATCTAATTTTTTAGCTTTAAGTTCTTCATCATAATTGTGCAGTACATTGAAGTCTTCCGTCTGCTCTATGGCAGTCATGATCTTCAATAGAATTTCAGGCGCTTTTTCATTGTCGTAATCTATATCCAGAGGAGCTTTGAATTCCATGGTAGGTTTTACGCCTGTAACCTTTACACGGAGACCTTTTTTGTCAAATGCCCTTCTGAAACCGTTGATCTTGATCGGGATCACGATAGGGCGCTGGTTTTTGACGAGTTTGGCGGTTCCTCTTCGTCCCTGTGCAAAAGCGGAAGTAGTACCTTGAGGGAAAGTAGCTACCCAGCCGTTGTCCAGAGCTTTCATAATATTGTCAACCTCGGTAAGGTCTACCATTCTGTTGACATTTTTTCCTTCTGCTCTCCATGTTCTTTTTACCGTCACAGCACCAGCGATCTTGAAGATCTTGGGAAGAATTCCCTTATTCATGGTTTCTTCTGCTGCCACATAATAAAAATCGATCTTTGGATTGAGCAGATAGATCGGGTTCTTTATAGTATCCAGATATCCGTTGTTCACCGCACAGAATGCATGATACATGGCTGCCACATCTGCAAAATAGGTTTGATGATTGGATACAAAAAGCACATTAGAATCCGGCAGATCCACAAGGTGCTCCGTACCGGTTATCTTTAATTTATTAAAGCCGTTGAATCTTCTGTAAGACACAACCCCCAAAATAAAAATAATAAACCTTTTTAAAAAATAAGGTGTTCCGAATGCATCGGTGAAAATATTTTTCTTCGCCATCTCTCAATTAAACACGGTAGTGCAAAGTTACATTTTTTTCAGCAACTGGCTAAACTCGCTCAGGATCATTGCTGTAGCTCCCCAGATAATATATCCGTTGAAATTAATGACCGGAACTTCATGACCTGCGGCCCCGGGCAGTGCCATCATTTCAGGACTATCCGGCAGGTTGAGGAAAGAAGTGATGGGAAATTCTATGGTTTCCACGGCTTCGCTCTGCTGAAGAACGAAAAGCGGATTCTTCTTGGTATATGAAATATATGGATATACATAAAAATTGCTCGGTGGGATATAGATAGGAGACATTTGACGGATCACCCGGATATAATGTTTATCTATTCCAATTTCTTCCGAGGTTTCACGTACCGCCGTTTCAGCAAAATCCCTGTCCATTTCCTCACGTTTTCCGCCTGGGAGAGAGATCTGCCCGCTGTGACGGTCATGCTCGTTGATGGTTCTCTGGATTAAAGGGAAATACCATTCATTGTCTTTTAAATACAAGACAATATTGACCGCCGCAAATTTTGGATTTTTTGCCAGCACTTCATCATAGGTGAATACAGGTCGGGAAGGAGGTGAAAATACACCGTGGGCATTGATCCCCGGCAGTTCCACATTGGTTATTTTCCGCAATAAATCTTTTCCAAAACTTTCCATACTTCAAATTTAGCAATATATAGTGAAGAAAAGAACAGGCATTAACATTAATTAACCATTGAGTAGTGATTAATAGATCTAACTGATTAAAGATTAAAAATTAAAAGATTGATGAATTTTTTGTGCGATAAATTAGAGTTATTTGATGTATAGTGTTGAAAATCAAAAATAAAAAACCGTATTTTTACGTAACTGAAATTCGTGATATTGAAAACACGGTAAACAGTTACTTCCAAAACGGTAAACCGTGATTTTGAAAATTTACACTTTAGCCGTGGTTTTTCATTTTGCTTTAGCTTCTACCTTTGTCCTACTATTAACCAATTAATTTTTACCAAAATGAAAAACTTTATTACAGGTGTATGTACACTAATGGCCATGAGTTTCAGCTTCGCACAATCAAATATTGATCTTACTGCCCAGATTGGAAACTTGAATACCGCTACTGTCAATCAGACAGGTTTTTTAAATATCAACAGCCTTACCCAGGATGGAAACCGTAATACGGCAGACATTGATCAGGTAGGAGCCCTGAATGTGAACACCGCTGAAAGTATCGGTAACAGAAACTCCATTGATGTAGACCAGGCGGGTCTCGGAAATACCAATGAGGTAAGCCAGCAGGGAAACAGAAACTCTGCAGTAACCTGGCAGCTGGGTGCTTTTAACTCTACAGAGCAGACCCAGATTGGAAGAAGAAATGAAACCTCTTCCATGCAGCTGGGAACAGGAAACGCAGTAATACAGTATCAGGATGGAAGAAGAAATGATGCTTCCGCAATGCAGATTGGTGACGGAAACGATGCCTACCAGGTACAGCTTGGCAGAAGAAATGAAGCAAGCGGGCTTCAGGTCGGTAATGATAACCTTTTAGTACAGTATCAGGATGGCAATGATAACAGTGCCACACACGATCAGGGAGGTAATGATAATATTGCGGCTTCTGTTCAGGTGGGTGATGATAATACTGCTATTGGTGTACAGCTGGGAAACAGCAATCAGCTATATCAGATCCAGCTGGGAGATTCCAATACCGCTGTAGATGTTCAGATGGGTAACAATAACTTTAGCTGGGTGGCCCAGAGCGGAGATTCCCACATCCATGTAGGAACCCAGATGGGTAACGGAAATTCAATGACTGTAATCCAATCCAACTAATAATGACTGTAATCAAGGAATAAAAAGGAGAAGCTGAGGTTTTCTCCTTTTTTAAGCTTTTCATGATAGGACATACCCGGAAACCGGATTTTATATTTCTATCTGCCGGGTGTGTTTTTCAGAATAGTCTTGAAATACTTTAAACAATTAATACCATGTTTAAACCGGAATGGGGTGCCTTTACACTTTTCGCCGCAGCCTGCCTGCAGGCACAGCAGATAGACTGGGACAAGATCAACAGCGATACGGTTCTTAATCTCCTGGTAAAACAACAGACAGAACAGCAGGTTTTCGGTTCCGGTGTCATTCAGCTCGGAGATCATAATAACGCAGAGCTTTCTGTTAATGCAAGAACAAACATTGCCGTACAGCAGTTCGGAGATTATAATTCGCTTTATTTTATCAATTCTTTTACAGATAAAGAAACCAAAACAGCCGTTACTGCACAGGGAAATAACAATATTATTGATATTACCGGAAGCAACAGTGTTTCAGACGGAATGCAGATCAATGTAAAAGGTGACAACAAGACCATTTTCATGAGAAACTATTAAAATTCAGATGATGAAACTTTCATATTCCCTGAAACTGTGTACTTTATTTATCTTCCTGTCTGCAGCAGTTGACGGGCAGGAAGATAAAAAAGTAACGGCCAGGATCGAAAGCAGTGTCCTTGAAAATCAGATCAGGCTCAAAGCAGTAGTCACCAACAATACTGCAGTGTATAAAGAACTTAATTACCTTCTGATCTCTATTAAAAAAGGAAGTGCAGGAAACCTTTCCAATAACCAGCAGGGCGGGAAGTTTTCCATCAATCCCAACGAAGTGAAAGTTTTATCGGAAATCAATGTAACTCTTGAGCAGAAAGACGCTTTGAAAGCCTTCCTCTATGTGAAAGATGAAGAAACACAAAAGCTGATCGCAAAGGACAGTCTAGAACTGAATACCGATCTGTTTAGAAAGAAAACAGCTAAAGTGGAAGAAGATGCAGTATTTGAACTGAAGGGGCTTACGATTGATGAGACCAAAACCAAGGTTGGAAAAGATTTTTATGATCTCTTTTATCTTCAGTACAGCCAGCTCCCTGACAAAAGCTCCGGTGCAGTCACCATCTCCGAACTTCCTCTCCGCGGAACCAGCGGCCAGATCAGCATCCAGATTGACGATAAGGTTATTTACAGCTTTATGACCAATCCCAACGAAGATTATCTGAAAGAACAGCTGGCAGCCGGCTTAAAATATATCAAAGAATTTAATGCAAAGAAAAACCTTATTAAAAATGAATTCATTTACTAAAAACGTCCGCCATGAAAACTTTTATCATTATTTTGACCTTTATTGCGGGTATTTTCTCCGGAAAATCCCAGCAGCTCGTCTATAAGCCCGTTAATCCTGCATTCGGTGGTGATACTTTTAATTACCAGTGGCTTTTAAGTTCGGCAAATGCTCAGAATCAGTTTGATGACAAAGATGATTACAGCAGTTTGCTTGATGGCATTAATTCCCTTGACAGTTTCAGCCAGAGTTTGAACAGGCAGGTGCTGAGTGAGCTGTCCAGGAAATTATTTGAAGATCAGTTCGGGGAGGGCAGTATAAAGCCCGGAAATTATCTTTTCGGATCACTTTATCTGCAGATTACTACTACAGCCCAGGGACTTTTGATCAACATTTTGGATACCAGTTCAGGCGATCAGTCCGAGATCGTTATTCCAAAATAAAAACTAACTCAATAACCAAACTTATCATGAAAACTTACACTTACACCAGAATTTTTTTCTGTACATTCCTGCTATGCCTCATGCAGGCCTGCAGCTCGATCCTGGGGCTTCCTTCCGATCCCGGGAGATCCACAATGGGGGAACTTACGCCCTCTACTGCAGAACTGAGGAACCTTCCTCTTCCCAAAGAAAAAATTGTCATCGGCGTTTACAAATTCAGGGACCAGACCGGTCAATACAAGCCGTCGGAAAACGGGAATAACTGGAGTACGGCTGTTCCGCAGGGAACTACTACCATTCTGATCAAAGCACTGGAAGACAGCCGGTGGTTTATCCCCATTGAAAGGGAAAATATTGCCAATCTTTTGAACGAAAGACAGATCATCCGGTCTACCAGACAGGAATATATGAAAGACGCCGACAAAAACAGCCAGTCGCTTCCGCCCCTTCTCTATGCAGGAATTCTCCTCGAAGGCGGTGTGATTTCCTATGACAGCAATGTCCTTACAGGTGGTCTCGGCGCGAGGTACTTCGGAATAGGTGCTTCCACGCAGTACCGTCAGGATAGGATCACGATTTATTTACGGGCTGTTTCTACGCTTAACGGTGAGATTCTCAAAACCGTTTATACTTCCAAAACCATTCTTTCTACCAGCGTGAACGGAAGTTTTTTCAGATATATCGATACCGAAAGGCTGCTGGAAGCGGAAGTGGGGCTTACCCAGAATGAACCGGTACAGCTTGCGGTGACTGAGGCTATTGAAAAAGCCGTAAGATCTCTGATTGTTGAAGGCATCAGGGACAAAATATGGGGGAAAGCCTCAGAAAATCTAACGGACTACCAGGCGATGATCAATGAGTACAATAAAGAGCAGGAAGAAAATGCCGGCAGAACAGTAGGGAATAAGTTTCCCGAAAATTACAGAAAGAAGGTTTCCCTTTTTGCCAACATCGAAGCCCAGAAAATCAAAGATGATTATGTAAATCCTGAAATGAATGCAGGCGGAAAACTGGGTGTTAAATATTTTATCAGTCCCAATTTCAATATTGAAGCCAGCGGAGGCTATTTCACCCTGGAGAATAAAAATATTGTGAAAAAAAATTACGTGGTTCCTGAGCTTAATCTCGAATTCCTGCTGTTCCCCAAATACAGATTAAGTCCGTACATCTATGGCGGATTGGGAGCCATGTTTTCCAAATACAAACCGCAGTACAAAGCACAGGTTGGCGGCGGACTGGAATATATGATCGGGAACAATACCGGAATCCGGGCTTCTTCACAATATGATGTCGGGTTTAAAGATAACTGGGAAGGAATAGTGAACGGAAAAAGAAAGGATCAGGCGCTCCGGTTTGCCCTTGGAATCAATTTTTACCTTGGAAACAAATAAAAACATGAACTATGAAAACTTTAATCAAAATACTCAGCATATTCATCCTTACTTTTTGTCTGTTTTCATGTGATGAAGATCTTATAGAACAGGCTCAGACAGGATCATTGAAAGGAAAAGTGGTGAAAAGAGGCACCAATGTGCCCATTTCTAATGTGAAAATTTTTACAGCACCCACTACACAGACTGTTTTCAGCGGCACAGACGGAACTTTCGAAATCGCTGCAATGCCTGTCGGGAATTATTCCGTAAAGGCTGAATTATCCGGTTATGTCACCAATTTCCAGGGTGTTAATATACAAAGTCAGAATCAGGTGGTTACCGTTGTTTTTGAAATGGACGACGATGAATCCCTTAATTCTCCTCCTTCTGCGCCGCAGCTGCTTAGTCCGGTAGATAATGCGGTGAATCAGCCTTTGAATGTTGAGCTGACGTGGACCGCTACGGATCCCGATACAGCTGATGTTTTAAGATATAGTTTAACAATTAAAAATAATCTTGATACCCAGGTGGTTCAGGTTAATGATTTGGCTGCGAATCACTATTCGCTGTCCAATTTGAAGTTTGGTGTTAGTTACTTCTGGCAGGTGTCTGTTTCGGACGGCATTCACCCGCCAGTTTTAAGTTCTGTCAGTAAGTTCACCACCAATATGGTTCCTGCCAACCGATATCATTATGTGCGGAAACAAAACGGAAACTTTGTGATTATGTCCAGTGATCAGCAGGGAAACAGCTTCCAGTTGACCAACTCATCCTATAACAGCTGGAGGCCGAGGAAAAATAATAATGCAGGACTGGTTGCATTTCTGCGGACTGAGGGCGGAAGTACCCATATTTATACCACAAATCCCGATGGATCCAATCCGTTTAAAGTAACTTCAGTACCGGCAGCCGGTTTTAATAATTATGAAATGGATTTTGCATGGAGCACCAACGGTCAGGAAATCATTTATTCAAATTTCAATAAATTATACAGGATCAATAAAGACGGCAGCGGCCTGAATCTGGTCTACACAACGCCGGACGGCAGCATGATCTCCGAATGCGACTGGAGCTATGACGGAAGTAAAATTGCCCTGAAAACGAATGATTACAGCGGATACAATACCAAAATCTATATTATTGATATGGCCGGAAGTGTAATAAAAACCGTTGTATCAGGAACTGCCGGGGCTGCAGGCGGCCTGAATTTCTCCGTGGACGGACAAATGCTGGTATTTACAAGAGATGTATCAGGTTACCAGGACGGAAGCGGAAACTATCGTCAGCTGGATTCCCGTATCTTCATCTATCATCTCATCAGTGATGCGGTGTACGATATCTCCGAAGAAAGCGAAAAACCATTCGGAACCAATGATTTTGATCCGAGATTCTCCCCGAATAATGCTCAGATTATCTTTACCAACACCTCCAATGACAATATATCCCAGAAAAATGTAATGGTTATCGAACTCAACTCTACTATGACGGATCTTTCCAGAGCGTCTCTGTTCAGTAATGGAGAGATGCCGGATTATGAGTAGAATGCCGGTTTTGGAGTGGGAGAGTAGGAGGGTTTGAGAGCATGGATGGGTTATAAGTTATGAATTATGACTTATGAGTTTTCGGGATGCCGTGATGCATAACCTCAGGTGATACGAGTGTGAGTGTTTAAATGACTGGAAATAGTAAAAGAACAGTAAATATTTGAATCTCAAGCGAATAATTGACGGTTTAGGTCCTCGAAGCCACCAGTACAACAATCTCTTCACCTCAGTCCCATTCAAAAAAAATCCAAATCTTCGATTTGGATTTTTTTTGAATGGGAAGCGAATTTTTTTTTCATCAATCTATTATGTGGTTTTCTAAGGCATATTTTACTATTCCTACAGAATTTTTTGCGTTTAGTTTCAGGAGGATCCTTTTGCGGTGGGTTTCTACAGTGTTGATACTGATAAAGAGTTTTTCACAAATATCCTTGCTGCTGAAGCCGTCGCATATCAGTTTAAGGATCTCCATTTCTCTGCGTGTTAATGGTTCTTTGATGTGGGGATTGGGTTTTCCTTCCTCACTGCTTATAAAGTTGATCATTCTTTCTTTTGCGCTGTCACAGATGTAGATCTCATTGAGCAGCAATGCATTGATGGATTTCAGGAATTCATCATACCTGCTGTTTTTATCGAGATAGCTTTTTATGCCTTTGTTGAAAAGCTTCCGGATGTCTGCCATATCATAACTATTGCCAATCACAATAATCTTGATTTTTTTGTCTTTTGAAGTGATGTCTTCTACAAGCCTGAAAATATCGGTAAGCATCAGCATATTGGAGCTTATCACAAGGATTTCAGGAGGGGCTTCTTTTAACTGTTCAAATAGGGGTTCATAAGAATTACAAATATCAATCGTATTGAAAATTTTGCTCTGGGAGAGCAGTTTTGATAAGCCTTCTGTATACAGCAGCGGCTCATCAAAGATGGTTAATCTCGGTTTCATCATGGTTAGTTTTGTTTATATAAAAATATAAAAAAATCTTTACATTTTACATAAAAATAACAATTAATTGTAATTTTTTACATAAATAATGATTAAAAAACTGGAATTTTATTGATTATTTGATAAATAATTCTCTTGTTGTGGACTTTTGAACCTATATTTTAGAGTTATTGTAGCTAAATTATTGTATTAATAAAGGTTATGTGACTTTTTAATTTAATAAGAAAAATTATTTAACTAACACACTGGGGATATGTTTAACCGGAAAATTAACCGACCTGGCAATGAAGCAAAACTGCCCGGCCTTATGATGTAATTCTCTGGCTTTTTCCACCATTGATTCTTCGGCAACGGTGACTGCCGGATGTAAGGTGACGGATGTAAATTGCCCGCTTCCATCTGAATTTTCAGCCATAATTCCGGTTGCTTCATCAATATAATCAGTGACAATGATGCCCTCTTCGGAACAGAAATGCAGATACCAGAGCATATGACATGAGGAAAGCGAGGAAAGAAACAGATCTTCGGGATTGTGTTTTGTTTTGTCTCCACGGAATGCGGGATCAGAAGAGCCTTCAATAAGTGTTTTGTTTTCAATCTGAATGGTATGGCTTCTTTCGTAGTTTCTGTAGCCACTGGTTCCGGTTCCTTTGTTTCCTGTCCATTCAATGGTGGCTTTGTAGTGGTGTTCTTTATTCATCGTAGAAAAATTATTGTAGGGTAAAGGGGATTTTGTAAATTTTGCTTAAACCGTTTTCACCTTCGTTGATATATTGCTGAAAATCGGAAATGTTTTTGAATTTTTTCGGAGATAAGCTGTTTCTTTTGCTGGTAAAGTATAAGACTTTTTCTTTTTCATCATAAAAGGGGCAGTACTCCATAAACTTTGTATTGATAGGAACCCCAAGGTTCTCTGCTTTCTGCCACTTTCCATCGGAACCTTTTCTGGATATATAAAGATCTCCGCTGCCTTGTGCGCCTTTTTCATTGTATTTGGTGAAGAGGATAAAATCTTCTTTTTTAGAAACAAATGCATTGAACTCATATCCGTTGCTGTTGATATTTTCGTCTATGAGTTTCGGTTGGGAATATTTGCCGCCTTCCCATTGACAGAAATAAATATCGTCTTTTCCCATTCCTGCCGGGGAATCCATGGTGAAATATAAATTTTTATTATCAGAGAGGGATGGAAAGAACTCATTCATATCAGAATTGACAGGTTTTCCCATGTTAACAGGTTCAGACCATGCAGAGTTTTTATTTTTTCTTTCCACATACCAGATATCAAAATCTTTTTTCTCCGTTTTTGTCTGGTCTAGCGGACGATCCGATGCGAAGTACAACCGGTTTCCATGATCGGCCAGAAAAGGCTCCATATAAGAATAAGCAGTATTGAATGACACCAGCTCAGGTTCAGACCAATTATTTTTATCTTTTTTAATGGAGGCTATCTGGGAGATTTCCTGATTAGGACTTTGTATGGTGAAGAAAGCTTCATTTCCATCCTCTGAAAGGGTAAAATCCCTGACATTGAGAAATGCGTTGAGCTTTTTATTAAAAAGGGTAATTGCCGTTGAGTTTTGAGCATGAAATAAACTGATGATGAGAAGGAATAGAGCAGTAATATATATTTTTTTCATCGTGAAAAATTTGTGATCTAATTTAGTTAAATAATCGAATTGTTTCAAGGGCTGTTTTGCATAAAATAAAACCTCGGGCATATTTGCCAGAGGTTTAGTTTTTTCCTAATTATAAAATTCAATCAGTTTTGTAGGGCTCGGAGGCCAGCTGAACAGTTCCATTGTTTCCGAAAGCCGGATCCGGAGCTCCATTGTAGGTAAGCTTCGATACAAACCCATGGGTAACTCCTGTAGCAAAATCCATGTTATAGATGTAATAAATTTCTCCGTTAGAGTTCTGAACCATTTGATAATTATTACTCATTGAGTAACTTGGGATTTCCGCGACGCCGTTCGAAGCAAAACCTCCGGAATAACCAGAGGTTTAATTAATAAAATGGGAATATAGAATTTATTCTATCTTAGATATCGATGGTATGTTTGACTATTTTTTTATAAGTTTTTTAATCATAGTTTTTCCGTTTTCAAAGGTTGTTTTTGCGGTATATACTCCTTTAAGCAGTTCAGAAACATTCGTGTGATTTCCTTTGATCGTTTTTACTAGTTTCCCATCTGCAGAATAGATCTCGATTTTGTTTATTTTCTCCTGTGTTCTATATACTAAATCTTCATTAACAGGGTTTTCAAAAGAAATGTCAGAATTGGTTTTTACGATGTCTGCAGTGGCTAAGTTTGCAGGATTTAGTAAGTACTTTACGATATATCCGGATCCGTTGGCAATAATATTATTGTCGTTGACGATCATATCTCCAATCTCGGTCAGGTTAGCATCTGTTTCTACGAAATAATTAAAAACAGGATCTATGGCACCGTTTTGAGTAAGCCTGGAAACAAAATATCCCGGATTTGCACCTTCTGCCATTCCTCCTATATAATAATTGCCATTCTTTTCAATAATGCTTGAAATCCATGTAGAGAAAGGAAGCAGTGCGGGATCGAATGTAAAAGTAGGATCTAAAGTTCCATCAGGTATTATTCTGCCTATTTCTGCATTGATGTTTGAGTAAATGATATTATTGTTGCTGTCCATATAAGCTGCTCCTATGAATCCGGGGCTAAAGGAGAGTACTAAAACTCCGTTATTACCGAAGCCTGAAATTGGCAAGCCGTTGGAATTATATTTTTCAATCTGCCCCACATTCGGGTTAGCATCTGTACTGGGATTGAGAGAAATGATGTTGGATTGATTATCTACGAATATGAATTTTCCCTGGGTGGTCTGCGAACCATTGTTTCCAAAAGAAGTGTCAATACTGCCGTTTTCATTTAATCTGTAAATAGTTCTGTATTGGTTAAAAGTGGAACCGGTAATGGATTCTCCGTAAACTATGACCTTATTGTTTTGAAAAAGTAGTCCATATCCGCGAAGATTAATGTCGGCTCCTAGATTTGTGAGTGAAACGGTACCATTGCTTCCAAAGGAATTATCTATCTGGCCATTAGCCAGAAATCTGGTAACATCTGTATAATTGATGTTCGCCGGATCATCAGAATGAAATCCGATCACTAAAAATTTTCCGTCAGCTTGTTTTTTGATCTGGCTCTCATCGGTGTAATAGGGGAGTTGATATTTTCCATTCGTTCCGAAACTATTGTCCAAAGTTCCGTAAGGCGTTAGTTTTGATAAAAAAGAATCAGTTAATCCTGTTGTGCTGTTGCTTTCATTATGAGTAAAATAAATGCTCCCATCTGAATTCTGGATCATTTTAGACCAGGCATCATCGTTTCCTATGGAAAAAATACCGTTTGAAGCAAAAGTAAGGTCTTTTGAAATAACCTGGGCAGACACATTCTGGATAATCAGGATGAGCCCTAATAATAAAGTTTTTTTCATTGTTTAGATATTTGTATTAAAGAAATATAGAGGGTAATATTTTTATAAACATTGAAATCTCACAGTTTGTTTCTGCAATTTTATGAAGAGAATCCGGGGGATCAAAAAAAGTGACTATTACATATATGTTACATAGATGTAACTGGTTGAAAATCAATTTTAATTACTATATTTTATTTCTCTTCTTGTTGATATAAATTAAGTTTAAAACAGAAAAAACCTCCGGTTTTCCGGAGGTTTAAATTTTGTCTTAATTAGAAAACTCAATCAATTCTTCTTTTTTGGAATTGTAAATCTTGTATTCTAAATATTTAAAAGAATCCCTTGGGATGATGGTTACCCATTTTTTGTATTTCATAAACCATTTCATCTGGATACTTTTGATACCTTTGGTAAGGTAGGCTTCCACGAACGGATGTACATGCAGGAAGATTTTTCCTTTCTCTTTCTGAAGGATGCTTCTCAGGGTTTCACCCATTCTTTCCACGATGACAATAGGAGCTACAATTTCTCCGTCTTTGTTCGGGTTTTCTTCTTTGGTCTCGATCTGTTTTTCCGGACGGTTTCTCTGTCTGGTAATCTGGATGAGCCCGAATTTACTTGGTGGAAGAATTTTGTGGCGGGCTTTGTCCCTTTTCATTTCTTCCTTAAGATGTTCGTACAGATCCCTTCTGTGTTCAGGGTTCTGCATATCGATGAAGTCGATTACAATGATGCCTCCCATATCGCGGAGACGAAGCTGTCTGGCAATTTCAGTAGCTGCCATTTTGTTTACTTTCAGAGCGTGCTCTTTGTTTACTGCGGTTCCGGTAGTGATGTTATTTCCGGAGTTTACGTCAACCACGTGCAGTGCTTCCGTATGCTCAATAACAAGATAAGCGCCTTTTGAACTAGGAATATTAACGTGCTTTCCAAAACTCTGTTTGAGCTGTTTTTCTACGTTGTAATATTCCAGAAGAGGAATGTGGGAATTATAAAACTGGACAATATTCTTTTTTTCAGGAGCGATTACTTCTACATAATTCCGCATATCGTCTACCATCTGTTCATCATCACAGATGATGCTCACGAAATCCTGGTTGAAATTGTCTCTTAAAATAGCTGAAGCTTTGTCTTCTTCGCTTAAAACCCTGGCCGGAACTTTACTTTTCTGGATGTTTTTGAAGGTGCTTTCCCATTTCTGGATCAGCTGATTCATATCATTGTGCAGGTCTGCCACTTTCTTTCCTTCCGCTACCGTTCTGATGATCACCCCGAAACCTTCAGGTTTGATGCTGTCGATAAGCGTTTTCAGCCTTTCTTTTTCCTCAGAAGTCCTGATTTTTTTGGAAATAGAAACTTTGTTGTCGAAAGGGATCAGAACCAGAAAACGTCCTGTAAGTGAAACCTGGGTAGAGATCCTGGGACCTTTTGTAGAAATTGGTTCCTTGGTGATTTGAAGCAGAACCAGATCGTCTTTTGCAATGACTTTGTCTACGGTTCCGTTTTTGTCTATTTCGGGTTGTATTTCGAAATTTTTTAAGCTTGAAGTGCTCTGTTTCTTAGAAATGGTATCTTTTAAAAACTTTCTGTAGGTAAGGTATTGAGGGCCCAGATCCTGATAATGAAGAAATGCATCCTTATCGTACCCTATGTTTACGAATGCTGCATTCAGGTTGGGTGCCAGTTTTTTTACTCTTCCTACAAACAGATCTCCAACTATAAATTCGCTTTTGTCCTCTTGCTCATGAAGTTCACATAGTCTTCCGTCTTCCAGTAGCGCGATCTTTGTAAGATCATCTTCATGCGAAACTATTAGTTCTTTCTTCATTTTGTTATAAGATAAAAATTATTAAGATTATAGGAAACCAGCGTTTTTTTTAGCAGATAAATAATACTAAATATAAGCATTTTAGAATAAAGGTGCTCTATTATTTAAAAAAATATCTGCAGAAGCCGTTGTTTCTTCCCGTAATCTTATCGTTGCAAACAAAAATATAGTCGGTGAACTCTAAATAAATAGAACCACCAACTATATTATTATATTGTAAATCTCGGGAAAAAGAGATTATTTTTTCTTATGTCTGTTTGCTCTTCTTCTTTTCTTTCTTTTGTGAGTTGCAACCTTGTGTCTTTTTCTTTTCTTTCCGCTTGGCATAATTTTAATTTTTTAGTAACTAGTTAATATTCAGTTAATTTTTTATTTTACTGCGACTTTCGTTTTCACTTTCTCCACAAAAGATTTTGAAGGTTTGAAAGCAGGAATGTTGTGAGCAGGAATCTCAATTGCAGTGTTCTTAGAAATATTTCTTCCTGTTTTAGCAGCTCTTGTTTTAATGATAAAAGATCCAAAACCTCTCAGATAAACGTTATCTCCATTATACATAGAAGTCCTGATCTCCTGCATAAAAGCTTCTACAACTTTCTGTGTTTCATTCTTTTCTGTTCCCAACTTATTTGAGATGGTGTTTACCAATTCTGCCTTTGTCATTTCCTTTTTTAATTTTAAATTTTAGGTGTGCAAATTTAGTTAAAAAAATTGAATACTAGCAAATTAGTGGTGAAATTTTTTGTGTAAAGAGTTAGAGTTTTTATATTTCCTCTATATTAATATTACGTTAAATATGGCTACATGCTGGAATTGTAGTAGCCATTTTCTACGCAGAAACGGATGAGATGCAGTTTTGTTTTCAGTCCCAGTTTTTCCGTAAGCCTGTTGATATAAGTGTCAATAGTACGGGTGCTCAGGTTTAGTTTTTCTGCAATTTCCTTATTGCTGTATCCTTCATAGCAGAATTTCATCAGCTGTATTTCGGTGGGATTAAGCTCTTCCTGGCCTTTTTTCTGCCTCTCCATATAGTTTTGTACAGCGAGGGGCTGTTGTTCCCATTCCTTTGAATACTGCTCATAATCAAAGCTGTCAGAAGCTACACTGCCTTTAATAATATCTTTTATGATCGTACTTTTTTTCTCACAGTAATAGATATTGGGGATTTTGGATAGGATATCAGCCATATCTTCCTGATAGGTGCTGGAATATGTGACGATTGGCGTTTCCGTATTGTTTTTGCGGATGTATTTGATAGCCTCTATCCCGCTTAATACCGGCATAAACAGTTCTATAATAAATACATCTTCCTGTCTTCTGTAGATTCTGTTCACCAGCTCATGCCCATTGTTGCAGTCATTCAAAAGCATATAGAATGGATTTTCCATAAGGGTTTTGATCATGATCTTTTTAAAGTAAAAATCACTGTCAGCAATGGAAAACCGCAATGTATTTGATAGTAGTTTGCTCACTTTTTTAATTCTGTTTGGTGCTAGTTTTTGAAAATCGAGAGGTCTAATTTAGGAAAAACTTATGAAAGTTGAAATTAATCTTAAGTTAATTAGGGTTTTCACGAATAAGCCTCAGGAAAAATACGTATTGCCTATAAAATTTTTTTTTTATATTTTCACAGGCCAAACAAATTACAAATATATGTCTTCTAACAGGGAAAAAAAATTAAACAAATCTGACGTCAGAGCGGGCATTTGGAAGTTTATTCTTTCCTTCGCTGTTTTGTCAGCAGTATCCTTTACCTGCCTGTTTCTCTTTTTTAAAAGCTACAGCATACAGAGAGAAGGGATTACCAAAGATGCTGATGCCTACAAAGAACTGATGGTTCGTGGTGATGTTCTAAGGGCTCAGATAGAGAAAATCTATGAAAGGATGAACCAATACAGCATTAATAAGGTTGAGAATGAAGTCTTCCTTAAAACCGGTATTATGGATGATGTCAATGATGCAAAACTCATTATGGGCAAAGACAGTGTTGATAATTTTAAGCATTATGCCGTTTTGCTGAAACAGATAGGCCCCATGCTGGCATTGAAAAGTGATATTGCGGGAGTAGAATACAGAAAAAGATCTGTTTTAAGAGATCTGGACGATTGTATGAACAAGGTGGAAAGAGCGAATGGCCAGCTCAGAAAGGATCCTACAAGGAATTTTACAGGAGGAAGAAGAAGGTAACATAAAAAAAGAAAACACATGCAGGGTCATATTACACTATCTAAAAAAGAAAGACACTATCAGTTTTTATATTTGATACTGATGCTTTTGGCAGCCATGATATTCCTTGGAATTATCTTTTTAAAAGGTTTTGATTCTCCGTTCTCGGATGAAGATGTAAGAGGACTGGAAAGCCTTAAACAAAAAGCAGAATTTGAACGCCAGCAAAAGGTGATACAGCCGGAGGTAGACAGTGCCTATGCCAGAATAAGCAGGATCAGGGATAAAGCTCCTGAACCTTTTGAAGAGGGAAATATCATGAATGGTGTAAATGGAATTGCCAGTTATTTCAACAGTAATCAGGTTATTGATATCCGTAAAGACGGCTATACACAGATTTCTCATTTCTATAAAATGTACTATGATGACAAAAAAGTTATTTCTACCACTACAGAAGATATAAAAAAGTTTGAAAAAGAAGTGGAAGATTGCAGAATTGGGTTCAAAGATACCCAGAACCGCCTGTTCGAAAGACAGAATGCATTAAGGGCAAGGACCCAGTAACAAAGAAACATAAACATTAAAGGAATAAAACACATCACAATCACTTAACTATGAATTATTTTCAAAAAAACAAAAAGAACATTATTATTGGTGTTATCGCAACACTGCTCATTGCCGCTCTCGTTGCGCTGTGGCTGCAGAAAAAGGTGATCCATTCTGCCGATGATATTGTGGGAATTGTAAGTCCAACCTCATTATCGGTAGGAGATACGCTTCTGTTTGAGGACAAAACCCAGTTTGCAAAAACCAAGAGATGGAGTTTTGGAGACGGAACGAACTCTGACAAGAGTTCGGGGATTCACTTTTACAACAAGCCGGGCTACTATCTGATTAGTCTGATTATTGATGACAAGTACACTAAAACCTTCCCGGTAATGGTTTCTGCAAGAACTCAGAAAGTAAAAGATACCATGAGGATGACTACCACTATCGAAGCACCTTTACAGGCAATGCAGAACGAGAATGTTACATTCCGTGCTATTTCGGAAGCTACAAAATTTGCCTGGAAATTTGGCGAAACAGGAAGTACCGATGCGAAAGAGAAGATGGCTATTTATTCATATAAGAAACCGGGGGATTACCGTGTTGCCTTACTTACGGAAGAAAGCGAAGAGCCCATCTATCACATGATCAAAATTCTTCCTGCCTACAATTCTCTTGAACAGGACGAAATCCCGGTAGAAGATGCTTACAAAAAGGTAGATGACGATTTCAAATACCACCTGCAGCAGATTGCGAACGGGAACAGTTTCAATATGCATTACAATTATCTTCTCAATACATATCTGTGTAACAATGAAAACACAGTGGTAAAAGTAAGCGACAGCAAAGCCAACAACTTCTATATGTACTGTGCCGGTCTTCAGTTTGATAAAAACGTCGTGATCCAGAGTGTAAAAGTAAACCTGGATGATAAGCAGAACTGTGTAACGAAAGTTGACATTAACCAAAGCAAATAATACGATCCGGCACGGCCGGCTACACCAATCATTAAAATAAAATAGGATGAAAAATAAATTTCCTCTAGCAGCATATTACATAGGATTATCAGTATTAATAACGAGCTGTCAGGTGAAACTGCCATATAAGAAAACACCCGAACCGTCGCAATACGGATCAGTGGACAACTCAAAGGTCGTAAACGGGTACCCGAAAAAATCCGTTCCATGGATCGTGATTTCAGACAGATCCAGAAATACGGCTTATCTTGATAAAAGCGATGAAAAATCCTATAAGGAAGTTAAATTTCTGGAACCCCTGATGGTTCTGAAAAACAGGGATGGAATGGTAAAAGTGGCGGAATATGTTCCGGATGCTTTAATGAAAAAAGTTTCACCAAAATCCATTAAAACATACGGGTGGATTCCGGAATCTGATCTTCTTCTGTGGAATAATTCCTTAAAAAGCGAACAGACAGGTTACCCGGTAAGAGTGGCTGTTGTTCCTAATAACAGTGAAGTGATCCGAAGCTCGGAAAGATACTATAAGAATGACTCCATTATGGTGTTCAATTCGCCAAGTCTTATAGAAGCAGCTAATGTTAAAATTCCTAACGGGCAGATGGTTTACGTCTACAAACAGGCGGAAAACAATAAGCGTTTTTTAGTGGGTAAGAAACCTTCCATTGACATAGACAGCATCAGTACCAATCTGTACGGATGGGTAAGTGCCAACGTGATCTCTGCATGGGGTGAGCGTTCTGCCATTAAGCTTAAAAATGATACCGGAATTAATGAAACTACACTGGGGATACATGAAGGATACCCTGGTGGAATGGATGATGACAGCAAAACGGCAATACTGCTTTCCGAAGTGAACAAGAGAACTCCTCTTGAAAATATTTACCCTGTAAGTTTACCACTAAATGAAGCTCCTTCTGCTGACCTGAAGACAAAGTATTTCACCAACATCCTGGATTATAGCAAAAACTATATATTCAATGTTTTGGGTGAAGCTATTTACTTCAACCGTTACAGAGAAATCACGGAAAGAGATAAAAATATCAATATCGTTTTTGCATTAGATGTGAGTGCTCCCAATGCACCTTATGCACCTATTGTAAAATCCCTTCTGCAGGACCTGCAGCTTAGGTTTGAAAAGCCTTCTTATTTTAACGGAGTGAAATATGGAGTTGTTTTATATAAAAATAACCCATGTGGTGAAAATGTACTGGCTTCCAGTCTAAGCACGGATTATAACAAAATCACCACTTTCATTGATCAGAGAACCAATGAGATGAACTGTTCCAGCAACAGCGGATACCAGCCGGTAGGAGAGGCTCTTACTGCTGCAGGAAATCTACTGGCCAATGTTCCGGATGAAACCAACATTGTGGTTACCGTAGGAACTTCTGCGAATCAGAGCGGAAATATGTACAGTGTAATCAGCTCCTTAACACAAGCACAGGCAAGACTGATCATGTTCCAGACCAGTGCAAGATCATCCGATACCTACAACGATTTTGTATTGATGGCGGAAAATGTAGTGACCAATACCGCAAAAAATATTGCAGAACTTAAAAAACAGAAGATCATTAATCAATATGATGTTCTTACTAAAAATAATTTCAGCCTTGTAGAAGGGGATGCAGGTTTCTTCTCATTAGATTATCCAAAGCAGAGTATGTCTCAGGGATTCGTTATTTTCCCTAAAAAAGGAGATGTTACGACGCCTGGTTACCTAAAAAAATCGGTTGACAGCCTTATTGCACAGGTGACACTGGATAATCAGACCATAGATAAGTCGCTTAACGAATATTTCCATTCTTCAGTGGGAGCAGGGAAAACAGATGTGGATCTGAAGTATAAATATCTCTATCCTGGTCTTACGAATCCGGTTTCTGCAGGAATTGCAGCCCAGCTGATCAATTATGGTAATCCCTTCCTCGTAAAAGGATATATTCCGAAAGACCTGAAAGATTATAAGCCAGGGATCGAAAAAGGAATTCTTATCTCTGAAACAGAATATGATAACCTTAAAAATTTCTATACTGAAGTTCATTTAAAAACTGAACCGGACAAACCTGGATTTAACCAGGCCAGAGCTATTAAAGAATACATCAGGCTTCTGAAAAAGTATAATCCAACTTTAAAATTCCTGGATAAATCTGAATTATACGAAAAACCGATGTCTTACGCCGTAGGAATAAGTACAGGTTTTGATAATTCAGAAGAAGAATTGATGTCGAAATTCAAGCTGAAAGGCTGGAAAAAATCTAAGATCGTTTTGAAGGAAACCGTAAGGAAATACTTCAAAGAATATAAAAACCTGGCAGAAAGAATGCTGATCCACAGAAACAGTCCTGCTGTAAAGATTCAGCAGAACGGGCAGACCTTCTACTGGCTTAATGAGTACTTTATGCCGAGCACCCAGATTTTTGAAGAGCCGGAATACACAAAACATTAATTAATAGTCTATTATATCAAAAGCAGGAGTTTTTAACTTCTGCTTTTTTTGTTGATGTGAATAGAAGAGAATCAAGATGTCAGATGTCAGACTGTAAGTTGGGTGGTTGTATTGCTGGTGGCTTCGAGACCCTCAGCCACCAGATATTCGTCGGTGATCAACTATTTAGTTTCTTTTGCTATTTCCAGTTATTTGAACCCTCAGCCTTGCATGATCCCAGATCTCGCATCACGGCATCCGAAAACTCATAACTCATAATTCATAACTTATAACTCAGCCATACTTTCAAACTCTCTCACTCTGAAACCCTCTAACCCCAAAACGCTCTAACCCAAAACATCTTTAAAACTTAAACAGTAAATCCCCGAATCGTGACTCTGAAATCTCTTCGTGTGATGAAAAAATAGGTCCTATTTCTCAAATAAGTGTAAAATTCCTGAATTTTCAGAATTGGAGCAATAATTATAAAGTGGCTTACAGTGATCTATGGCGGCGATTTTTAAATCTATAGTCGTAGAATTACTACAAGAAATCGTAGAATTACTACAAAATATGAAATTTATATCCAAATACTTTCAGAATCGGAATATGCGCTCTATATTTGTTAAACAATCACACCACATCACAAAATATTAATAGCTGTTAATTAAGACACTATTACACATCAACATTCATAAAAAAAGACTGTCCCTCAAAAGATAGTCTTTTTTGTCTAACGTGCTGTAAATGATATTTTCAGATAAAAGCAGATGAAAAAAACACTTAAAACTTATTACTTCTCTAATCCAAGAATTACTTATCTTTAT
This sequence comes from Chryseobacterium phocaeense, assembly GCF_900169075.1. Classification (NCBI taxonomy): domain Bacteria; kingdom Pseudomonadati; phylum Bacteroidota; class Flavobacteriia; order Flavobacteriales; family Weeksellaceae; genus Chryseobacterium; species Chryseobacterium phocaeense. The sequence goes on from NZ_LT827015.1 coordinate 380,870, forward strand.
CCTTCATACATTTTGCATAAAAAAGATATATTTGTAAAAAGATATATGAAGGCAGATCACACCAAATAATCTGATACAACTAAAAAGAACACAGACATATTAATATTAGAAAAATTACAAATGGGAGTACTAGTAACCAACGAAACAGTAAAACAGCTATTTCATATTGCTCAGTCGATAGCGAAGGAGAATTATAATGCTACCTATGGCGGGCCGCATATCCTGCAGGCCTTAATGCATAAAGACATTGGTCTTAACGAATTTCTTAAAAGCATAGATAAAGATCCCGGCTACTTTTATGAATGGGCAGACGTCCGCATTGAAGAATATCCGAAAACAGCCCATCTTCCGGATGAAGTTCGTCAGGATGATGCGGTAGATACCCTAACCGAAGAAGCGGATGACATCCGTTTAAAGCTTGGTCTGGATGAGATCACCCCTATTTGTATCCTAACTGCCATAGTAAAACCTCAGGTTGTTTTCTCGCTTCAGCAGCTGAAATCACTTCCCCTGAGAGAACATGAGATCTTCAATTTATACAGAAAAGATACTCCTTTTGCCGTATCAGAAGACGGTGATTTTTCATCGTTGTTTTCAAACGGAGCAGATTTTACAGATTCATCTTTTCCCTCCATTAAAAGCTATTGTGTTGACCGAACGGCACAGGCCAGAAAAGGAGATCTGGAAAACATCATAGGAAGAGACAAAGAACTTAGAATGCTTGTTGAAATTCTCTGCCGGAGAAGCAAACCGAATGTGATCATCATCGGTGAGCCGGGAGTGGGAAAAACAGCATTGGTAGAAGGTTTTGCCATAGAAATTACCAAAGGAAACGTTCCGGAAATGCTTAAAAACGCGACTCTTCTTGAACTGGATACAGGAGCTTTATTAGCAGGAACTTCCTATAAAGGCGAAATTGAAGACCGCCTGAAAAAGGTGATCACCGAATGTAAGAAAATTGAAAAGGCAGTTCTTTTCATTGATGAAATCCATACGCTTTTAGATCCAAAAGGAAGCATCGGAAATGTAGCCAATCTTCTTAAACCTGAACTTGCAAGAGGCGAAATTACTGTTATAGGAGCTACAACACAGGAAGAGTACAGGAAAATCATTGAGCCGGAACAGGCTTTCAACCGTCGTTTTGAAGTTCTGACAGTGAATGAACCGGACGAGCAGACCTGCGTAAAAATGATTGATGTGCTCCTTGACGGCTATAAAAAGCATCACGGCATTGAAGTGGAAAAAACATCTATCCGCGAATGCGTTCGTTTGGCCAAGAGATATGCAAAAGGTAAAAAACTGCCGGATGCGGCAATTGACCTTCTGGACAGAACCATGGCAGCCATTAAAATGCTGGACGAGCTTTCGGAAAAAGAGCTTGCGAGCTGGAAAGAAACCTATGAAGCCATTCTAGAAGAAGAATTTGCAGATACCAAAGACCAGGCGAATGAACTCATCTGGAATTATAACCTGTTAAGAGATAAAATAAGCCCTATTCTTTGGGGATCACTGCACGAGCAGCCGGTCATAGACAATTCCATGCCTATTGATCAGATTCATAAGATCATAGACGATACTTATGCAGAGCTTTTACAGCATGCAGCCGTAAAAAGAGAAAAAGTAGACCGTCTAGAGCTGGCAGCAGTGATGGCGGCAAAAACCAATATTCCAATCGGAAAAATCCAGGCTCAGGAAAAAGAAAAACTCCTGAATATGGAATCCCTTCTGCTGAACAGAGTAGTAGGACAGGATCATGCACTGAAAATCTTATCAGACGCCATTGTTGAAAACCGAAGCGGATTGAACAAGCCTGGTCAGCCAATCGGGTCATTCTTCCTGCTTGGACCTACCGGAACCGGGAAAACGGAACTTGCCAAATCGATGGCAGAATTGCTCTTCAATGACGAAAAAGCGATGGTACGTTTTGATATGTCTGAATTTAAAGAAGAACATTCCGCTGCATTATTGTACGGCGCGCCTCCGGGATATGTGGGATACGAAGAAGGGGGAATGCTGGTCAACAAGATCAGGCAGCAGCCGTATACCGTAGTTTTATTTGACGAAATTGAAAAAGCCCACCATTCCGTTTTTGATGTATTCTTACAGATTATGGATGAAGGGAAAGTTCACGATAAACTGGGGAAAGAAGGAGATTTTAGCAATGCCCTGATATTATTTACGTCAAACATTGGAAGTGAAGAAATTGTAAAACAGTTTGAAGAAGGAAAAGTTCCGGAATCATCGTCGCTGATGCAGATCATGTCCAATTCAGGAAGATTCAGACCGGAATTTCTGGCAAGAATCACCGAAATTATTCCTTTTGCACCAATCACAGAATCTATTGCAGAAAGGATCTTCAATATCCAGCTTAGATCACTTCATACCTCACTGACAAGGCTGGGGATGGCATTGAAAATTAGTGATGAAGCCGTGAAGAACCTGGCGCTGGGAGGATTCAGCAGCAAATATGGAGCAAGACAGATCTCCGGAGTGATCCGCGCACAGCTTGCAAGACCCATCTCCAAAATGATTGTGAGAGAAGAGGTAAAAACCGGCCAGACCATGCATGTAGACTGGAATAATGAAGAATCCAAACTGATCTGGAAGGTAGAATAATATTAAAGTAAAAAGGCTGATTGGCAAATTTGCTTTTTAGCCCTTTTACCTTTTAGCCATAAAACCTATTAAAATGAAAACCCTATTTAAAAATATCTTTACAGGATTCATGCTTGCAGGGACTTTTGTAATGGTGAACGCACAATTTCTTACTGCAACGGATACTTCAGAAAGCAGTGTGAGAAAATACAATACCATTATTAATTCAAATAAGGATATTGTTGAATTTATTGAACAGTCATTGTTACAGGGAGGCCTTCCAAAACATTTAAGAAACCTTGCCCTGATAGAATCACACTTTAACAGAAATATCACTTCGGGAGCCGGAGCGGTAGGAATGTGGCAGTTTATGACGGCGCATGCCAACCAGTACGGACTTACGGACCAGGGGCGCACCGATGTGTATAAAAGTACCAAAACAGCAGTTATTTCCCTGAAAAATCTGTACAAAAAATATGGCGACTGGATAACGGTGGTAGCTGCCTACAACTGTGGTGAAGGGAATATCGCCAAAGCCATGCAGGCTGCAGGATCTACCCAATACCATCTGTATTCCAAATATCTTCCGGGAGAAACCATTAATCATGTGAATAAGTATCTGAACGCATGCTATGCAACCGGTGAATTACCGAGTGTTCTGAATAATTACAATTCTTCAAGAATTAATAAAGTATTTTTTGCAGGTGACAGAAGCAGTGTGAACCAGGGAGTATCTCTTCAGGAAACAGAGATTAATGCAGGGTTTAATCTGGACGTCATTGCCAATGAGCTGAATGTACAGGTGAATGAAATACTTGCCTGGAACCCGGGGATCGTAGAAGAGCTGCAGAAAAAAGGTGAAAGCCCTCTGTATCTTCCTACCGACCTGATGCCGGATTTTCTTTTGAAGAAAACCAAGATCCTTTCCCGCTCCATCAAAGAAGGAAGCAGGGCACAGCAATAACCCTGATAAGAATATTAACTCATAGAGCCGTAACAAAAGTTACGGCTTTTTTAATACAACTTATAAGATCTTCGAAGTTGTTAAAAGTTGTCGAAATTACTCTTAAAATACGTTAATATTTCTCTTTGAAGTGTAAAAAAATAATTTAAAATATGATTGATATTTAATTTTAATGTTTTTATTTTCAGTTGGTTATATTATTGTCTTAAATCTATAGTCGTAGAATTACTACATCAAATCGTAGAATTACTACAAATTTTCAGATTTACGTTCAAAAGCTTTTTTATCAAAAATGGACGTTATATATTTGCTATGTAATCAATCACCAAATCACAAAATATTAACAATTAAAATTTACAAATCATGGCAGCAAATTCAAGAGGAATTTTAAAATTCAACAACGGAGAAGGTCAAAAACTTTTAAAGCTAAATTATAGCGTATCAAGATCTACAGACGTTTCAGGACGTGTAGCATCAGATCCTTCCAACGCATTGATCAAAATTACAGTAGAAGCTACTGAAAAATCGGACATTCTTGAAAGCTTATTAAACGGAAAATACAAGCCGACTGTGGGAGAAATCACTTTTAACAAATCTCACGAAGAAGGAACATTAACTACATTGAAATGGCAAAATGGATATGTGATCCAGCACGAAGTAGACTTCGATGCTATTGATGACAACAGTATGCTGATCAGCTTTGTAGTAAGTGCAGAACAAATCGATCTGGGTAATTCTTCTTACTTAGCAGAATGGCCTTCAGACGGAAAATAATCTGGACAATCATCTTAGTAAAAATAAATTGGTACAGGACGGTGTATTCGTAAGAATATACTGTTCTGTTTTTGTCATTTGTGTATAGCAGGAATGAAAAATAGCCATCCAGCCCAAATTCTTATACCAACTGTTTAAGAATAAAAAACGGCCTCCATATTGCTGTAAGTATCTGGAAGCTATTTAATTTTATTGTATAATCTAAACAAAAAACACTCATTATGTTTAAAGATGACCAATCGATAAAAGTACAAAGCCCGAAAAGCAGTATAAAAAATACAGCAGGGGATCAGCTTAAAAATGCTGAGAATATGGCCACACAGAAAATAGAGGATAAGCTTCAGAAAGCTGATGAAGCGGTGAAGAAATCTGCCAAAAAAGCACAGGAAATTTACTCGGGTACCCCTCAGGGTTCTAAAATGTTTATGAACCAGAATCTGGTACCCAACAACCCATCAATTGTAGAAAATAAAGTATGGTCTAAACAGCCGACTTCCAAAATACATAACGCGGCTGCAATTCCGGAAAGTTATATTGCAGGAATCAATCGCGTTGTCATGCTTGATATTGTGATTGAAGGACAGTTGATCAAGCATTTTAAGCATTTTAAGCTCGTACAGAGCGCTTCCAGACATCATGAATTCAGCCTGATGCTGGCCCACGATACACTGGGCGGCCCTGAGAATCATAATTTACAGGAAGCCCAGAACTTTTTAGGAAAAAGAATCACCGTGGTGTTCAAATATAAAGATATTGAACAGGGACCGGAACGTAATTTCGTTGGAGTGATTACGGAAGTGGGCTTTAGCCAGGAGAAAGGCAGCCTTGGAAATATTGTTCTTACAGGTTTTAGCCCTACCGTTTTACTGGACGCTGCTCCTCACATTCAGAGTTTTGGAGGCGGGCAGGAAGTGAGTATGAACAGTATTGCAGATCATGTAATCAAAGAAGGCTTGGGACAAAATAAATTCGATTTCAGAGTGGATGCACAGCACGGTAACGTTCCTTACAGCTCCCAATACGAAGAAACGCACTATAATTATCTGGCAAGAATTGCGGAGGCTTATGGAGAACAGTTTTATTATGACGGGGAAGTACTGCATTTCGGGAAACTTCCGCCTCAGGAAAAGCCGGTTAAGCTTACCTATGGAAGCAGTGTAAGCGATATTGCCATCAAAATGAAAGCCCAGCACGTAAGTCCAAGCTTTTATGGCTACAACAGCAGTAAAAATGAAAAGCTGACCACCGGAAGTTCCAAAATCAGTCATACTTCAGATATTGCCAAACGGGCTTATGAAATTTCAGAAAGGACCTTTAAAACCCCATCTTTAAGAGTTGCCCCAATCAAAGCAACTTCATTTATGGATATTGATGCTTCCCAGAAAGGAACTGCGGGAAGTAAGGCTTCTGAGGTTTTCATTACTTCTGGATCTACAACCGTTCCGTTCCTGTATCCGGGATGTACCGCAGATATTGAAATGCGTAAAGCAGATACCAATGATACCGCGTATTTTACAAAATTAATGATCATAGGAGCTACCCATGAGGTAGATGCCAGAGGCTACTATGACGGAACTTTTGAAGCCATTGCAGCAGACACCGGATTTATTCCCCGCCCGGAATTTGAAAATCCAAAAGCTGAACCACAGTTTGCAAAAGTGATTTCCAATACAGATCCTTTAAACCAGGGAAGGGTAAAAGTGCAGTTTGACTGGCAGTCAGGACAGGACACTACGGAATTCATCCGCGTCATGTCCCCGGACGCCGGAAGCAGTGATAAAGTAAACAAAAACCGCGGGTTTATGTCTGTTCCCGAAGTGAATGACCAGGTAATCGTGAATTTTGTGCACCAGCATCCGGACCGTCCTTTTGTGATGGGAGGAATGTTCCATGGAGCAATAGGAGCCGGTGGAGGAGCCGGAAATAATGTGATGAGCTTTAGCGGAAGAAGCGGTGCTGAACTAAAATATGACAATGGAGCAGGATCCATGAACCTGAAAGACCAGGGCGGAGCCAATATGTTCTTTGACGGAGCCGGAAATGTGGTTCACAATGCGAACAATGACAGTACGAAAACCGTAGGAAATAATAAAACGGATAAAGTAGGAAACAATAAAAAGCTGGAGGTAGGATGCGACCATATTTCAGATATAGGAAATACCCATAAAGTAGAAGTAGGAAAAGGAAAGAGTGTATTTAAAATGGATAATGCCGGTGTTATTGACCTAACAGGTGTTGATAAAATAACGCTCAAAGTGGGAAGCAGCGAAATTATTATTACGGGAACCAAGATCTCGATTACAAGCAGTGAGGTGGAGGTTAAAGGAACAGGTACGGCAAAAGCAGTTTTTAACGGAAGTACTATTATAACAGGATCATCTGTAGATATAAATTAGAAATGGAATTTATAAAATACGAAATAAAAAAAAGAGATACTTTAGAATCTATAGCACAAGATAATAAACTTACAGTTAATGAAATAATTAATTTTCACAATGAACATTCTGGAACAACGGGTTTAATAATAGGTAATAAGCTACCCATCCATCTAAAATATTTACTTTTAGAAAGAAAAAGTGAAGATGAAATGAAGAAGGCTGCTGAAGCCTTCGAAGGGAGGGATTATCAGCAGAAAATACGATATAGATGTGAGCAGTTTAATACCACAAAACTTGAGGACAGAATATCATTTCACTGTAACACCAAGAAGGAATATACGGTTGAAAAAAACCTGCAACAGGCAAAAGCCAGGGTCAAGCTAAAAGAATATTTATATAAAATTAATCCGGAAAACCTTGGTCTTGCCATAGAAGCTGTAAAGGATCTTGAGTTTGATAAAGAAAATGTTGTTTTTGATTTAAATACAGATAATACAATAAAACAGGTAGTAAATTATTCTGAAATAAAGGAAAAATGGGAACTTTTTAAACCAAGGTTAGCCAGTTCAGAATTTTACAAACAGGTCCGGAAAATTAATGCTAAAGCTGCAGAAGATATTATTAAGGGAGGTGGTCTGGAATTTGAAAATGAGAATAATCTGAGAAAAACATATGACAAATCACTTCTTTATCATGTCCTATTTAATGATTTTGATGCGCATAAAAAAAGAGGTACAAATCAAATATTAAAATTTATTTCTCAGATATTCGTCGATATTCCTATAGAATTGGAGCTTCATCATACCATAATCAAGGAAGATGATTATTTTATAGAATATAGGACAGTAGGAACCCTGTTACGAGAAAAGATTGATAATGCTGTTTTAGAGGAACAATATAATAAATTTTACAGACCCATTATAGAATATGGTTTTAGTGAATACAATTATGATTATCGGATCAGAAGAATGGTTGATAAAAAGACAGGAATTATTGTAAATGCTTCTGCGCTCATGAAAGAAGAGGTGAAAAACAACTATCAGTTTATAACACAATTTGATTTAAAACAAATTGATTATTAGATATCGTTTATTATGATCGAGAATAAGGGTTTTATATTTAAGAATGTTTTACCATATCATGTAGCCAAAACACTGCTTGTGATTATCCCATGTATGATTTTCTATGGAGCTTTGTATTATCTGCTATTTAAAGGGATGTTCAGGCTATCTTTTGTAATGTTTTTTACGCTTTTCTATTTTGGCACATGCTATTTAATTTTAAAGGCTTTATCTGTCCAGGTTAGAATTTGGTTTGATGATAATCACCTTTTTATACAAAAGGGAAAGCAACAAGCCGAAAAATATCTAAAATCTGATATCAAAGGATTTTATGCATATGATTATGAAACCAAAGCACCTTCTTTACAAAATTCCAAAATATATTTCAAAATTTGTTTGGTGAATAATTCTAAAATTTATCTTAACGATGTTGAATATAAAAATAAATATGAAGAAGAAAAAGGGGAAAACTTAAAGAAATTTTTGAAGGCTGCTCAAAAAGAACTGCATGTTTCAAAAATAGAAAAGAAAAATTTTCAAAACATTTATTGGTATTCAATAAAATAAAAAAAATATTATGAGTGCTTCTTACATACCTAAAGATGTATATGCCATTTGTACATTTCAGACAGATACAGAACCAAGACAGTTTATTGATACTAGGGAGAGTCCAACTGTATTTTATGGACAGGATAAAACAAGACCCTTACTCACTGTTATAGATAAAAATATTAGAGATAAAGAATTTCCTTGTAAAAGTCCTAAAAATGCAATGTGGGGATTTATTTGTTTTGGGGCAGGACTTATTGTGGGTGCTCTTTTAGTCTTGTCAGGTCCTGTTGGGTGGGCAGCATTAGCCGTTGGAGCAGGAGTGCTGCTGTGCGCAGGAGCAGCTGTTTATCATGGTACAAAAATAAATCATTTATGTACCGGATCTCTTGAAAAAGGAACCTGGAAGTTAGAACATCAGACCGTAAAATTTGATAAAAAAAATGCAATTACACAAAACTCAATGTTAGTTTGTGATGCAGGAGGAATACTTACCCCAATTTTCAGTTATGCAATAGCAAAAAAATATGCTGAGCAAATTAGCTCTAATAATAATACAGAAATAGGATTGAATGCTTTTGCCTCTTTCTTTGGCGGAGCGGGAATTGTTATCGCAGGGGTAGAAATGGGAATAGCAAAAACTTTACTATGGATGGGTGGAACCATGGCCGTTATGAATGAAGGAACCTATTGGGAAAGGGAGTGGATTAGAGATGGCTCATTACAGGACAATACCCATTATCAGGATATGAATGAAAAAGTTGATGAAAATAGCAGAATACCGGGATATTTAAAAGATATGCCAGAAAGTCTTGCGGGTGTAACACCTTCTGATCTTGCCAGCCCGGATATTTTAGAATTAAATGAAAAAGGTGGATTAGCCAGCCGAGATGGTAAGACACCTATATTTTTCAATGGAAAATGGTATGTTCAGGATTGGCAGAAAAATCTCATAGAAATAAAACAAGGGACAGCATTATCAAGGGATTTATCTGCTCTTGAAGGGGTAAATTCACGAGAAGTCTGGAAAACACCTGAAGGAAAAGCAATTGTAGAGAATATTCGTAACGGGAAATATTCTGAATCGCTTGTACAGACTGCAAAAGATGGATTGGGAAGAGTAAGACCTCGAAATCTTCCTAATTTGGCAAAAGAATTACCTGCGTTAAAACTCCAGAATATAAAGAACATTGGAAAGCTTGGGGTAAAAGGTGGAGGCTTTATAGGCTTCTTTTTCCCTTTCATTGCTACCGGGTTTTCGGAAGAATCACGAAAAGCACTGGCTAATGCGATGGCTGAGGATGCAGGAAACGGAATAAATGTTGTAGCCAATAATGCTTAAATTAAATAAATAAAAAAGACCTGAATAAGGTCTTTTTTTATGAAGTACTCAAAAACAAAAAAAGATAATAATTCCCCATATTATATTTCCCCACAAAGTGTAAAAAATAAATTTTATACATTATTATGATTCCAATAAATATCTTATAAACAGAGCTTTCCGTATTATGTTAAGTCAAAAGTAGTAGAATTACTACACCAAATCGTAGTATTACTACAATATCTCAGATTTGTATCCAAAAACTTTTTCTTTACCGGGTTCGGGTCTATCTTTGCTCTGTAATCAATCACTATTCACAAATTATATAACAATTAAAATCACCAGTCATGGCAGCAAATTCAAGAGGAATCTTAAAATTCAACGGAGGAGAAGGACAAAAATTATTAAAGCTTAACTATAGCGTATCAAGATCTACAGACGTTTCAGGACGTGTAGCATCTGATCCTTCCAATGCTTTAATCAAAATCACAGTAGAAGCTACTGAAAAGTCTGATATCCTGGAAAGTTTATTGAACGGTAAGTATAAGCCTACAACAGGTGAGGTTACTTTCAATAAATCTCACGAAGAAGGTACACTAACTACTCTTACATGGGAGAACGGATATGTAATCCAGCACGAAGTAGACTTCGATGCAATAGACACGAACAGTATGCTGATCAGCTTTGTAGTAAGCGCGGAAGTTATCGGTCTTGGTACATCTGAGTACCGTGGAATGTGGCCTGGAGCTTAATCAACAGACCCAAGTCTTTTAGTAAAAAATAACAACTGAACAGAATGGCAGAAATGCTGTTCTGTTTTTTGTTTTAGGTAGCTGGTGTTAGGTAGCAGGTATTAGGTAGCAGGGAATAGAAAAAAATGCTTCAACACATATCCAGAAATCTCACAAAGCTCTCACTCCATCACCTGGAAATTCATCACTCATAATTCATCACTCATCACTCAAAAAAGTATTCCTTTTTCTTATATTTGTTCATTATAGATATTATGGACGCAACACAAGATAAAAGACTCTTTCTCATTGATGCCTATGCAATGATATTCAGAGGATATTACGCACTGATCAGGAATCCGAGATTAACCAGCACAGGCCTGGATACTTCAGCTATCTTTGGTTTTACGAACTCTTTGATCGAGCTGATCAGAAGAGAAAAGCCAACTCATTTGGCCGTTGTTTTTGATGTAGGACAGGCAAGTGTAAGAACTGACGATTATTCGGACTACAAAGCCAACAGAAGCGAGACTCCTGAAGCAATAAAAATTGCGGTTCCATATATTCACAGGATTCTGGAGGCGATGCATATTCCGATTTTGGGAGTGGAAGGGTATGAAGCGGATGATGTGATAGGAACCATCGCGTGTAAAGCGGAAAAAGAAGGCTATACCACTTTTATGGTGACTCCGGATAAAGATTTTGCCCAGCTGGTTACCGATAAAATTAAAATTTATAAGCCCGGCTTAAAAGGTGGCGATATTGAAATTTTGGGCGTTGAGGAAGTAAAAGCAAAATATGAAATTGAAGATCCGAAACAGGTCATTGATTTCCTTGCCATGATGGGGGATGCTGTGGATAATATTCCCGGCCTGGATGGAGTAGGTGAGAAAACAGCTATGAAATTCCTCAAGGAATTCGGGAGTATAGAAAACCTGCTGGCCAATACCGATAAGCTGAAGGGAAAACTGAAAGAAAAAGTAGAAGCTTCTGCAGAGCGCGGGATATTGTCTAAAAAATTAGCCACTATCATTTGTGATGCCCCTGTAGAATTCCATCAGGAACAGTATGATCTGGATACTCCGGATTTTGAAAAAGTAAAAGAAGTTTTTGATGAAATTGAATTCAGGAGACTTTATGAAAACCTGTACCGGGCCTTCGCTTCTGCACCTGTAGAGACCGTGGTGGTAAGTCAGGTGGAAATAAAGGAGACTCCGGCAGGTACAGAGGTGAAAGGCCAGGTAATGCAGCTTGATCTCTTCGCAAATTTTGAAGAACTGGAACAGGCGACTTCCACCAAATCCAATATCGAGCACAACGATCATCTTTATCAGTTTGTGGACAATCCGAAAGCACAGAAGGTGCTGGTCAATAATCTGTTAAAACAAAGAGCCGTTTGCTTTGATACCGAAACCACTTCATTAAACGAACTGGAAGCAGAACTTGTAGGAATGAGCTTTTCCTATAAAAAAGGCCTTGCCTATTATATTCCTTTATCCGAAGATAAGGGTGAAGTGTTGCAGACACTTGAAATCTTCAGACCGTTCTTTGAAAAAGAAGACCTTCTGAAAATAGCGCACAACCTGAAATTCGATTATAAAATATTACAACAGTATGATATTACGGTAAAAGGTGCCATGTTTGACACCATGATTGCCCATTATCTGCTGAATCCGGACGGAAGACACGGAATGGATTATCTTTCCGAAGTATACCTGAATTACAAACCCGTTTCCATTGAAACCATTATCGGGAAAAAAGGAAAAAAACAGGGCACGTTCAGAGATGCGGACCTGAGAACACAGACCGATTATGCGGCAGAAGATGCAGATGTAACTTTCCAGTTGTACGAGCTGTTTGCACCACAGCTGAAAAAGGAGAACCTTGAAGATCTTTTCTTTAAAATAGAAATGCCATTGATGGAAGTTCTTGCCAAAATGGAGCTTTCGGGAATTTCTTTAGATGAAAAATGGCTGGCACAGGAGAGTATAGATCTTGAAAATGATCTGAGACAGCTGGAAACCAAAATTTTTGAACTTTCCGGGGAAGAATTCAATATGAATTCGCCAAAACAGCTTGGGGAAATCCTGTTCGAGAAAATGCAGCTGGATCCTAAAGCCAAGAAAACAAAAACAGGACAGTATGCCACTTCTGAAGATGTTTTGCAGAAGCTTTCCTCAAAACATGAAATCATCAAGCATATCCTGGAATACAGAACCTATCAGAAATTAAAATCAACCTATGTAGATGCCCTGCCATCGCAGATTGATAAGCAGGACAAGAGGGTACATACCAATTTCTCCCAGACTACGGCTGCAACCGGCCGACTGGCGAGCGTAAATCCAAACCTTCAGAACATCCCGATCAGAACCGTCCGCGGACAGCAGATTCGGGGTGCCTTTGTGTCCGGAGAAGGAAAAAAAATCATCTCTGCCGACTACTCACAGATCGAACTTCGACTGATCGCCGAGATTTCGGGAGAAGGAAATATGATCCAGGCTTTCCAGGATGGCGAAGATATTCATGCTTCTACGGCGGCAAAACTCTTTAAAATTCCTCTGGAAGAAGTTTCCAAAACCCAGAGAAGCCAGGCTAAAACCGTGAATTTTGGAATTATATACGGACAGGGAGCTTTTGCGTTGGCAGAGCAGACCGGACTTTCCAGAACGGAAGCGAAGCAGATGATCGAAGCCTATTTTGAAACCTATCCGAAATTAAAGGAATATATGGCGGAACAGGTGAGTAAAGCCCGTCAGGTGGGGTATGTGGAAACTATTCTAGGAAGAAAACGTCATTTGAAGGATATTAATTCCAATAATTTTGTGGTAAGAGGCCATGCGGAAAGAAATGCCGTAAACGCCCCGGTTCAGGGAAGTGCGGCGGATGTCGTAAAACTGGCCATGATCAAAATTGACCAGGAACTTACAGCACAGCAGCTGCAGACCAGAATGCTTCTTCAGGTGCATGACGAACTTATATTTGAATCTCCGGCAGAAGAGATTGAAGCCGCATCAAAACTGATCAAAACCGAAATGGAAAGCGCTTTGGAAACAAAGGTTCCGTTGCTGGTAGAAGTAGGAGTGGGGAATAACTGGCTGGAAGCGCATTAAATAAATAGTACAAAATATGGTAAGGTGGGTTTTTAGCTCACCTTATTTTTTTATTTCGTCATTGGGGAAATTGTATAAATAAAATCCTGTAAAATAAAAAAGAAGACTAACACTTTAGCCTTCCCAAACTTTCTGCTTTATGCAGCAAATTTTTTGTAATCATTTTTCACCTCATCGATTTTACCTTCGCTTGTTTTTTTAAGGCCCGTATTCCAGAAGAATGGTTATTTCATTCAAACGAATACGCGGTAAAGATATTAAGTATAAATTTCCCACAAAATACTACTTTTGGGGTAGTTTTGTAGTGAAATAAAAAAAATTACCCATCGACGTCATCATATATATTCCGTACAATATCATCAGGAGAAGCTGTTTCAAATACATATTTTTCCTTTTTAATGAAGATGGTTTTGGATTTTGAAGGCATTTCTTCGTCCAGGGTATTGATCACATCATGGGTCACTTTTCCCTTCAAAGGCTGATAAAACAGGGCAGAATGGGATCCTGCTCCCATATTGTATGTCTCAAGATAAATTAAAATAAGTTCACCATCCATATACCTGAACCTGCTGAACTGATTTCCATAAGGTCCGGCATCATACAGATCAATATGCAGTTCTCCTTCTTTAATGGAAATATCTTCCGGGTCATGCATCTTATATCCAGCTTCGTTGTACTCATCGGGTAAAACGGTGTCTGAAGTTTTGTACAGACGATAAATCTGATCTTTATTTTTCAAAAGAATCAGCATTTTTCTTGCCGCAAGGGTATCATCTTTTTTCCGGATAATTAGTGCAGCGTCAGTCAGGCCATCCAGATTAAGATCTCCTTTTGCATCATATTGAATCTCATAACCGTGCGGAACGAGGTCAGATGGTTTTTTTTCGCTGTCAGATGCCTGTTGCTGTTCAGAAAAATGATTCAGTGAGTCACTTTTTACATTTTTTGCAGGAAGGGTATTGTTTTTATTGCCTGTCTCCGGTTTTTTCTCTTTTTTACAGGAGTAGAGCACCAGAAGGCATAAAGTAAGCAGCAGGAGATTTCTTTTCAAGGTTTTGTTTTTTGGTGTGGTGAATTTGCTTAATAATGCAGGATAATAAGCAAAATTACTATTTAGAAACTATATTCTTCATTGAAGTAAATTAGTTTTGTGTCATTTTACGGCCCTCTTCAGTAATTATTTTGTTTCACCAAGATAATAAAATTATATTTTTCGTATTAACCTGATCAAAGCAAGATCATCTGTTGGTTTTAGACCATAATGATGTTCCAGTTTTTTTAGCTTTTTATTCAGCATTTCTTCTGTTTCGTCCTGTGAGGAATCGGTTATCAAATATTTAACTGGATCAATTTTTTCGTCATGATCCGTTATTTTGATTGGAGAAAAAGTCAGAATACCATCGGTAGCGATAGAAACATCCTTCAGTTTATCAAAGAATACTTTCTGATTCTGGCGGGCATACCAGGTGTCATAATTTTCATGAAGATGATAAGCCATATAATCAGGTTTATTATCTCTGTCGAATTCTGTTATTTTTCCATTAACATTAATTACGCCATCACCAACTGACAGAATAATACCCTTATCATTCTTAATATTATATAGAAGAATGGTTACTGTTGTTAAAAGTTCTTTTTCATCAAGCATAAGCCTGTTTTTGGTTGATACCAGCTCATTGAATAGATTTTCAACAATTTCTTTCAGTTCTTCTTCCAAATCTTTTGGACAGGACTTTTCATAAAGCTCCTGATAACCTTTTTCAATTGCAGTTTTTCGCAGGATTTTCCCTGTAAGGGTTGAGGCAAAATGACTATCCATGGCTGTTGAGCAACCGTCCATCACAGCACATATGATCTTATCGGATCCAATTTTTTTTATGATTAAATCATCTTCACAGTGATGGGTATGATAATCTCCCATTTGAAGAGTAGAATAAATATTCATTGACCGTAAAAATAGTTTTATTTTTTAAGTCCTAAAATCATTGCTGATTTATGTTATTTATTTTCCGGATATTTTCTTCACTTCCTCAATTTCCTTTTCCATTCTTTCCTCCCATCCTTTTCCATTCCTTTTTTCCAGATAGACATCAGTGAGCTCGTTGTATTTTTCCTGAGCTTTAAGGTCTATACGATCAACAGTACAACCCGTATTCTTTGAAGTAGTTCCATACTTTCTGTAAATGCTGTCAATGAGTCTTGCTGTTTTTTCATCATAGGCAGGTAGGACGAAACCTCCGTATCTGTGAACAATCAGATCATTTTTAATATCCTTTTCAGCTTCCCTGATATAATCATTTTCCAGCTTCGTCAGTTCTTTTTTGTTTTTGATATATCCATCTGCAGCTATATACACGAAAAATGCCACAGCCAGTAAATTAACAATGGGAAATACACTTAAAAATTTACTTTTAAAGTTCAGTTTTTTAAAGTCCAGACTGCTGATCAGGAAGGAAGCCAGTGCAGTCACCGCAAAAACTGCCGGAAGGTATTGGATCTGAGACTCCCTGATCAGATACCATAGGTCAAACTGCATAGGATAATTGAGAAAATAAGATTCCCCGATATACACTATGGTTACAAGCAATATGATCAAGACATTGAAAGCAATAAGTTTTTTGTACATAGCAGAAATCTTAGCTTACTTAAAAATAAGATTTTCTTCTGATAATTTACGATTTTCGCTTACTTTTATTGATGAATGGTTAAGGTTGGAGCGGGTGGATCTATTGATGATCTGTTTTTGTATAGCTGATCTCTTCATCAGCAGGTTTGGATAGCCTGCAATTTTCCGGAGTCAGGTCAATAAGATCGAAAAAGAAATGGAAAGTATAATTCCTGCCATTGAGCAGTTTGGTATATTGTATGGTTTCTTTAATGGGGATAGTATACATATACTTTTCTCCCGGCCTTAGCTTTACAGTTTTTCTGATACAGTCGGTAAAACAATCTACATCAGCTATATACCTTATTTTATTTTCACCGCTGTTGGTATTTTCCCGGATGTTTTCAAGCTGCAGCCTGTATGGAGAATAATGTTTATTGATTTTCACTTTTTTAGTCCCTGCATTGATAACGGAAATTTCCACAATTCCTTTGGTTTGAAGGCTGGCAGTACTTGATTCAAGTTTTAATATACATTTATCCTGTCCGTAAACAAGTGATGCGTAAGATATCATCAAAATAAAAAACAACTGTCTCATGATCGTTTATTAAGTCTAAGGTACTTAAAAATAGGAATAATCTGAAGTCTTTCAAAACAAAGAAGGACCACAAAACTCATGATAAGTTGTAATGATCCTTTATGTATTAAACCATTTGCAAAGCTAGATATTATATTCTATCTCGCCGATATAGTATAAAGCATATTCCTCATCGTTCACAGAAACCGGCTTGGGAATCACATGCCTGCTGGTGAAAATAATGGCATTCACCGGAGTTTCCAGACCCAGCTCATTGATCTTTCGTTCAACAGCCGGAAGCCATTGGTCTGCATAGGAATAATCTGTAAATTTTTCATAGATGCCTAAACTTTCCTCTTCAAAACCATACTCTGCAAAATCGTAATCAAACCACTGTATGTGTTGTGATTCTGCGAATTTTGAAACATACAGGTCTTCATTTTCTTCTTCCGTATAATACCTTTCATCCTCTTCCACAAAATCATAAAAATCTTCCTCATTTTTAAAATATCCCAGCCAAAAGTGTGAAATCTCTTTCTCCATAAATTATTTTTTTAAGTATAATGTTTCTTATTGTAATCTTTTTAATTGCCCACTTTCATGAATCACTTTTTCAAGTCTTGAAAGTCTTGTTTTTTCCTGTTTGGCACTCATCAGCCAGTGAATGATCGTCCTTTTGTAAGAAGGAGCCTGTTTTTCAAAAAATTCCCAGGCGTTTTTATAAGTTTTAAACTGTTGTTCATATAAAGGATCAAGAATAATATGCTCTGCTTCATGAGAATAGATTCCTGTTTTATCCTCTTTTCTTGCTTCAAATGCTTTTTGCCCTGCAGGGGTCATCAGCCCGGCTTTGATAAGTTCTTCAACTTTTTTAATGTTGATCAGGCTCCAATTACTGTTCGGCTTTCTTGGGGTAAAACGGTTGGAAAAGCTTTCGGCATCCAAAGACCTCCGGACACCATCTATCCATCCGAAGCACAGGGCCTGATCCACAGATTCGGACCAGTTCATCGAAGGTTTCCCGGTGCTTTTTTTATAGAAGCCCACCAGAATTTCTTTTTCCCGGGTATGGTTTTCTTCCAACCACTTTCTGAATTCTTCCTTGGTGGCAAAAAATATTGGGGTCATGGTGAATCTGTTTGCTGATACTAAAATGTAATATTACAAAACTTTTCTTGTAAATCGGAATTTTAAGCCACAACAAAAGCAACAGCAGCATAAAAATAGGGCGATACATTTTTTTATTGTAATTTTATTAATGTAAAACCCTGCACCATGGAATTTCTTCAGGATCATTATGCGGTTCAGAATGAGCTGCTGCTCATACTTATCTCTGTCCTTCTCGGGCTGCTGATCGGTGCTGAGCGCGAATACCGGAACAAATCAGCGGGATTGCGAACCTTTATCCTGGTGTGTTTCGGATCCTGCCTCTTTACAATTCTTTCCATTAAAATAGGAGTAGAAAACCCGGACCGTCTGGCAGCCAATATCATCACCGGAATAGGTTTCCTGGGGGCAGGGGTAATTTTTAAAGGGGATAATAAGATAGACGGAATCACTACAGCAACTACCATCTGGGCGACTGCTTCAATAGGGATGGCGGTAGGCTCCGGATATGTTTATCTTTCCCTTCTGGGAACGGCACTGGTACTCCTGATTCTGAGTGCACTCATCTATCTTCAGGGGTTTATAGACGGCAGCCATAAAATCATAGAATATAAAATAGTCGTAAGCACATCAGAGGATATCAAACACTGTGAAAAAATATTTAAGGATCATCACCTGAAATCCTTTATGCTGAAACTGCAATATACACAGGAAAGCATCTCTGTAACCTGGAGACTGACAGGAAAGCATTCCAGGCATGATGAGGTGGTGAAAAGCCTTATTGACGATCCGAAAATTAAAGCGTATCAGTTTTAGAAAGTTCAAAAAAATAAAGGCCTGAGCCTTTATTTTTTCTTGAAAATATATAAATCCTTATTAGGTCCGGTAATTTCCTTACCGTCCATATCCAGCTGGAAAAGCTTATTTTCGCCTACTTTATATTTGTAGCTGGCTGTTTTTCCTTTTAACGTAATTATGCTTCCGGCAGCATCCCATTCAAATGTTCCTTTATCTTCACTTTTAGAATTCCGGTCGATATACTCCTCCGTAATAGTGAATGTTTTGTTATTGTTAAGCGTAAGGGAAGTCTTAATTCCCGGACAGTCAGCACAAGGGACTACCGCTTCGTACGTTCCGGGCCAGTCCAGAGAATTTTCCGAAGTATCACCGGCCGCAGTTGGAGTTGCTTTCGTAATACTGTCAGAAGGTGTGGCTTGCACTGTCGCAGAGTCTGTTGTGCCGGCAGTAGTTTCAGTGGTTTTTTCTTTTTGATTACACGAGGTTAGGAATACTGCAGAAGCAATTCCCAAAATGAACAATTTGCTATTCATCATGATACAATAATTTAGATATATTAATAATTTAAGTGCTTTATCGGGAACAAAAACTGAGCCATTGGAGGGGAGGGGGGAGTCAGAGGGTTTTTAGTGTGATAGAGTTTGAGAGTTTGAGAGTTTGTTGGGTTATGAGTTATGAGTTATGAGTTATGAGTGCGAGATTGGAGATTGACAGTTTAAATGTGGGAGTGTTTAGAGCTCCCGGAATATCTGATCACCGACAAATACCCGGTGGCTGAAGCCCTCGAAGCCACCATCAATAAAACAACCCGGTCTACAGTCTGACATCTGACATCTGATATCTGATATCTTGTTTCTTTACTCTTGGTTCTTAGCTCCTCACTCTCATCCCCAACATTCATTCCTCCCAAACAAACCCAACTTTCCCACGCATTTCATAAGGCATATGTATAATATTCTTTGTAAATTGGGGCAAAATTTTGATTATGACAAAAAAGATACTTTTATCCGTATTTCTTTTGCCGGCCGCAATGGCATTTGCACAACAGTATGGCGGAATGTGGATTCCCACTGAGCTGAATGAAAAAGAAATGAAGGACTTGGGAATGAAAATCTCTGCCAAAGATATTTTCAATACCCAGAAACCGAGCATAAAAGATGCAGTAGTACAGTTTAACGGCGGATGTACTGCCGAAATTATTTCGCCTAAAGGACTATTACTGACCAACCACCACTGCGGGTATGGGCAGATCCAGGCACATTCCACGGTTCAGAATGACCTTCTTTCCAATGGATTTTGGGCAAAAAATCCCGAAGGAGAACTTCCTAATCCGGGGGTAAAAGTAGATTTTATTGTAGATATCAAAGAAGTTTCGGATCAGATCCTGGAAGGAACGGATAACCTCCTTGAACCTGAATATACGAAGAAGATCAATAAAAATATTGAGGTTTACAAAAACTCTCAGAAAATAGAATCTTACCAGTCGATCATTGTAAAACCAATGTACTACGGTAACAAATATTATGCATACACTACCGAAACCTATAAAGATATCCGTTTGGTAGGGGCACCGCCTCAGAGCATCGGCAAATTCGGAAGTGATACGGACAACTGGGTTTGGCCGAGACATACCGGAGATTTCTCTATGTTCAGAATTTATGCTGGGAAAGACAACAAGCCTGCGGAATATTCAAAAGACAATGTCCCTTACATTCCGAAACACTATCTTCCGGTTTCTATAAAGGATAAAGCTGAAAACGATTTTACTTTTGTATTCGGATTCCCTGGAAGAACTACAGAATATCTTCCTGCCGTAGCGGTGGAGAAGATTGTAACGGACATCGATCCTGCAAGAATCGCCGTTCGTGAGGTGGCTCTGAAAACATTGGATGAGAAAATGCGTGTTGACAGTGAAACCCGTATCAAATATGCTTCCAAGTATGCTTCAGTTGCCAACTACTGGAAAAAATGGATCGGGGAAGTTGAAGGTCTGAAAAAATCCAATGCAGTAGAGAAAAAAGTAATGTATGAAGGTTCTCTGGTCGCTAAAAACAGTGAGATCAAATCAACTCTGGACCAGCTGAATAAACTATATAATGACCAGGCTCCTTACGCCCTGAACAATGCTTACTATACAGAAGTCATCAGAAATGCGGAAACGCTTAAACTGGCCGGTGATTACTACGATTATGTAACCGCTGTGGAGGCCGGAAGAATGGAAGAGAAGGATCTAGCCAAATTAAAATCAAAGATTACAGCATTCTACAAAGATTACAGTGCAGAGCTTGATGCTAAAGTAACGGCAAAATTACTCGCATTATACGCAAACAAAACTGCCTCTCAGTTCCTGCCTGCCGGATTCAGCAAATATAAAGACGAAAACCAGAACATCCCGATGGTAGAAGAAATGTCTAAAAATTCTATCGTGACGGGAAGAGCCCAGGTAAACGGAGCGGCTTTAACAACAGATATTGATAAGGCGTTTTCTAATCAGGACAAGCTGGTTAAAACGTTGAAAAAAGATCCTGTTTATCAGCTGTATGTTTCTATGAGAGAGACTTATATGAAAATTGCAGATCCTCAGTTCACCGCTCTTCAGGGGAAAATTGATGTATTGCAGAAAAAATTCATGGCGCAGCAGATGGCAACGGATAAAGACAGAAAGTTCTTCCCGGATGCTAATTCCACGCTTCGTGTAACGTACGGAAAAGTCAAGGGGTCTACGCCTAGAGACGCTGTTTCTTACGGCTATCAGACGCATTTAGCCGGGGTTATGGAAAAATATGTGCCGGGAGACTATGAATTCGATGTTCCTAAAAAACTGATCGATCTTTACAACAAAAAAGACTACGGTATGTATAAAGACAAAACAGGTGATGTTCCGGTAGGATTCACTGCTACCAACCACACAACGGGAGGAAACTCAGGAAGTCCGGCTCTTGATGCCAACGGAAACCTGGTAGGTCTTAATTTCGACAGACAGTGGGAAGGAACGATGAGTGATATCAATTATGATCCGCGTTTCAGCCGTAACATTATGGTGGATACCAAATACATCCTGTTCATCATCGATAAATTTGCCGATTCAAAATGGCTGATCGACGAGATGAAGGTGATCAAATAATACATAAAAGTAATACCTTTAAGAATCTATTTAAATCCAATTTGAATAGATTCTTTTTATTTAGCAGGATGAAAGAAAAAATCATCAGTTTACTGGCCGCATTCGAATGGGAAGATATTGCAAGATCTTTTCCGATGGATTATTGTTTGCCTGTCTATCATTGTGTTTCTGATGAAAATTTGCCACATATCCGGAACATTATTCAATATAAAAATACAAAGCAGTTTGAAGAAGATCTGGACTATCTTTCAAAGCATTTCCGGTGGGTAACCTGGTCAGAATTTAAAGATTTTGTCAATGGAAATTTTAAGTCTGAAAAAAAGATTGCACTCCTCACTTTTGATGATGGATTCCGGGAATTTTATGATATCGTGCTTCCCGTTCTGGAACGGAAGGGAATATACGCCTGCAACTTTATCAATCCCGCGTTTATCGACAATCATGAGCTGATGTTCAGATGTAAGGCAAGTCTGATTATTGATGCCGCAGAAAAAGCAAAAACGGCAGATCCTGAAATCTACAGGATGCTTTCACCCGAAAATCCATCAAAGGAAGCCTTCAGACAAGAGATTCTTAAGATCAGTTATCATCAGAGAGCAATCCTTGATCAGCTTACGGAAAGACTTGGAATCGACTGTAAAGCTTATCTGAAAGAATACAAGCCTTATCTGACCACCGATCAGCTGAAAACGCTGACTAAAAAGGGCTACGGTATTTCCTCTCACAGCTGGGATCACCCCAAGTACGGGGAACTTTCACTGGAAGAGCAACTGGAAAGTACGGACAAAACATTTAATTATTTAAAGGAAAATGATTTTCTTTACGAAAGTTTTGCATTTCCGTTCACTGATTTTGGGGTGAAAAAAAACTTTTTCGATGAATTATTTAAGAATGAGGAAATATTCTGCAGCTTTGGAAGTGCAGGAGCCAAATTGGACAGCATAGAAAGAAATTTTCATAGGATCCCAATGGAAATGGGCGAAAGCGGCGAACAGATCATCAGAAAAGAGGCTGCTTACTTTAGACTCAAAAAACTGATCAACAAAAACAAAATAACACGAAGATGACAGAGCTGAAGACCTATAATAAAAAAGAACTCGAAGAATTTATCTCATCAGGGGAGTTCAACAGCTTTGATTTTCTTCCCATAACAGAACAAAGGGCCAAATCTCAGATCATGAACCCCAAAGTTTCAGATGACCAGACCCTTTTAATTCTCGCTTTTTATGAAGGAAAGCTTGCAGGTTACCTGGGATGTTTTCCCGATTATTTTGTAATTGACGGAGCAATATTTCGCTATGGCTGGCTCAGTACATTATTTGTCCCCGAAGAATTCCGTGGAAAAAGAATTGCTAAAAATCTCCTGGATAAAATGTTTGAAGAGTATGATGGCAACGTCATCGCAGCGGAATTCACCAGGGAAGCAGAAGCACTGTTTAAGAGG
Organism: Chryseobacterium phocaeense; assembly: GCF_900169075.1. NCBI lineage: Bacteria > Pseudomonadati > Bacteroidota > Flavobacteriia > Flavobacteriales > Weeksellaceae > Chryseobacterium > Chryseobacterium phocaeense. The sequence continues at coordinate 404,008 of NZ_LT827015.1, forward strand.
CTGGGTGTTTTCGACTATGTGTATCCAAAAGCGGGAAAAAGATACTACTTCAGATCGGACGCAGCTTTCATTATTCCTGAAAAAAAACCGGGGACAAAAGCCCTTAAACCTCTTTTTCAGATTACAGATGCGGTGGCCAATGCCGTGCTGACGGTAAAAAACATGGCGGTAAAAAAGCCGAAATTCAGATTTGAGATTCTTGACCTTATTGATGCAGAAAGTACTGAATGGATGTCAAAATTCCCAAGCAGACGGAATGCTGATGAATTAAATATCTACATTAAAAATCCATGGGTTCTGGAAAGCTCAGAACAGGAAAACCGGTATCTTTTTTCGAGCTACGCGAGGGTTTTTAAATATTTCTGGATAAAAATATACGATGATAATGGCAGCTTGATAACCTGCTCACTGTTCCTGCTCAGAGACGGAAACCTTAAAATTCCTTACCTGTTTTCAGATTCCGGTCTGGACCGTTTTATAGATTTTTTAAGCCATTTTATCATCGAAAATAAAATTAAAACGCTGACCAGCTACCAGAAAGAGCTCAATCGACAGCTGGAACATTCCCGCATATTTCCCGGCATCTACAAACGGCATTTTGAAAGAAGATACATGTTCCACAACCAGCTGATTCAGCATCTTCCCGAAGGATTTGATCTGGAATATCAGGATGGGGACGGGGATTGTATGATGACGTAGGAGTTGGAGGGTTTTAGGGTGATGAGCTTTAAAGTTATGAGTTATGAGTTATGAGTTATGAGTTATGAGTTTCGGGTCTTGAGTTTTAAATTGTGAACCCGGGGGCATCCTATTGAAAGAACGACAAATACCCGGTGGCTGAGGTTCTTGAAGCCACCTGTACTGCAGCCAAAACTCTAAAAAAACCGCTCCATATTATGAAGCGGTCTTTATTTTTAATGGCCGAAGATTTCTTTCAGTGTTAGTTCTTTAAAAGTTCCCATCTGATTCACAGCATCCATGTTCAGATTCTCTTTCTTACCGATAATGGCTGTATTGAAATGGATCGGCTTGATTTCAGTCTCGTAAAAATCTTTCAGGTCTTCAAAGGTCAGGTTTTGAATCTGTCCGTAAATATCCTTTCTGAAATCATGAGAAATTCCGAGTTTTTTCAGTCGTAAAGTGTTGAAGAATATATTATTCCTCGTAATTCTTGTAGAAGCGATCTGTTTCAGGGCCGCATTTTTAGCGCTTTCAAACTGGATAGGCACTTCGGGAAGTTCATTCATCAGTTCGCTCATAGTACTCACTGCAGTTTGCAGCTTGTCCGGCTGGGTTCCGATGTAAGTGGTAATATAATCGGGATGCCCCAGTTCAGAATTGGCTGCATAGGAAACATAGGCGGAATACGCTAAACTCTTGCTTTCGCGGATTTCCTGGAACACAATCGAAGACAATCCTCTTCCGAAATATTCGTTGAAAACATTAATTTTTCCAAAGTTTAAGGTGTCCACAGCGTGTCCTTTTCCTACTTTACTCATTTCCACCTGGACCATATCATAATCTGTAAAATAGACATGGCCGTTGGTTTCGGGCTCAGGATAATATTTGGGCTCAGGAATCTGAAGGCTTTCATTTTCTATATAATTGCCAATATACTGTTTGAAATTTTCAGGATCTTTTCCGTAGAAAAATACTTCATAAGGATATTTGAAAAGGTTTTTCATCCGGTCCGTAAATACCTCTGCACTGCTGTTTTCAAGTTCTTCTTTCGAAATAATATCCGTGTAGCGGGAGAAACTGCCCAGCTTTGTATAGTTGGTCAGGGCGGTCATGATACGGTTTTTGTCCTTTTTGGTCGCCTCGCGGTTTTCTACAACCGTTTCCACAAACTGCCTGTAAATAGTATCGTCAGGCTGTACACCGTACATCCACTTTTGCAAAAGGGCAACCCCCTTTTCCATATTTTCTTCAAGACCGCTCAGGGAAATCAGAAGCTGGTCGTTTGTCGTTTTAAAATCATTTGTAACCCCGATTTTAAAGAATTCCTTTTTTAAATCTTCCGGAGAAAAATCTTCCGTTCCAAGGTACTGAAGCAGCTGGGTGGAAATCCCGAGATCCCTGTCATGATCACTTCCAAAAGGGAAAATAAAATGAACCTGCGCAATGTCATTGTATTTATTACGAACAAAACTCAGCTTCTTATCTTTAACGGTGTCTGTGGTGATTTCTTTTTTATAATCAATGAATTCTGGCTGTATATCTTCCGTTTTTTCTGCTATAATTTCTTTTAAAAATTCAGACTGGGCGTCACGGTTGATTTTGATGGGAGTAATACCTGGATTGTCAACCCTTACCAGTTGGTCATTCACCCCTTTTTCTTTATAAATAACAGCATAATTGTCTTTGAAAAAAGATCGGGCAAAATCTATAATATCATCTTTAGTGAAACGCTGGTATTCATCAAGCTCATTAAGCTCTTCCTCCCATGATCTTCCTTTAATATAGGTGTCATAAAGATTGGTAGCCAGTCCATCTGCTGTTTCTAGGCTTTTCAGACGCTGGATCTTAAAATCCTTGATAATGGCAGGAAGCATCCAGTCCGGAAAATCTCCTTTTTTGATCAGTTCTATCTGTTCAAGGACCATTTTTTCAGCCTCTTCCAGGGTTTGGGTTTCCTTTGGAACCGCTACGACAGAAAAATAGCCGTATTGTTTTAAGCCTACTGAAAAAGCCTGTGCCCAAAGCATTCTCTGGGTCTGGTTGATATTAAGGTCAAGAAGCCCGGCTTCACCTCTGTTACTGAGAATATTGGCAGTGATATCCGCCAGCATAGCCTCCTTTGTTCCATAGCTGTCCGTTCTCCATGCCAACTGAACCCTTGGAGTGGTCGGGCTTTTTACTGTTCTTTTTACGATTTCCGTCAAAGGCTGCTCCACAACAGGTGTCTTTTTCGGAAGCTCTTTATACGGGATGGTTCCGAAATACCGGTCAACCAGCTGTATCGTTTCCTCAAAATCCAGATCACCTACCAGAACCATCGCATAATTATTCGGAACGTAATATTCGTCAAAATACTTATGGATAGCCTTCATAGATGGGTTTTTCAGATGTTCCGGTTTCCCGATGGTAGTCTGCTGGCCGTTCGGGTGCGTAGGAAAAAGGGCATCCATCAGCTCATAGGTTACAAGCCTTGAATCATTATCCTGAGCTCTATTAAACTCCTCATAAACAGATTCTAGCTCGGTGTGGAAAAGACGAAGAACCATTTCCGAAAACCTTTCTTTTTCTATTTTAAGCCATTTTTCAAGCTCATTATTCGGGATATTATTTTTATAGACGGTTTCATCAAACCAGGTATGGGCGTTGGTTCCGTTGGCTCCAAGTGAAGAAATCGCCTTATCATATTCATTGGCGATAGCATATTGGCTGGCTTCCTGAGAGAGTTCATCTATTTTTTTATAGATTTCCTTCTTTTTTTCAGGATCCTGCTCGGTTTTATGGTCCTCATACAGTGCTGAAATTTGGTCGAGGAGTTCTTTTTCCTTTGCCCAGTTCTGGGTCCCGATTCTGGAAGTTCCTTTAAACATCATATGCTCCAGGTAGTGTGCGAGTCCCGTATTATCTGCAGGATCGTTGTTGCTTCCGGTCCTCACAGGGATGTAGGTCTGGATTCTTGGGGCATCAGAATTCTGTGCAAGAAAAACCTTTAAGCCGTTTTTCAGGGTGTAAATTCTTACCTTATTTTCATCATTTGTTACGGTTATATATTCGTAGTTGTTTTTATCGGTGTGAAGCGTCTCTTTATGCTTTTGGTCAATCATATAATCTGTTTTCATTCTGTTAGATCCGAATGCATTACAAATGTAAGGAATAGAATGCGAACACTGCATTTTTTTGAATTATTGAATCTATGATTGTATTCGGAAAATATGATCTTTCCTTAAACACTAAGCTGTAACCATTCAATTTTTTAATTAAATTCACAAATCATGAAAAAACTGTATTTCAGGTTAATGGGTATAACCTGCTTTTTATTTTTATTTGCATCTTGTATTTCGCAGAAAGGCAGGCTGCAAAGCGGTTTTGTGTATGCCCAGGAAAAAATTCCCGGTCTTGCTTTGGACCTCCGCTATTTTGGGGCGCATAATTTCACTGGCAGACCTGTCAAAGGATATGAGCGTCCTGTTCTGATCCTGAGCCGGAAAGCTGTCTATGCATTGAAAAAAGTACAGAAAGATTTGAGAAAGAAAGGCCTTGCATTGAAAGTATTTGATGCCTACAGGCCACAAAGAGCGGTCAGCTCATTTGAAGTCTGGGCCAGGAACGCCAATGATACTATTGCTAAAGCAGAATTTTATCCGGATGTAGATAAGCATGACCTGTTCAGATTAGGTTACCTGGCGGCTAAATCCGGCCATACCAGAGGGAGCACGGTAGATCTTACCCTGATTGATATACAGACCGGAGAGGAGCTCGACATGGGAAGCCCGTTTGATCTTTTCGGAGAAATATCTCATCAGGATACAGGTAAAATCAATGAATTACAGAAGAAAAACAGACAGATCCTGAGACAGGCCATGCTGGATCATCATTTTAAAGATTATCATGAAGAATGGTGGCATTTTACCCTCATTGATGAACCTTTTCCGGATACGTATTTTGATTTTCCGGTGAATTAAAGGCGAATAAGCGAAATCGCAAAATGGCAAAAAGGCAAAGGAGGCTGAGAAGGCGAAGGAAGCAAAAGGGCAAATTTGCAAATCAGCTTATTTGCTATTAGCTTATTTAGCACATGTATTTTTTTCCTGGCAGTTATTCCCCGTAGCTATTTCGCCCCTTTGCCTTTTTGCTCTTTCACCTTTTCGCCCTTTTGCTTCCTTCGCCTTCTCAGCTTTCTTCGCCAATTCACGTAATTCCCAAAAAAGTCATAAGTTTGTATCAGGTTTTCCAAAAACAACCACTATGTCCGGAAACATTCTGATCATTGATGATGAGATCAAACTCCTGAAATTACTGGGGATGATCCTTTCCCAAGAGAATTTTAACGTTAAAGAAGCTTCTACCGCACGCTCTGCAATGACGATGCTGGAGCAGTATGAATTTGATGTTGTACTCAGCGATGTCCGGCTTCCCGATGCCTATGGAGTAGAGCTGGTAAGATCAATGAAGACCAAATATCCGCATCTTGAAATTATCCTGATGACGGCTTTCGGGAATATTACCGATGCAGTTCAGTCCATGAAAAACGGAGCTTATGATTATCTGGTAAAAGGAGATGATAATGAGAAAATTATTCCGCTGGTGTATAAAGCTTTGGAAAAAGTAAAAGACAACAAATCCAAAATCGTTCAGAAAGCCGGCATATCAAAAGGATTTGAACAGATTATAGGTACTTCTCCATTAATCCTTCAGTCTAAAAAACTGGCTGAAAAAGTGGCCTTAACAGATGCCGCCGTACTGCTGACCGGGGAAACAGGAACCGGAAAAGAAGTTTTTGCCAATGCCATCCATGAAGGAAGTGAAAGAAAGAAAAATAATTTTGTAGCCATCAACTGTTCAGCTTTCAGTAAGGAAATTCTGGAGAGCGAGCTGTTCGGGCATAAGCAGGGAGCGTTCACAGGTGCTGTAAAAGACAAAAAAGGTTTAATAGAAGAAGCTAACGGAGGAACATTATTTCTGGATGAAATAGGAGAAATGCCGGTAGAATTGCAGGCAAAACTGCTCCGCGTGCTGGAAACGGGGGAATTTATAAAAATGGGTGAAACAAAAGTGTCCAGATCCGATTTCAGATTAATTGCGGCCACCAACCGTGATCTTGAGGACGAGATAAAACAGGGACATTTCCGTGAAGATCTTTATTTCCGTCTGAATGTTTTTGAAATTCACCTTCCGCCACTCCGTGAAAGAAAAGAAGACCTGAAATTACTGGCCAAAAACTTCATCGATATGTTTTCCCGCAAACTTCATCTGCCGACTTTGCAGGTAGATCCTGATTATTATAAAATGCTGGAAAAAAACGATTGGAAAGGAAATATCCGGGAACTTAGAAATGCCGTTGAAAGAAGTCTCATTTTAATGGATGATCATATTCTGAACGCCGCGAGTCTCCCGCATTATTCCGGAAAACAGGTTCCTGAAAATGATTCCTTAAGCATACGGTCCCTGGAGAAAATACACATCCAGAAAGTTCTTCAATACACCAAAGGCAACAAAGCCGAAGCGGCAAGGCTGCTGGAAATCGGGATTGCTACGCTGTACCGGAAGCTGGAAGAATATGGATTGAGGTAGATGATTTCGGATTTTAGAGTCTTAGAGTTGGAGGGTTTAAGAGTGCGAGCGTTTGGGTGTTTTAGAGTCTGAGTGTTTCAGGTTCCGGAGTGTCTGAGTACAGGGTAAAAAAGTGTAAATCCTGAAAATTTTGAATGAACGACCAATACCTGGCGGCTGAGGTCCTCGAAGCCACCAGCAACACATACCATAAAATTAAATAATCTCTCCTCATATTCCCCCTTACCTCAAATGAATAATTTTGCTAATCCCTAATCCCTAATCCCTAATCCCTAAAACTGATTCCTATCATTTCAATAAAAGAGCTTATCATTTTGATAGGCTTTTGCATTTTTATATCATGTGTATTTATTGTGTAAGTGTTTGATTTTTATCTTGTTAAATATTTTGTTTTAAAAACGGACCTTATTTTGGCCTGTAGGTATCAAATAAAATATTTTAAAAATGACAACTTCAAGAAAAACGTTCAAAAAACGTGAGCATGCCGACTTAAGCCGGCTGATGGTATCGTATGTAATTCTCACCCTTTTAATCCTTATAATTTCCATATGATGCTGATAGGTTTGATCCTGCTTTTTGCAGTGATGTTCTGGCTTCTTTACAAATCCGTTGAATTTTTTGATACAATATAAAAATATGTGGAGTTTATTTTTCCTTTCAATCCTGGCTTTTGTGTACATCTGCTATGTTTTGATAAAACCTGAAAAATTTTAACCGGTCATGAATACAGAAATTTTAGGCGTAATTGCCATGTTTGTTATCACATTGGTGATCGGAGTATTTCTAGGAAAATACATTGCGAATGTGTACGGGTACAAAAAGACTTTTTTGGATCCTGTTTTTGAACCTTTAGAAAAATTAATTTATAAAATATCGGGGATTAATCCGGCCCGGCAGATGAACTGGAAGCAGAATATGTATGCCATGCTGACGATTAATCTGGTCTGGTTTATTATAGGATTCCTAATCCTGATGAACCAATCCTGGCTCCCTCTCAATCCGGATAGAAACCCGAATATGTCACCGGATCTTGCATTTAATACAGCCATTTCTTTTTTAGTGAATTGTAACCTTCAGCATTATTCCGGAGAAACGGGGGTTAGTTATCTGAGCCAGCTGTATCTGATGTTTCTGCAGTTTGTAACCGCAGCGACCGGAATGGCGGCAATGGCCGTCCTTTTCAAAGCTTTTAAAGAAAAAACGACCACCGAATTAGGAAATTTCTATGATTTCTTTACTAAATCCGTAGTAAGAATATTGGTTCCGATCAGTATCCTTGTCGCTTTAATCCTTTCAGCTAACGGAAGTCCGATGACTTTCGAAGGAAAAGATCATGTCACCACACTGGAAGGCCAGAAAGTGGAAGTTTCCAGAGGGCCCGTTGCTGCTTTTGTAGCGATCAAGCACCTGGGAACCAATGGAGGCGGTTTCTTTGGAGCCAATTCCGCACATCCGCTTGAAAATCCGAATTATATAACGAATATGACCGAAATGGTAGCCCAGATGATCATTCCGTTTGCCATGGTTTTTGCATTGGGATTCTATCTCAAAAAAAGAAAACTGTCATGGGTAATTTTTACCGTAATGACCGTCGGTTTTCTGGCTCTTACCATCCCGAATATTGTCAATGAAACCGGTGGAAATACTCTGATTACCCAAATGGGTGCAGACAGCAGCCTTGGAGCGATGGAAGGCAAGGAGATCCGTTTCGGAAGTGCTTCTTCAGGATACTGGAGTATAGCCACCACGGTAATTTCCACAGGATCAATCAATTCCATGCACGACAGTACCATGCCGCTTTCCGGAATGAATGAGCTGCTGGCGATGATGATCAACTGCTTTTACGGCGGTTGCGGTGTGGGAATTCTTAACTATTTCATCTTTATTATCCTTGCTGTGTTTATCAGTGGTTTGATGGTGGGAAGAACACCGGAATTCATGGGTAAAAAGATTGAAGCCAAAGAAATGAAAATCGCGATGATCGTAGCCCTGTTCCATCCGTTTCTGATTCTTGTAGGAACCGCTTTAACTGCGTATCTGCCGGAATTCGGGGCAAAAACATTGAATAATCCCGGTTTCCATGGATTCAGTGAGATGCTGTACGAGTTTACTTCTTCTTCAGCGAACAACGGTTCCGGATTTGAAGGGCTGGGCGACAATACACCCTGGTGGAATATTTCAACGGGAATTGTACTGTTGTTATCAAGATTTATCCCGATCATCGGACCAGTTGCAATCGCCGGATTATTAGCCCAGAAAAAATTCATCCCGGAAAGTTCAGGAACGCTCAAAACGGATACTGCTACTTTCGGATTTATGACGCTGGCCGTGATTCTTCTTATTGCAGCGCTGTCTTTCTTCCCTGCACTGACATTGGGACCAATAGCGGAACAGATTCAGTATTTCTCAAAATAATTTTTTAAAAATTAAAATCAATAGTAAACCATTAGGAAGATAGAAATATCAGGGAACTAGTCTAAAAACTCATCGAAACATTCACCTGAATATATTATCCATTTCAAACCTTGTTTTTTTAATCTGTCTTAATGGTTGCCATTGGTTTATAATGATATAACTCTTTCAAAAAAATGAAAAATCAATCCCAGACATTGTTTCAAAAAGATTTGGTGAATGAAGCGATCAAACAGTCCTTCGTTAAACTGAATCCGAAAATCATGTTTAAAAATCCTGTGATGTTCCTGGTAGAAGTTGGGACTGTGGTAATGCTGATCGTAAGCTTATTCAGCCTTACAGGAGACCGTTCACAGGGAAGCTTTGCTTATAATTTTACCGTATTTATTATTTTATTTTTCACGGTTCTTTTCGCCAATTTTGCGGAAGCTATTGCTGAAGCCAGAGGAAAAGCGCAGGCGGATACCCTTAGAAAAACGCGTGAAGAAACACCTGCCAAAGTAGTGGTAGAAAACAAACCCGGCTTTCAGGTGGAAACTGTTCTGAAAAGATCAGCCGAAATGAAACTCGGAGATATATTCCTTTGCGAAACCGGAGATCAGATCCCGATGGACGGAGAAATTATCGAAGGACTGGCAACCATTGACGAATCAGCGATTACCGGGGAAAGTGCACCCGTGATCCGTGAATCAGGAGGTGATAAAAGCTCGGTAACGGGAGGAACAAAAGTTCTTTCCGACCGGATCAAAGTAAGGGTGACCACCAAACCTGGAGAATCTTTTTTAGATAAAATGATTGCACTGGTAGAAGGCGCATCGAGACAGAAAACACCCAACGAAATCGCACTCACTATACTTCTGGCAGGATTTACCCTGACCTTTATTATCGTAACACTCACTTTAAAACCTTTTGCAGATTACGCGCAGACACCCATTACCATTGCGGCATTTATTTCACTTTTCGTTTGTTTGATTCCCACAACTATTGGAGGTCTGCTTTCTGCAATCGGAATTGCGGGGATGGATCGAGCTCTCAGAGCTAATGTTATAACCAAAAGCGGTAAAGCGGTAGAAACAGCAGGAGACATCGATGTTTTGCTGCTTGATAAAACTGGAACTATAACGATCGGAAACCGTAAGGCGACGGAGTTCCATCCGGCAGATGGAATCAGGCTGCTGGATTTTATCAAGGCTTCGGCATTAAGCTCAGTGGCTGATGAAACACCGGAAGGAAAATCCATCATTGAACTGAGCCAGCTGAAACCGGAAGATCTTCTTGTTCCCAATCCTGTGTATATTGATTTTACGGCGGAAACCAGAACTTCGGGAATTGATTTCGAAGAGACAAGAATCCGTAAAGGAGCTTATGATACCATAAAAAAACTGACTGAAAAAGCCGGGAATACCTTCCCGAAAGAAACCCAGGATGCGGTAACCAAGATTTCTGAAAATGGAGGAACCCCTCTGGTGGTGATTGTTAATGAAAAAGTATGGGGCGTTATTGAGCTTCAGGACATCATTAAAACCGGAATCCAGGAACGTTTCCAGAGACTGAGAAAAATGGGGGTGAAAACGGTGATGGTAACCGGAGATAATCCTCTGACGGCAAAATTCATCGCCGAAAAAGCGGGTGTGGATGATTTTATTGCCGAAGCCAAGCCTGAAGACAAAATGAATTACATCAAAAAAGAACAGCAGGAAGGAAAGCTGGTCGCGATGATGGGAGATGGAACGAACGATGCTCCGGCACTGGCCCAGGCCGATGTAGGCGTAGCGATGAACAGCGGAACACAGGCTGCAAAAGAAGCCGGAAATATGGTGGATCTTGATAATGACCCTACCAAACTTATTGAGATCGTGGAGATTGGAAAACAGTTGCTGATGACCCGCGGAACCCTGACGACTTTCAGTATTGCGAATGATGTGGCTAAATATTTTGCCATTATCCCGGCACTCTTCATTACATTTATTCCTTCACTTCAGAAATTGAATATTATGAACCTTCACAGCCCGGAAACCGCCATTTTATCAGCCGTTATTTTCAATGCTGTAATTATTCCTTTCCTTATTCCATTAGCGTTAAAAGGAGTTGCGTATAAGCCGATCGGGGCCAGTGCATTATTGAGGAGAAACCTTTTGATCTATGGTTTGGGCGGCGTGATCGTTCCATTCATCGGAATCAAAATCATTGACTTGCTGATCAGTTTATTCTATTAAAATTTTAAAAAAATGAAAAATCATATTGTTGCAGCATTCAGACTGACTCTGGTAATGCTGGCTGTCACCGGAATTTATCTGGTAATCGTGTATGGCGGTTCCAAAATACTGCCTACAAAAGGAGATGCAGAAATCATTACACAGAACGGGCAGAAATTCTACGCCAATATCGGGCAGGAGTTTAAATCTGACCAGTATTTTCACGGTCGTCCGTCATCGGTTAATTATAATGCTGCAGGAAGCGGCGGAAGCAATAAAGGTCCCAGCAATCAGGAATACCTGGAAACCGTGCAGAAAAGAATGGACACTTTAAAAATGCAACATCCCGGAATGGAGCATGCAAAAGTTCCCGTAGAACTGGTGACCGCCAGTGGAAGCGGTCTGGACCCTGATATTTCCGAAGAAGGAGCTTTGTACCAGGTGAAGAAAATTGCACAGGTGAGAAATCTTCCCGAAGAAACCCTTAGGAATTTAGTTAAAAACCAGACCGAGAAACCGTTTTTAGGTCTTTTAGGACCGTCAAAAGTAAATGTACTGAAGCTTAATATGGCTTTGGATCAATTAAAATAATCTAGAAATTACCGTGAAAAAATATATCATTTTAGGAATTATGCTGGGAATCTTTTTCCCGAAGGCACAATCATCAGATTCATTAAAAACAGAACATAAAGTGACATTTTCAGCGTATGCAGAGCTGTTTTATACTTATGATTTTAATGAGCCGGCCAATCATCTTCGCCAGAACTTTTTATACTCCTACAACAGGCATAATGAAATGAATCTCAATTTAGGGTTGGTTAAAGCCAATTATCAGAGTGAAAACCTTCGTGCCAATGTTGCTTTAATGGCCGGAACCTATGCACAGGACAATATGGCTGCCGAGCAGGAGGCTTTACGCTACGTTAATGAAGCGAATATCGGGATCAGAATCTCAAAAACCAAAAATCTGTGGATTGATGCCGGGATTATGCCATCCCATATCGGCTGGGAAAGCGCCATCGGAAAAGATAATATGAATCTTACCAGAAGCCTTGCTGCTGACAATTCACCTTATTTTGAGACCGGAGCAAAGATTTTCTATGCTTCCGACAACGGAAAATGGTTTCTGAGCGGTCTGGTTCTTAACGGCTGGCAGCGTATCGCCAAACCGGAGGGCAACCAAAGTATTTCATTCGGACATCAGGTGACCTACAAACCGAATGATAAGATTACTTTGAACAGCAGCTCATTCATCGGAAATGATAAAGCCAAAGAGGAAAAAAGAATGCGATATTTCCACGATTTGTACGGAAGTTTTCAGCTCACAGACCGGTTTTCTGCCTTGCTTGGCTTTGACATCGGAGCGGAACAAAAAGAGAAAGGAAGCAGCAGTTACAACATCTGGTATACCCCAAATATTCTGATGAAATACCAGTTGGACAATAAATGGGCCCTGGCAGGACGTTTTGAATATTATAACGATAAAAACGGAGTGATCATCAGCACGAAAACCCCCAATGGTTTCCAGACCTTCGGGTATTCTTTAAATGTAGATTATGCGATCCTGAAAAATGTGGTTTTTCGTACAGAAGCCAGGGGATTTACGTCTAAAGATGCCATTTTTGTGAACAATGATGAGATGAAACAAGGCAACTTCTTTGTAACGACGGGTCTCTCTGCCTGGTTTTAAAAAGTAAAAATTGAAATTGTAATTTAACCATAAAAGTCATAAAAGCTTTTACACATTAAAAAAATATTCTCCTTAAGAATCTGTGAAAATCTGTGTCATCTGTGGGAAATAAAAATAACCACAAAGATGCAAAAGTTTTAAACACTTAAGTAATTTGAAGTTTAATATTAAAATGCATAGGAGTTCACATAAGTTTTAGAAAAAATCAAAGATTTTTATCCAGGAAAATATCCATAAGCATCTGTGAAAATCTGCGTCATCTGTGGGAAATAAAAATAACCACAAAAGATGCAAAAGTTTTTAACACTTTAGTTATTTGAGGTTTCATAATAGAATGCATAGAAGTTCACATAAGCTTTAGAAAAAATCAAAGATTTTTATCCAGAAAAATATCCATAAGCATCTGTGAAAATCTGTGTCATCTGTGGGAAATAAAAAACAACCATAAAAGTCACAAAAGTTTTAAACACTTAAGTAATTTGAAGTTTCATAATAGAATGCATAGAAGTTCACATAAGCTTTAGAAAAAATCAAAGATTTTTATGCAGAAAAATATACGCAATCGTTTGTGAAAATATTTGTAATCTGTTATAAATACGATAATAACCACAAAAGTCACAAAAGTTTTAAACACTTAAGTAATTGGAGTTTCATAATAGAATGCATAGAAGTTCACATAAGTTCCAGCAAAAGTATCTGCACATCTGTGAAAATCTGTGTCATCTGTGGTAACAAAATAATAACCACAAAAGATGCAAAAGTTTTTAACACTTTAGTTATTTGAAGTTTCATAATAGAATGAATAGAAGTTCACATAAGTTTTAGAAAAAATCAGAGATTTTTATTTTGGTGAATGCAGTATTAGAATGTCGTAACTTCCTTGTCAACTCTAGGGCTCGAAATAAAAACTTTTATGCTTTTTGTGGTCAAAAAATAAAGAAATGTCATCAGCAAAAGATTTTTTAGAATTAATTCAGAAATCCCGGAAAGGAAAATTCAAGATCTATATCGGGATGAGTGCAGGGGTGGGGAAAACATTCCGGATGCTTCAGGAGGCGCAGTCTCTTCTGCGTAACGGCATTGATGTCAAAATTGGATATATAGAAACCCACGGCCGCGAAGAAACAGTAGCCCTTACCGATGGGATTCCTGAAATAGAAAGGAGGTCTGTTTTTTATAAAGGCAAAAACCTTGAAGAAATGGATCTTCAGGCTATTATCAATGCTCATCCTGAAGTGGTTTTGGTGGATGAGCTGGCACATACCAATGTGGAAGGCTCAAAAAATAAAAAAAGATGGCAGGATGTACTGGAAATCCTTGACAGCGGAATCAATGTGATCAGTGCCATGAATATCCAGCATATAGAAAGCCTGAATGAGGAAGTGAAAACAATCACAGGAATAGAGGTTGCCGAGCGCGTTCCCGATAAAATCCTGGCCCTGGCTGATGAGGTTGTGAATATAGACCTTACCGCCGATGAACTGCTGACCCGCCTGAAAGAAGGAAAAATTTATAAAAAAGAAAAGATTCAGACCGCACTTACTAATTTTTTCCAGAGCGGCCATATTCTCCAGCTTCGGGAACTTGCTCTGAAGGAAGTTGCTGCTCACGTTGAAAGAAAGGTGGAAACCGAAATCAAAACGGAAAACTTCAAACCGATTAAATTTCTGGCCTGCATCAGCAGCAATGAAAAGATTGCAAAAAATATCATCAGGAAAACAGCGCGTCTGGCAAGTTATTATAACAGCCCCTGGACGGTTCTTTACATACAGAGGCCGTCTGAAAATCCGGAAAAAATAGCCCTGGACAAACAGCGGTATTTGATTAATAATTTTAATTTAGCACAGGAATTGGGAGCTAAAGTGGTCCGGGTAAAAGAAAGCAGTGTCCATAAAGGAATTCTGGATTATGTAATTGCCCATAATATCACCACGGTCTGCATCGGGAAACCCCATGCAAAATTATGGCAGCGTCTTTCCGGCTACAGCTGGATCTATACGCTGATGAACCGATTGAATGAAAGACAGATAGATATTATTATTTTATCTTAGAAATAATGAAACTTAAAACAAAACTCACCTTAGGCGTAGGTCTTTTATTTTTACTGATCGTTTTAATGTCGGTCATCGGGTCCGTCTATATCAATAAACTGAAATCTGACACGGAAAAGATCCTTACCGCCAATTATAACAGTCTGGAATTTTCAAAAAATATGCTGCTGGCGCTGGATAAAATAAGTACGGACAGCGTAGTTGCGGTCGCAGATTTTCAGAAATACAACAGGCTGCAGGAAAAAAACCTTACGGAATTCGGGGAAAAGGAAGCCACCCAGAACCTTAATCAGCATTTTAAAAGTTATCTGCAGTATCCTGCTCCGGAAAAGGAAAAACTGATCCGTGAAGATCTGGCCAGGATCATGTCCCTGAACATGAAAGGGATTGAAAGAAAAAGTGATATCGCGATCATTACAGCTGAAAATGCAACTTTCTGGATCGTCAGTCTGGGAACTGTGTGTTTCCTGATTGCTTTTATTTTGCTTTTCAATTTGCCCCAGACGATTGCTGAACCGATCAATCAGCTGACCTTCAGTATCCGACAGATCGCCGCTAAAAATTATAATGAAAGGGTTCATTTTAAAGGAAGTGAAGAATTCAACAGCCTTGCGGACTCTTTTAATACCATGGCTGAAAAACTGCAGGAATATGAAAGCAGCAGCCTTTCCAGACAGCTGATGGAGAAAAAACGTATTGAAACATTGGTCAACAATATGCATGATGCAGTGATTGGGCTGGATGAAAATCATTTTATCTACATGATCAATGACGAGGCTTTAAAGATCACGAACCTCCGTAAGGAAGAAATCATCGGTAAAACGGCGCATGAAGTTGCTGTCAATAATGATCTGATGCGTGAGCTGCTTAAAAATATCGATCACCCGGTTAAAGAACCTATTAAAATCGTTCGTGATAACAAAGAAAATTATTTTGAACAGGATATTGTTCCCATCAATATTGTAAAAACCGGAGAAAAGGAGACCCGGTATATCGGGAAGGTGATTCTTCTGCGGAATATTACCCCTTTTAAAGAGCTTGATTTCGCTAAAACCAATTTCATCGCTACTATTTCCCATGAATTGAAAACTCCGATATCAGCAATAAAAATGGGTGTCCAGCTCCTTGGAAACCAGAAATTCGGAGAACTGAATGACCAGCAGAAAGAACTGCTGAAAAGCATTAATGATGACGGGCAGAGATTACTGAATATCACCGGAGAGCTGCTGAATCTTTCGCAGGTAGAAACCGGAAACATCCGTCTCACCATTGAAAAGTGTTCCCCGAATGAGATGGTACAGGCCGCTGTAAAAAATGTTGAAAAGCTGGCCGAACAGAAAAATATTTCTATCCAGACGGAATATTTGTCGGGTGATGATTTCGTTCATGCAGACTTCGACAAAACCGTCTGGGTAATCAATAATTTCCTGACCAATGCAGTAAAGCATTCGTTTCAGGATGAAAAAATTGAGATCAGGGTAGAAAAATTGGATACAATGGTTCAGTTCAGCATCACCGATACCGGAAGCGGAATTGATGAAAAATACCACCGCCAGATCTTCGACCGTTATTTTCAGGTGCCGGGAGAACAGCAGAACGGAACAGGGCTTGGGCTGGCTATTTCCAAAAACTTTATTGAAAAGCAGAACGGGGAAATAGGGGTAGAGAGCACCCCGAACCAGGGAAGTACGTTTTATTTCAGGCTGCCGGTGGTTTAAAAGGTTTAATGCAGCTACCTTCGCATCCTTGTCAAGGTTTTAAACCTTGACAAGGATGCCTGGCACGGAAATTAATAAAACCGTCTTGTAGCACTGATTTCAATAACTTTTATCTTCCAGCTTCAATTTCCTGAAATGATCGTAAACCAAATAGTTATTTATGAATTCAATTAAGTTAATTTTTTTAAATTTGAATCAAAATCACACAAGATGAATACATCAGATCCGGAAATTGATTTTGAATTAAACGAAAACGAATTTAGTCTGACTGAATCTCAAAAAGATAGGATATCAGAAGCTCGGGAAGAGTACAAAAATTCAGCATTTCTTACGGAGGATGAAGCTAATCAGGATATAGAGGAAATTTTTAAAATGGAGATTTGATATATCTGAGCCTGCAATGAAAGAACACCATTTCTATTCAAGTAAAATGACAAGCTTTATCTTGCTTGTAATCTCTGCGGTATTTGTTTATCTGTATTTTTCTCTAGATCAGGATCGGTATTCTGTATTTATGGTAGTTATATATAATTTGGGCTTTGTTCTATTCTCGTTAGGTCTTATCTATTCCATTGTTTTATTGTTTCGAAGAAAGCCACTGCTTACTATCACTGATCATCAGATTATTATTTACCATATGTTTGCAAAGCCGGTTTCAGTTGGTTTTGGTGATATTGTATCATTTTATGTATCAGGCACAAGACACCGGGGAATTAAAACAACCGAACATATTTTTATCGTTTTAAAGCCTGCTGATCAAAATGGAAAAGGAGGTAAGTCTTCACTTTTCAACCAGCAATTTATACAGGCTGATATTTTAAATGTCAAAACAAAAGTGTTGTTGGATCTGCTGCAGACAAAACTTAGAGATTTTAATCAACAGAATGAAGCTGTATCAGGCAAAATAGATTAAATTTACACAACAGCAAAACCATTCCATGAAAAGACCAATAAGTCTGCTATTACTCCTCTTTTTTTTCTGCGCCAGTTCTCAGGTTTCCAAAAGAACGGCTGCCATTATTAAACCTGTTGAAAAATATCGTTCCTTCGGCGAGAATGAACAAGAGAAAAAGATTGAAGAACAGCTTTATAAAGAAGCTTCTCCTGAGGAACTTGTTTTTTTAACAGGAAAAGGCCGGAACGTCTATATAAAAGCAATGGCTGTCAATGCTCTGGCGAAAAAGGGAAAAGGCAAGGAGCTGTTGGAAGCCTTTAAAAAGAATCTTTATGCAAAAGAGAAAATAACTTATAGAACAACTTGTCTTGCCAGTTATTATCTTTTAGATAGTCATATTTATGAAGTTGTTTCTTTCGGCGATAATTTTTCTGAAAAAGAGAAAGAAATTCTGCAACGGGACATGATATCCCTTGCTTTGAATGCCAGGCCTGTTAATAAAGAGCTGTTGGAAGCTTTGAGCTACGGCTTATCGGTCAACACTGATGACTACGGCAAAATCAGGAAGCTGGTTACGGATACAAAATCACCTTTGTTGCTGACCAGTCTCGCCAAATATAAAAATCCGGATGATATAGAACTGATCAAAAGCTTTGGAGCAGAGGCCTATCCCGCCATTGAGGAGTTTCCGGATCCTAAGTTTCTGCCGTTTATGAATGAGCATTTTGAAGATTCGTCATCATTTCCTTTTATGTTTGCCTTGTCCGGTTTTTGCAGCGAAGAAGCTAAGAAAATAGTGGCTAAAGTTATTGAATACAATAAGGAGCATAATAAGGAACGGGATTGTGATAACGGATGTCTTTCTTTTTTGTATCAGCAGATTGAAAAGGGAAAATGTACACTCAATTATCCGCTGCTGGCAGATCTTTGGCTCACGGATAAGATCATTTCATTTAATGTCCTGGATGATTATGTGAAAACCCATACTCAGGCAGAGACAGAAAAATTCTTGCTGGATGGATTTTTGAAACCCGGAGAAGCTGAAATTATTGCTGTTAATGCATATGATATGGGCCATGTTATGGATTATGTATCCGGCGATATGACTTTTGATGCTACTTTAAGGCTTGTCAGGCTGCTGCAAAAGACCAAAGAGATCTCCCAAAACGCATACGAAATAGCAGTAAGGAATTCACTCCAGAATATAGATGACCTTGATGTGGACAGTTTTATTTTAAAGCTGAAAGACAATACTTTGATACTACAAAATAAGGATATTCTTCTGGACAGAATTAAAAATAATGAGAGTGCCTATGGTATTCTCAACATAATGGATGGAGTAAAAGCACTGGGTGATAAAAAACTATTCAATGACGGAGCGGCTATCGTAGTTGGGAGAAAGGAAGAGTTTAAAAGTTTTGCGATATGGGAAACGAAATACAGAAGTTTCATGAAAGAAAATAATATTAAAGAATAACCTAAAGATGAATATTTTCAGGATTATTTTAATCATAAAAGTCTTTAAAAAAACAGGGCTGTAAATAAATTACAGCCTTGCAGATATAGATCAGGTTATTAGTTTATTTTTTGATGAATTTTTGAATCATTGTTTTGTCTTTGGTAAACAGTTTAATGATGTAGTTGCCTTTGGACAGTTCAGCTACATTCACAGAGCTGCCTTTTACTCCTTTGGTATTCATTATTCTTCCGGAAGCATCGTAAATTTCAACCTTAATGATCTCTTCACCGGATTTAATGTAAAGAATGTCTTCTACCGGATTCGGATAAATACTCACAACATCTTTATTACCTTTGGTTTCAGTTACGGCCAGTACATTTCTTACCGTTGTGGTATAGGTATTGGTGATAATCGGAGCGTTATAATCAAAGTAGATGTCTGCCGTATTGCTGAACGCGTCACCTAAATTCAGCGTAGATTTTGTTTTGATCTTGAAAGAAATATAGCCGTCGTTATTCTGGTCATCAAACGGAAGCTGGATATTTTCAAAAATAAATTCGGCCATATTGTTTCCGGTCATTCTCGTTACAAAACTGTGGCTTGCATGTAAAGGGGTCAATGTGGAAATTTCAAATTTTGAAGGATCAATCACATCTTTCACCACAATATTTCTGGCATTGGCCGTACCCTTATTTTCAAAGCGGATCAGGTAATGAACGTAATCTCCCACCTGTGTCTGTGCAATCATGGTTCCTTCCAGACAGGTCTTATCATTCGGATCCAGGGAGTTTACGACCGTTTGGTTCAGGGTAAATGTATTGTCAGCCGGTGTATCATCTGTTGCTCCGGTGATCTGTGCTGTATAATGCAGAACATCACCATCGTTTACCGGTGGAGTGTCGGTAGGGGTATTCAGCTCCAGTTTCACCTTGATTTCTCTGGTTTCGAAAGGAGCAAGTCCCGTAAAATTCCAGGTCAGGTTTCCGGTAGATTGTGCATCAGGCGTTACGGTAGAGCTTACGAAATCCATAAGGCTGTCATTGTAAAGGAATCCAACAGTTCCGGACTGCATGGTTGTTCCTTTATTTTTATAAACAATCTTATAATCTGAATTAAATCCCGGAACAGCAGAGTCCAGCGGGATGATGACAATTTCAAGGTCCGGATGGGAACCATTCGCCGTAATACAGAAATTCTGGGTCAGTGGACTGGTCATCGTCGGGAAGGTGGCTGTAAAAGAAGCCGGCGATATACTGAAATAAGCCGGGTTTTCAAGAACCGGAGTGATGGTATGGGCTCCTGCCTGCACCGGAATGGAGTAGTCTCCTGCACCATTACCGATTATACTTCCCGTAATTCCGCCACCTGTAACAGTGAATTTTTGAAATGCCTTATTCGGATCTGTTGGATCACAGCTGTTTCCGTTAAGGTCATATTTTGTATTCCCTTTGATGGTATAGAAAGTTCCGCCCGGAGTGAAGGAACAATAAGAATTTACTGTTACATTATTATATCCGAAGAGCGCATTTTGGCTGATCGTATTGTTAATTTCCGAATCATCACAGCAGATATAGCTTAAATTGGGGTTGTTCTGATATAAACCCGACGTCATTCTGCCGTTTTTTATAAAGATATTCTGTAAATTGTTGTTAGGAGCATTGAATGAGTTCAGTATCGTGTTATGGCTGATATCAAGAGAAGTCAGCTGATTGTTGTTAAGGAAAAGCGTCTGCAACGCAGGAACCGCCGAAAGATCGATGCTTGTCAGCTGGTTGTTGATGATTCTCAGATAATTTAAAGCAGGAGTTTGGCTTAAATTTAATGTAGACAGATTATTAAAACTGGCTTCCAGATATTTTAATTTTGGAGTATTCTGGAGAATAATTGAAGTAAGCTGATTGGCCGGGCAGTTCAGGGTTTCAAGCTTTGTCAGATTAGTTAAGTCAAGACTCGTTAATGCATTTCCCGTAATATTAAAGCTGTACAGATCCACCAGCGAACTTACATCAATACTGGTGATTTCATTGTAGCTGATGAGAAGATATTTCATTGTAGTGCTTCCTGCGTAGTTGATCGTTTGCAGTTTTCCGCCGTTACAAGTCAGGATATTCATTTTGGGAAGATTTGAAATATCAAGATTCACAATAGCGGAATTGGAAACATTAATATTTTCCAGGACAGGACAGCCTGTAAAATTCGCAGAGGTCATATTAATGTTATTCTCGAAGCTCACCAGCTTTAGGTTTTGCATACCGCTAACATCTACTGAAAGAAGACCCGGAGAGTCGGAAACATCCAGATATTCCAGATTGGTGAAAGATTTTACCCCTTCAATGGAAGAAATCTGAAAAGGGTTTCCGTTTGAACTGTAAATGGTAATATCCCTGATATTGGCGGCTTCAGAAAGCTGGATTTCCCCGTCATTATTAAGGTCCATGGCGATCCAGTTGCCTGCAAGATCCTGGGTGATGTGGTTGGTAGCAGTTCCGGAAAGAAGTTTAGTCTTAAACTGAAGATCCGGAATGTTTACAATCTGCGCTACGACAGATAAGTGCGCCATAAAGAGCACAAAAAAGTAGAGTTTTTTCATGGTTAAGTGATATTTGTTCTGATAAATATATAAAAAATTATATTACGAAAAATAATTACTTTTTAGTTTTTATTATTTTATATAATTTTTATTTTATTTGTTTTTGTTTAATTAATTTATTGAAATGTTGATTTTATATTAATTTTATTCAATCTAAATTTTCTGCAGTATTGAATGATAAAAACGGAAAATAATCCTGACAGGAAAATTAAGATCCGGATTATTTGAGATTAAAAATTAACCACAAAAGGCGCAAAAGTTTTTAAACACTTAAGTTATTTTGAAGTTTAATATTAGGATGCGTAGAAGTTCACTTAAGTTTTAGAAAAAATCAAAAGATTTTTATGCCGTAAAATTTGCACAATCATCTGTGGAAATCTGTGTTATCAGTAGGAAATAAAAAATAGTCACAAAAGGCGCAAAAGTTTTTAAACACTTAAGTTATTTTGAAGTTTAATTAGAATGCGTAGAAGTTCACTTAAGTTTTGGATAAATCAGAGATTTTAATCCATCATCAAAAATCTGCTCTATCTGTTTAATCTGCGAGAGATAAAAAAAGAACCATTAAGATTTATTTAAGTTTTTAAGAATATTAAGTTCGAGTTGCGCTTAAGCGGTATGGCTTAAAAAAATCTTTAGATTTTTTCTCTTAACTTTTCTTATCCTCTTAACTGATCTTAATGTTTTAAATCTATCCTGATCATCTGTGAAAACCTGTGTCATCTGTGGGAGACAAAAAAACCACAAAAGTCACAAAAGTTTTTAAACACTTTAGTGATTTGAAGTTTAATATTAGAATGCGTAGAAGTTCACATAAGTTTTAGAAAAATCAAAGATTTTTATGCCGTAAAATTTGCACAATCATCTGTGGAAATCTGTGTCATCAGTGGGAAATAAAAAATAGCTACAAAAGGCGCAAAAGTTTTTTACACTTTAGTGATTTGAAGTTTAATATTAGAATGCGTAGAAGTTTACATAAGTTTTAGAAAAAATCAAAAGTTTTTATAGATCATCAAAAATCTGCTCTATCTGTTTAATCTGCGAGAGACAAAAAAAGACCATCTCAAAAGTGAGATAGTCTTTTTATTATTATTTGAAGCCTTAAAAAATTAAGCCTTAATAAACTTAAGAGTCATTGTTTTGCTCTTTGTAGATACTTTGATGATGTAATTTCCTTTCTTGAGATTGGAAACATTTAAGGAATTATTCTTTATCCCTGTAGTAGTAAGGATTCTTCCTGATGCATCGTAGAGCTCAGCTTTGATCACCACCTCATTGGATTTAACGTAAAGAATGTCCTGTACAGGATTAGGATAAATACTGAAATCATCTTTAACATTCATCACCTCAGATGTGGCCAGAACATTTTGTACAGTGGTTGTGTAGGTGTTCGTAATGATCGGAGCGTTATAATCAAAATAGATATCCGCCTTATTGCTGAAGCTGTCACCGGCTGCTAAAGTAGATCTTGTTTTAATTTTAAAAGACACATATCCGTCATTATTGGCATCATCAAACGGCAACTGAATGTTCTCAAATATAAATTCAGCGTTGCTTCCTGAAATTCTGGTTACAAAATTGTGGCTTCCGTTAAGGGCAACCAGACTGGATAGATCATACTTAGTGGCATCAATTTCATCTTTTACCACAATATTCTGGGCATTGGCAGTTCCCGTATTTTCAAACCGGATCAGGTAATGAACGTAATCTCCAACTTTCGCCTGAGAAATTGAAGTTCCCTGCAGGCATGTTTTATCATTCGGGTCAAAAGAATTAACAACCGTTTGATTTAACGTAAATGCATTATCTGCCGGAGTATCGTCCGAAGCTCCGTTGATTTGTGCATGGTAGGGAAGTATAGACCCGCTGGTCAGAGGCGGTGTTTGTGTCGGTGTATTTAAATGTACCGTTACCGTTATTTCTCTCGTTTCAAAAGGCTGCAGATTACTGAAATTCCAGTTAAGGGTTCCCGGGGATGATGAATTCGGAACTAGGCTTGAACTCAGATAATTCATGACATTATGATTGTAACTGAAACTAAGGCTTCCGGATTGTACCGATGTTCCTTTGTTTTTGTAAATGATTTTATATTTGGAATCAAAGCCGGGACGGGCAATCGTAAACGGAATAATGAACGTTTCCAGATCATGATGGGTTCCATTCGCTGCAAGGCAGAAATTCTGAGTAAACAGAGCTGGTTGGCTTGGGAAATTAACCGTTGATGAAGCCGGTGAAACCGTAAAATACGACGGATTTTCCAAAACAGGTGTGATGATATTGGTGGTTGCCGGAAGGTACATCTGATGAGAACCGCTTCCGTTGGCTATTGTGGTTGAAAATCCTGATCCATACGTTAAAACACTGAATTTCTGGAAAGGTTTCGAAGGATCACTGCTGTCACATCCGTTTCCGTTGCTGTCCAGCCTTGTTGTACCCTGAACCAGGGAAGAATTACCGCCGGGTGTGAAGGTGCAGTAAGAATTCACCACCACATTCGTCTGATTGTATTGGGTTAACAACGCATTTACTGCATAAATTTCCCCCGGATCTATACAAATGTACTGCAGCTGTGGTGTATTGGCAAACGCACTCGCCGATCCCTGCCCGTTAAAGATTTCCTTACCGTTTTTCATCAACAGTGTCTTCAGATTAATGTTATCGGAACAGTCAAATGAAATCAGCTGGGAATTTTGGGTAAAATCAAGATTGGTAAACTGGTTATTGTGAAGCTGGATTCCTTTTATATAAGGAATCTGATTAAAGGCTATATTTTGCAGCTGATTATTACCGGCATAGATATACAGCAGATTATTATTGTTATTGAACGTTAAGTTTGAAAGTAAATTATTATTGATCGTAAGTTGATAAAGCAAAGGATTGGCGCTAAAATTCAAACTTGTAAGTTGGTTTTCATGCGCGTAAAAGTCAAGCAGTCCTGTGTATGGCGAAGGATCAAAAGTCTGGAAGAGATTGGTGGATATGCTTAAGTAAGTAACCAGAGAAGGATTAGGGACATTAAGGCTGCTTAGTTTATTACGGAATAATTCCAGTTTTTTTAAACCTACATCGCCTGCAAAATTAATACTGGTCAGGGACGGGTTTTCAGTGACCCTTACTTCTTCAAGCGAAGGAAGGTTGCTCAGATTTAAAGATGTCAGGGTCGAACCCGATAAAGAGAATTTTTTAAGGCCTGGTGTGGCTGAAATATTCACGCCATTGACATTATTCAGCTTAATTTCCTGAACAGCCGTATTCTGGATATTGATGATATTTCCATGAGCTCCCAGATGCGCCAGGGTAAGGGCGTTACAGTTTTCGATGGTTACGTTGGCGGCCTGGCCTCCCAGAAATTTTATGATCTGAAGATTAGGATAATTGCTGAAAACCAGATGGTAGGTGGTTAAATTAGGATTGGTTAAAGTCAGTTCAGTCAGATTCGGAAATTGGTTCAGACCGGATAAACTTGTTAATGCATCGGTAAGGTCATTGATATTTAGTTTATAAACCATTGCTGCTTCCGAAACCTGAATTTCTCCATCGCCATTGGCATCAAGGGTGATATAAGTCCCGCCTGAATTACTGGCCGTTCCATACGTCAGCAATTTTGACTTTAGATAAGAATCGGGAATAGAAAGGATCTGTGCCTGGAGTGCACCGACAAACATCATCAGAATGATGAAGTAGATTTTTTTCATAGATTAGTTTTATTTAGTTTATTATTCTTTTATCAGTGATAAACGCACAAAAATAAACCATTGAAATCTAATCTCAATGGTTTATTTTTTATTTGTTAAAGAATTTATTGTTTCTCTATCAGATCCAAAAATTCCTGTTCATCCAGAATGGTGATCGTACCTATGTCCTGAGCCTTTTTAAGCTTGCTTCCGGCTTTTTCTCCTACCACAAGGAAGTTGAGGTTTTTGGACACGGCAGAAATATTTTTTCCGCCGTGCTTTTCCACCATTTCCTCTGCCTGTTCTCTGGTGAATAAAGATAATTTTCCGGTAAAAAGAAATGCTTTTCCGTCCAGAACGTTAGACAGGACTTCATTGGTGCTTTCTCCTTTTTCAAGCTGTACTCCGTAAGATTTCAAACGCTCAATCATCAGAATGTTTTCAGAGTTCTGGAAGAATTCTACAATGCTTACAGCGATTTTAGCTCCGATATCCTCTACCTGACAGAGCTCTTCCACCGTAGCTGCTTTCAGTTCATCTATCGTACCGAAATTTTTCACCAGCTTTTTGGCTACCGTTTCCCCCACATGCTTGATCCCGATCCCATACAGCACCTTTTCAAATGGAATTTCTTTGGATTTTTCAATTCCTGAAATAATATTCTGTGCAGATTTTTCAGCCATTCTTTCCAATGGAAGGATCTGCTCCTTCGTTAAAGCATAAAAATCCGCCGGATTTTCAATCAGTCTTTCCCTGTACAGCTGTTCTATCGTTTCACTTCCGAGATTGTCAATATTCAGTGCTTTTCTCGAAACATAATGAATCATTCTTCCTACAACCTGCGGCGGGCAGTGAAGTTCATTCGGGCAGAAGTGAATGGCCTGGTCTTCCACTTTTACCAGCTCTGTTCCACATTCCGGGCAGTTTTTAATATATTGTATTTCTTTGCTTTCTTCCGTTCTTTTTTCCGTATTGACGGCCACAATTTTCGGGATAATCTCACCGCCTTTTTCTACATACACAAAATCATGTTCATGAAGGTCAAGCTTTTTAATAATATCCTCATTGTGAAGAGAAGCTCTTTTTACGATAGTCCCAGCAAGAAGAACCGGTTTCAGATTCGCAACCGGAGTAATGGCTCCCGTTCTTCCCACCTGGTAAGATACGCTTTGAAGCTCGGTTTCCACCTTCTCAGCCTTAAATTTATAAGCCATGGCCCATCTTGGTGATTTTGCCGTATAGCCCAGCTGTCTCTGCTGTTGCAGGGAATTTACCTTTAGAACAATTCCGTCAATTTCAAAAGGAAGATTATGACGTTCCGTATCCCAGAAATTAATAAATTCCTTCACTTCATCCATGGTTTTGCAGAGTTTCGCCTGCTGAGAAGTCTTGAAGCCCCAGCTTTGCGCATTCTGAAGCAGTTCCCAGTGACTTTTTGCAGGAACATCTTCGGAAATGAACTGATAAAGTACGGAAGAAAGGCCGCGTTTTCTTACTTCACCGCTGTCCTGCATTTTCAGGCTGCCACTGGCTGTGTTTCTTGGATTCATAAAAGGATCCAGGCCTTCTTCTTCACGCAGTTTATTGATCTTGTCAAAGTTTTTGCGGGTCAGATAAATTTCACCTCTCATAAAAAAATGAGGCGGAAAATCACCTTTCAGCGTAAGAGGAATATCTGAGATTGTGCGGACATTTGAGGTGATTTCATCTCCCTGGAAGCCATCACCGCGGGTGACGGCCTGGGCCAGCTTTCCGTTTTCGTACAGGATAGAAATGGATGCCCCGTCGTATTTCAGCTCGGCAACAAATTCCACCGGATCATTGATCGTTTTAATGATTCTCTTTTCCCAATCCTCAAGATCATCAAAATCATAAGAATTATCCAGGGAATACATTCTGAATTTATGCTGGATGGTAGGGAAAACCTTTGTAATTCCTCCGCCTACACGAACCGTAGGAGAGTTTTCATCATAAAATTCCGGATGTTTCGCTTCCAGGTCCTGAAGCTGCTCCAGAAGCATATCAAACTCATAATCAGAGATGGTAGCTGCGTCCAGAAGGTAGTAATTCTCGTTGTGCTGGTGAAGCTCTTTCCGGAGCTGTTCTATTTTTTGCTGTATATTTTCAGACATTCCTTTCTATCTTTTACGCAAAAATAGCTAAACTAATTTCATTAAAAAATACCGCAATAAAATATTATGGGAAAATTAAAAAAGCGTAATATGATTTAAAGCATTGATTTTTATTATTTTAAAACACTTGTTTAAATTAATTTAACATTATGTTGTGATTTAATTGAAAATTTGTTAAAACTCCCTTAAACACGCGGCTGGGAAAGACAAAATACCTTTGCACATCTAATTTGAAGAAACCTGTATGTTCAGAATGATTTGGTAACATAAAACCATGCAGGTTCCTGACGGCTTTAAAAAAATAATTAAAAAGATTTCGGAAGAGATGAGAAGAGTAAAGATTGTACTAGGATTATTGTTTTTGGGATTTGGAACACTGGCTTATGCGCAGACTACGCAGGCTTCTATTGTGGGAAAAGTAACCGGGCTGGGCAGTACTGCTCAGGAAAAAGTGAAAGTAACGATCGTGAACGAGTCTACAGGGTTCAGGACGGAGACAGAGACCAACTCAAAAGGGGAGTATATTTTTAAAGAAATTCCTCTGGGTGGGCCTTATACGGTGATCGTGAATGAGGAGAAAAAAGAAGGCTATAACGTGAACTTCGGTGATCAGGTTACGGTGAATATGAGCTTAGGCGGCGAGCAGAACCAGATAGAAGAAGTGGTGGTAACCGGAAATCTGAAAAACAAGATCGGAAACCTTGGAGCTGCTACTGCTATTTCTGCGAAGAACATCAGCATGCTTCCGGTGAACGGAAGAAATTTCACCAATCTTACCGAATTATCCCCGTTAAGCGGAAAAGGAGGAAACCTTTCCGGACAGCTGGGATCTTCCACGAACTTCACCATCGACGGGATGACGGCCAAAAACCCAACGTCTGCAGGATCTACGACCAGCCGAAGCGGTGCACCATTCTCCATTTCCATCGAAGCGGTACGTGAATTTAAAATCACGACTAACCAGTACGATGTAACGTTGGGAAGAAGCGGCGGTGGAACGGTAAGTGCCGTTACAAAATCCGGTACGAATAAGTTCTCCGGAAGTGCATGGGAATATTTAAGAACCAACTGGCTTTCCAGCCCGTATGACATCCGCGGAAATAAAAGAGAGAACGATTTCTCTACTTCCCAGTTCGGGTTTTCATTGGGCGGACCAATTATCAAGAATAAACTTCACTTCTTTGTTGCCTGGGACCACCAGCTGGATTCAAGACCGCTGATCATTGCAGACATCAAGTCTCCGGAAGATGAGAAAAGATTC
The DNA here is from genome assembly GCF_900169075.1 of Chryseobacterium phocaeense. Classification (NCBI taxonomy): domain Bacteria; kingdom Pseudomonadati; phylum Bacteroidota; class Flavobacteriia; order Flavobacteriales; family Weeksellaceae; genus Chryseobacterium; species Chryseobacterium phocaeense. Next base: position 432,334 of record NZ_LT827015.1, read on the forward strand.
AATACAACCACCCAGACGCTTAATCAGTTTCTGGATATTGCAAGATCAAAATATGGTGTAGGAAATACGCCGCAATTCGGAAGTTTTGATAAAGTGAGAAATTCTGATGCAGGATTCCTTCGTCTGGACTGGCAGATCAATGAGAAAAACCTCTTGACCTTACGAAATAATTTCACGTATGACCTGAACAAAAACGGATTGGGAGACAATACCGCGATCAATTTCTTTGAATCATACGGGAATGATAAAAACCTGGATAACAGCTTACTTTTAACATTAAGGACGAATATCAGGCCGAATATCACAAATGAATTAAAAGCGCAGTATTTATATACATTCCAGGACAGTTATCAGAACGACGAGTTAGGAAAAACAGTTCCAAGAGCTGTGGTAGAAGGGGTGGTTTCCAGTGTGGGAGCAACCAATATCCAGATCGGGGGACATCGTTTCGCTCAGGAAGGTTTCAGAAATAATGTATTCCAGGTAGTGGATAACCTATACTACAACACGGATAAAATTAAATACACTTTTGGGGTTGACTTAATGTACACCAGATCAAAATCCATCTATGGAAGTGAGGTGAACGGAAGATTCCAGTTTCAGGGAATGACGAATTTCAACAACCTTACGCCTTACAGATTCTACAGGGAGGTGCCTTTGATAGATGACCCGTCTGTGAAATCCAGTATCTGGAATGCAGGTCTGTATGGGCAGATCCAGACTAAAATAGCCACAGGCCTTGATTTCATGGCCGGATTAAGATTTGATTACGGAGGATATCCGAAAGCTGAATTCAACCAGAAGCTTTTTGATGAGATGGGAATCAGAACGGATAACCAGATCAAATCTTTTGTTGTTCAGCCGAGATTCCAGTTTGACTGGAATATCAACGAAGAGAATAAAGATTTTGTGAAATTTGGTGCCGGAATTTTCTCTTCCGATATCAACAATTATATGGTGATCAATAATCTTGTTTTTGACGGAAATCATCTCGCGACAGTAGATGTAAATCCTACCACGATTGGTCTGACTCCTGATTTCCCGGCGTACAGAAATGACTATGGAACGGTTCCTTCATTGTCACAATATCAGATCCCAACCATCAATTACACAGGAAAGGACGCAAAAATTCCAATCGTTTATAAAGCGAATATCTCCTACACTCACTTCTTTAACGAAAGATTCAGAGCGGGAATTGCAGGATATATGGCACTGGGAAGAAATAATTACTTCTACTACGACAGAAATATGAAGGCTAACCCGGCTTTCACTTTAGCCAACGAAGGCGGAAGAGGAGTGTATGTGCCTGAATCCACGATCATCAATAATGCAAATAACAGTGTGAGCATCGACTGGAAAGAAGGAAGAATCAATAAAAAATTCGGAAGAGTGCTTGAGCTTGTGAGTGACGGTAAAGTGAACCAGTATTCATTCGTGGTGGATGCCAGCTACCGTTACTGGAAAGATGGGGAGATCACGGCAAGTTATACCTGGTCTGATATCAAGGACAATACTTCCTACAACGGAAACGTAGCGAATTCTGCAACCCTTTCCACTCCGGTTCAGAGTGATCCGAGAGATTTGAGGATGAGCTATTCAGACAACCAGTTCAGAAATAAAATTGTAGTGTATGGTAACTCACCTACTATCGCAGGATTTACACTTGGATTACGATATTCAGGGATCGGAGGAACGCGTTTCTCGGTAACTGCAGGAGGAAATATCAACGGGGATTTCGTGGATTCCAATGACCTGGCTTACATTTTCCCGGAAATCATCACCCAGCCGCTTCTTAACGACCCTGAAGTAGGACAGGCACTGAAAGATTATGTTGAAAAATATAACAATGCCATTGCAGAGCGTAACGGAGGTAAAAATGGCTTCTACGGAGTATGGGATGTACGTGTTGCGAAAAAGATCAAGTTTGAAAAAATAGGAGCTTTTGAGCTGTCCGTAGATATTTTCAACGTAGCCAACCTTCTGAACAAAGAGTGGGGCGTGAACAAGTCTTATGGTAATATGTCTTTGTACAGGGTAACCAAGTTCAATCAGGCTACAAAACAGTTTGAATATGTTAAGAATACCAGCGGTCTGGCACCGCTTTCAGGAAACCCTTATCAGATTCAGATCGGAGCGAAATACAGTTTCTAACAGATAAACATTACCTTTATCGAACGTTTTAAGTTTTTTATTTAATTATCCCATTGTATTATGAAAAAAATTATCTTAGGGTTAGCAGTTTTAAGCACAGTTATCATGAAGGCCCAAACCCAGATTATCGCACACAGAGGTTATTTCCAGGCTCAGCCGCCTACAACGGAAAATTCTATTGCCTCTTTGGAAAATGCCCAGAAATTAAAGATATACGGATCTGAATTTGATGTAAGAATGACCAAAGACGGCGTTCTTGTAGTGAACCATGACGAGCACCACGGTGAAATGGAGATCTCTGAAACTTCTTTTAAAGATCTGGAGAAACTGAAGCTGTCTAACGGTGAAAAATTTCCTACCCTGAAGGACTATCTGAAGCAAGGTAAAAAAGATTCTTCTTTGAAGCTGATCGTTGAAATCAAACCGGCTAAAACCCCGGAAATTGAAAATGAGATCACGCAAAAGACCCTTAAAATGATCAAAGATATGAAGCTGGAAGGGCAGAGCGAATATATTTCTTTCAGCTTAAACATCTGCAAGCAGATCAAAAAACTGGAACCGAAATTCAAAGTGCAGTACCTGAACGGAGAGCTGTCTCCTGAGCAGATCAAAAAAGAAGGCCTGGACGGAATGGATTATCACTACAGTGTGTTTAAGAAAAACCCGACATGGATTTCTGAAGCCAAAGCACTTGGGCTGATCACCAATTCCTGGACAGTGAATGATGTTGCGGTATATCAGGAGCTGAAAGATCAGGGGATAGGTTTTATTACCACCAATATTCCTGATCAGTTAAAAAATAAATAACAGACCGACTTAAAAAGTCAAATGCTGAAAATTCACAGCCTGTCTCTTTTTATAGAGGCAGGTTTTTTTGTGGAATGATTTAAATCTAAGATGGGAAGATGGGAGCCGGAAGAGGGAAGTTATAAGTAACAGAGAAACAGCTTCAGTCATTTTTTAAATTGTTCATTATGTTTTATTATGCCCACGGAAAAAACTTCCAGCCCTCTCTCTTCCGGCTTCCAGCCCTCTGTTTTATTTTATCAAAAAAAGACAATAAAATTAAGGGATTGTGGGAACAAAACATAATTAAAAATCCTTAATTCTTTAAACAACTGTTTATCAGTAGGGTTTTAAAGTCTGTTAAAGATTTGTTAATATGTTGTTTAATATTCTTTTAATAAATGTTAAAATATTGTTAAACCTATACCCATAATGTCGTTTTAATTTTGCGCAAACAAAAGGATATGCGTAAAGAGACACAAAAACTGCTGGTTTTGTCGCTGCTGGGATTAGTCAGCGTCAATCTGGCAGCTCAGCAGAAAGTAAAAAAAGATACTGTTAAAGGCATTGATGAGGTTGTGGTTACCGCTCTCGGGATCAAAAGACAGGACAAGTCTTTAGGGTATTCTACCCAAACCGTCAAATCAGAAGAAATTCTCAAAACCCAGAATAACAACTGGGCACAGGCACTGGAAGGGAAAGTAGCCGGACTGAAAGTGCAGACCGCTGGGGCAGGACCGCTGGGAACCAGCCGTATTACCCTCCGTGGAGATGTTTCGATGAATATGGGAAATAACGGAGCACTGATCGTTGTAGACGGCGTTCCTTTAAGTGACCGTAAAACCGGAACCGGCACTGCAGCATATGGCGCAGGGTCGGGAGGTGACCTGCCCATTGATTACGGGGACAGCTTTAACAGCATTAATCCGGATGATATAGAATCCGTAACCATTCTGAAAGGGCCGAGTGCATCGGCACTATACGGTTCCAGAGGTTCCAGGGGAGCTATTATGATCACTACCAAATCCGGAAAAACAAAAAAAGGAAAAGTTCAGATCACACTCAATTCATACACCAGTTTTGATACCGTTCTGAAATGGCCGGATTACCAGTATGAATACGGGCAGGGAACCATGCAGAAAGATAAAGCAGGAAATTATTACTATTCATATGGAGCTTCTCCAGACGGTGTGAACACCGGATCTACCAGCAGCGCCTTCGGACCGAAATTTGCCGGGCAATACTACTTTCAGTATGATCCGTCCGTAGAAGGGCAGAGCAAAGAAAGACAGCTTTGGAGACCTTACAAAAATAACATCAAAGATTTCTGGCAGGTAGGAACCACTTATTCAAACAGCTTGTCACTGGAGCATTCCAACGAGAACACCGCTTTCAGATCATCGCTTTCCTATCTTAAAAATGATTGGATGATGCCGAATACCGGCTTTGACAGGCTGAATGCAGCTGTGTCCGTTGATCACAAGATGAACAGCAGGCTGAAGGTGGGGACCAAATTGAATTTCAGCCAGACCAAGAGTGATAACCTTCCGGCTACGGGGTACAACAACCAGTCGATATCCTATTTCATGATCTTCCAGAATCCCAATGTAGATCTGGCATGGTACAGACCAATCTGGAAAAGCGGACAGGAGCAGGTGGATCAGATACACCCATTCAGTTCATACATTGATAACCCTTACCTTATTGCCTATGAAAACCTGAATTCTACAGATAAGAAAATTATTACCGGAAATATTAATGTGAATTATCAGTTCGCAAAAAACTTTGACGTAGCCTTTAAATCCGGTCTTGAATGGAGCAATGAATTCCGTACCCAAAGAAGGCCGTGGAGCTCCGCCAATTATCTGAAAGGATATTACAGAGAGCAGTATATCAAATATTTTGACCTGAATAATGATATTTTATTTACCTATAAAAATAAGTTCGGTGATTTTGGGGTGACCGCATCTGCCGGAGGAAATATCAGGTATTATGAGCAGACCACAAGTGATTACAGGGCAATAGGATTGAATAAAGCAGGGGTATACCAGCTGACCAATGCAATAGCGTTGGATAATAAACTTCCGAAGCCTAACGATAACCAGGTGAACAGTACGTATGCCCTGGCGAACTTCAGCTATAAAGATCTGGTCTTTTTGGATGTGACGGCCAGAAACGACTGGAGTAGCACGCTGCCTAAACACAACAGGTCTTATTTCTACCCGTCAGTGTCATCATCATTCATCCTTTCTGATATCTTTAAAATGAAATCAGACCAGTTCAATTTCTGGAAACTGAGAATGTCATGGTCAAAAGTAGGAAACGATACCTACAACTATATGCTTGACAAATACTATGAGAACAGTTCTTTTGCCGGCTCCGTAGAATCTCCGCTGCTGTATCCCAATCCTGATCTGAAACCGGAAATGATCACAAACATTGAAGGAGGAATGGATTTCACGATCCTTAAAAACAGATTGAGCTACAATATCACCGCTTATCAGAATAATTCAAAGAACCAGACGATTATAATTCCTGTATTGTATGAAGTAGGCTATAACAGAAGGATCATCAATGCCGGTGAGATCAGGAACCGGGGACTTGAAATGACTTTAAATGCATACCCGGTAAAGAACAAAAACTTCTCATGGAGTGTAAGCGCCAACTGGTCGATGAACAGAAATAAAATCCTTTCCCTTCCGGAAGAATTCAATGGAAAACCTTACACCATCGGAAGTGTAGGCGGTGTAGTGTATTATGATGCTGTGGTGGGTGGCTCACTTGGAGATATGTACGGTTACGGCCTGATGTATTCTCCGGATGGACAGGTGATCTACGGCAGCGACGGGCTGACGGCAAAACCTACCGAAATGAAAAAAATAGGAAACGCCTATCCCAAATGGAGAGCCGGTCTTCAGAACGAATTTAAATATAAGAATGTTACCGTAAGCTTCTCATTCGACGGACAGTATAAGGGAATCGCCTATTCTCAGTCGCATCACAAAATGTCCGAACAGGGGAAACTCCAGCATACGCTTTGGGGAAGGGATAATCCGGACGGTTTGATCGTGGGACAGGGCGTAGTTCAGAATCCGGATGGCAGCTTCTCCCCTAATACCAAAGGAGTTCCAGTTCCGACTTATTACGCTGACTATTACAGAAGGGCCAATGTGGAAACGAATTCATTCGATACTTCATTCATCAAGCTTAGAGATGCAAGGATTTCCTATTCCTTCCCGAAATCTGTTGTTGACCCTTTAAAAGTAACTGATATTACCCTTGCCCTCTTCGGAAGAAATCTTTGGATGTGGACAGAATTCCCACTCTTTGATCCTGAAGCCGCAACGTTGGATGATTCAACCATTACGCCGGGAATAGAAATAGGGCAGCTGCCTACTTCAAGGACAGTCGGGATACAGTTAAACGTTAAATTTTAAAAAATAAGAACAATGAAAAGACTTTTCTATATATCTTCATGTATCCTGGTTCTGGGAGCCGCCCTGGCATGTGACAGGAGCCTCGATGAGATCAATAAAGACCAGAGCCGGATCAATAATCCTGTGGCAAGTTCACTCTTGGCACCGGTACAGTACAATATGGCCTCAGTGGGCTATAACAGGGCCAATGATTTTACTTTCGACCTGATGCAGGTTTCCCTGGATTTCCCGAACGAAGGAAATTCACTGAGCCGCTACTACATCACTGAAAATACAGGAGCCGGGTTCTGGAATAATTCTTACCGCTGGCTGAAGCAGGTGGACGACCTGAAAAGAGCCGCTTTGGAAGAAGGCGATAAAAATTACGAGGCGATTGCGCTGGTCCTGAACGCATGGATCTATTCCAACCTTACCGATACCTACGGCGATATTCCTTTTTCCGAAGCTTCAAAGCTTGATGATGGGATTTTACAGCCAAAATTTGACCGGCAGAAGGATATCTATGTAAAAATGCTGGATGATCTTAAAGCGGCTAACTCTCTTTTTATCACGAATAAGGTGCTGACAGGAAATGATTTGTTCTACAAAGCTGAAACAGACGCGAACGGAATCAACAACTGGAAAAAGTTCTGTAATTCGCTTTCATTAAGACTGTTGACGAGAATTTTAAATAGAAACGGGGAAGTAAATGTCTATGCGAGAATTCAGGAGATCATCAGTAATCCTGCTGTGTATCCGATTTTTCAAAGCAATGCTGATGGGGCTAAACTGGATATCACAGGGGTTTCCCCGCTGATGCCGCCTATTGCAAGGCCTCAGGATTTTACGACGGGAAGGGCCGCTTCGGAATTTTTTGTAACCACATTGAAAAACAACAACGATCCGCGTTTAGCTATGTTTTTCTCGCAGGCAAAAGATCTGAGCAATGTCAATATCGGCTATAAAGGTGCTCCTTCCGGTTATGCTTTCGGAACTACATTCGATTATCAGCCTTCCAATCTTAATCAGAACCTGGCCAAAGCGCCTTTGAAGATCTTCGTATATCCGTATGCCGAGCTTCAGTTCATCCTGTCTGAGCTTGCCTTAAAAGGCATTATCCCGGGAAGTGCACAAACGTACTACGAAAATGGAGTAAAAGCTGCTATTGAACAGTGGGGAGCAGTGGTTCCTGCCAATTATTTCAGTAATCCAAATGTGGAGTATAAACCTGAAATGCAAAGGATCATGCTTCAGAAATATATCGCACTTTTCTTTGTAGATCAGCAGCAGTGGTTTGAAAAAAGAAGAACAGGTTTCCCGGTGCTTCCAAACAATGGCGGCCTCCTGAATGGCGGTGCAATGCCTCTGAGATTAATGTACCCTCCAAATCCTAAGGTTTTGAATACCTCTAATTACCAGACTGCGGTTCAGCAGATGGGTGGAGATGATATCAATGTGAAAATGTGGTGGAATAAATAATGAAGAGTAAAGAAAAAAGAAAAAAGAAAAAAGATATGAGTATAAAGGTAAAATTTTTAATGCCGTGTGTGCTGTTTTCAGCAATGGCTTTCTCACAGGATTCTGTTTCGGGATATGTGTTTGAGGACAGTAATAGCAATCAAAAGAAAGAGAACCGTGAAAAAGGAGTGGAAGGCGTTGCCGTTTCCAATGGAGTGCAGGTGGTTCTTACTGATAAGAACGGAAGATACAGCCTGCCGGTTCAGGAAGACCAGACGATTTTTGTGATCAAACCATCGGGGTATCAAACCGCATTGAACAGTAATAACCTGCCACAGTTTTATTATCATCATAAACCAAAAGGTTCACCGGCTGATTTTAAATATAAAGGAACGGCACCCACGGGAGCACTCCCGAAAGAGCTGAATTTCCCGCTTTATAAAAAAGAAGAGAGCAAAAATTTTGACATTCTTGTTTTCGGAGATCCGCAGCCGTATACTGAAAAAGAGCTGGATTATTTCAGAAGAGGAATTGTGAATGAGGTGAAAAATACCAAGAAAAATGCAGTATTGGGAATCAGTCTGGGAGATTTGGTTGGAGACAACCTGAGCCTTCAGAAGCCTTATGCGGATGTGATGAAAGAGATCGGGCTGCCGTGGTACAACGTGATGGGAAATCATGATATGAATTATGATGCCAAAGAAGACCGTTTGTCAGATGAAACCTTTGAAAACAATTTCGGTCCGGCCAATTATTCTTTCAATTACGGAAATGTTCATTTCATCATTTTAGATGATATCCTGTATCCTGATCCAAGAGATGGGAAAGGCTACTGGGGCGGATTCCGTGAGGACCAGCTGAAATTTATTGAAAATGATCTGAAACTGGTTGATAAAAATAAACTCATCGTTATTTCTTTCCATATTCCTCTGGAGCATAACAATGAGGACAACTTCAGAAATGCAGACCGTCAGAAATTGTTTGATTTCCTGAATCCTTTTGAAAATGTACTGCTTTTATCAGCGCATACGCATATCCAGCAACAGATTTTCTACACCAAGAAATCAGGCTGGAACGGAGCAAAAGACCTTCATGAATATAATGTAGGGACCACCTGCGGAGACTGGTATTCCGGAACACCGGATGATGCCGGACTTCCTACCTCCACTATGAGAGACGGAACTGCGAAAGGCTATTCTTTTATCAGCTTTAATGATAACCAATATAAAGTGAAATACAGAACCGCCGGAAAACCGGAGGATTATCAGATTAAATTATACCTACCAAAGGTGATTCCTCATCCGTCAAAAACTTCTGCAAAGATCCTTGCCAACTTCTTTATGGGAAGCAAAAAGGACAAAGTAGAATACAGGATAGATAATGGAAACTGGGAAGAAATGGAGTACGATGAAGCTGTAGACCCAAATTTTGCCCTTTCCGTATTCAAATGGGATTCCACACAGAATCTGTTTCCGGGCAGAAGGCCTTCCAATCCTGAACTGTCAAAGCATATCTGGACCACTGGATTTCCTAAGAAACTGGCTTTAGGAAAGCATAAACTTGAGGTGAGGGCTGCCGATATGTACGGAAATCAGTTTACGGCTTCGGAAGAATTTGAGGTACAGAACCCTGTTCTTATTCCATAGCTTTTTCATTTTTTTACTATACTTTCAATAGAAACCGGCTTGTAATAGGGCCGGTTTTGTTTTTTTATAACTTTTGAATGATAGATTGAAATCCTGCTTATTTTTTGACGCATTAAGAGGGATTTAAGAAGGTAAGGAAAGTTAAGGAAAATCTAAAAGTTTTTTAACCCTACTCTTCAAGCGCAGCTCAAACTTAATATTCTTAAAAACTTAAATTCTCCTTAATGGTTTTAAAATTTCACCTGCTTTTGTGATTGTTTTTTATCTCCCACAGATTTCTCAGATTTTCACAGATGATTGCGTATATTTTTCAGCATAAAAATCTTTGATTTTTTTCAAAACTTATGTGAACTTTTTCTGCGCAAAGAATTGAACTTTAAAATAACTAAAGTGTTAAAAACTTTGCCCCTTTTGTGGTTAAAAACATCCGGACTTCGTTTCGCTATTAAAATTCAGTTAAATCTGTATTCAACCGCTTCTGACAACTTGTTCTTTCGTAAATTTGTTGTACGAAAAATATCATTATGAACATAAACGGAAAAAATGCCATCGTTACAGGTGGTGGAAGAGGACTTGGAAAAGCGGTTGCTATTGCTTTGGCTCATGAAGGAGTAAATGTTGCAGTTACGGGAAGAAATGAAGAAAATCTTAAAAATACCGTTGAGGAAATTAAAGCCTTGGGCGTGAATTCAGCTTACGCGGTTTTCAGTATTGATGAGGAATCTGAAGTGAAGGCGGGTATAGAAACTCTTGCCGGTCAGCTTGGAGGGGTGGATATTCTGGTGAATAATGCAGGAATCGGGGATTTTGGAAGTATTGAGGATATGCCATCCGAAACCTGGGAGCAGGTGATCAGAACCAATCTTTTCGGGGTTTATTATGCCGCTAAAGCTGTGTATCCGTTCCTGAAAGAGAATGGGGAGGGGGATATCGTTAACGTGGCTTCTACAGCAGGTTTAAAAGGAGGCCCGAATATGTCGGCATATGCTGCATCAAAAGCGGCTGTGGTTTCATTATCACAATCTATGATGGCAGAATGGAGAAAACAGAATATCCGCGTTATCACCCTGACACCAAGTACCATCGCTTCTGATATGAGCATCCAGGGCGGACTTACAGACGGAAACCCGGATAAAGTACTTCAGCCTGAAGATTTTGCAGAATGGGTAAGAGATATTTTAAAAATGAACAGAAGAGCATTAATTGCCAATGGTTCTATTTTTTCTACGAATCCGTAAGATTAGTTATTAGTTATTAGTTATTAGTTATTAGTTGTGGCAGAAAATATTCAATAGGAACGGGCTTCAGCCCGTTTTTTTATTCAGACAGTTCATCCGGCTTCAGCCAAAATATAAAAACATTTTCAGGCGTTTGGCATTGAAATAAAAACCATGATGGGCAAAATATAGCATACTCGTAACACTTCTATTTTTTTAACAATAATAACATTCTTACTTTTGCAGTAAATTATTCACTCACATGCAAAATTATTTGGAATTCAATTTCAAGATTTCTCCATTACAGCCATGGAACGAGATATTAATGGCAGAGCTTATCGAAATAGGTTTTGACAGCTTTACAGAAGAAATTGACGGAATTTTAGGATATATTCAGAAAGAACTGTTCAATGAAGATGAACTTAAAGCACTTCCGCTTTTTGACAATGAAAATGTACAGATCAGCTACACTTTTGAGGAGATGCCAAACATCAACTGGAACGAAGAATGGGAAAAGAATTTTTCGCCGATCAATATTGAAGATAAAGTGCTGATCCGGGCAGAATTCCATGAATCTGTACCGGGAATGCATGAAATTATTATTCAGCCTAAAATGTCTTTCGGAACAGGGCATCACCCTACGACACACCTGATGATCCAGCAGATGATGGATATTGATTTTACCGGTAAAAAAGTCCTGGATATGGGATGCGGAACCTCTGTGCTTGCTATTTATGCTAAACAACAGGGCGCTGGAAATGTGAAAGCAATTGATATTGATGAATGGTCCGTAGAAAATTCAAAAGAAAATGCTGTCAGAAATGGCGTTGAACTGGATATTGAACTGGGAACGGCAGATAATCTGGGAAAAGAGAATTTTGATATTATCTTAGCCAATATCAACAGGAATATCCTGATCTCTGATATTCCAACATATGTTTCCGTGATGAATGAAGGAGGAAAACTGCTGTTATCCGGCCTGTGCTTTTTTGATGTGGACGATATCCTTGAAGTGTGTAAAGAAAGCGGACTGGAGCTGAAGAAGCAGCTACAGCGTGAAGAATGGGTAAGCTTGCTGCTTGAGAAATAATCAAAACACAATACAGATATGAAATCCTTGCTGACCGTTTTATTTTTGATGGCGCTGCAGCTTTTTTCAGCTCAGGAAGAAAATGAGGTGTATCCTGACGGAGTTTTCAGCTTTGAAGAAAATAAAACCCAGAAAATTTTTACAGATTGGACCAGGGTCAGAAAAGATCCGGATGTGCAGTCTGAACTTTTAGATTCCCTGCAGACCAATCAGCAGGTGATGATCCTTAAGAAGGAAGAAAAAGTACTGAGGTTAGGGGAAAGAGGAGCCAACTGGTATAAAGTATCATATCAGAAAGGTGATGTGACGTCAGAGGGTTATATCTGGGGTGGAAATCTGTGTGTAGGCTACCGAAACAAAAACGGCTATGACTTTCTTTTTGGATTGTCAAAAACAGTAGACCGGAAAAATAAAGGTTACAATGAAACCATAAAGCAGAATATTGCCGGAATAAAAGTCATGGAAGGAAACACTTTAATTGATGAGGTATACTTTGACACAGGAAGGGGAGAGGAGCTGAGCTATGCCACATTCGCAATAGAAAGCGGACATAAGCTGCAAAATGTAGACCTGACCCTTAAAGCCATGGTTTCCGGAGAAGCGTGCGGAATTGCAAGCTACGATCAATATGTGCTATTTAAAGGTAAAAAATTAGTTGCTCTTCCACAGCTTACGAATGTAGGAGATGCAGATGTATACTATCATTCCGAAGAATTTGTATTTCCCAATGATAAAGGCGGAATTCCCAATGCTTTCATCTTTAAAATGGAAGAAATGGAGAAAGATGATAAGGACAGGGAAAAGAAAAAGCGTTCGTCCAAAACTTACCTTTGGGACGGAAATTCATATCGGTTGAAATAAATTTCTTACTAAAATATATCGCACCGCTGTATGAAAATACGGCGGTTTTTTTTTTGAATTTTTTTTTTTTTTTTTTTAGCTCCATAAATAACAAACCCAAATACAATTTTAATGATGCCACCCCTGAGTGCAGAAGTAAATACTGCCACTTCAAACCTGAACAGCACAATAGCAGCCAGTCCCAACGCAGCTCCCAAAACCCAGTAAATACGCAGACCATAGATGCTGGCAAATGTAAGGTAGCGCCCTCCAATGATCATCAGCATTCCCTGGAAAAACCATTCCGTTTTAGTTAAAGACAGGATATAAGCCAACGGAATACACATAATCATCCAAATCGTGCCTTCCATCGCAAGCCTGGCGAGGAGATTGTTTTTTTGATGTTCTCCTTTTATACCCATCAGTTTTCCCATTAATGCGGAGAGCGGAAATATCATTGCCCCTCCGATGAGCAGGGCCCAGATTCCTTTTTGCGGGGAATAAAAATTCACGATCAGGCCGGAAATCACCCAAATGATCCCGGAGACCAAAACGCCTGTTGAGCCATAGGCATAGCCGGTTTTCATATCCCGCTGGGAATCCTGAAGACTGCCCATATTTAAATTTTTATCTGTCATGATTAGCGTTTTTATAAAACATAAATATCAGAAAGTCTCATATGATGTGCAAGTTATGAATAGGAGTATCTATCAACGACTTGCTTTTAAATACATTGAAAAGATTTGTCATATGAAACACATACCTGTTCCTGTTTGGGACTGGTATTTCTAGGTGGAGATCTGCTTAGTCTTTCATTAAAATCGATGTTGCCGGCGCGTTTGTGTCCTTCTGCAAGTTCGCACGCAAAAGTCCGTCAGCTGGCTGACGGACTGTGTTGTGTTTTCAGAATCTTTAAGTATTACTGTTATGGTTTGAAAGAATTTATTTTTTTGTTTTCAAAATAGTGACATCCGATTGGAGTGATTTTACCATCTTCTCCAGATCATCGATAGTCTTTTGCTGTTCCTTTATCGCATTAACCAGAATCACGCAGACTTTAGAATAATCTACAGAAAGTAAGGAGTTTTCTTTTTCCTCTCCTGATACAAGTTCGGGAATAATAGTTTGTAATTCTTGTGCTATAAATCCTATATCTTTGGTTTTGGATTTTTTAAGAATATAATTGTGAGGCTGCATTTTCAGTACATCTTTTAGCCCGTATTGGTTCATATCGGTTATATTCTCCTTGATTCTTCTGTCTGAAAGACTGGAAGTAGATACTGCCCGAAGCTGTCCGTGGAAATCATATAGTGACTGAGTTATACCTGCAGAAGTCCCGGGATCCTGATCAAAAACAACTGCGTACTGATTGCCTTCAACAATTGCAGATCCATTTGAAGTATATCCCGGATAAATATTTAAAGTAGGATTTCCTGTTACATTGGTATTGGTTAATGAAAGCATTGGCGTATTCCCTGCACCGCTTCCGGCTACTGTAAGCCTTCCGGAGGTTGCCTGGGCTCCTATTCCCACCTTTCCATCCTGCTCAATTCTCATACGGGTCACATTTGTTAAAGTTCCGTTGGGTACCGTCCTGAACTCAAGACGGGATCCTGCGGCAGTAGCACTAAATGTCTCTGTAGCTTCAGAATATACTATAGGAACTCCGTTTATTATATCTGTTATAAAACCTGTTCCATTATTGCCAACAAAGGAAATGGCTCCTAAGCCGTCTCCGCTTACTACGGCTGCATTACTGGTAGGAGTTGTTGCCTTGTTTCTTCTCAATACAAGATATGCCGGTGATCCTGTCCCCGTTCCGGCAGTAGCTCTTTCGCTGATCATTCCTCCTGCTGCTGTAGTTACCACATGAAAGGCTGCAGTTGGTGTACTTGTTCCCACCCCGACATTTCCAGCAGACGTTACCCTCATCCTTTCTGTATTGTTGGATCGGGTAACAAAATCCTGGGCATCTGTTGTTCCGATAAAGTTAGTAGCAGGTGTCGTTCCGGCATTACCGGTCTTGCTCCAGTTATTTGCGGCACCAAAGGTTGCTGCGGAAAGTTGTCTCAAGTTTCCGTTGGCGTCTGTAGTAATAACGTTATCTGCTGCTGCCCCTGTAGGTAAAGTACGTACCCTCGCCCCGCCGTTTACATCTAAAGTATTGGTAGGAGCATTATTGGCAATACCGATATTTCCTGTAGCATGTTCAATGAAAAGCCTGTTAATGGTTCCCGTTCGTAAACTTAAATTAGAAGCTGAACTGGATCCGTAAAATACAGCATCGCTATTATTTTGAATCCCCCAGGTATTGGTAATTGCACCGTCGGTAATGGTCCCTTGTAAAAACTGGTTCGTGGCCAGTGCAGTTGTTCGGGCAATTACTGCCTGAGTAGAAGGAGTTGATACTACAACAAGTTTTCCTTCAGGAGTAGCAGTGCCTATACCCACATTTCCTGCTGATGTTACTCTCATTTTTTCAGTATTATTCGTACGTGTTACAAAATCCTGAGCATCAGTAGTTCCTATAAAATTAGTGGCAGGATCTGTAGCAGCGTTTCCCAATTTAGTCCAATTGCTGTTAGCACTGAAAGTCCCTGAAGCAACCTGTCTCAAATTCCCGTTAGCATCAGCAGTTACGATATTGTCTGCCACTGCGCCGGCTGCCAGTGTACGCACTCTCACGCCTCCGTTTACGTCAACAAGAGCGGTGGGCGCCGCTGTACCGAAACCGATGTTACCCGTAGAGGTTACTCTTACTCTCTCAATATTATTGGACCGGGTAACAAAATCCTGGGCGTCCGTGGTTCCGATAAAATTAGCAGTAGGTGTAGTCCCTGCATTTCCTGTCTTGCTCCAATTGTTTGTGGCACCCAGAGTAGTTCCTGTAACCTGTCTTAAATTTCCGTTCGCATCTGTAGTAATTACATTATCCGTTGGCGTTCCTGTCGGTAAAGTACGCACTCTTGCATTTCCATTCACATCTAGCAGTGCTGTTGGAGCAGTAGTGCCGATACCGGTATTACCTAATTCATTTATTGTCATCCTGTTGGTGCCGGAAGTCGAAATCTTCAAATCGGTTAAGTTGGTAGTTCCATCACCTAAATAAGTAGAAGTAATGTTGGATGAATTTGTAAAAGTAAAATTTTCTCCTATTCTAGGATTAAAATACAATCCCCCTATTATATCACCGCTAATAAGATTGGTTGGAGCGGCTGCAGTTCCTCTGGCGCTACCCAGAAAAAAGCCCGGTGCAGTGGAAGTTCCAAAACCATTGAAATATATATCATTTCCGGATCCGCCACCAGCGTTATCCGAAACAATGTCTATTTTGCCCAGTGGGGTTGAAGTCCCAAAGCCTAATCTGTTGTTGGCTCCATCCACAGAGAAGTTATTCCCCGCTATTGAAAATCCATTGACCTGATTGGTATTAAAGGTCAGTGTATTTCCTCCCTGGGAAACAATTCTATTACCGGAAAGTGTCCCGTTTGAGTTATAAATGTTAATATTCGGATTGAGCTTTGCCCAGACCGTACCGTCAAAATAATAGTACCCGACAGCATCAATATTCAAAGCGGTTCCTGTTTGTGCTCCGGTATCAATACTTTGTACGTAAATCATCGTAGAAACCGGTGCAGAGGTCATATTTTGAGCTCTTTCCCTGTCTACTCTCGGAATTAATAGTCCATCAATGAGGGTAGTGGGCCCGGTACTGTTCTTTGCGGTAATATCTAAGGTAGACTGTGGAGAATCAGTAAGAATACCTACCTGTGCTTTCATCTGTATTGTAGAGGTAACCGCTACCGTTACAATAAAAAAGGAAATCTTTTTCATATTTTGTTAAGTTTAAGTGATTAAATTTGTGATTAGTATTATATAATTAATAATATGATGTGGTATTGTAAATATAATGAATATATTTTTTTTATTATTTACTTTTAAATGTTAAATTTCACGGTATTTTGAAATAAATTTTAAAATTTTTCTTAATCCGAATTTATTTCTGTAAGCATGTCGAAAATAATCAATAGGGAGAACAGCAAAGGGTTGCTTTATCAGAGTATAACGGGGAAGGGTGAGACAAAAAAGCTTGCGTATTTCTGTAGAGTCATAGGGTGAGGTATAGATGTATTGCTATAATTCGTAATCTTACCTAATGCATTTACATCTTTCCAGCTCTGAAATCCCTACATAATCGCCTGAGCCGAAAAGTATTAATTGTAACAGGCATTTCAGGATGTACCATTTCAATAGCGAATGGCCCAATAATCTGATCTGCGAAAAATAAAAGTCTCTATATTGATGTAAAGACTTGGTTATCAAATTTAATTCGAAAGGATCCGAACCTTTGAGATCCCCATTAAAATAGGAATGTTCTATTCAGCTGATCTTTTATGATGCTGTTATAAAGCAAAAAAGACTTCACATTTCTGTAAAGTCTTTTTCAGTGAACTTGGAAGGATTATCTTCGAACCGTCTGATACAAGATTTGAATTGGATTCTGAAATTAAATATTTGATTATGAACTGTTTGTGTTTGTGTTCGGAGAGTTCGAATCCTTTTGCGATATGTTGACGGGAGCGATTTTTCGAACTTTTGTCCTAATATTTTAAGAAGTATAATTGTCAATATTTTGGTTTTTAGTACTTTAGGATTTGTAATTCAAGTTCGAATCCTCTTGCCATATTGATTTTTATTAATTTTTCGGACTATTTTAATGGCCAAAATACGTATTTTACAAATTGGAGTTGATAATAATCAGCTCCAATTTAGTTTATAAAAGAAATGTATTTTTATATATTTTTAATCATGATGTTGATTATAAGTTTTATAATTTCATTTTTTTTACATGAAAGGGAGAGGAGTGGAATTGTTTTTTTATTTCTCTTGTATCTGACAAGTAAGATTGGTATCGGGGACTTATACCAATTCTGCAGTCAATGGGCAATAATTTCTTTTAAATTACGGATTCCCGTAGCTGTTATCAATAGTATTTTATTTTTTTTGCCTAAATTTAGCTATAAAGTATTGACCAAAAATGAATTCTTAGCAAAAAATGTTTGTAGCGTGTAACTTTTGCAACACGATTGGCATGTAGAATTCGATTAAGTTTTTATGAGAAGAGATCAAGGTCTATATAGTAAATATGATCAGCTGCTGCCTTCAAAATTTAGAGGTGGCTATCTTATCATTGCCCTAGATGAAAAGATAAAGTTCGGCGAACTGGATGAATACTTTACTTTGAATGATATTGAGTTCATTCTGCGGGAGATTAGCTTTGAATTTGAGCAGGAATCCGTGAGGCAGTGGTCTCAGATTAAAGATGATCTGCTAAATTACCTTATTGCAAATCACCCAGAGGAACCCGGTAGATATTACCTAACGGAATATGCTAAAGGAGTTTTAGATTTGATGCGTAATAAGCTAGAAAATCCTTATAAGAATCAGCCTTTAAAAGAGAATTTTGAGAAATGTTTTTCTATTCTACCGCAAGAGATCAAGGATATCAATGATCTTGAAAGGAAATTCGGAAGATTATTTATTGCGGGACCAAAAAAAATAATCATTGATCATCTAGAGGGGCTTGAGGACGAGCTTAGAGACGCCTATCTTATGTTAAATGGTCTTCTAGACAATCAGGGACAGGAGGCTGTGGAGATGGTGAGGGCATTCGCGCTTACCTTCCGGAAATTTGGTGAGCGTGCGCAAGATATTACTGATGCAATGCGAAGCAAGGATAGATTTCTAAAGGATCTTGGTGATGTGGTCGATTTTTTTTATAGAGAAATGGACGAAGGGAGAAGTTTGGAGGATAGCGATAAAAAGAAAAAACTCAATGAAAATTGGGAACGTTCCAGAGCGATCTATGCCGACATAGAGATTTTCTTTAATGCTGTTGAGCGTAAGATTAATGGTGCCCGTAGGCAGATTTTCAATGCAAGTGAGAAGCTCAGCGAGTTACAGGAATATTTTTCCAGCCGGTCCAATTATAGACTGAAAGTTCAGAAACTGCTTGTCTATCTTTTGGAGACGTCATCCTTTGGTGAGGATGAAATTAATGTGGATACGGATTTTCCATTGAAAAACCTGGTGTATGAGCAGCCTAGGATGTTCCACCAAAAGCATTATGAATTTGTTGATCGAGCACCAAATAGAGTAATTGTTGTTTTACCCGATCCTTTATATGAGCACCAGGAGCGCGAAAAGATCGATCAGGAAGTTTCACGACAGCAGGTTATAAACATATGGGTCGAAAAGTTAACAGAGCAGCTCGTAAATGAAAAGGATCTATCATTGGAAAGGGAAATGCGTCGGATTATCGATGACCAAGGTGATTTTAGTGTTGCATATGGAGTTGCTGCCGAACTTATTGCACTTGCCTCAACGGAGCAAGGAATACAGATCGATATTCGCCAGCAGCTCACCGAAATTCAAAAAGAAAATTTGACAACATGGATAACAAAGATAACGATGTAATTTCTTATGCTTTTTTGGCCAAAGAAAATATTGAGAAGCATTTTGCAGATATCAATTTAAAGCTACTCTCGGGTAGGCATATCGATGAGCGGGATTATCTAGCTTTCAACTTAATTGAAGATAATCTCGAGCATTGGAAAACATTTTACGGAAGGTTGTACAGATTAGATCTTGTTTCGGGCAATTTTGATGGGCAGTTTTGCTTTTACTTGAATTTTTTTGACGATTCCAAAGGACTATTTCTGGACTATTCCCGCCATAGGGTCATTAGTTCTACCCAGACACTTATTGGACTTATGTTGATCGACATTTATTATAAGCGGTTTTTCGATGAGAATAAAATCGTAAAATGGTCTGATCTCCGCAATATCATTTTAGAAGGTGAACTACAGCATTCCTACAAAAAAGTACTCTTCGGTGAAGTTCGTGAGTCCAACAGCTATGATGCCCGGGAATGGGGAAATGTCTATCGCAAGTTCAATAAAACTATTGATCTTTTTGATAAAATAGGTTGGGTAGAGAAGTTGCCCAGCACGGGTGGTACGGAGGTTCAGAGTTTTGAACTTCGCCCTGCAATCAATAGACTTGCGAAAATGTATGACAGGGAACTTGAGAATTTCGACATATTTGTATCCCAGCTTACGATGAAATCAAAAATAAAGATGAACAATGATGATGAATCCTAAGATATATTCACTTTCCACGGTTGGATTGCTGAAACACTATAACAATGATTATCTATTCCATGAGAAAAGGACTGATTTTATTGGGCCTAACGGTGTTGGAAAGTCAATTCTTGCCGACTTGTTGCAGTTATTGTTTATTTATGACAGGGAACTCATCAAGTTTGGTACTGAAGATATGAAGCAAACAAGGTTCATCCACACTCTTCCGCTGGGGGATGGCTGCGGCTACTGTTTTTTGAATGTACTTGTGGAGCCAGACCGTTTTATAACTATAGGCGTACAGATCAGTGATCAGGAGCGGAAACGTCTGGTACCATTTGTGATTAGTAATAGTGCAGAACTTAAATCGGAACGTTCTGAAATGCTATTGTATAAAGAACAGCTACTGCTTTCTCGGGATTTTGTAATTGATGGAATTATTCCAGAAATTGAGGATCTTGCCGAGTCGCTTGCAGTCCAGCAAAATCTTAAACTTGTTTTTTTTAAAACTAAGGAGCAGGTTGAGGAATATTATCATTTTCTTAGTGAGAAGAAAATTTTACCGATAAATCTTGCAAGGGGGAACAACCTAAAGGTATTTGCTAAGGTAATACAGTCTTTCTCGAAGGCCAAGACTTTGAAACTTTCAGGAAGGGATGCATCAAAAAATTTGAAAGAATTTCTGTTGGAAGAAAGTGAGGATGATGTACATGCGGATTTCAATAAAAAGAAAAATGATCTAGAGAAAGTATTAAAAGATTATTCAAGATTAAATGAACATATAAAATTACTTAGTATCAAGCAAAATAGGTTAGAAGCGTTAAACGGGAAGTTTAATTCTTGGCAGAATCTTCTTATGGAGTTCAAAAGGGCTAAATTAAGCAACTGTAAGATTGAAATTGAAAGATATACCAATCTCGTGAACGAAAAATCGATACAGGCTACAAATCTATTGAATACCAAGCAAAAATTGTCTTTATTGATGGAAAAGATTCCCGATATGGAAAGACGTATTACATCAAGTCTTCAGGTTGCTCAACAAAATTATAAGAATATTTATAGGTATGTAAAGCTCGGTCAAGAGGCTATTGAATTATCTCAACAGCTGGATGCACTTCGAGCTATTGTTCTTCCTAGAGTAGATGCAAGTTGGAAAGGGGTAATAAAGAGAGTTGATGTTACTTTACGCAATGTTGAGGTTTTTGAAAATGCTGTCAACTATGCTAGACCATATTTAATGAATTACTCTACACTTGATAAATTGGATCAGGTAAGAGAGAAACAGCTACAGATGTTAGAAAGCTCTAAATCTATGCTGACTGTGCAAAAAGTACAACAAGAAAAATTGCTCGAACTACTTGCAAAAAATTCTAGTGAAAGCCTATTGTACTGGTTTATTCAAAATTTGCCTGATCTTAATGATGACCAAGTCCAGACATTGCTTTATTTTGCCACCTTGTCTACCAAAGAGCTTGTAGATCCAGTTAACGGAGATAGATTCATTGAGCCGGCGGATTTTGCAACAATCCAAACTGAAAAACGACCTGGCGGGATATGGGTGAAGTTGGATAAAATAGCGGAATTCATAGCTTATAACGGAGATGCAGAAATGCTTATGGACCGGAAAGGATTGGATGCTGGAGTTAAGAAGCTAAATGAGAAGGTAAATAGCGAGCTTCAACTTGTGAAGAGCAAGATTAGAGCTCTTAGTGATATCAGGGACGGTAAGGAGTATGAAAGATCACTTTTTGATTATTCTTATGCACCAGATATTTGTGATTCTTCACAAAAGGGAAAGCTAATGGAGGCTGTAGCTTACATTCTCCAACTGCCGGAAAAAATCGAAGGATTAGAGTCGGTGTATAGACAGAAGTCTGAACAACTTTTGGAGTTGCAACATAACTTCTCACTAAGAAATGACGCAAGGCCAGAAGATGTTGAAAAAATTTTGGAAGGGGTACAGGATATGTGGCTGAAGCGCTCAAAAAAAATTTCTAAATATGCTGGAATTAAAGAAGGTGAGATTCTATCACTTGAAAAGGAAATTCGAATATTGAATAATGATATTTCAGGCCAGAGAAACCATGTCCTTCAATTAGAAGGGGAATTTAAAATTCTGATGGCAGATTTTCAACGTAATTTTGAGAAGCAAGAACTAATATTTCTTGAACAGTCACAAGATCTGGAGATTTTGCAGAATAAGTGCTCAGAATCACTAAACGCCTATACTCGAATGTATGTGGAGATTGTTTCAGACTTTGCGGAAACTAAAGGAGGGAAAAACAGTGAAGTTGAATATGAACTTCAGCATAGTTCATTTTCATTCGCTGTATTGGAGCGAGTTCTACTTGGAAGCAAGCTCAAAACGAGAGATGACATTGTTCCGGCATTGCGGGAGGCTAATGATGAGCGTACCCGTATTGCAGATAACATTCGTTATAAGATGGCTGAGGTTTTCTCAAAAACTGCCAAAAACTATAAGCGTTATAAAGCTCAAATCGAAAAGATTGACGGTTTTTTTATGAACAGGAAGAAAATAAGTGGAAAGTATAATTTTATCGTGAGATTTGATCCTAGTGCAAGTATTAAGATTGAATATCTTGAGAAAATGGCCAATGAAATACGTTATGTGGCAATGAATGGTGAACTAGAGCTTTTTAATCAATCTATCGATGGTTTTCTTGAAGAGTTTTTTCGAAAAATGGCAGGTCTAAAAGATCGCGTGTCAATCTCCGAGTTGCTTGATGCCAAGACATACTTTTCGATTAGTACAAGTTTAAAGGATGATTTGGGAGAGGATATATCCGGTAGTACGGGCGAAAGTTATTCCGCTATTGCATTACTCGCTGTAGCTAGACTTTCAAGTCAAAAGGTGGATCAAGCAGGACTTCGTTTTATTATTCTGGAGGAATTGGGAAGTCTCGATAACACGAATTTTAATATTTTCCCGGATATAGCAGAGGAATTTCATTACCAAATTATTACGATGGCTCCGCATGCTTTTAATATCGGGCTGTCACAAGAATGGTATGCGCACCATCTAATTAAGGGAAAAGGGAATGACAAGATTAATCATTATCCTTCTTCTTCTTTTTTCAAAACCAAATCCGTGAGTTATGATCTTGCAGCCTATATAAACCGATTAGAAGAATGAATTGGATCGAACTAAAAGCACTCAATACATTATATAAAAATAAGGAGGTTAAGTTGAACCAGACACTGGCCTCTAGTCAAGAAATTAGTTATCTGATCAACTCTCGTCGCAAAATTGAACTGGGACATAGAATGTTATTCGTGTTGCCCGGCTATGAGGAAATGTACCAAAGAGACTATCTCAATAACTATGTTATTTATGAGACATTTTTGGAATCCAATGGGTTGCTATCACCATATTTGCGTTTTGAGGAATCAGATATAATTATTTTGATGGGAATACAGTGCGATGTTGAGAACGGAAACCTAGAACCACTGCGACAGCAGATTCTAAAGAGTGAGGTTACTGTAAGGATGGTATCACTGATGTTTTTTAGAAACGAAAAATATCTATTAGGTAAGTATTCTCTAATCAATAGCATTAAGTCTTTGCTTGGTATTAAGGAGCTCGCTGATGATAAAGATCAACAATATAAATTTGTGCTGGAGTGCAAAGATCCGAGGTGCATTGTATTATGCGAGAATATTGACTTTTTGAAGCGCCCAACCATCGCCAGAGCAAACCACATCGAGCTATGGTATGCCGGCGGAAAAAATATTGCAAAACTTGCTTTTGCAGATGTCCAAGGTAGAGGATTGCCAATCTTCTACTCCTGTGATTGGGATTATGACGGTTTGTGTGTGATTTATAAAAACGTACTGAATATTATCCCCGATATAAAGCTTTTGACACCCAATGGTAATCCCCGAGGGATATTGCAAACAAAGCATGACAGTAAATGGAATGGAATGCCGAAAGATATTGAGGAACTGTTGAGTCCGTTGCAGTTGGGCATACTCAGTGACTTGGTTCGTCGGGATGAGTGGATTATTGAGGAGTCAAACAATTTGCTCGCAATGTTAAGTTTAGATAGTTAAGATTTTGTAATTTATATTCTGCTATTTAAATATTATAATGATACTATTCAATTATTTAAAATTTATTGCAATTCTTTCTGCAAAAACATATATAATTTTAAGCTGTGCCTTTTATTTTTACAAAAATATTGATTGAACGTTTTTGCATTATCAATTTATGTGTTAAATAAAAAGTTATGCTTTTTTTAAGCATCATACCTATGAAAAATGAGTTAATTTACTGCATTTTGATTGCTCATGTATTTTTCTTAATATTATCATTACTAATTACCTGAAAACTTAGCCATGAAAATTAATTGTTTTAGGATACAGAATTTCCGTCGTCTTAAAAATGTTTTTGTTGATGTTGAATCTGACATCTCAATTCTTGTTGGATCTAATAACAGCGGAAAAACTTCTGCTACTCACGCCTTGGATATGTTCGTAAATAATCATAAAGATGAGTTTACCATATACGATTTCAATTCTAGTTGTTGGTCAAAAATCAATTGTATTGGAGACGATCCAAGTAAAAGTATAGCTGATAATGTGGAGTTACCAAATATAAGTTTGGACTTATGGTTTACCATTAGAGAAAACGATCTGCACAGGGTACTTGATCTTTTGCCTGAATTAACATGGGAAGGCTCAATCATTGGTCTTAGAATTGTTTTTCAACCAAAAAACAGCAGAGAAACCCTACTCAAATTTAGAGAAGCGCAAGAAAAAGTTGATAAATATGTACCTAAAGAAAAAGATAAAAAGTATAAACCATGGCCAAAAAATTTAATTGATTTTCTTGGTCGCTTTTTAAGCCAGGAATATGAGTTTAGATATTACTCACTTGATCATTCCAAATTCGATGAAGAATTTAATCAAAGTGAGGATTATATACCTCTTTTAATACAGAAAGAGAGAAGTAAATCGCTTGTTAAGTCGCTTCTTAGAGTAGATACTTTGCATGCGCAAAGATACCTTTCGGATAAAGCATCAAACGCACGTGCTGAAGATCTGTCTAAATGTCTAAGCAGATTTTACAAAAGAAATTTAGAAAAAAGAGAAGATGATCATGAAGCATTGAGTGCTTTATTTGATTCAGAAATTCAACTTAATGAACATTTAAAAAGTGTATTCTCTGACATGCTTGATAGGTTAGGGGAACTGGGCTATCCTGGGGTTTCAAATCCTCATCTCGTTATTAAATCTGCTTTAAATCCAGCAAGTATTATGAGCCAAGACACAAAAGTTCATTATTCAATGGACGGAACTTCTGACGGTCTTACATTGCCCGATAATTATAATGGGTTGGGATTTAAAAACCTTATTTATATGGTGGTTGAGCTTTTAGATCTGCAGGCGCAGTGGATTGATGAAAAGGAAGATAGAGCATTATTACAACTGATAATTATTGAAGAGCCAGAAGCTCACTTACACGCTCAATTACAACAAGTATTTATAAGACAGATACTAAATATTTTAAAGATTAAAGGTGAGGACGCATATTACTATGGTATTCAATTAGCCGTTACTACCCATTCGCCGCACATTTTATATGAAAGTGGCTTCCGGCCAGTTAGATATTTTAGAAGAGAAGGTGCGGGTGGATCCGATCAGCACTCAGTAGCTTTAAATCTTTCAGGATTTTATAAAGATGAACCTGAGCGAGACTTTTTTGAGAGATATATGAAACTTACACATTGTGATCTTTTTTTTGCCGATGCAGTAATACTAGTTGAGGGAAATGTTGAAAGGATTTTGTTACCTGCGATGATTGAAAAATGTGCAGAATCTTTAAGTAAAGCTTATTTAAGTATTTTAGAAGTTGGTGGAGCCTATGCATATAGATTTAAGAATTTAGTTGAGTTTCTTGGAATTCCAACCCTAGTGATTACAGATCTTGATAGTGTAAAGCAAAAAATAACCGAAGTGGATGAAGTTTTAGATGACGAAGAAGATGATATTGAAATTGAAGTTAATGAACAGCCAGAGAATGAAGGCGATGAGCCAATTGCTAAAAAATATCGTTTTGGAAAAAAGTGTTTACCAGAATTTGAAAGTGCAATTACTTCTAATTTAACGCTGATAAAATGGATTCCTAAAAAAACTTTAATTTCTGAGCTATTATTATGTGATGATGAGAACTTAATACAACAACCAACAGACCATACACCAGCAACTGTACGGGTCACATATCAAAGAAAGGTCGAAATTAATTGGGATAATAACAAATATGTTGCTGTTGGAAGGACTTTGGAAGAAGCTTTCGGACTTGAAAATGCAGATTTCTGTCAATCTGAATCTGGCAAACATATTGGCTTAAAACTTCGAACCAAGCCAACGAACTTAAGTGAATTTACAGAAAAAATACATAATCGAGTTAAATCCGATAAATTCAACAAAACAAATTTTGCTCTCGGTGTATTGTCTTCGAAAACAGATGATTGGATTGTTCCGAAATATATTGAAACGGGACTTAAATGGTTGGAAAAGAATGTTAAAATAAATGTATCGGCTGCCATTCTTGAAGTTGCAGATGAAGAACCACTTCATACAGAGGTCAGTGCAGAAGCAAAAAAAATATCCAATGACTAAAAGAATAAATTCGCCTGATACTGAGGCAGATCTTCAATTGAGAACTTGTTTAGATAAGTTTCCTCGAACGAGTTTTAATATGATTGCTGGTGCCGGATCAGGTAAAACAACTTCGCTTGTTAAAGCCTTAAGCCATATTGTTGATTCAAAAGGTGACGCTTTACGAAGAAGAGGGCAGAAGGTTGCTTGCATTACTTATACGGAAATTGCGGCTAAAGAAATATGGAATGATGTCGAAAATAACTCATTAATTCATGTCTCTACAATACATAGTTTTCTATGGACAGTGATAAGATCTTTCCAAAAAGATATCAAGAAATGGGTTATTCAGCGCATAGCGGAAAAGCAATTTGAAATCCAAGCAAAAATTGATAATCCGCGAACAAGGACACCACTTGAAATACTAAATAAGCAATTGGAGAAATTAGATGTTCATGTTTCTAAGATTGAAAGTATACCATATTTTACATATGGCACGGGCAGTAATTATAGTAAAGGTATTCTTGGGCATGATGACGTTATTAAACTTTCTACATCAATGATAGAAGATTACACAATGTTAGGAGCTATAATAAGCCAAAAATATCCGTATATATTTGTAGATGAAAGCCAAGATACTTTTCCAATTATTGTCTCTTCATTAAAAAAAATTGATCAACTTCACAGCGAAGTCTTTTGTTTAGGTTTTTTTGGGGATCCAATGCAGAAAATTTTCCCTACTGGTGTTGGTGAAATCCCCAGTGAAGAAAACTGGGAAACTATTACTAAACCAGAAAACTTTAGATGTTCACAACAGGTTTTGAAAACTATTAACGAAATCAGAAAACCGGCAGATGGTTTAGAGCAAATCAGAGGGCGCTTTGAAAATGGAAATCCTGTAGAAGGTAGTTCAAATCTTTTTATTTTGCCAATTAATGATTCTCGTACAGAAAATGTAAAAAAAGTCCAGCAATGGGCTTCAAGATTATTTAACGATAATCACTGGGTATCTGATGATATTAAAATTTTAGTAATTGTCCATAGAATGGCTGCTATTAGACTAGGTTTTCCAAATTTATACGCTGCAATGAATGATGATGCACCGCAATCTTTTAAAGATGGTCTTTTAGATGGAAGTGCTTGGCCTTTAAGACCTTTTATGAATTTTATTCTTCCATTAGTACAATATTCTAAACTAAATGCCAATTTTGATATTCTGAGTATTCTTAGAGACCAATGTCCGAAATTATCAAGTGAAAATCAAAAAGGAGTGCAATTACGTGAGACATTGACAGGACTTAAAATAGCAACAGAGAAAATTATAGCAGGAATGAATGAAGATTCTAAGCAAACTGTTTATGATATACTAAAAATTATTGAAAAGGAAGAATTGATTGTTTTGGATGGTAGAATCATTAATCATTTAAATGGAACATTTGGAAATGATCAAGAGGAAGAGGATGTTGATAATTTAACCATCGAAAAAGAAGCAATGCAGCGGTTTTTTAAATGCAGCGCAAATGAATTTTTAGGATACAAAAAATATTGTGATAATGAATCTCCATTTGCTACTCAACAGGGTATTAAAGGTGCTGAGTTCGATAAAGTTATAACAATTTTAGATGACGATGAAAGTTCTCATATCCATTTTTCCTATAATAAGTATTTTGGAGTTGAAGAATTATCGACGAGAGATAAGGAAAATATTAAAGAAGGTAGAGACAACGTAATAGCTAGGACGAGGCGTCTATTTTATGTATCCTGTTCACGTGCAAGAAAAGATCTCATAGTAATTTATTTTGCTTCTGACGTGAATTTGGCAAAAGATCTAATAGCTTCTACAAATATTTTTATGAAGGCAAATATTTATACAAACGAAGATTTACTGAAAGATTAAAATTAGATAAGATGAATTATTATGCATTTTTTAATAATAACACAATATAAGTACTATTAATGAAGTTGACTGTTAGTGTAGTGTAGACTTAAAGAGAATAGAATATTATGGAATATATGAATTGAGAAGATGCAAAAGCTAACAATCTATCACTAATACAAAAAGTTGTTGGTAATTAGAATTTATTTGTTGAATTCCTTAAAGGCCTCTAGTTACCAATAACTTAAATGATTAGGTTCTAATATTTACACATATTCGAATCAGTAAGATCTATTAGGATTAATAGTCAAATCTGGAAAGTTTTTTCAGAACAAGACATTTATTGTCGTTAGTGGAGCTTTCAGATCATCCGAAATTCGTCTGTTTTTATGACTTCTCAATTATATAGAATTTTTAAGTTTCCAAACTTCATCTTTAAACTCAAAAAAACGATCCAGTCTATTTGAATATCGATGAAAAGGCCATTTATCTGAAATTTCTATTTCTATTGATTCTGTATAGTCTGGACTTGTTAGGTAAAAATTTTCATCATTTAAACTTTTTACATAGAGTCTCTTAGTTTCTAAATTTGAATGATTTGGTAAAGTAAAATTGCTAAACTTATCTCTTTTATTTATTTTTTTCTTGCTTCTGTCGTTAGCAATAAATTGTAACCATTTTTTAGTTATTTCATTATTACAATCTTTAATTAATTCTTCCAAATGATCATAAATAAGATTTCTCACATCTTGAATAGACATATTTTCAGTCTCGATAAAAAGAAAAATATCAGAATTAAGAATTTCTAAAACTGCTATTCTCGATCTGACGCCGGACAAATAAATTTTTCCGGCCAAAATATGAGGAAGTCCTAATTCGCATGAAACGGCTAGTTCTTCATATAAGATAGCCATGTCTTCATAATCCATAAGGCGACACTTACTTGCAATTGATCCTAAAACCCAAGATAAGGTATATGAAAAATATTGATTAGTAATTTTCACTATTTTCCTCTCATCAGTACTTTTTGATAAGGAATCTCCAGAAATCCAAAGCATGAGTGATTCATCAATGAAATTCAGGGAATAAACTAGTTCTCCTTTATGATCAATTTTTGGATGAAAGGCTGATGTTGGAAAATTCCTAATTATCCTTTCTATTTTAGAAAGTAATACTACCTTTGAATTTAGAGTTAATCCATTTTTCAAAACATCATTACCTAAATCTAAAATCTCATCAAACATTTCGTCTAGAATTTGAGCGCATGATAAAGGTAAACTTGAGATGGATAGTTGTTTTCTTACCGTAGAATCGGGTATCATTAGATTTATTGCATTACTCCTTGTTTCCAAAAATTCTAAAACTTCTTCTTGGGTAATAGATTTTAAGTGTTGCGCTTGAATATAGGCTAACGTTTCACGAAAAATATCATCCAAACTTTTGTCTTTTTCTTCTGAAATATTATTTAGTGCCAAAAGGGTGTCATCAATCCAATCTAAAACTTCATGGAATTCTATATCTACACGACGTTGATTAGAGGTTAATTTAAATTTTTTTAGATCAGAAAAATTGTTTTCCGCGATCAGCTCAAGTAAATATGGGAAATCAATTTTACAACTTTTAGCAATTTTTTTTAACTGGATAATTTTAAGAAGTAAACCACTCGTGACATTTTCTGTGACATCTTCCATATAAGATTGCGCTATTTCTTCATCATCTTTGTTTTCGGTAACAAAAAGAACTTTTCCTTCTACATCTTGAAATGCCCTTCCTGCGCGACCTATCACATTCCATACTTCATTTTTTGTTAACCATTTCCATTTTTTAGTATCTTGGTTATAAAAATTAATATCAGCTAGAACAATAGTAGAAACACCGAGATTCACTCCCTGTCCTAAGGTTATTGTTGCTATAATAATTCTTGGACTACCATTTTTCATTAACCTTTCTAATACATTTCTTACATCTTTATTTAATCCTCCATGATGACAAAGTATACCATATTTAGCATATTTTATTAGCTTTTTATTACTACTTGATTCATATTCAGAACATAGTAACTTGAGTTCCGCCCAGGAGCGGTCATCTTTCCATTGAAATTCTTCTAGTTTACCATATAATAGCTTGATTGATTTTAATACTGCTTCTGCATATTTGTATACGCTTCTGGCCCTGGCTGTAAAAATTAATACAGTTTTTTTCTGTTCACTTAATTTTAAAGAAGTCATTCCAACTCCAATTGATTTATCAGCAGGTTGCGTAAGTGCTTTTTTTCTTTCAGGAGTAAAAGGCCTAATAAAATTTGGATTAAAGCTTTTTTCATCACCCATCCATTCCAATGAAACACTATTATTTCGATATCTTAAAATGCCTAATCTTTGCCTTGCAACTCTTTCTTTTTCTAAAATAGCTAGATTAGGATCATCTGTTATCCATTCTGCTATGTCTTCTGTATTGGGTAATACAGCGGATAATAAGTAAATTTTTCCTTCATTACTTTTTACGTGAACTTTAAGCTCTTCTATAAACAATTCATTTTTTACATTACGCTCAGTAGTATCTAAGAGATGCCCTTCATCAATCACAACATATTTAATCATGTTGGTAATTTCTATATTTGCTCGTAAAATTACTTTTGCCTTTTCGGGAGTAGCAATTAGAATATTAGCGTTTTCGGTAAGCATTTTGTCTAATTCTCCAAATTGAGCACTCCCATATAATTGAGATACTTCAAAATTTAAAATATCAAAAGCATCTTTTAATGAAGTTTCAATTTCAAAAGCTAAAGAACGATATGGTGCAATATATAGAACTTTAATTTCATCATTTTCAGTCAATGCTTTCAAAATTGCTAAAATAGCTACTTGGGTTTTACCACTACTCGTCGGTAAACTAATCACACCTCCTTTATCTAATTTTATTAATTCCAAAGCAGAACGTTGAACAGTAAATAATTCTATAACCTTTTTTTGACTAAAAATTAAATTGGAAATATATTTTTGAATTATACTATTAGACGTATATGGTAACAAAGGAGGAATATTTGCCCATAAAGAACTTTTATTGAATCCTTTGGTAATAATTTTGAATAGTCTTGTAAGCCACCACATTGAGGGTTCACCATCAATCATAAGTAGTTCCATGAGATCATTTAGAATTGTTATAGATTTTTCCAAACTTGATTCAGATCCGGTATATAAATAATCCATTAAATTGCTTACAGCTTTTGCAAAAATAACGATATGTGGAGTATACACTTTATCTAAAAAATTTTCTTCGTCAATTTTTAAATATATTTCTTGATCAAGTAAAATATTGTTTAATTGGTCAAATACAGTAAGGAAATCTTTTTTGAGAAAACTGCTAATAAGAAGTGTAATATCCGTTTCAAAACTGCTTGCCTCTTTCATTAATATAAAGGCTTTGGAATATTGAAACGAAGAATAGTATGCTAATGCTCCAATTAATAAATAATATTTACTACTACCATTTCTATTTGTGGTATATAGATGATTATATTCTATAATTTCGGCACCTTTTTCAAAAGATTCTTTTGTTATTTCTGTGAAATAATCAGCTTCGGCAAGTGTACATGCTATGGAAAGATAAGAAAATGCTAAATAGTCAGAACCTGCATTAAGATTTGATTCTAGAGAGGAAGGGAAATTTGCTTTATCTTCATTTACTCCGAAAAGGATATAGCGAGCATTTGCCCTTGCAAATAAATTCTGTGCATAAGAATCCTTGTCCATTCGATTGAACAATTCAATTGCTTTCTCAACATTCATATTTGTGAAATTAATTTAGCTCTTGCTAGTTTAAATGCTTCAGTTATTATTTCCAAAGGTTTATCAACACCTAAAGATAATACAACAAGGTTGGGATTTGTTGAATCTAGATTTTCTTCAACACATATTCCTGAATCTGTTGTTTTTGAATTTCCTAGGGTACTTAATAAAAGACCCACATTAATAATGGGGATTCTGCCCTTGCTTACTTCAAAATTTAAATCATCAATTTGAGAAGCTAAATCTTCATTTCCAATAGATGTCAAATGTGTAGATATAAAAGGTAATGATATTGGTAGTCTTTTACTATTTTCCAAATTTTTAACCATATTAGATACAGTTTGTTTACTCGGTTTTGCTCGATATTTAGCTTCGCCGACAATAATTCTACTGGTTATATTTTTAGTGTCAAATAATAAGCAATCATCTCCTTTCATAGATTGATCGACATTAGGATTATATGTTAGTTTATACGCTAATATTTGTACCCCAGCAGATTCTTGTAAATATCTAGATAGAATTATTTCAGTAGCATTCCCACTTTTTGTATTTTCGATCCTTGGAAAGAAATTTTGATTGTCTATGTAATCCTCCATTTTTATTCCATATTTAGCCATAATTTCAGCCTTTCGACTCTGCATCCTTTTAATTTTTTTTCCATCAACGTGGTGTTCAATTATCCACTCGGCAATTTGTTCAATTGCGACTTTTCTTTTGCTAGGTAATTCTGCAAGTTTACGATGTTTCTTATTAGGCTTTGTAGCTAAGATTTTAGAGTCTTCACTTTTGAGCCAATTTGCAAAAAAATTGGGAGTTACTGGATGAGATCCTATTAATTTCTCTTGTTCAGTCGGCATGATAGGTTAGTTTTATGTTATTTGTGAATTTATAAAAACTATCTGAAAATAAGTTCTTTTTATTTGACAAAAATTTCAATTAATATGGAAATTTCTAACCTTTCATAAATATTTTAAAAAGTTATAGAGATCGTGAAGGTGTTGATATTTAATAGGGTGCGAGCCATCCTTTTCAAAATGGTACAAATCCACTATTTTAATCCTTTTCAAATTACTGCAATGATTCTAAAATAAATATAAATTCATGCTATTATCTAGTAAAATAGAATAAGATTGGAGTGTAAAAGCTATTTGTTAAAGATGTATATAAACTCGTCAAATAAATTATTCTGTTTTTCGTTTAATATATAAGAGTTTTTAAATACTATGACTTAATTAACACCTATACCATGCAAGCCGTTTATCTGTACATACGAGTCAGTACCGATGAACAGGCTGTAAAAGGATATTCCCAACGCAGCCAGTTGGATCGGCTTGTGCACTATTGTAAAGATCACAATCTCATTGTTGCCAAAACTATTTTCGAAGACTATTCTGCGAAAACATTTAACCGGCCAGAATGGAACAAACTGTTCGCTGAACTTAAGCTCATTAAAAATCAATCTTCACTTATTCTCTTTACTTATTGGGATCGATTCAGCCGCAATATTATGGACGCTTACAAGATGTTAGAAAGATTGCAGAATATGAAAGTTTCTATTCAGGCAATTGAACAGCAGATAGACTTCTCAATTCCGGAAAGCAAAATTATGTTGGCAATGTACTGGGCTACTTCTGAAGTAGAAAACGATAAAAGAAGCCGTAATGTGCGTTTGGGAATGCAAAAAGCAAGACTGGAAGGAAGATGGATCAACAAAGCTCCTCTAGGATATAGAAATAAAACCACATCTGATGGAAAAAAATATATAGCCCTCTACGAACCGGAAGCATATATTATCCGTGAGGCTTTTACAGCTATAGTGAGACAAAATAAATATTGTTTAACTGAAATATACAAGGATGCGGTATCAAATGGGCTTAATTGTAGTAGAAGTGCTTTTTATCGGTTGGTAAGAAATCCTATTTATTGTGGTAAAATAAAAATTCCGGCATTTGAAGATAAACCTGAAAAAATTGTTGAGGGTACTCATGAGCGTCTTATACCTGTCGTTTTATTTGATCATGTTCAAAGAATAATAAAAGACGCAGATTTAAATCATCCTAAAAAATTAACTTCAAAAAGGATAGCTAATGAAAATTTAATTTTTAGAGGTGTCCTACAATGTCCTAATTGTGGAAATACGCTTACAGGAAGTGGATCGCGGGGACATACTAAAAAATATTATTATTACCACTGTATGGGACGTTGTTCATACCGGGTAAGAGCTGACGTTATCAATCTGAGTTTTCTTTCATTCCTTAAGAATAATAGAGTGGTAGAACCATTTTTAGAACTTGCCTATAGTATTTCAAAGGAAATTTATGGTGAAGAACATCATGATTATATTCAGAAAAAAGAGGAGATAAAGAAAGAAATGGAAAAATTGATTGATAGGGGATTCAATGCGCAAAAGCTATTTTCAAATGGGAATATTGACTATGATGATTATATACTAATAAGAAGTCGTTGTCAGGAATCTTTAAAAGATAATACTGATAAATTGAGACAGCAGGCTTTAAAAATAGTGGCTGAAAAACATACAGAAAAGGGAACTGATTACATAATTAACCACTTAGGAGAGTTTTATGAAAATTCAGATACTATAACCAAACAGAGAATTATCAGGTTGTTTTTTCCGGAGAAAGTAAAAGTAATAGAAGGGAATATTGAAAAAATGCTATCAGAAAGTGTTAAGACTATATTTGGATTAACTGCTTCAGCTTCGAAAATAAAAGAAATCCATGGTCAGCAGACAGAGCAAGCAATAGTTGAATTTTTTAAAGAATTATATTTTTTAGGGTATGAACAAAACTTAAAAAATATCTAAAAATTTATTGATTAGTTTTTGATTTTTCAGAGTAAAGCTGATATTTTAAATTATATTTATATAAAACGCTGAAAAACAAGTTTTTGCGAGGCGTTTGAAGTGTTCGAGATCCTGTATAGATAACTTGATGGGCTTGACTTTTCGAACCTTTTGTACCACAGGAAAAAAATGATTTTAATATATGGTTGATTTTCAGTTGTTTATTTTTCTTGAAAAGGTTCGAATCCTGTCAGGTTCGTAGCAATAATATGGAGCTTTAATCGAAAAATCGTTTAAAAAGATAAAATATTGGTTTTTTAAGAAAAATTTTTTGCTTTAGAAAATAAGGTAAAAGAGTGAAAAATACTCTAAATAGACTGAATAACAAGTATTTATAAATAAAATGACACCATTTGGCCTAAATTGTCCTAATGGTGTCATTAAGTGAGCGCGAAAGGATTCGAACCTTTGACCGTCTGCTTAGAAGGCAGATGCTCTATCCAGCTGAGCTACGCACCCATTCAATAATTTTGAGAAAATTACTAAAACAGTCGGGGCGGCAGGATTCGAACCTGCGACCTCCTGGTCCCAAACCAGGCGCGATGACCGGACTACGCTACGCCCCGATTGGTGGTCATCTAAGCGAATGTTACTTCGTTTTAGCGAGTGCAAAGATAGGAACTTTTTTTAAATAAAAAAGAGAAATTTGAAAAAATATTAAAATATTATTGAGTCACACCAAACAATGATGAACATTGAGGATGCCGGTTTTTCTCAACTGACAGATATTATTTATTCTATATCAGTATTTTATGCGTAAATAGGACTTGGTGTTTTGGATTTTAAACCGATTAATTCGATTTGAAAAAAATTAGCCGCCTTTTTTCCTGACAAACAAATAAGAGCTCAGCACCGCAAAAATAAATACAGCAGCTATATTGCAGTAATCAAGTCTTTCAAAAGCAATATTTTCAAATAATAAATTTTCGTAAGATTTGTAGCCTCCGGTATACACTAAAAAATCAGAGAATGCCTTGTCTTTTACAATTCCTGAGAACAGAAGCATAAACATACTGAACCCGATAGGGTAGATGAAGTTTTTAAATATCAGACTTAAGGCCAGCTGCACCATGGAAATCGCAAGAAGGGTGATGGAAAACTTCAGGAAAACATAAAATAGCACTTCCCTGAAATCATAATTCTGAAAGCCTATTCCAGGAAATATAATTCCCAGAACATAGCCGCTTGCCAGAAAAGTAATGTAGGAGAGCAGCAGAGAGAACAAAACCGTAATCAGGATAAATAAGACCTTGGAAACATATATTTTCGATTTTGAAACCGGGATGGTAAACAGGATCTTATAATTATTATTCCGGTATTCCACATCACAGCAGGCATGAACAAAAAGCGAAACAAGAATAGGATACAGCATGTAAAAAAACATAAAAACTTGTCTGCCCAGTATCATTTTCCAGGGATTGCCTTCTCCTTCTGAACTTCCGGACCTGATTACATCATAGACGAGATAAAAATCAACGGCTAAAATAACCAGGATAGGCATCAGAAGGATTCCAAAAATTTCCCGGTTTTTCGAGAGTTTGTACTGTTCGGATGAAAATGCTTTGTAGAAGGTATTAGTCATGGCTTTTAGAGATTAGGTTAATAAAAATCTGCTCAAGATTCGTGCTTTGGGATTCAATGTCATAAATTTCAATACCGTTTTGGATAATTGTGGTCAGGACCGTATTGAATTCCTTTTCATCCCGGGTGGTTATTGAAATTTTACCCGGCTCATTTTGAGAGATGGAAAAAGTTTCCTGTAAAAGAGAGACTGCTTTTTCACTATTACTGACCTTCAGGATGACATCTTTTTCAACCCGGCTCAGAAGCTCGTTTTTTGTGCCCTGGAAAACCATTTTCCCGCCTTCAATAATTCCTATATGGGAAGCTGTTTTTTCCAGCTCGCTTAAAATATGGCTTGAAAGAAAAATCGTTTTTCCCTGCTCATTCAGGTTCTGGAAAAGCTTTCTCATTTCAAAAATTCCCTGAGGATCCAGACCGTTTAAAGGTTCATCCAGGATCAGGAGCTTCGGATCATGGAAGATGGCCATCGCGATTCCCAGGCGCTGCTTCATACCCATAGAAAGTGCGCTTGCCTTTTTCTTTTTCTCTTTATGAAGATCTACAAGCTCAAGGACTTCATCAATTCTTTTACTTCCCTTTCCGTAGATAATATCCAGGTATTTTAAATTTTCAAAAACGGTCAGTTTGGTATAAAAGCAGGGAGCTTCAATAAGGTTTCCCGTGGAAGAGAGAATTTCCGTTCTGTTTTGTTTCAGGCTTTTATTCTGAATAAAAATCTGATCTCCGTTTTCTTCCAGGAGTCCCAGAAGAAGTTTTATGGTGGTGGATTTTCCGGCTCCGTTTCTTCCCAGGTAGCCATAAATACTGCCTTCCGGAACATTCAGGCTGATATTGTTCAAAATTGTCTTTGAGCCAATTGAGTAGCTCAGGTCTTTGGTGCTGATACTTTCCATCATTTCTTTTGTAATAGGGTGTGTTCGGTATTAATGTCTATATAGAAGATTCCGTCAATAAAATGGCTCCATGTCTTTTTCTGATCTATTCCCTGATTGATTGTGGATACGAATTCTTTTTTCAGTGGTGAGCTTTCAGGAATATTTCTCAGGTCGATAAAAAAATAGGGTGTTTTTGTGTCATGGAATACATTTTCAATGGCAAATTTGCCGGGCTTATCACCAATACTGCGTTTGGAGTTCTTTTTAGCATACGAAGAAAAATTAATCATATAGGATGCTTTACCATATTTGTTCCTGATATAGGCTCCCAATGGGAGATAGTTTTTATCATATCGCTCTGCAAACGTATGGATGTTGGCGCACCATACAATGATCTTCCTGTCTTTGTAAACAGAATCAATCTGATGGATAAGGTTTCTGGCCATCAGCGAGTCACGGAACTGCATACTCGGCATAGATCGGGCTTTGTACTTCCATGATTTAATGAAGTAATTCTGCATATCATTAAAATACAGAGCATACATTTTGTTTTCCGGCGTTTTCTCCAGTTTTAAAATCACCTGTTCGAGGCGGGCGATCTCCTGAATGAATTTTTTCTGATTTCCCTTAAGAACCTTATCAGCCTGCTTTTTGTGTATCAGATCTTCCAGATGATTGATGCCTTTGCTGAACACCGGAAAGCTGTTCAGATCGATCTTGTTTTTATTTAAAAAATCTTTCAAAAGCCGAGCACGCTTTCTGTAAAGATTGCTCCCTGTAAGCTGGATGTCAAAGCCCCCGACTTCAATGGGAGCACCTGAGGTTTTTGTTTTTTGATAATAGCTGATCAAAGGTCTGGATTCCTTGGTTGCTTCCCAGAACCAGTACAGC
Source organism: Chryseobacterium phocaeense (assembly GCF_900169075.1). Classification (NCBI taxonomy): domain Bacteria; kingdom Pseudomonadati; phylum Bacteroidota; class Flavobacteriia; order Flavobacteriales; family Weeksellaceae; genus Chryseobacterium; species Chryseobacterium phocaeense. Next base: position 470,578 of record NZ_LT827015.1, read on the forward strand.
CCGAGGCCTCCGATAGAATCTGCCGGAATCTTCATGCTGTGATGATTCATCTCTTCATTCATAATCCAGGTGTCATACCTGCCCGCTTCGTACAGTACGACATTGTAATTCAGGTCTTCATGAAGGTATCTGATCAGTCTGCTTTTGGCTTGGGAAGTAGCGCCGTCATAGTGGGTATTTTCTCCCAGCATCAAAACCCTGTTGTCTTTCAGGATCGTATCCAGTACCTTAAGATCACTGTTGTCGGGATAGTCCATAGAAATACTTTTAACCGGATGCTTATAAAGCCGGACTTCGGTAAGTAATTTCTGTTTGTCTTTTTCTGGAACATCCTCAAAGACCAGTTTGTTCAGAACAAAAGCTGCGATCACAGAAATAATAAAAGCGTAGAATATTTTCTTCATATTAATTTATTTGTGATATTGTGTTTCTTATGATAGGTGTGTTATTAATAATAATTGTTACTCTTTGGTGTGAATTATTTACATAAATGACGAAAATAATACCAATGAAAAGAAAATGACGAATTGTCATAAGGGTTCATTAAGAATAGGGCTGTTTTTTAATTGCTGAATCCAATCGGATGTTAAAAGCTTATTGATTAATCCTTCTTTCAGTTTTTTGAATGACAAAACGTAAGTTACTCCGAGATCTGGTTGTGAAAATTATAAATTAAATTTTCAAAATAATAATAAAAAATACCACAAATAGATAATTTTTAGTTGATTATTTGAAGATCCGCAGGAAAGATATATTTTTGTAAAACGTAACATGAAAAAGAAATGTGTTTTCATGTTGTTTAATAAAAAACTAATTATACCATGAAAACAACTACCCAGAATTTTATTATCCCACCAAACTGATTGTTTCCAACAATTAAAACCACCATCAATCCAGCAGATTTCTTCAAAAGATAAGGCTTTGTATAAACTGATATAACAAAGTCAATTTTGAAGCAGAATTTTTATGGAATTAATAAACCATATAAAAGCATCTGAACCGAAAAACTAAACGAATAAGAAAATTATTATTAAACTTAACTATGAAAAGAATTATTTTATTTAAAACCATGAAAAAATTTTATTTTTTACTATTAATTTTTATCTCACTTTCCGTATTTGCGCAAACATATAGTTATACCACGTACAATACGTCCAATTCTGCAATAGGAAGTGATTATATTGCTGACATTAAAACGGATCCCAATGGACTATTATGGTTGGCTACTTACAACGGTATTTCTACTTTTAACGGAACTACTTTTACCAACTATAATACGACGAACTCCGGTATTGCATCTAATGCAATTTTAAAAATTGAAATTGATGGTCAGAACAGAAAGTGGATCGCGTCTCAGTTTAACGGGATCATCCTTTATAACGGCACAACTTGGATTAATTATACATCCTCCAATTCGGGACTTCCCAGTAATGAAATCATCGACATCGCAGTTGACGGACAAAATAATCTTTGGGTAATAACATCTGCGGGACTTACCAAATTCAATGGTACCAGCTGGACAACGTATAACTCAGTATCGAATATGAACTCAGTTGCAACTGATAGTAATAATGGTGTTTGGGTTACAAATGGGGGAGTGTTATACAAATTTAATGGTACTGATTTTGACTTTATAGCACAGGGAACTGAAAAAATATTGAGAATAGCAAACAACACCATTTATGTAAAAGGCTCTGATAGTTTAATTACTTTAACAACAGGTGGAACTAATATTGCGTTCAATGATCAAAATAATTCCTGTCTTGCAGGATACAATCCAAATGCATTAGATGTTGACAGTAATAGTAAAGTATGGATCGGATTTAACGGTGCAGGGTTACAGAATTTTACAAACTGTACGACCTATACTAAAGCAAATACAAATTTTGGTTTACCTGATGATTACTTTAGTGCAGTAAGAACAGGATCTTCAGGAACTATCTGGCTGGGAACATTGCAGCTTGGTCTGGTAAAAATGGCGCCAGGCACGGCAGTTTGTAATCCTCCAACTCAGATGTATCCTTCTAATATTACTTCTACATCAGCTACTCTTAACTGGCAGCCTTCAACATCAGCACCTAATGGTGGGTATAATTATGTTTACAGCACCAGTCCGACCATGACAGGCTCGGCTACTGCTACTGCTTCTACCACTGCAGATCTTGCCAATTTACTACCTAACACAACGTATTATTGGTGGGTTGCTGCAAATTGCATCTCCAGTCAAAGTATCTGGGCTCCGGGAGGGTCTTTTACAACGCTTTCTAACCAGACTGGCTGTTGGAAAACTGTAAGTGCAGGCACTTTTCATTCATTAGGTATAAAAACGGATGGAACCCTTTGGGCCTGGGGTAATAATAGCAATGGTCAATTGGGTGATGGAACTAATAATAACAGAAATAACCCGGTTCAGATAGGGACAGCTGCAGATTGGAAAAAAGTTTTTGCAGCTGAGAAATATAGTGTTGCTATTAAAACAGATGGAACACTTTGGGCCTGGGGATATAATCAGTTTGGGTTTTTAGGAGACGGAACCACCACTAACAGAACAATCCCCACAAAAATAGGGACGGCTACTGACTGGGAAGATATTTCAGTTGGAGACAGTCATAATTTAGGTTTAAAATCAAACGGAAGTCTTTGGGCGTGGGGAATGAACATAAACGGAGGCCTGGGAGATGGGACAACTACCGAAAAACTCGTGCCTATTCAAATAGGAACGGCAACCAATTGGAAAAGTATTGCCGCAGGTAATTACTATTCTGTAGCAATAAAGACAGACGGAACCCTTTGGGCCTGGGGGTATAATGGTCATGGGCAGTTAGGCGATGGCACTCTTACTCAGCGTATTTTGCCTAAACAGATAGGAACTGATACCAACTGGGCAGAGGTATCCACCGGAGATTCACATACTGTAGCCAGAAAAGCAAATGGCCTTCTTTACACTTGGGGATATAACGGATCCGGACAGTTAGCGGATGGAACGGCCATTAGCAGATCAATCCCCTTTTTAGCAGCCGATGGAATTCAAAAAGTTATTACAGGTGGTTTTAATACTATTGCCATAACTACATCCGGAACTGTGATTGCCTGTGGAAATAATACCACAGGATCGTTTGGTAACAATACTTCTACAAGCTCTTCAAATTGGGTGAGCTTAGGAACCAATTCTCATATGGTAATTTCTACAGGGGGATGGCATACTTTATCTTTAAATAATGATGGGCTCTTGAGAGCATCAGGCTCCAATAACCACGGTCAAATTGGTGATGGCACTAATGTTCAAAAACTTACATTTATCCAGCTTGTATGTCCTGTAAGTAATTTGGACGTAGAAGAAATATCAGTAGCTTCTGATAATCTAAAGGTTTTCCCGAATCCGGTGCAGGATTATCTTAATGTTTCGTTTGATAAAAATATCATGTCCGTACTGGTTTACAATGCAGCCGGACAAGAGGTTCTTGTTAAAGTTATCAACGATAGTAAGGGAAAGGTAGATTTTTCTAATTTAACCTCAGGTATCTATATGGTAAAAGTAAATGCTGCCGGCAACATAGTAAAAACGGTAAAAGTTATCAAAAGATAGAAAAGTAATAATGTAAAAGTAGAGTAAGAGAGATTAATTCTATTCCGGGAGCTCAAAAAGATTTAATTGTTGCACTGGAATATATAGCTGCTCTTCTTAAAAATTTAGCCCTGACTCTTAGTCAGGGCTATTTTTTATGTAATTACCATGGAAAGTACTGTAATCAATGCTTTTCTCGTCCTTTATGCAGATAATGTTCAAACGATTTTGCTTATCTATAGAAAATCATGGATCAGGAATAAAAACTATGCCTTATCCAGGTTAGTTTTTCTGAGATGGTTATAAAACAAAAAAGACTTCACATATCTGTAAAGTCTTTTATAAGTGAGCGCGAAAGGATTCGAACCTTTGACCGTCTGCTTAGAAGGCAGATGCTCTATCCAGCTGAGCTACGCACCCATTAAGTAATTTTGAAAAAATTAATAAAACAGTCGGGGCGGCAGGATTCGAACCTGCGACCTCCTGGTCCCAAACCAGGCGCGATGACCGGACTACGCTACGCCCCGAAGTGTATATGATAGGATAAGAAAAAATAGCGGAGGGTAAGGGATTCGAACCCTTGCGACACTTTCGCGTCGACAGTTTAGCAAACTGCTCCATTAACCACTCTGGCAACCCTCCTTTTCTCTTATTTTTTAATGATCGTTGTTCCGTTATTGCGAGTGCAAATATAGAACAGATTTCTTTATTTACCAAATAAAATTCAAGAAAAATTTGCGTATTTTTGAGGGAATAAATGATTAAAAAAATAAACGAATGCGTAAGACATTATATATCATCGGATTAAGTACACTTGTTTTTTCATGTACTCCCCAGCAAAATGTAAAAAAAAGTACGTACAAGCCGAAAGCCCCGGTATCACAGGCAAAAACGGCAGTTAAAACCACAACAGCTGAGACTCCGAAACCTAAAATTACAAATGAGCGTGGCGTAGAATTTTTTACAACCAATATAGCTGATGCTACGAAAAATGATAACACTATAAGCTATGGTTCCATCGTCTCTGCAAAACCGGCCGGATATAAAGTAGTTAAGACCTATTTCCCCGCTGTAGGACAAAATTTCAGACAGCGTTATCTGATCTTGCATTATACGGCTCTCCCGGACGATAAATCTATTGCCGTCCTTACCCAACAAGGGGTAAGTGCTCATTACCTGGTAAATAATACCGGAGATAATGAAATTTACCAGCTGGTTGATGAAAACAAACGTTCTTATCATGCAGGAGTAAGTAACTGGAGAAATGATAAAAACCTTAACGATACTTCCATAGGAATTGAAATTGTTAATACAGGCTATACATCGGATGCCACGGGGAAGAAAATTTTTGCGTCTTTCAGTGATGACCAGGTGAAAAAAGTGGCTGCTCTGGCTAAAGATATTATCAGCAGATATCAGATTCCGGCTACCAATGTGCTGGCTCATTCAGATATTGCACCGACAAGAAAGCAGGATCCGGGACCTATGTTTCCATGGAAAAAACTGTATGATCAGTACCAGATTGGAATGTGGTATGACGAAACGTCAAAACAGAATTTTCTTGCTGTAGCACAGGAAGAAGTTCCGTTAAAATATAACGATCCGTCATTCATCTTCCTTGTTCAGACTGCTTTACAGAAATTCGGGTATTATATGGATCTGAGCGGGAAATGGGATGATGCCACAAAAAGAACCATCGAAGCTTTACAGTATCATTTCCGTCCGCAGAATTACGATGGAATTATGGATGCAGAAACATGGGCGATTTTACAGTCTTTAAACCAGAAATATCCGGCGAAATAACTTCTAAAACGCATCGGAACGATGCGTTTTTGCTATATTTAAAAAATCAAAAAACAGTTAAATTATCTGTAATGGAAAATTTCAGAAAAGAAAGCGATCTGCTGGGCGAACTCAATGTGCCTGCAGATGCATATTACGGGGTTCAGACGCAGAGAGCGATCAATAACTTCAAGATCTCAGGACAGCTTTTGTCATCCTATCCGGATTTTATCAAAGGTCTGGCTTTTGTAAAAAAAGCTGCCGCAAAAACCAATTATGAGTTAGGTCTGCTTGAAGAAAATCTTTATTTCAAAATAGCAGAAGCCTGTGATGAGATTGCAGACGGAAAATACCACGAACAGTTTCCTGTAGATATGATCCAAGGTGGCGCCGGAACGTCAATCAATATGAATGCGAACGAAGTAATCGCCAATATTGTTTTAGAAAAACTGGGGAAAAATAAAGGGGAATATGAATTCTGTTCACCGAACGACCATATCAACCTTTCCCAGTCCACCAACGATGCCTATCCTACAGCGATCAAAATGGGATTGCTGCACATGAATATCGGACTTGTTGAGAAACTTGAGAAAATTGTGGAAGCTTTCCGTGCCAAAGGAAAAGAATTTCATGATGTGATCAAAATGGGGCGTACCCAGCTTCAGGACGCTGTTCCAATGACTTTGGGACAGGAATTTGAAGCTTATGCAGCGACTCTGGAAGAAGATATTTCCAAATTAAATAATAATGCGAACCTTTTTGTAGAGGTTAATATGGGGGCAACTGCCATCGGTACAGGACTCAATGCTCCGGTTGGTTATGCTGCACTTTGTGCTAAAAATCTGGCCCAGATTACAGGCTTTCCTGTTGTTTCAGCACCGGATCTTGTAGAAGCAACGCCGGATACAGGTTCTTATGTAATTTACTCTTCCGCTACAAAACGTCTTGCCGTAAAGCTTTCAAAAATCTGTAATGATTTAAGACTGCTTTCTTCAGGTCCAAGAGCTGGATTGTTCGAAATCAATCTTCCTCCGATGCAGCCGGGATCGTCTATTATGCCCGGAAAAGTAAATCCTGTGATTCCGGAAGTGGTGAATCAGGTTTGTTTTAAAGTATTCGGAAACGATCTTACCGTAACATTTGCGGCAGAAGCAGGGCAGTTACAGCTTAATGTAATGGAGCCCGTACTTTCCCACGCCATTATGGAAAATATCAATTTCCTTTGCAATGCACTGGATACCCTTCGCGATAAGTGTGTGACCGGTATTACAGCGAATAAAGAGATCTGCCTGAATATGGTAAAACACAGCATCGGTATTGTAACGGCGCTTAACCCATACATTGGTTATAAAAAGTCGACGGAGATTGCAAAAGAAGCTCTCGAAACCGGGAACAGCGTGTACAATCTCGTTTTGGAGAAAGGAGTTCTTTCCCAGGAAAAGCTGGATGAAATCCTGGATCCTAAAAACATGCTGAAACCGCACAATAAATAAAATTCTTAATGATAAATGACAAGTGATGAATAATCATATATTTCAAAAATTCATCACTTGTCATTTTCATCACCTATTACTCATCACTCATAAATAAATCCGTGAGGTTTTTAATCATCATTCCTGCCCATAACGAAGAAGAAAATCTTCCGTTCACCCTCGATTCTTTGCAACAGCAGCGCTTTAAAAATTTTAAAGCTGTGGTTGTTAATGACGGTTCTACAGACAGAACATCAGAAGTGATCACGAAATATACAGAGGCAGATCCCCGTTTTGAAACCTTAGATCTTGAAAAATCTGCCCATCAGCCGGGTTCTAAAGTGGTTCATGCATTTAAAAGCGGACTGCAAACCCAGAATACGGATGAGTTTGATATCATCTGTAAGTTTGATGCAGACATTATCCTTCCCGAAAATTATCTGGAGACAATAGAGCGGGCCTTTATCGCTAATCCTGAATACGGGCTTGTTGGCGGCTTGCTGTATGTAGAAAAAGAAGGAAGCTGGGTGTATGAGGGAAATTCAAATAAGCATCATGTGCGTGGACCTTTGAAGGCCTATCGCAAAGCATGTTTTGAACAGATTGGAGGTTTAAGGGAAACATTAGGTTGGGATAATATTGATTCCATTCTATTGGAAAATCTGGGCTGGAAAGAAGTTGTAATCCCTGAACTGCATGTGAAACTGATCAAGGTGAAAGGTGCAGACTACACGATACGACCTGCAGATTATTATGGCCGGTATTTTTACTTTCTGGGACTGAACAGGATGATGGCCTATATCGCCTCTTCAAAAGAAGCTGCAAAAGCTGGATCTGTACCTTTTTTCTTTAAAATCATCAGCGCTTATGAATCCTGCAAAACAAATAAATTGGAGCTGAAAATATCAAAAGAGGAACAGAAAAGCATTAATCATAAAAGATGGAAAATGCTGAAGAAGAAATGGCTGAAGATGTAGTATATCGGCGAAAAAGCGAAAAGGCAAATTTGCAAAAAACTTATCGTAAATTTTATCAAAAAAAGTTCCGCATTCAAACAGAGGTTTTACCTTTGCTAAACCCTAAACCCTAAACCCTAAACCCTAAACCCTAAACCCTAAACCCTAAACCCTAAACCCTAAACCCTAAACCCTAAACCCTTTGAAAAAAATCGCCTACATAGAAATAGACACCCATGCAGAAATTGCACAGGCTTTCGTAGATATTATGAAGGATTCCAGTGAATTCAGTGTGGATTATTATTTTTCAAAAAAAATAGGAGATCTGGTAGAGCACAGTGGGGAAATGGTATTTTTATCCGACAGTTCCATGATTTTGGAGCAGCTGAAATTAAAGAAATATGATCTGATTATTATCGGGACTGTTCACCGGTATTTTAACACGTTTCATGCTTTGGTTCAGAAATATAATACTGCGGTTATTGTTCATAATATCAATTTTTCAAGTGCTTCAAAAAGTGCTTTAATGGCAAGTGTTTTCAAAGGTGATCTGATTTACAGATTGAAGCTTTGGTGGAAAGAAGGATTGTTTTATACTTCCAAGGTTTACAGAAACGCTAAAAATTTATTGGTTCTGGATGAAGAGCTTTCTTCACGGAAATTGAAGTTTCTGCCTTTGTTTTACAGTAAAAGCTTTGAGAAACCGGAAAATATGAAGCTTACGATTGTTATTCCGGGAGGGGTTTCCCAAAAGAGAAGGGATTATGATCATGTTTTTAAAACCATCCGCAATTTAAAGCCTGAAGAAGAATGTGAATTCATTTTTCTGGGGAAAGCCGGAGATAAAGAGCTTGGAAAGCTTGAAAAACTTGCCCGGCAGCTTCCTGATAGGGTCTCAATCCAATATTTTTCGGACAGGGTTTCCCATCTTGATTTTGAAAAAGGAATGCAGCAGGCAGATGTTTTATGGTGTCCGATCCGCCGGGAAACTGAATTTTTCAGCAGGAAAGAAATGTATGGCGTTACCAAAATGACCGGAAACCTGGGAGATGCCATTAAGTATGCTAAAACAGCAATTTTCCCTAAAGACTATCCTTCAAAATTAGAATTTATAGTTCCTGAGCAAGAAAATATCCTGGAACAGTGTAAAAAGCTTCAAAATGCCCATTTTGATTTCCAGGAAAACTACAGTAAAAAGTCTGTTCTGAAAAAACTGGAAACTGTACTTAACGGCTTAATTTCTATCGAAAAGTAATTTAAAAATGCTCACTAACAATCAAAATATCTTTGCGTGTAAAAAAATCACGCAGATCAGGCAGATGGTGCGGATCTTAATTTGAACCGTTAAGGACAATGAAGGGCTTAAGTTTCACTAAGAAAATCAAATAGGTTTTTAAAGCGGGACTCTTAAGGTAACCACAGTAAATGTATTGACGGGATAAAATCATTTCCTTTATCAAATCAACGGAGTTAATTCCATCTTTGTTTCCTTAAAAATAAATGGTATCAATCTTATCCTTTGAGTTAAAGAATGCAGCAATTAAAGCAGATTTAAATTATTTAAATTTAAAAATACTTTTAATAAATTTTATATTCAGATAATCCTCCAATGGAAATACTTTAGTGAAATAATTTCCGATATAGATGAGAATCAGGACTACAACGGGTTTGTAAACCAGATTGATAAAATTATTATTAAAGTTGGGAAGTACAATAGCTACGGTAATCGCCAAAGTACAGATGATGGACACGAAGATCATTTCTATCGTCAGCGGAGAAACTTTAAACATAAAATAATTGAAAGCAATTTTAATCACATTATAAGTCGTGAGTGAAATAGCCGTAGATAAGGCAATTCCGATCAGTTTCAGATCTGTATTTTTAATGAAATAATAATTAAGACCTATGGTAAGTCCCGCCAGAAGAACCATGATCAGGATATTGAACCGGTAATACTTCGAAAGGGAAATAATATTTCCGTTAAATCCTGTCGCGAGATCAATTAAAACTGCGGAGCCCCAGATCCATACCACAGGCTCATATTCCCTCAGCATGGTCCCGTTTTCAGGCATAAATTTAGTCAGATAAGGGAAGCCCACCATAATGCATGCAAACAAAATGGCCCCTAAAAAATACAGGCTTAAAGAAGTCTTTTTATGAAACCTGTCAAGTTCCTCCATATCACCTTCTGCAAGTGTTTTACTGATGATAGGGGCGGAAATATTGAAAAGTCCAAGCTGTGGAACAGAAATCAGGGAAATCAGGGCATACAGAACGGAATAGATTCCTACCTCCTCCATTCCCATAAATTCGCCGATCATAAAGTTGTTGATGGCAAGATAATTCCCAAACGTGCCAAGAAATCCAAAAAAGCTGTAGTTGAAAAACTCCTTCCAGAAATTATCTTTTTTGAAGTAATCCGTACTGAAATCCAGATTGATCCTTTCCAGCTTGTTGGCGTAATAGATATATCCGAAAAGCATTAAAGCAAACATTCCAAAAAAAAAGGCAAACGCAATTTGCTGGGACAGAGAAAAATATACAAATAGGCAGAAAGCTCCAAGATTGGCTATTTTAGGAAAAAGATTGTCGAAAATATTAGACACTACAATTCTCTTGTAATTAGACGTGTATTTATTGAATATGGCACAGAAAGAAAGAATCAGGATCAGCGGAAGAACCATTTCCTTAAGTTTCCATGCTTCCGTATGAGTGAATTTTGGAAAAAGATAGGGCAGTATGAAAAATACGCCCATAAAAATGATAAAATTAATAAAAATAACAAGTAAGGAAAGAGAAAGCATATTCTGTTTCTTGCCATCCTTTTCCACCCGGTGAAAAAATTTAACGTTGGAGTAGGAGATCCCCAAAACCACTACAGGAACCAGCATTTCTGCGGTAGGGAGGATATAGCGGAGCTGTCCATAAAATTCAAAATTCGATGGAAAGATAAAAATGGCGGATATGGTACCCAGAAGAAAACCAATATAACCTATGATGGAATATTTGAAGCCCTGTCTCGCTACTACACTCATAATGTCTGTTATTGATTTTTTGGCGTGAAAATAATGTTGTTGATATAGCTGGTTTTGTTTTTTTCATCGTTAGTGTTTTGGATCAGAATCTCTTCCGTCAGAAGTTCCAGCTCAAAACTCCTGCGGTTAAGGTATTTTGCATCGTATCCCCAGTTTTTAATTTCAGAAATATCGTTCCAGATGGGATTTTCGTGGTGTCTTTGCTCCATTTCCACCATCAGGGTGGGACGGAACTGCCTGATAATCTTTTCAGCACCGGACAATGTTTTCATTTCATTGCCTTCCACATCTATTTTAATAAAATCCAGTCTGTCGAAATGCTCTATGGCCGCCCATTCATCCAGTTTAATCACTTTTACCTTTTCGGTGTAGCTTTTTTCTTCATCTTTTTCTTTGTAGGAGGTATTTAAAGTTCCGCGGGAAGCAATCAGCCTGCCGTTAATCACAGGAACCTTGAATTCGGCCGTTGTATTTTCGTCAGAAAGCGCCAGGGGGAATATCCTCATTCCTGGAAACAATCTTTTCAGACGGCGATACAGTTTTTTGTTCGGTTCAAAACCATAAATATGCTCATGATCCAGCTTATTCTCCAACTGATAGAGAAAAGTTCCTACATTAGCTCCAATGTCCAGTATTACAGCTTTTTTCGGAAGATATTCCTTGATCCATACCAGCTCCGGTTCTACATTCCGTTCCGAAAAATTTTCTTTGGTAAGATGGGCTAAATTTTTAAAATATCTTTTCTTGTAAAAACTCGGACTTATATATTGTAGCTTTTCTGCAATTTTCTGGTATAAAGACATCCCTGGTTGTTTGACGAAAAGCAAAGATAAACAAAAATGTTAAACTAATGTTAAAAAACAGGAAATATAATCAATTGATTATCAGTTTGTAGCTTTTAAACTAATATTTGTAAATAAAATAATTTTATAAGATAGAAGCTTTAATGTAATATTTTAAACTTACTACATCAGCGGAAATCTGTGTATTGTGTGGGAGATAAAAATTAACCACAAAAAGCCATTTAATGATTCATTTTATAGTCAATCATGGGAAGATTCAGATACTGGCATTTCTTCTGTTTACATTTTTTTATGAACTAAATTAATTCCAAATACAGGGAATGTCCATTTTATAGGGTATTCGGGTAAAAATAGTGAAAATATACACTTGCTATATTAATAATAAATTTTATATTTACTACCGTCATCCATAATTTTTATATGGATATATTATGACTATGATCACCAATTACAAAGATTATACAGATTCCATTGAAAGTTTAAAACAAAAGGTTTTAAATGATGATTCGCTGGCTCATTACAAAGACAATCCTTTTGTAAGCATCAAGACAGATACGGATCAGTTTTTTACCAACCTTAATAAATATCATCTGTTGCCGGACAGTTCAGCTTTTGACAGAAGTTCTTCTTTTTTCAAAAATGTTGTACTGTATCAGCTTATTAACCAATTGGACACCCAGTGTAACTATCAGCTTTTTACAGATGAGCTGATCAGTATCCATCAGCGCGAACATATTCCCAAAACCAGCCTGTTCTGCTCATTTCATTATGGAGCTTTTATACAGATTCCGGCCATCCTTAAAATGCTGGATATAGATTTCGTGGTCATATCTCTTACCATCGACAGTTATGATGTGGTGAACTGGGATACCAAAGATAAAAGCGATGTGGCAGACAGGGAAAGAATAGACCAGCCGGTCTCCATCAATCCGTTTGAAAAAGAAAGCATATTTAAAATATACAAATACCTGAAGAAGGGAGTCAGCGTACTGATCTATCTGGATGGGGTTCAGGCCAATATTGACCAGCAGGATAAAAGGATCAAAAAAATTGATTTTCTCACCCAGCAACTGATGTTGTCTTCAGGAATCATGGAAATTTCTCAAAAATTAAAAGTTCCCGTGGTTCCGGTAATTGCTGAAAGAACTGAAGATCACAAAATAAAAGCAGTATTTCATCATCTTGAAAACAGGGAGGATTTCGAAAGGGAAAATTATGCCGGGGATTTTATACAGGAAGCCGTGAATGTTCTCTGCTCATACCTGCAGAAAGATCCTGCACAATGGCAGGAATGGACTCACATTCATCAGAAAATGATCTACAGACAGCCGGAAAATTCTGTCAAAAAAGGTTTTTTTGAAAGATTCCTGGAACGGGCCAGACAGTCTATGTATAAACCCAACTCAAAATCACTGCTCAAATTCAACCGGGAAGATTATGAGATCATCAGCATCCATCATGAATCTTATATTGTCTGCATCCGCAATTATGTAAGCTTTAAGATCACAGACAAGCTCCGGCAGATTCTTTTATCGCTGGAAAAATCTGAAGTTACGCTCCGTCATCTGACAAAATTTGTTCCCCCGGGCCTGCTGAAAGATCTCTTACAGAATAAAATCATTATTTCACGATAACCAACCAACACCAAAAAACTAAACCATCATATGAATGTTGTCATAACCGGAATGGGGATCATCTCTTCATTGGGAAAGAATCTTGAGGAAAACAGGACTAATCTGTTTTCCGGGAAAACCTATATAACCCTCCCTGAGTTTTTGCAGACCCACAACAGTCATTTTTCTGTAGGGGAAGTAAAATACAGTGATAACTCATTGCAGCAGATGGCGTCTGCCGATGATAAAAAAAAATCAAGATCTGCCTATCTCTCGGTAATTTCAGCAAAAGAAGCTCTGAAAGATGCAGGGATTGAACCGGGTTTGTATCCCGGAAAAACAGCACTGTTATCAGGTTCCACGGTAGGTGGTATGCGGGAAACAGAAATCATCTACAAAGATTATTTTCACAATGATTTTGAAGGAGAATATCTTGAGAATCATGAAGGAGCCAGTACGGTGGAAGATCTTGCAGACCTGTTAAAGACAGACCTCAATATCTCGGTAAACACCGCCTGTTCATCATCACTTAACACCATTATGGCAGGTGCACGCCTGATCAAAAACGGGATGTGTGATCTTGCTATTGTAGGAGGGGCTGATGCTTTGTCAAAATTTACACTCAACGGTTTCAATTCTCTTTTACTGCTGGATAAAGACATCTGCCGTCCTTTTGACCGGGAGAGAAGAGGTATTAACTTGGGTGAAGCTGCCGGTTTTCTGGTTTTGGAATCTGAAGAATCTGCCCGTAAAAGAAATAAAAAACCTTATGCTTTAGTGGCAGGGTATGGGAATGCCAATGATGCATTTCATCCCTCTTCCTCTTCCGAAGAGGTTACAGGACTTCAGCTATCCATGACGAAAGCATTAAATGAAGCTGAGCTAAGCCCGTCTCACATAGATTACATCAATGCACACGGAACAGGAACCAGAAATAATGACAGTACAGAGATTGCTTCCATGAAAAAGATCTTCGGAACAGTTCCCGTGTTCAGTTCTACCAAATCGTTAACCGGACATTGTCTGGCCGCTGCAGGAGTGGTAGAATCTATATTTTCAGTGATTTCACTTCAGGAGAACAGACCTGTTGCCAATTATAATTTCCAACATCCTATAGAAGATATTCTTCCGTATACCGGAGAAGCTTTCGGCGGGGAGATCCGGCATGTGATGAACAATTCCATTGCAATGGGAGGCTTTTGCTCAACGTTAATCTTTTCAAAATTAAGCTGATGAAATTCTATATTGAAAACTCTTATGGTATCGGTCCGTTTGAAAACCGCGATTTTAAAGACTTCGAAACGCGGAAAACCCAGGATGGAGATGTCTTTAAGGTAATTGAGCCTGATTATTATGAGTGCCTGAAAACCCATATTGTAAGAAGAGGATCAAGAAGTGCGAAATTCGGGATGTATGCCGCTCTGAAGTGCATGGAAAACCAAAACCCGCAAAATATTGAAGGAATCATGGTGGGCACCTCACTGGGAGGACTGAGGAATTTTGAAGAATTTACGCTTCAGATGATTGATCTTGAAGAGGTGAATATGTCACCCAATCCATTTATCCAGTCTCTTCACAGTACCTTATCCGGAAATCTGGCTATAGAACTGGGAACACATGCCTATAATATAACTTATACCAACCGTGGAAATGCTTTTGAAACAGCCCTGCTGGATGCGGAAATGAGTTTTATGGAAGGGCAAGAGCAAATACTCTTAGGTTCTTCAGATGAAAATTCAGTGAATTATCAGTTTTCTGTTGTCAAAGATCATTTTCTGGATCAGGACAATGTATCGCAGGCTGTATCCGGAGAAGGAGCCGCATTCTTTAAGCTGGTCAGCAGAAAAAGTCAGGATACGGTTACTGTAACTGATGTGGCAACATTTTATAACATCGGTCACGAAGAGTTTAAAGATAAAATTTCAGAACTTCTGGATAAGAATGGAATTCATAAAGATGATATCAGTCTGGTTATTTCAGGGCTTAAAAAAGATATGTCCGAAGATATACATCCCGGAGAAATAACCTTATTCTATAAAGATTTCGTAGGAGAATACCCAACCTCCATCTCTTTTGCAATGTGGCTCGGAGAAAATATAATCCGAAAGAATACGGTTCCTGATATTTTTGGAAAAAAAGAACCTGAAGAAATCAGCAACATCCTGATATTAAATGAATACCGAAAATATAAATCTGTCATCATCCTTTCAAAACACTAGAACTATTGGCTAAAATAGGCATCATATCACCTCCTACCCTGGGACATGTAAATCCTTTTTTGATATTGGGCAAAGCGCTCATCAAAAGAGGACATGACGTTGTTTTCTTTCAGCAGATTGACATGAAAGACAAAATAGAACATGCTGGAATTACGTTTCGCAGGATAGGAAAATCCTTACCCTCAGATTCTATAAAAACTGTACAAAAGGAACTTGGACATAAACATGGCTTAGAGGCGATGCGGTTCTGGATGAAACAGCAGATCGGGCTGTTCAAAATGTGGTTCATAGACCTTCCCAAACTCATCGATCATGAAAATTTAGACTGCTTACTGGTTGACCAAAGCGATCCTGTAGGAGCATGTGTGGCAGAGTACAAAAATATTCCTTTCATCACGGTCTGCATGGGTCTTGATCTGGACTGGGAAGAAGGAATCCCTCCGTTTTTCCTCGATTGGGAATATGGAGAGGATGAAAAGCAGATCATCCGGAATAAGATCGGATTCAAAAATTTTGTGAAGGATTTTCAGCCTTTATTTGATTATGTAAACAAAAAAAGAGAGGAATACCAAATTCCCCCTTATGACTATACCAAAACGCTTTATCCCGTTTCACCTGTTGCTCAGATTGCCCAGATGCCTGGATTTCTGGATTATCCGAGAAAACATAAACCGGAAATATTTTACAATACAGGTCCGTTTATTGACGAAGACCCTGCAGCTGACATCGGATTTCCGTATGAAAGACTTAACGGAAATCCTCTGGTCTATATTTCTTTAGGAACTATCCTCAATATGAGGTCTGATGTTTTTGAAATGATCGGGGAAAGCTTTTCAGATATTCATGCCCAGCTGCTTATTTCTACGGGAAACAAAGCCACAGAGATCAGCACGGATGTATTACCGGAAGACACCATTATCTGTGAGTATGTACCTCAGCGCAAAGTGCTGGAAAAATCTTCATTATGCATTACCCACGGGGGAATGAATACGGTGATGGATGCGCTGAGCCAGGGAGTCCCTGTTCTCGTTATTCCGATCTCCTTTGACCAGCCGGGAACAGCAGCAAGAATAAAATATAAAAAAGCCGGAGAATTTATAAAGTTCAGCACCCTTTCTAAAGAAGTGATCAACGAAACGGTGAAAAAGATCATGAACGATCCCGCCTATTACGAGAAAGCCAAAGAAATGAAAAAAGCTTTTTCAGAGCTCAACGGCCTGGAAACTGCCATCAATATAATAGAGAAAAAAATAAAAGACCATGTTTGACAACGATAATTTAACTGCCCTGGAAGCTCAGCGGCAGGCTACCTTCATCTGCTATGCCCCCATGATATTTCAGTCCGTAAAAACCATGCTGAACCTGGGAATTATGGATGTTCTGAAAAAAGCAGGTGATGAAGGCACCACGATAGATGAAATTTCACAGGAGACCGGAGTCTGGAAATACGGGGTACGGGTCCTGCTGCAGTCTGCTTTGGGCGCCGGAGTCGTTTACCAGAAGGATGAAAAATTTAAACTTACCAAAACAGGAGTATTCCTTATTTCCAAGCAGCTTGCCGCGCAAATCCACATCAATTTTGTGAATGATGTATGTTACAACGGGATGTTTTATCTGGAAGACAGTATTAAAAATAAAAATGCTGAAGGGCTAAAGGTGTTAGGGGATTGGGATACTATTTATGATGGCCTTTCCGAGCTTTCTCCTGATGTAAAGAAAAGCTGGCTGGACCTGGATCATTATTTTTCTGATGTTTCCTATGACGCAGCCTTTGAGATCCTCAGCAAAGAAAGCTTCACCAATATCCTGGATCTGGGAGGCAACACGGGTAAATTCTGCAGATATCTGATCCAAAAGATGCCGGACATTCAGTTTACCATTGGTGATCTTCCCGGACAGATCGGGATGGCACGAAAGGAAATGGCAGCTTCCGGTCTGGACACGTCCAATATACATTATCAGACGCTGAATATTTTAAATGAAGATTCCGAACCCGAAGGTAAATTTGATATCATCTGGATGAGCCAGTTCCTGGATTGTTTTCACGAAGATGATATTACGTCTATTCTTAAAAAATGTAAGAAAGCACTCGCTGAAAACGGACGGATTTTTGTGCAGGACGCATTCTGGGACCGACAGCGGTTTGAAACAGGAGCATTTTCTCTGCAGCAGTTCTCATTATATTTTACGGCAATGGCCAACGGAAGAAGCCAGATGTACGACTTTCCGACTTTTAAAGAAGCCGTTGAAAAGGCAGGACTTGAGATCATAGAAATCCATGACCATATCGGGCGCAGTAATAGCCTTTTAAAAATAAAGTAACATTTCCTGCTATGTATTTTCTTCTGTATTCACATAATGTAGTGGTATCCGGTAAAGACAAAGCCGCGATCTGTGATCTGCAGCACGCACGGGTGATGTATATTCCGAATGCGTTCACTGCAGTTCTGGAAAAGCTGAAAACAATGGATGTGAATCAGGTAAAAAACAGTTTGTTTCAAAATAATCCAGATCTGCTGGAACAATATCTGGCTAAGCTGATAGATCATAAAATGGGAAGGTATGTTGATGATCCTGAATCTTTCCCGGAGCTGGATTTTTCCTATCATTTCCCTGGAACCATCCACTCTGCGGTTATGGAAATAGATTTTGAAAGCTATGATCCCGTTCCCGTTATTACAGATCTGGATCACTGCGGATGCCGTCATCTTGAGCTCAGAATAAAGACAGGTACCTCAAATCTGTCCCGATTACAGGAACTTCTGGAGATCTGGGAAGAAAATATGGTACAGTCTATAGACATTCTCTGGGAAGATGGTGAGACATGTGAAAAAGAAGCAGAGGACCTTTATCATATGTTTCAGAAAATCAATTCTGTCACGGTATGCAATGCTCCCATGGAAAAAGAGGGAACATCTGTGAAATTCACCAATTGTTCTCTGCAGGAATTGGAACGCAGAGGTTTTAAAGCTGACAAGCTGATCCTTGATATGAAGTATTACTGTGAAAGTCTTATGTACAATACCACATATCACCAGAAGGCAGCCATTGATTATTCAGGAAATATTAAAAATATCATTTTTGACCCCAACAGTTTTGGAAATGTAAATCAGAACAGACTTTCTGACATCGTCAACAGCAGTGAATTTCAGAAATTATGGAGGATCAGTGCAGACCAGATTGAGGATGTAAAGGATTCTCCGCTTCGCCATGTTACCTATAATCCTTTTCCAGTATATGAGAAGGACGGAAAATATTTTATCAACCATTTAAACTAAAGATGTTGAAGAAAATTGCTTTAATAACCGGAGCCGCAAAAGGTCTGGGAAGAAATATTGCTCTTGAAATGGCCGGGCAGGGCATTGATCTGATCCTGCATTATAACCGTTCGGAAGATGAGATGAAATCCCTCATGGAAGAAATCGCCCAATATCCGGTTGCCGTTTATCCCGTACAGGGAGATTTTACCGACAACGCGCTTCTGGATCGTTTTTTTGAAGAAAAAATAGTCCCGTTATTCAGTGAGCAGACCTATTCCGGGCTGGATTACCTGATCAATAATGCCGGAATTTATGAGTTTGACAATTTTAACAAGCTTAATACGGAGTTTCTGGACAGGATATTCAATATTAATTTTAAAGCGCCTCTGCTGCTTATGAAAAACTGTCTGAAATACATGAATGATAACGGACGTATCATTAATATCCTTTCCACAACCGCTCAAAGACCCTACAAGAAAATGATCGGTTACGGAGCGTCGAAGGCAGCGCTTCAAAATGCATCAAAAGCAATGGTTCCGGACTTTGGAAAAAGAGGAATTACCGTCAACAACATCATTCCCGGAGTTCTTGCCATCGACAATAAAAAAATGGGCGTAAGCGAAAAGATCATCAGTGAAATGTACATTAAGAATTATGCCGTAAAAAGAACCGGAATTCCGGAAGATATTACAGGATTGATCATGTTTCTGACCGGGGAAGGCTCGGGATGGATCACCGGTGAGAATATTGAAGTATCAGGAGGATATATATACCAGTAAACTATGAAAGATATAGAAACCCGTCTCAGAATATTACATAAACTGTTTAATAAATATTCGGAACAGTCTGAAGTTTATCTTCATTCCGAATACCTGCACAGAGATATCAGATCACCAAAGGCTGTTCTGGAAATCGTCAGGGAAACCGTAGATATCAGGAGTGCCGTAGATATAGGATGCGGCCTGGGATCCTGGCTTTCCGTACTTATAGACCAGGGTGTGGATGATGTGCTCGGAATCGATGGAGATCACCTTCCATTGGATAAAATCATGATTCCCGAAGATAAGCTGCTTCGTACAGACCTTGATAAAGCTTATCCCGAAATCGGCAGAAAATATGACCTTGCGATATGCCTGGAAGTGGCGGAACACCTCAGCCCGGATTCTGCGGATGCGCTGGTAAAGTTTCTGACCGGTCTCAGTGATGCCGTTCTTTTCTCCGCCGCGATTCCTTACCAGGGAGGCATTAATCACGTTAATGAACAATGGACAGAATACTGGAGAGAGAAATTCAATCAGGCAGGTTTTGAATATTATGATCTGATAAGGAGCAGAATATGGAACAGCCCGGACGTAAAATGGTGGTATAAACAGAACTGTTTTCTGGTACTGAAGAATGATGTATTCAAAGGTCTGGAACAGAAAGAAATCCTGAACCTTGTACACCCTGAACTCTTCCTTCAATACAGAATACTTAATGAAAAATAACATCAGATAAATATCCGTTTACCATCAATCATGAAAAAAACAATCGATTTTAGGATCAAGTTTCTACTCCTGCTCACCTTCCTTTCCTCTGCCGGATTAGCCGCTCAGGTTAAAATAAGCGGAACGGTTACCGATGCGGGAGAAAAGCCTGTTTCCGGGGCCATTGTTTTTATCGAAAATCACTTTTCCGAAGCTGATACTGATGAAAACGGGAAATTTGAAATCATAAGCGACGATTTAAAATCCGGCGATCATATTACGCTGATGGTTCACAAAAAAGGGTTTACAGATAAGGCTCTGGAGATCAATATTTCCGGACAGGTGGTTACCGACCTGAAAATCAACCTTGGGATAAAAGTAGCAATAGTAGATGAAGTGTATATTGATAAAATACAGATCAAAGACATACAGGAGCAGAAGCCGTTTGCTAAAAGTGACATCGATGTGATTCTGGGCTCTCCCGAATCTTCCGTGCTGGCTTCAATGAGTTATCTTCCCGGAGTTCAGCAGGTAGGAGAAACCGGAGAACTGTCTGTTCGTGGTGGTGAAGGATTGGAAACACGGTATCTTTTCGATGGGATGCTCGTCAATAATATGGTTGGCGCCAATATAGACGGGCAGGCCGGTGGTTCCAGACTTTCTCCTTCGTTATTCAGGGAAATGGCGATCATTCAGGGTGGATTTTCCGCAGAGTATGGCAATGCGCTATCATCTGTGGTAAGAATGACCTCAAAAGATGTTGCGCCCAGCAAAAACCTGAATTTTCTTTTGTCTCCTTTTTCCCTGGACACTCAAATGGCAATGCCGATAAAAGCTGAAAACAAGCAGTCGGTAGAAGTCGGAATCAATCTTATGGATTTTGATCTTTATGCCCGGAATATTAAAGATGATCTTGATTACCAATCGCTGAAAAACGGGCCTTATACCCTTACCGGCAATTTATTTTACAAGAATAATTTTTCGGATAAGTTGAAATTCAGGTATTTTTCCAATAATTCCTTTACAAGAATTGATGCGCTTGCACTGGATATTGACAATCCTGTACAGGAGCTTTCCTCCAGGGTAAAGAATTTAAACTATTTCAATCAAGCAACGCTTACTTATGAACGCAATGCTAATACAAAGTTTTTCTTCGGAATCAACAATACGTTTAATACCGACGAAACCCTGTATGGTAAAAACGGGAATTTCCTTCTTTACAGGAAAGATTTTAACATCACCCAGTTTAAAACAAGCCTGAATAAAAAGCTCAAAAAAAATACATTCATCAATACAGGAATAGAATATTTTATCGAAAACTCTGACCTTATTAATGGAGACCGGTCTGTGGATTATTTAAACAACTATGCAGGCCTGTATACTGAACTTACCACCAAATTAATCAGGAATCTGTATGCCAGCATCGGAGCAAGGGGAGAATATTCATGGCTGGTAAAGAAAGCCAATCTTGGAGGCAGGTTCGATGTTAAGTACCTTGATAATGCCAATGAAAATGAAGTGGGTATTTCATACGGAAACTTTTACCAGCAACCGGGAATCGTCTACAATTCTAATATGAACGACCTTGATTTCTCGAGAGCAGACCATTCTATTCTCTATTACCGATACAAAAACAACGGCCGTAATTTTTCACTGGAACTTTATCATAAAAAGTACAGCAACCTGCTTCTGTACACTCCTGAACAGGCAACTTATAACGGTTACGGCTACGCCAGAGGTTTGGATGTATACTTCCGGGATGGAAAGACTTTCGACCGTATGGAGTACAGGATCAGCTATTCCTATACAGACGCCAAAAGAAAATACCTGAACTATCCCGATGAAGCGCCATTTCACCTTAACTCTAAAAACAAGTTTACCCTATCTGCCAATTACTCTTTGTTTGATGGCAACCTGTTGTTGGGCGCATTCTATAATTA
This sequence comes from Chryseobacterium phocaeense, assembly GCF_900169075.1. Lineage (NCBI taxonomy): Bacteria > Pseudomonadati > Bacteroidota > Flavobacteriia > Flavobacteriales > Weeksellaceae > Chryseobacterium > Chryseobacterium phocaeense. The sequence continues at coordinate 492,689 of NZ_LT827015.1, forward strand.
TGCCTCCGGGAGGCCGTATTATAATCCCGGACTGGGGCCTGATGCCTTTAATTCGGAAAGGACACGGGATATTCATGATCTGTCTTCCAACCTTATTTATTCATTCAATGTTAAAAATTCAGCTATGCTGCTTATTTTATCAGTCAGCAACCTGTTGGGAAACAATAAAATATATGGCTATACCTATTCTGAAAACGATCCTTACATCAGAAGGGAGGTCTCACCTATGTACAGGCGATTCTTTTTTATCGGACTGAATATTGCTTTCGGTCTCAATAAAAATAACGATCTTATTGATCAGATTTTAAAACGGAAATAAAACTATTTATATGAAAAACTACACCTCAGCACTTTTTTTGTTTCTTTTGATGGCATTTGGCTTTATTCACGGGCAGACTGCTGCTCCTGCCCAGGATTACAACAAAACACTTTTACAGACCGTAAAGGAGCTTAACCAGTCTACCAATCAGGAAGCTTACGAAAAAGTACTGTATAAATTTGAAAGACTTAATACCCTGAAACAGGAAAAGGACTGGATTTTACTGTACAATATTGCTTACTGTAAAATAGTCCTTTCCAGATGGAAAGAAGGAACTGCTGATCTTGAAGATGCGGTGGCCAAGCTTCAGAAAGCCGCCAGGCTGAGTCCTAACAACAGCGAAATTCTTACCCTTGAAAGCAGAGCCTATGTTTTGCTTATCGGAAAAAATACGACCAAAAACGGCCCTAAATATACGCAACAATGCAAAAGCAACCTGGACAAAGCTATTTCGCTGAATAAAAACAATCCGCGGGCTTATCTTGTCTATGGAATGTACTACGTCTATTTTCCTAAAATTGTAGGCGGAGACCCGGAAAAAGGCTGTAAGATTTTTAATCAGGCCGCCAGCTTATATAACCAGACCAAGCCGGATCCCAATTCTGTAAAGCCGCAATGGGGTAAAGAGCTGAATGAATGGTATATAAAAAATAACTGTAAATAATGATTCTGATACTGGGTTCTCATCACTATGAACAGGGTACTGATCCTGTGATCGACTGGCTTATTTACTATAAAGTTCCTTTTCTCAAGATCACGTTAAATGATTTGTTTTACGCTGAAAACGGACTTTCGGTGAATATCGGGAAACGGCAGATCTTTTATCGGGGTATCAATCTTAACGAAGAAGTTAATGTGGTGTGGTACAGACATTTTATGGAAGCATATACACCACTTCTTGAGGAAAAAGACCCGATAAGCACCAGAATGAATAAAGAGACCCATAATGAGATCAGCTGCTTTATGGAAATGTTTCAGGAATACCTCAAGGATAAAAAATGGTTTTCCGGAATGGATGCAGTATACCTCAATAAGCTTACCGCACTTAATGCCGCTGAGGAAGCAGGGTTTAAAATTCCTTATTCGGCGATATTGACCTCCAGAAGAGAAGTTCTCCGTTTATTGGAAGAGCAGAAACTGGAGAAGCTTATCATGAAACCCTTTTCAGACAGGAGTAAATCGTATTACACCATAGGAGAGCGGTCATACGTAACCTTTGTACAGGAATTTTCCAAAAAAGATGCAGAAAGTCTGCAGGATCGATTTTTTCCGGCTCTTTTTCAGGAAAAAATTGAGACTGATTTTGAAATCCGGGTGTTTTATCTTAACGGAAACTGCACTTCTACTGCCATACTAATTGATGGAGGCTATGATACAGACGACCGGAAAAAAATAACAGACAGCAACAGGATCAGCGTAGTACAATATGCTCTTCCGAAGACTGTTGAGGAGCAGCTGGTCTATCTGATGAAAACACTGAACCTGATGATGGGCTCTGTAGATCTTATCCGTACCCTACGGGGAGATTTTGTCTTCTTAGAGATCAATCCGATAGGCCAATACTCCTATGAATCAGAGAAAAACAATTTTTATACGGAGAAAAAAATCGCAGAATGTTTAATGCACTATAATAAGTTCACCAAATCATGAAAAAAATTTTGTTGGAATGAAAATAAATAGTAATTTACCACTGTTTTACTGCTTTTTATCAGAAATTAAAAATGAAGACCTAAAAGAATTGAATATTAATCGACGATTTGGCAAAAGTAAGGCACATGACGCAAAACGTTATATTAAAAAAATAAGCTTTAAACCAATTACCGTACTGTACTTATAAAACTAATATCTTATGGAAACGAAAAACGCAGATCTTCTCGTTGAGGAGCTGAAAATGAAGATTATTGAAGAAATGAATCTTGTAAAAGTAAATCCCGAAACCATTACAGCGGATACTGCACTGTTCAGAGAAGGACTGGGACTGGATTCCATAGATGCTCTGGAACTCGTGGTGATATTTGAGCGTGATTACGGAATAGATGTGGAAGATATTGAAGCCATTTCATCACACTTTGCAACCATGGGAACTTTAGCCCGGTTTGTAAGCGATAACAGAACAAAATAATCACTTCATTCTTATCATTATGGCTGATTATTCCCTGGTTTCGAAAATTGATCTCGTTAAAGTGAGCGATTCATTTTATACGGCTAGCTACGGAAATAAAATATTTTCTATAGGAAATATTCTGTATGAAGTACTGAGCCTTCTTAAAAATGAAGAATCTATTGGTGATATTAAAACTAAAATCAATCAGAGATATAATGTAAACATCAATGAGACTTTCATCAGCAGTGAAATCGAAAAATTCACCAACAAGCTGGTTCAGACCCATGAGAAAAGAAGTGCTACGATAGACTATATTTATCTTAAATTCAAATTATTTGGAAAGAATGTTATAGATAAACTATCTGCTCCTCTTCTTATTCTTTTCAACAGATATCTTTTTCCTGTTCTTGTTTTGGTCTCATTAATCGCCAGCGTACTTCTTGCTTATGTAATGTATACCGACGGGGTATGGACTATAGAATCTTCGCTGAAACATTCTTTAACAGGAATTGTTCTGATCTATCTGGGTTTTGCCGCCATCGGACTGTTTCATGAACTCGGCCATGCCACTTCATCAAGGTTCTATGGCAAACCCTCTGAAGAAATAGGATTCGGCTTTTATCTGATATTCCCCGTTTTTTATACGGACGTGACCAAAATATGGAATCTGGGGAAAAACAAGAGGGTAATGGTCAATCTTGCAGGCATCTATTTCCAGCTGCTCATTAATCTTCTTTTTTATGTATTGTATATATCCATCAGCAATGTAGAGGTGAAAATAGCGATTAAATTCTTCTTTCTGTCCAATATTATCCTGCTGGTCTATTCTTTAAATCCCTTTTTAAGAAATGACGGATATTGGGTATACAGTGATTTTTTCGGCATTCCGAATCTGATGAGTGAAGCAACAGCCTTTCCACGGAGATTATACGGTAAACTTACTGAGCCTGTTTCTTTCAGGCAGAAAATGAGTTTCGTGTTCCGCAATAAGGCTCTCGGAATCTATTCTGTATTGCTGTATATTGTTTTTATTCTGTTGATTGCTTTATTCATCTGGCTTACCTATCAGAATACAACAGGAATCATTGAAATGTTCGGTACTTTCAGGACACCTGAGTGGGGATCATTTGATTCTTATTATAAGCTAAGTCATCTTGTGGTAGGGCTTGGAATCAATATTTATTTTTTAATTGTCATTATTAAAAGACTTGGGAAAAGTACCCGTAGACTTCCCATCTAAGATAAAAGGGTAATGAAAGACATTATCCTCATTTTAACCATCATAAACCAAATTCTTATGGAAAATCAAGAACTAGAGTTAGAGCTTTTAGAAGGATTCAATTCTGTTGAATTAGAAGAAAGACTAGAAATGGTAAACCTTACAGTATTAGCTGGAGAAGCTGCTGCTGCAAGTTTACTATGTGATTTCGGTTCTGTAGAAGTGAGTGCTCCTGCACAATAATCTCTGCAGTAACTACTGATGAACTATGGGCGGAGCTTAAAAGTTCCGCCTTTTTAATAGATTAACATGATATTGAAATGAAACAAAACAGATTCCTGAGGATTATAGTATTTTTTGTCATCGCTACCGTCTTATCCAACCTGTTCCGGTTCGATGTATTTTCTTTAAAGGAAAATTTACAGACCCTTCCTGAGTGGATGTACATCATCCTTATTACTTTGCTGGAAGGGAGCGGTATACTCGTAGGAACTGTTATAGCTTTTTGCTTCTTTTATAAAAGAAAAGAGTCGGATGCCACTCTTTTTGGGACTTCGCCCGGATACAGCATTCTGATGATGACAGTGCCGGTAATTCTCTTCACTGTGATCGGCGTTAGCAACAGCATCAGTATGAACAGCCATTTCTATGGCTTTTTTACCATTTTGTGTACATTAGTATATTGTATTATTGAGGAATACGGCTGGCGGGGATATCTCCAGGGGGAACTTCAGGACCTGAAACCCTGGAAAAAATATGTTCTTATCGGGCTTATTTGGTATACATGGCACCTGCCGTTTCTAACAGAAACCAACATCTTAAACAATCTGCTTTTTCTGGGTGGATTGATCCTCGGAAGCTGGGGAATCGGGCAGGTCGTTATTTCAACACGCTCCATCTGTGCCTGTGCCTGCTTCCATCTTCTTGTACAGATTTTATTATATAATTCATTGATTAAAAACGGAATAGATCCTAAGCAGAAACAGATTATAATTGGCGTATGCATTATTCTCTGGATACTGATCATTAAAAGATGGGAAAAAGCCAATAAAAACAGGCAGCCGGAATTAAAAAAATAATGCAGAAGTTCACATAAGTTCTTAAAAAATCAAAGATTTTTAACCAGAAAAATATCCATAAGCATCTGTGAAGATCTGTGTCATCTGTGGGAAATAAAAATAACCACAAAAGGCACAAAAGTTTTAAACACTTAAGTAATTTGAAGTTTCATATTAGAATGCATAAAAGTTCACCTAAGTTTTAGAAAAAATCAAAGATTTTTATTCGGAATATTTATTCATAGACATCTGTGAAGATCTGTGTCATCTATGGGAAAAATAACCACAAAAGGCGCAAAAGCTTTTAATACTTGAGTTATTTGAAGTTTAATATTTAGAATGCATAGAAGTTCACCTAAGTTTTAGAAAAAATCAAGATTTTTATGCAGAACACTTATCCATAGAAATCTGTGAAGATCTGTGTCATCTGTGGGAAATAAAAATAACCACAAAAGTCACAAAAGTTTTAAATACTTAAGTAATTTGAAGTTTCATATTAGAATACATAAAAGTTCACCTAAGTTTTAGAAAAAATCAAAGATTTTTATTCGGAATATTTATTCATAGACATCTGTGAAGATCTGTGTCATCTATGGGAAAAATAACCACAAAAGGCGCAAAAGCTTTTAATACTTGAGTTATTTGAAGTTTAATATTTAGAATGCATAGAAGTTCACCTAAGTTTTAGAAAAAATCAAGATTTTTATGCAGAACACTTATCCATAGACATCTGTGAAGATCTGTGTCATCTGTGGGAAATAAAAATAACCACAAAAGTCACAAAAGTTTTAAACACTTAAGTAATTTGAAGTTTCATATTAGAATACATAAAAGTTCACCTAAGTTTTAGAAAAAATCAAAGATTTTTATTCGGAATATTTATTCATAGACATCTGTGAAGATCTGTGTCATCTATGGGAAAAATAACCACAAAAGGCGCAAAAGCTTTTAATACTTGAGTTATTTGAAGTTTAATATTTAGAATGCATAGAAGTTCACCTAAGTTTTAGAAAAAATCAAGATTTTTATGCAGAACACTTATCCATAGACATCTGTGAAGATCTGTGTCATCTGTGGGAAATAAAAATAACCACAAAAGTCACAAAAGTTTTAAACACTTAAGTAATTTGAAGTTTCATATTAGAATACATAAAAGTTCACCTAAGGTTTAGAAAAAATCAAGATTTTTATGCAGAACACTTATCCATAGACATCTGTGAAGATCTGTGTCATCTATGGGAAAAATAACCACAAAAGGCGCAAAAGCTTTTAATACTTGAGTTATTTGATATTTAGAATGCATAAAAGTTCACCTAAGTTTTAGAAAAAATCAAAGTTTTTTATGCAGAACACTTATCCATAGACATCTGTGAAAATCTGTGTCATCTGTGGGAAATAAAAATAACCACAAAAGTCACAAAAGTTTTAAACACTTAAGTAATTTGAAGTTTCATATTAGAATGCATAAAAGTTCACCTAAGGTTTAGAAAAAATCAAGATTCTTATGAAGAACACTTATCCATAGACATCTGTGAAGATCTGTGTCATCTATGGGAAAAATAACCACAAAAGGCGCAAAAGCTTTTAATACTTGAGTTATTTGATATTTAGAATGCATAAAAGTTCACCTAAGTTTTAGAAAAAATCAAAGATTTTTATGCAGAACACTTATCCATAGACATCTGTGAAGATCTGTGTTATCTGTGGGAAATAAAGGAATAACCACAAAAGGCACAAAAGTTTTTAACACTTGAGTTATTTCAAGTTTAGTATTAGAATGGATAAAAGTTCACCTGAGTTTTAGAAAAATCAAAGATTTTTATTCGGAATATTTATTCATAGACATCTGTGAAGATCTGTGTCATCTATGGAAAAAAATCCACCACAAGAATTACAGTGTTGTGACACTAAAATACACAAAGACAAAATTCCCACAGATCACCAAATTCAAAGCTGTAATCTCTTTGAAATCTTAGATCCGCAGGAACTTTAAAAAAACTACTTAATTAATTCTGAGAATATTTAGCATAAGCTTTAGCAAGCTTTTCATCGTATTTATTTTCCTTGTATCCGGCTCCATTGTAAAGCCTTGCAAAACCTGCCCAGTTTTTATTTCTGAGATGGACCAGGCATCCGTTTTTCTCCAGGAATTTTCCAAATGCTTTTAGATGTTCCCCTTCATTCATTTCCATTCTGGAAACGAAATCGTCTACATTCGGATAACCCAGATTTTCGGCATGATACCCCATGATCTGGAAACTTCCCCATGAAGCAGAAGATAATGCAGCCTCTTTAAAACTTGGGTTATTATTCAGGCCGATGGCTTCATTCAGACGGTCATATTCTTTTACACCGCCCTGATAATGCGCTCTGGTCCATTTTGGATAAAGAACGTTCCGGCTTTCGGAATTATAATAAGAATTGGGATCAATGCCTCTTTTTTTAAGTTCGTTCCAGAAAACATGGCCTTCAAACAGGATTTTAGGCTTATTATTGATCAAAAACCCTTTACCGCTGCTTTCAATCTCATTGACGGCTTTAACGGCTGCCAGTTCAAGGTTGTATTCAGCTGCGAAACTGGTCAGGTCACTTTCTTTAAGGAATTTATCCGTCTGACTGACAGGTCTTGGATCTTTTTCAAGGAGGACGGCCCAGGTTTTAACACCTGCTATTCCGTCCACAACCAGCGAGTTTTTTTGCTGGAAATCCTTTACCGCAGCATCCACTTCCAGGGTGAATGAATCCGATATTTTAACGCTGTACCCAAGTTGATAGAGGATCTCGCACAACGTGAGCACTTCCGGTGCTTTTGTGTTATATTTTAAAAGTTTCATGGTGATAGTTTTTATGATGATTAAAAGATTAAAAGATTAAAAGATTAAAAGATATCGATAAACTACTGTGAATCTTACGTCTGACATCTGATATCTGATATCTGATATCTGAAATCTGGTATCTGAAATTTACCCAACCGGTATCCTCGGCATCCTTTCACAGATCATCCCGATCAGGAAATAAGACTTGAATTTCACTTCCTCCCGCTGAAGTTTATATTCCAGATTAAGAGGCATGGCACTGCTCACGCTGAAATTCTGGTTGAGAACGGCATAATCATCAATTCTCAGTTCAATGCTGTATTCTCCGGTAGGAATTAACTGGCTGATGATCCCGGCCTCATTGCTCTCAATCTCGAAAATTCTGTTGTTATTGGTTCCTTTGATGGAAATGGCGCACTTATAAATAGGCTCATTGTTGATCTTATCCGAAATCCTGAACTGGACCATAGCGCCTAATGGCGGAGGAGGAACCGGGATTGGTGTTGGAATCGGTGTCGGGATTGGTATAGGCCTCGGGATCGTTGGAAATTTCGGGGCCCATGAACCCCATGGTCCTTTAATAGGGTTGGCGGGCTGTGGTGTTGGCTGTACAGGACTCGCTTCATGAGGAGCAGGATTGAGGGGTCTTAAATTTTTTATATTGTTCAAAAGGTTTCCTGTATTTACTTTTCCCGCGAAAGATGCAGGGGTGTCAGCTTTCATCACCTCCACAGGTTCATTATCCGGAGAAATTCTGGCTGACAGATTATTGACCACTGTTACTTTTGGAATTCCGGCGATCATAGTTTTTTTTGCTAAATAATTCAGCTGGTCGGATTTAATCGTTTTTACATTCGTTATGGCTTTCAGGAATTTCTGATTGTTATTTTTATTGACAAATACCTGCTGCTTCATCACCATCGGCCCGAAGTAAACCAGTTGTTCCGCATTGCTTACACTGGTGCTTACGATGGACGGATCGAGAATTACTTTCAAGTTTTTGATCAGAATCATGGTTTTCGGGAATGCCGGAAGCTTAAAATCATTGGAAATGGTTTGTCCGTCAGATATTTTTTTTGGTTCATTCCATTCAAACATGCCGGACAGCATAAAGTTTTTATTGAACCAGTTTCTTTTTAGATGGACGAAAGAATATTCCACTTCCACAGCCTGGATCATACTTTCATCATAATCGATGGATAAAATTTCAGAGGGTAGGTTTTCATTGCTGTTTTTCGCTTCGAAATGGAGTCCTTCCATTTCAGATTTTTCCAGCCGCATGCTGTTCCATCCGGATTCATTCTCCATAAAATCATACGGAATAAAATTAATGTCATGAATACAAGAATTGCTGATGACATCCGTTTTCTCAGCCGCCTCGAAGGTATGTTTAGCGTTCTGTGCCATCGCCAGATAAAGATCGGCATCAGATGATTTGTTAATTCTTGCCAGTTCCTTTTCTATGAGGTCTTTGTTGCCTTTCACCTTCCATTCCGAAAAAGCCAGTTCTTTGAGGTTGTTAAGACTTACAAGTTGGTCGTTCCAGTTGTTTTTTTCTTCATCGGTATCAAGTCCGTCAAACAGCTGTAAATGTTCACTCACTTTATTGATCGCATCCTCAAATAATGTCCGGTACTTTTTATAAGCCTTGAAGTCTTTGGTGTCACTATTTTTAGCGTCAAAAAGAACCGTGCTTTTAGAGTCAAGCACTTTGTCAAGATTTTCTTCCAGGTTCTTCAGGTTGTTCTTGTCCAGGATATCCCTGTAAATATCAAACAGAGAATTATTCGGGTTCAGATCCCAGAAATTGGGTGAAATAGGAACCGAGTTCAGTTCATACGCCACATTCTGCTTTTTAATGATCGAAAGCGCTTTTTTCTGCTCGTCATTCAGCAGGCTCTGGGGCTTCAGAAGTTCCAGTTCCTCATTATCATAGATCCGGAGAGAAGGGCAGATCATCGGAAGGTCATTTTCCATCGAACTCTGAGACATATAAATGTTCTTCAGCTTCTGATAGACGGCTACAAAATATTTCATGGTTATTGTTTTTAATTTAGGTGAATAACCGGCAGAAAAAATTTCCACCGGCTATTCGTATTGAGAAGGATATATTAGGTTATAAGGTTGGAAGAGGGGAGAAGGGAAGCTTGAAGTTAATGTACTGTTTGCTTCTTTTCGGTTAGATAACTTCCATCCTTCATCTTCAGACTCCCTTACTTCTTAAGACTTTCCGTCTGCCCATTTTTTGATTTCCGGGTTCGGGTTTGGAGATTTCGGAACAATGTGGCATTTGTATCCAATGATGTAGATTCCTTTAGAGATCAGCTTTTTGTCGTCCCATTCATAGGTAGATCGTACATTCTGGTCATCATAGCTGTAGTTTCCTCCGATCATGAAAGGTCCTATTCCCACGGCACCACCTGCATTGATGGAGTTTTTTACTTCAGTGTACGCAGAGTTGCTGCTCTTGAAATTAAGGGAAACATCCTTGGCGATGATCAGTTCTGTAATAATGGAAGGCATTAATCCTTTTCCTTTTCCGTCACTGATCATGTCGCCGTTCAAGGTTTGCGGAGACTGCTCGTGAAGCTTCCAGTATTTGGATTCGATGAATTGCTGATTGAACCAGCCTCTTTCCACTCTTACTTTTCCTACTTTGAAGGAGATGTCCATGCTGGTGTAGTCGGATTTTATCTGTGTCTTTTCATTTTTACCGCCCGCTTTGGCTCCGATAGAGAATAGTCCCATGCTGAAACCTCCGGCTACTCCCCAGTTGTGGATGGATTTGGAATAGTCGTAATTTGATTTTCCTTGTGAGATTGAAATTTCCGGCCATCCTTTCGATTCTTTCAAAGCATTCGCTGCTACAGGAATACACGGAGAATAATTGGTGTAATCCAGAATTCTTGTTCTCTGGCTGTTTCTGAATTCCGCCTGGATTCTCTTCTTGATCACCAGCATGTGTTTTTCCTCAATTTCACTAAGGTAATTCTGAATTCTTTCCACAGCTTCTTTATATCCTAAAGACTGCCACGCCTTTAGAGCGGCATCTTCACGCTTCTTCATGTTTTTTCCGTCAATGGATAATTTGGCCATGGCATCGGTATCTCCGTTGTCGGCAGCAGTTCTGATCTCGTTGTTCGCATCCACGATATCATAATACTTTACCTGGTATTCTACGTATTTGGCATAAGTAGGCGCTACGAAAGTATGGATCAGCTCAGGTTTGTTGAAATCATCTACAGGAGCATTCTCATCAAAATCCGGATTCTTTACTTTTTTGATTTTAAATAATTTATCACGCAGAGAATCCAGTTTTTTCTCTATTTTCTTGTCGAAATCCGTATCTACCACTACAGACCACTGTAAAAGATCTTCGTAAACCTTTGATACTCTTTTCTGCGAGTCGTTCATGATCGTGATGGCTCTTCCTTTTCCGTCTTCAGTAAGCGGCGGAAGATGTGAAGGAATTGAATCAACCATTGCTGCAAACTGCTCCATCTGTAGATATTTTTTGAATTTACTGTTGGATAAAGCGGTTTGGTAGGCTTCCATATCTATTTTGGGATTTCCGTCTGCATCCATAACCGGTTTTCCTGTACCGTCCAGCATTGGCTTTGGAGAAGGAGCATCCCCGAAAAGTCCGTTTAATGCATAATCAAATGTGTCTTCAGAAAGAGTAATCCCTACCGGATCAAATGCAATAAAATCGTCTGTTCCTAAATGTTCAGGATTTCCTCCGTTCGTTACCGTGTCATAAACCTGCTTTAAAAGCATGCTCATTAATGATTGAGTTTTTGCGTCTTGAGTTAAAGTTGGCATAATATATTAGTTTTTAAAAATTTTCTTTGCTTACTCTTTTCGGTTTTCAGCATCCCCGATTTTTCTATGGTACAAATGTATTTCAGATTTGAAACTGATTCATCAGTGATTTTCCTGTTTTGCGATGTGGTTTTCACTGATTTTTATTTTATGATGTATATATGGTAAATAATGAGGTGTTTTTTGCGAAAAATAAAACGTACTGTATTCTGTTTTTGAATATTTCTAACCTTTGAGAATGTTAAATTTTGCATTTTGTTATAAAAATTTTTAAAATGTTGATGTTTTGATAAAATTTTGGCAGATGTTTTGATATCGAATCATTACTTATCGATAAGAACACTTAAAACTAATAATCACTGATTTTAACAGTTTAAATATTTAATAGTGATGAAACACCTAAACCAAAACCAGGAATTTCGCTTTAACGAAGTTCTTTTCGAGCACCGCAACAAAGAATACGGAGCTTATGTATTAAGAAATGAATCAGATCGGTTATTAACCAAGGCGCTTTTTGTCGGAGTAAGCTTACTGGCTGCTATTTCAATAACACCGTTTGTGATTTCGGCGTTTAGTAATGATGCGCCGTCTGAAGGACCGGGCGGAGTGGTAATTGAGTTTGTAGAACCTGTTGTTCCGCCAGATGTCCCTGTTACTCCTCCTGTAAAAATTAATCCTATAGAAACCGCTCCTCAGAGAGTAAGACAATATGATGCGACGGTGCCTACACCATCTAGTACAGCACCGGATGATACAAAAAAAACTACCATTCCTGATGATGCAGTGGCTGGTTTAAAAAATGATTTTACGGCAGAGCCTGTTAAAAATGATTCGTATACACCAATAATTAGTGATGGTATTGGAAAAGGACCAATTGCACCTCCGCGTATAGATCCACCAAAACCTCAACCAGATAACAACGAGATAGCAAATCCGGGCGAGCTAAGTGCTGAAGCTGTATTTGCAGGAGGAATTGATGCATTCAGAAATAAAGTGATGAACAATTTTGACGGTTCCCAGTTTGAAGATAGTGGAGAAACCATGAAAACAGTGATCACCTTTATTGTGGAAAAAGACGGAACCATTTCCGGACTTAAAGCCAACGGCAAAGAGGCTGGGTTCAATAGTGAAGCCATCAGAACCATTAAAAGTATTAAAGGATTGTGGAAACCTGCTAAAAATAAGCAGGGTGAAAATGTAAGAAGTTATTTTAAATTTCCGATTTCCATGAACTTTGAATAATCAGATAAAAAACAAATCCTGATAGTTATCCACAAAGAATTTTTTTTGTGGATAATTTTTTTAATTGTTAAAGAGCTTATTAACAATATTTTAACTCAATTTTGAATTTCGTCACTCATCAGGGGCAAAGAAAAAAGTGTATTTTTGAAACCTAAAGTTCTAATAATGGCAAAAATCATAGGGATCGCTAACCAAAAAGGAGGAGTTGGAAAAACAACAACAGCTGTAAATCTGGCGGCAGCATTAGGGGTATTGGAAAAAAGAATATTGATCATTGATGCAGATCCGCAGGCGAATGCAACTTCAGGCCTTGGGGTGGAAGACGTTCAGTATTCTACCTACAATCTTCTGGAACACAGTGCAGAGACCAGAGCATGTATCAAGAGGACAGCAACACCTAATCTTGATATCATCCCTTCCCATATTGACCTTGTAGCAGCGGAAATTGAGCTTGTGGACAAAGAAAATCGCGAGTACATGCTGAAAAAAGCATTGGCAGAAGTGAGAGATGATTATGACTATATCATTATCGACTGTGCCCCGAGTTTAGGGCTTATTACCGTGAATGCGCTTACAGCGGCAGATTCAGTGATTATCCCGATCCAGTGCGAATATTTTGCCCTGGAAGGATTAGGAAAGCTTTTGAACACAGTGAAGAATGTACAGAAAATCCACAATAAAGATCTGGGTATCGAAGGTCTTCTCCTTACGATGTATGACAGCAGATTAAGACTGTCTAACCAGGTAGTGGAAGAAGTAAATTCCCATTTCCCTGATATGGTTTTTGAAACGATTATCAGCAGAAACGTAAGATTGAGTGAAGCCCCTAGTTTTGGGGAAAGTATCCTGAACTACGATGCGGAAAGCAAAGGAGCCATCCAGTACATCCAGCTGGCAGAAGAAGTTCTGTTGAAAAACGAAAACTTAGTAAAAAATTAATTATATAATACATGAATCCTGTAAGTGAATGAGCACCATCACTTATCAATCATCATTGATCAATTATATCTATGAAGGACAAAAAAAGAGCTATGGGACGCGGTTTAGGCGCTATTTTAAGTGCAGAATCCAAAGCGAGTATCAACTCCGCTACCGATGAAGGAGCAGATAAGTTTGTAGGAAATATCGTAGAGGTAGCTCTGGAAGATATTTATCCGAACCCGACCCAGCCAAGGACTTATTTTGACGAAAAAGCATTAAACGAGCTTGCCCTGTCAATCAAAAACTTAGGCGTAATCCAACCGGTTACCTTAAGGAAAGATGGTGAAAAGTTCGAGATTATATCCGGGGAAAGACGGTACCGTGCCAGTAAAATTGCAGGCCTTCCGACGATTCCTGCCTATATCCGTTTAGTCAATGATCAGGAGCTTCTTGAAATGGCTCTTGTTGAAAATATCCAGAGAGAAGATCTTGATGCTATCGAGATCGCTTTGACTTATCAGAGACTTTTGGACGAGATCGGTCTTACCCAGGAAAACCTGAGCCAGAGAGTAGGAAAGGACAGAAGTACTATTACCAACTCTATCCGTTTGTTAAGACTGAATCCTGATATTCAGAATGCTATCAGGAGCGGTGAGATTTCTGCCGGGCACGGAAGAGCCATTATCAGTCTTGAAAACGAAGAGCATCAGCAGATTTTATTTGATCTGATCATTAAAGAAAAACTCAATGTACGCCAGGCTGAGCAGGCTGCAACGGCATTGAAGAACCCTAAATCACCGGCAGCGAAAAAGGCCAGTACCGAGCTTTCCAATAATTATAAAAGAGCTCAGAAAACGATCGCTGATATTTTAGACGTAAAAGTTGAGATCAAAACCTCCGGAAACGGTAAAAAAGGTAAAATTGTCCTGGACTTCAAAAATGAAGAAGAACTGGAGTATATTTTATCCCATATTAAATAATGAAGAAAATATTTTTCACATTTTTTCTGTGCACTTTTGCTTTCATGTACTCGCAGGTAACGCCCAGCGACACGGTCATTGCCAACCCTCTTCCAAAGGACAGTATCGTAATAATCCAGCCTTCAAAACCTTCAAAGACAGAAGCTAAGATTGTTGAAGACCTTGAAAATGCAAACGGGCCTACCAAAAAGACCATCAAACTGAATCCTACAAGGGCCGGATTGTATTCCGCAGTATTTCCAGGGCTTGGGCAGTATTACAACAAAAAATACATTAAGATTCCTATTGTATGGGGTGCTGTGGGGGCAGGAGTAGGATATGCCATCTGGAGCAACAACCAGTATAGAAAATACAGGGAATATTATATCGCAAAACTGAACGGAACCCCTAACGAATTTGTGGACAGTCATCCGTGGCTGGACAAAGTGGCACTGGGGAATGCCCAGGACCGTTCAAAAAGACAAAGAGACTATGCAATTGCCATCACAGGTTTGATCTATATTTTAAACATTGTGGATGCAGTGGTAGATGCGCATCTTTATGAAAGCCGTCATGACCCGGATCTTAGTTTCAATCCTACGGTAATCCAGGATCAGTACGGATTTACGACACCGAAAACAGGGTTAAGTTTAAGTTACAGATTTTAAAAAAATAAATAAGATCATTCAAAACCGCAAGGCTTTTGAGATCATAAACAATACAGATATCACATGAGAATAGCATTAGTTGGATATGGTAAAATGGGGAAGATCATCGATGAGATCGCACAGAAGAGAGGACATGAAATTGTAGCCCGCCTGAAAGAAACTCCAACCGCTGAAAATCTTAATAATCCGGATGTAGCCATTGAATTTTCACTGCCTGAAGTGGCATTTGACAATATCAAAGCCTGTCTGGAGAACAAAATTCCTGTGATCTGCGGAACCACCGGCTGGCTGGAGAAAAAAGAAGAAGTTGAAAAAATGGCTGTCGATAGCGGCTCAGCATTCATATACGGTTCCAATTTCAGTTTAGGGGTAAATTTATTTTTTGCCCTGAACGAAAAAGTAGCTGAAATCATGAAAAATGTAGATGAATATTCATGCCAGCTGGAAGAAATTCATCACATCCACAAAAAAGATGCACCCAGCGGAACTGCAATCTCTATTGCAGAAGGGATCATCAAGCATAATCCTCAATTTAACGCCTGGAAACTGGAAGAAACCCAAGGGGATCAGCTCGGGATTTTCGCGGTCCGCGAAGATGAGGTACCGGGTACCCACAGCGTTTTTTACAAAAGCGAGGTAGATGAAATTGAGATCAAACATACAGCCTTCAACAGAAACGGGTTTGCACTCGGAGCTGTGGTTGCAGCAGAATGGATCAAGGATAAAAAAGGAAATTTTACAATGAAAGACGTTTTGGGGCTTTAATTTGTAACAAATTCTTTAAATTGCATACCAATAAAAAGGAAATGATGACTAGTAAATTATAGCAGAGCGCTGAAATCATTTATTACTCATCATTTATCATTTAGATATTTTAGAATAGGCACAAAAAACTATGAATTATTTTCTGACTTATACAGTATATGTTCTCATTCTCTCTGTATTGATGGGGATCTCCACCTGGAAGCTGTTCAAAAAAATGGGATACAGTCCTTTATTGGCATTCATCCCTTTTTATAATTACTTTATTATTCTAAAGGAGACCAAGCATCCGAAATGGTGGGCTATCCTCGCTTATCTTCCGATAGTAGGACCTATTATGATGTCGGTTTTTCATATTTATTTAATGAAGAAATTTGGGAAAAGCCTTTTCCAGAACCAGCTTCTTACCGTGATCCTGCCTTTCATCTATATGGCTACGGTAAACTATTCCAAAGATGCTGAAATAGAAGATGAGAATGCAAATGATCTTTTTATTACAGAAGAAGAAAAAGAATCAAAAAAGAAAGATACCTTCATAGGCTCCATTACTTTTGCCGTGGTTTTTGCAACCATTATTCACGTTTTTGTAACGCAGCCGTTTGGAATCCCTACAGGCTCTATGGAAAGAACATTACTGGTTGGCGACTTCCTTTTTGTGAATAAGTGGAGCTACGGATACAGAATGCCGATGCGTCCCGTGGCGATTCCATTCCTTCAGGGAACCATTATGGATACCGGACAGAAAGGAAACCCGAAAGATGATGCAAAATCGTACGTTGATGCTGTAAAACTTCCTTACACAAGAATTTTACAGTTTAACAAGCCACAGAAAAATGATGTGGTGGTGTTCAACTACCCTCGGGATTCAGTTCATACAGCCATCGACAGAAAAGATCCTTATGTTAAAAGATGTGTGGCCGTTGCCGGTGATACATTTGAAATGAGAGCAGGAAGACTTTTTGTGAACGGTAAGCCTGAAACAGTTCTGGGAGATCAGGAAGTACAGCACAGATATATCGTGAATACCGGAAGTCAGCTAGATATTCCCGCACTGTATAACACCTATGGGTTCTTACCGGTACAGGAGATTCAAGGGGATAAAGGCTATATGTATGCTTTCCAGGGACTGACAGACAAAACGGCTAAGGAAATCGGGGCACTTCCTCAGGTGATAGACATGAAAGAGGATATAACACCAAAAGGAGAAGCCGCCGTATATTACAGAGACGAAGCCAAAACAAAAATAGACACTACCCAATCCATTTATCCAATCAACAAACCATGGAACCAGGATTGGTACGGACCGCTGAAAATCCCTAAGAAAGGAGATGTAGTAGCGATCAATAACGAAACGCTTCCGATGTACCAGTGGATTATTTCAGAATATGAGCACAACAGCCTTGAGAAAAAGAACGGAAAGATTTTCATCAATGGAAAAGAAGCCACCCAGTATACCATTCAGCAGGATTATTATATGATGGTAGGGGATAACAGGGATGCTTCACTGGATGCAAGATTCTTTGGGGTGGTTCCGGAAGAAAACATCGTAGGAAAGCCAATGTTCACCTGGATGAGCCTTCAGGGCGCTTTCTCAGACAGCAGTTCTTCTTATCAGGCTCCGTTCAAAATCCGTTGGGAAAGAATGTTCAAGGCAACGAATACAGGGGAAGCTAATAAAACTTCTTACTGGTGGATTGCTGCCATGATCCTGATCCTCTTCTTCGGATGGGAGTATTTCGTGAAATTATTCAGAAAGAAAAAAACGGAAGACGAAGCATAATTGAATTAAAAAATTAAAAATAGAATGAAGTATTTGAAAAAATACTTCATTTTTGTATCATGAATATGACGAATGTATTATTGCCGGTATTTTATATGCCTCCGGTTTCATGGTTTTCAGTGTTTTTGAATCCTGAAAACGAAATTATATTTGAACAGTTTGAAAATTTCCCGAAGCAGACCTACAGAAACAGAGCTAATATCTATGGGGCCAACGGAAAGCTTTCCCTGATCATTCCCATCAATCACAACGGGAAAAGGGAGTATAAAGATATCGAGATCTCTTACCGGGAAGACTGGAGGAATCTGCACTGGAAGTCCATCAAAACAGCCTACCAGAGCTCGCCCTATTTCGAATATTATGAAGATAAATTCAGAAAAATATTTGATCTGGAGGAGAAGTTTCTTCTGGATTTTAACCTCAAAGGGCTGGAAATAATACAGCAGATTCTTAAAACAGAAAAGGCACAGTCTTTGAATAAAGAATATATCAAAAATCCTGAAAGTATTAATTTTAGAGAGAAATTTTCGGCTAAACTTCCTTCAGAATTTCAGATGGAAGATTATTACCAGACCTTCTCCGATAAACTGGGGTTTTTAAAAGATCTGTCCGTTTTAGACCTTATTTGTAACAAAGGACCTGAATCGCTGACATATATAAAGAACATAAAATAAGCATGGTACATGCAAATGCCGTTGTGGGTTTTTCTGCGGAAACAGACACATGAAAATACTGACGGCATCGGATTAAAAAATAATATAAACATTATGAAAAAAGTATTATTGGCTGCTGTTTTTCTGGCAGGTTTTAGTTTCTCTTACGCTCAGGAAGCTCAGGCAAAGAGCACGGATCCAAAAGAAGATAAAGATCTGATGACCTGGTATCATAAAGATTTTTCTACATCAAAAGTGTACGGAGTAAATACGGCAAATGCCTATAAATATTTAGAGTCCAAAGGTCTTAAACCTAAAACTGTTGTAGTGGGAGTTTTAGACAGCGGGGTTCAGGTAGATCACCCGGGTCTTGTGAAAAATGTATGGTCAAATCCTAATGAGGTTCCCGGAAATGGAAAAGATGATGATGGAAACGGATATATTGATGACGTACACGGCTGGAACTTTATCGGCGGAAAAAACGGGGATATTGATATAGACAACATGGAAGTAACCAGAGTTGTTGCCAAATACAAACCTGTTTTCGAAGGCGATGATTCTACCAAAAACAAAGCAAACCAGGCTAAAATGCCGGAAGAGTTTGCCATGTATATGAAATCCAAAGAGCTTTTCACTAAAAAAAGTGCAGAAGCAAAACAAGGTTTTCAGACCTATACCAAAATCAACAGTCTGATTCCTAATATGATGAAAATGTTGGGAGGTAAGCCTGTTACAGCAGCTACCCTGGAAACAATTAAACCTTCTACGGCACAGGATGATGCCATTGCGCTTCAGATTCTTGGTCAGGTTTCACAGAATCCTGAATTCCAGGGAAAATCTTCTGCTGAATTTGAAAAATTAATGAAAGAGCAGATGAAAGAGGCGATTGATCATTTTGCACCACAGGCCAAACAATATGATCTGAGCTATGACCCGAGAAAAGAAATCGTAGGTGATAACTACGACGACTATTCCGAAAAAAGTTATGGAAACAATGATTATGAAGGTCCTGATGCAGAACACGGAACCCATGTTGCAGGTATCATCGCAGGACTTCCGCAAGGAAAAGAAATCCAGTACGGAGTGGCTTCAAAAGTAGCTAAAATCATGTCTGTAAGAACCGTTCCAAACGGAGACGAAAGAGATAAGGATGTTGCCAACGCTATCAGATATGCCGTAGACAACGGGGCCAGAATTCTGAACATGAGCTTCGGAAAACCGGTATCACCAGGTAAAAATGTAGTGTGGGATGCTTTCAAATATGCTGAAGACAAAGGAGTACTTCTGGTGAAAGCAGCTGGTAACGAAAATGAAGATGTAGCTGAACATCTTGCTTTTCCTACCAATTTTAAAAACGTTGCAGATGAAAAACCATTTGTAAATAACGTAGTGGTAGTAGGAGCGAGCACAAACAGAAACAACCAGCTCAGAGCTGATTTCTCCAACTACAATAAGAAAATGGTTAATGTATTTGCACCGGGGGAAGAAATTTATTCTACTGTACCTAAAAATGAATACAAATATCTTCAGGGGACTTCCATGGCATCTCCAGTGGTTGCCGGAGCAGCTACTGTACTGCTGGCTTATATGCCTGAGCTGAAACCGGATCAGATCATCGAAGCCTTGGTAAAAAGCAGCAACCTGAGCGCTGAAAACCAATTCCCTGACTATTCTCAGGCTGGTGGAGTAATAGATCTTCAGAAAGCCGCAGAATATGCATACACGAATTTTTACAAAGGAAAATCTTCAGTTTCCAAGAAGCCTGCGAAATCCGTAAAAAAGGCTGTTAAAAAATAATTTATCTTCCTGTATATAAGGAGAAACCATTTAAAGTCCGAAATTTTCGGACTTTTTTTATTTTTATAATTCAATTTGGCACGGTTTTTTGTAACTTTAATACTAACAAAATAATAAACAACATAATGAAAAAGTTACTACTTGCAGGATTGATTGGAACATCACTTTTTGCAGTGTCTTGTTCCTCAGTAAAAAACGCAGAAAATTCACAGAATCAGAGAGTCGAATACCTTAAATTAAAAGGTGACTGGCAAATTGTAAGTGTGGATTATGAAAAAGGTTTGAAAATAAAGCCTTTTGATGAAGGAGCAGATGCTCAGTGTTTCGTAGGAAGCCATTGGAGATTAATTCCCAATAACTATACCGGTGCCTATACTTTAAATGGTGGTGGCGCTTGCCCAAGCGTTACACAGCCTATTAAATTTGAAGTAAAAGATGGCAATACCTTCATGTTCAAAAAAATAGCTGCGGGTACCAAAGCCAAACAAAACCTGGCAGGCTATTCTCTAACGATTACAAATCAGTCTACAGACCAATTCTCACTTGTACAGAATGTTCCATTCGATGGAAGCACAGTACAGGTTGTTTACAACTTCCAGAGAACAGGAATGAAATAATTTATCAATATAAAAGACCAAAACAATGAAATTAACTAAAACATATATAGGAGCTCTTTTCTTATCATCCGCATTACTATTAACAAGCTGTGAAGCTGTTCAGAATTCTAACCACCAGCAGAGAGGTACGGCCGTAGGGGTGGCTTCCGGAGCTGTAATCGGAGGGATTTTAGGAAATAATGTAGGTAAAGGTAAAAATGCAGCTTTAGGTGCAGTATTAGGAGGTATTATCGGTGGTGTTGCAGGTAACGTAATCGGTAATAAGATGGACAAGCAGGCCAAACAGATTAAAGAAACCTTACCTGGTGCTGAAGTAGAAAGAGTAGGGGACGGTATTAAAATTACCATGAACGAAAGCATTGTAAACTTTGCATTTGATTCCTCAAACCTTACATCTGTGGCGCAGACCAACCTTGATAAACTGGCTCAGGTTCTTGTAGACAACCCTGACACCAACATCAACATCTACGGTCACACAGACAGTAAAGGTTCGGATTCTTATAACTTGTCACTTTCTCAGAGAAGAGCAGATGCTGTAAAAGCATATCTATCAGGAAAAGGAATTGCATCATCCAGAATGATTACTAAAGGAGAAGGAGAAGCAATGCCGGTAGCAACCAACGATACAGACGAAGGAAGAGCTAAAAACAGAAGAGTGGAATTTGCAATCACCGCTAATGAAAAGATGATTAATGATGCCAAGCAAGGGCAGTAATTAATTTATTGATATAAATATTTTCGTAAAAGACCGCCTCGGCGGTTTTTTTTGTATTTTTATGTTTTGAATTTTGAAATCCCTATTTTTGTAACCGAAATAGCATAAATGAAGAAATATCTGAAACTCCTCCGTGTGGAGCAATGGGTGAAAAACCTGTTTGTTTTTGTCCCTCTGTTTTTTTCCGGAAACATTACAAATATAGATCTACTTAGCAAAAGTGTCTTTGCATTTATCATTTTTTCCCTCGCTGCCAGTGTGGTGTATATTCTCAATGATTATAACGATATTGAGGCCGACAGGAAACACCCTGAAAAAAGAAGACGTCCTCTCGCAAGCGGAGCTATTTCAAAATCAAAAGCGATAGCCATTCTCACCGGGCTCATTATTGTTAACGTGGCGCTTGTTTTCTTTGCCCAGATGTACTTTCATGGATCTTTATGGAAGTTTGCCACCATTATAGGTTTTTATATTGTGATGAATCTGGCCTATACCTTCAAACTTAAGCATGTCCCGATTATTGATATATTCATTATTGCAATAGGTTTTGTACTGAGGGTTCTCGCCGGAGGTTACATTACGGGAATTGATATTTCACAATGGGCTATTTTGCTGACTTTTGTACTCGCGCTTGTACTGGCGATCGGGAAAAGAAGGGGAGAACTCATCAATGCCCAGATTTCCGGGAAAACAAGAAAAGCTCTGGATGGGTATAATGTTCAGTTTGCAGATATTACCCTTTCTATTTCAGTCACGTTGGCCATTATCTGCTATCTGATGTTTACCCTGTCACCCGAAGTTCAGGCAAGATTTCATGAAAGAGTTTTCTTTACCGTGATATTCGTGGTTTTTGCGTTTTTAAGATATCTCCAGCAGACTTTGGTATATAACAGAACGGAATCTCCCACAAAAATACTCTACAGAGACCGTTACATCCAGGTGACCTTATTGCTTTGGGTAGCCGCATTTTTAATCCAGATTTACTTTAAAAAATGAAGCCGAATTTCATACAGAAAATTACAAACTGGGGAAATTTTCCCATCGTAGAAAAAGAAATGAGATCTGAGGACAGCTTCAAAAGAATTAAGGAGTTTGTACTCAGTCATAATGAAGTCATTGCAAGAGGAAACGGAAGATGCTACGGAGATGCTTCATTAGGGGAAACGGTATTTTCTACAAAAAAATTAAATAAATTCATCAGTTTTGACCGCCTGAACGGGATTATAGAATGTGAATCCGGAGTACTGCTTTCAGAGGTACTTGAAATTTCAGTTCCCCAGGGATACTTCCTGTATGTGACTCCCGGAACCAAATTTATTACAGTAGGAGGTGCCATTGCATCCGATGTTCACGGTAAAAACCACCATGCTGAAGGTTGCTTTTCAGAATATGTAACTGAATTTAAGCTGATGACCGAAAACGGGGATATTATTACCTGTTCCCGGGAAGAAAATTCAGATAAATTCTGGGCTACGATCGGAGGAATGGGCCTTACCGGGATCATCCTTACCGTAAAATTCAAGCTTAAAAATATAGAATCTGCTTACATCCGCCAGGAAAGCATCAAAGCAGAGAATCTGGATGAAATTTTCAGGCTTTTTGAAGAAAGTGAAAACTGGACGTATACTGTAGCGTGGATCGACTGTCTTCAGAAAGGCAAAAATTTGGGAAGAAGCATTTTAATGAGGGGTGAACACGCTTTTCAGCATGAGCTTCCGCAAAACCTGGCCAGACAGCCTTTAAGATTAAAGAAAAAACTGCAGCCTACCGTTCCGTTTTATTTTCCGGGTTTTGTACTGAATGCGTTGACTGTTAAAATTTTCAACCTGCTGTATTATAAAAAACAGACCAGGAAAGAAGTGAAATCCTTCATCGATTACGAAACTTTTTTCTATCCGCTGGATGCCATCATCGACTGGAATAAAATCTATGGAAAATCCGGGTTTATCCAGTATCAGATGGTGATCCCGAAAGAAACAGGAAGAGAAGGAATGAAACAGATCCTGGAAACCATTGCGGCAAGCGGGAACGGATCATTTTTAGCGGTTTTAAAACTCTTTGGGAAAAACAATCCTGAAGCTTATAATTCATTTCCTTTTGAAGGGTACACGCTCGCCCTTGATTTTAAGGTGAATTCAAAACTGAAAAAACTTGTAGAAAAGCTGGATGATATCGTACAGCAGTTCGGGGGAAGGATTTATCTCACCAAAGACAGCATGAGCCGGTCTTCGCTCACGAATTACCTTAAAAATATTCAAAGTTCAAAATTTGTGTCTTTACAGCACAAAAGAATCATAAACAACAATTCATAATGATAGTTCTGGGAAGTACGTCTGAAGTGGCACAGGCTTTTGTGGAAAAGGCTCTCCAGGAAGGGGAAAAGTTTGAAAAAATATATCTTTTCACTTCAAATAAAGAGACTACGGAAAGATTTGCAAGGCATATTGATGTCAAATTTCTGCAGCAGTCTGAAGTCATAGAAATTGACCTGATGAAAGAAATTGATTATAATTCATTTGATCATGTCAGTTCAAATGTATTATTTTGTGCGGTAGGATATTTGGGAGAAGGAACTGAAGAAGGTCTTTACGATAACAGGAATACGGAAAGAATTATTGATATCAATTATTCAAAGCTGGTTCCGGTGATGAACTACTTTGTCCAGAAGTTTGAAAGCAGAAGGTCCGGAACCATTATCGGGCTTTCATCTGTGGCTGGTGACAGGGGAAGGCAAAGCAATTTTATTTACGGAAGCGCAAAGGCTGCTTTTACAGCCTACCTGAGCGGTCTCCGGAATTATCTTTTTGATAAAAAAGTGCATGTCCTTACGATTAAACCCGGCTTTATGGCCACGAAAATGACAGAAGGACTGCCCCTGAATCCGAAACTGACCGCAACCCCCAAACAAGCGGCGGCCGGCATTTACAAGGCCTTCAAAAAGCAGAAAAATGTGGCATATGTTTTGCCGGTTTGGAGTATTATAATGATGATTATCAGGAATATACCTGAATTTATATTTAAGAAATTAAAGCTTTAGAAAAAAATGAAAAAATTGTATTGTTTTGATTTTGACGGAACCATAACGTATAAGGATACCATGTTCTTGTATCTTAAATTCTACGATTCTACCAAATTCCGGATACAATTTTTAAAGCACGTTCCTCTTTTTATTTTACTGAAACTGAAGCTTGCCGAAACGGAAAAAGTAAAGAAAAGCTTTATAGGCTCTATTCTGAAAGGGCAGACCCAGGAAAAGATTGAAATGAAATCCAAACAGTTTTTCGAGCATCATTATCCAAAAATCGTCCGTGAAAATGCCCTTGACTTTATAAAAAATATCGATAGGGATAATACACAGAGTTTATTGGTGACCGCTTCTCTGGATATTTGGGTAAAACCTTTTGCCGAAGAATTGGAAATGCAGCTCGTATCCACCCGGGCGGAGTTTAAAAACGGCATTTTTACAGGGAATTTTATTGGAAAAAACTGCAACGGAAAAGAAAAGCTGGTAAGAATAAAAGCCGAAATACACGAAGCGAAATACGATAAAATAATAGCTTTCGGGGATACCTCCGGAGACCGCCAGATGCTGAAATGGGCAAATGAAGGTCATTACCAATTTTTTCACTAATTTTGAAGGGTAAAAATGTAAAAATGAAAAGACTGCTTATTTTATGTACTGCGATCTTAATGAGCTGTGCAGCTACGCCGTCTCAAAAATCATCAGGTATGCAGGAAAGTTCTGAACTTCTGGTATCCGAGGCCCAGGGCGGTCCGGATGAAGCCGGATTTAAGATCATAAAGAACGAACAGGAATTCCGGAATGTCATCAAAGGAAGCTTTGGTCTTATCGAAGTAAATAAAGAGCCTGCTATCAACTATCCGAAATTTCCCAAAAACAAAAAAATAATTGTGTATCATATGGGAATGTTCAGATCAGGAAGCCACAGAATTAATACCATCAAAAATACCTTTGTAAAAAACAATATCCTGTATGTGGAAGTTCCTGAAACATCATCAGGCGGAATGGAAATCCAGGTAATTTCAAACCCATGGTTTATTTTTGCCGTGCCTTCAGATTATCAGTTTACCTCTGTAGAATTAAAATACTCAAAATAAAAATGAACAAAATATACTTAGATAACGCTGCGACGACTCCTCTTTCAGAAGAAGTGATAGATGCCATGGTAGGAACCATGAAAATGAACTTCGGAAATCCTTCTTCTACCCACAGTTTCGGACAGGAAGCTAAAATTCTTATTGAAAATGTGAGAAGACAGGTGGCAGATTATCTTCACGTAACGCCGGCAGAGATTATTTTTACTTCGTGCGGAACAGAATCGAACAACATGATCATTAAGTCTGCTGTGGAACATCTGGGAGTGGAAAGAATCATCAGTTCGCCTTTGGAGCATAAATGTGTTTCAGAGAGTATTCTGGATATGAAAAGCAGAAAAGGGGTAGAGGTAAATTATATCCGTCCTAATGAGAAAGGGGATATTGACCTGAATAAGCTGGAGGAATTACTGAAAGCTTCAGATAAAAAAACATTGGTCAGCTTAATGCACGCCAATAACGAGATCGGAAATATAGCAGATATTAAAAGAATTGCTGAAATCTGCAAAGAACATAATGCGCTTTTCCATTCAGATACCGTACAGACCATGGCCCATATGAATCTGGATTTTTCAGATATCAAGGTGGATTTTGCGTCATGCAGTGGTCACAAATTCCATGGCCCGAAAGGAGTAGGGTTTGCATTTATCAGAAAGGCAACCGGAATGAAAGGAATTATCACGGGCGGACCTCAGGAGAGAAGCCTAAGAGCCGGAACTGAGAATGTAAGCGGAATTGTAGGGCTGGGTAAAGCATTGGAACTTTCCCTGAATCATATGGAGGAATATACCAACCACATGCAGTCCATTAAAGACTATGCTATAGAAAAGCTTTCTGCAGCGATTCCGGGTATTAAATTCAACGGAAGGAGTTCAGAGAAGGAAGGCAGCCTTTATACGGTTTTAAGTGCCTTGCTACCATATAAAAACCCATTGATCGGGCTTCAGCTGGATATGAAAGGAATTGCCGTTTCCCAGGGAAGCGCATGTTCTTCAGGGGCTTCCAAACCTTCCATGGTGATGATGATGGTTCTTTCCGAAGATGAAATGGATCAATGTACACCATTACGTATTTCTTTCAGCCATATGACGACAAAAGAGGAAATTGATGCGCTGGCCGAAGCTTTGGCAGAAATTTCAAAGGACTTTACTATAGAAAAAACAAATGTTGAGCATAGATAGTCTTATTGCTTAAAAATCGTAATTTTGAATATCCGATTAAGGATTGGAATAAAAATATAATATTAATTTAAATAAAAGAAACAAAATGGCTTTAGAAATTACGGACAGCTCATTTCAGGACACGGTTTTAAAATCAGATAAGCCGGTATTGGTAGACTTCTGGGCAGTATGGTGCGGACCATGCAGAACTTTGGGACCAATCATCGAAGAAGTAGCATCAGATTTTGAAGGAAAAGCAGTGGTAGGAAAAGTTGATGTAGATAACAATCAGGAAATCTCTATGCAGTATGGCATCAGAAATATCCCTACAGTTCTGATTTTTAAGAACGGTGAAGTGGTTGATAAATTAGTAGGTGTGGCTCCGAAAGAAGTTATCGCTGAAAAA
The DNA here is from genome assembly GCF_900169075.1 of Chryseobacterium phocaeense. Taxonomy (NCBI): domain Bacteria; kingdom Pseudomonadati; phylum Bacteroidota; class Flavobacteriia; order Flavobacteriales; family Weeksellaceae; genus Chryseobacterium; species Chryseobacterium phocaeense. Next base: position 519,823 of record NZ_LT827015.1, read on the forward strand.
TTAAGCGCGCACTTGTAAAAAATAACTTTGATAATGAATGCCTTCCAAAAATGGGAGGCATTTTGTTTATAAATAATTTGCAGGTAACGAAAAAAGGTGTAATTTTGCAATCACAAAAAAGAAACGGAGTTCTTTATTACAACAGAAAATTGATCCGGTAGTTCAGCTGGTTAGAATGCCGCCCTGTCACGGCGGAGGTCGCGGGTTCGAGTCCCGTCCGGATCGCATAAGTTTTTCAATTTACTTTAAAAAAATTGATCCGGTAGTTCAGCTGGTTAGAATGCCGCCCTGTCACGGCGGAGGTCGCGGGTTCGAGTCCCGTCCGGATCGCAGAAGTTTTCTCAATTTCTTTTTAAAAAAATTGATCCGGTAGTTCAGCTGGTTAGAATGCCGCCCTGTCACGGCGGAGGTCGCGGGTTCGAGTCCCGTCCGGATCGCAGAAGTTTTCTCAATTTACTTTAAAAAAATTGATCCGGTAGTTCAGCTGGTTAGAATGCCGCCCTGTCACGGCGGAGGTCGCGGGTTCGAGTCCCGTCCGGATCGCATAAAGTCTTCTGTTTACAGGAGACTTTTTTTGTTTATTGCTTTAAAGCTGGCTTAATCATTCCATGATTGGTGTTTAATAGGAATGTCTGATATTAGCTTCCGGCCTCCCTCTTCCAGCTTCCAGCCATTTCATCTTTAATTTCTTATCCTGAACTCAGTTTAAATAATAATTCTATTGTCTTGTTTATACCTTAAGACTGATATCCCTGATGTTTCCATCGGGTCTTTGTAATTTACATGCTTTTTTTCCAACTTAAAAAGGGGAAATTCACCCTTTTTATAGGGTTCATTTCCTGTAACATATTTTATATATTATTGTTTGCTTTGTATAGAAATCTTTAATAATGTATTTATTTTTTAAAACATTGCCAATAACCCTATGGATTTAAAAACAATAATAGAGAAAATTGCCAAGTTGGTTGATCCTGATGAAAAAATGATCAGCATCACCAATATTGCGACACTTAATGATGGAGATGATTTTTTAGAATTAAAATCCAGCATTACCCTATCTGTTGTCAATATTCAGGAAGATAAAACCCTTAAAAACCAGTCTGTTTATCAAAAAAATACCATCAGCAATACCATTGATAAATACGCACATCCTCCAAAATATCTGATCGTTTCTATTCTTTTTGTATCATATAATAAAGACCAATCCCAATATTTAGTAGGACTCGAAAAACTACAAAGCATTATTGATTTTTTTCAACAGAACAATTCTTTTTATTATCATCTGAGTACCAATGAAGTGATTACATTTCATAACTATGACGGTAAAAATGAAACCGAAAAAGAGGAGTATTCAAAAATAACATTCCTATCGGTTAGTTTGAGTATGGATCAGCTCAACCAGATGTGGTCATATTTAGGTTCAAAATATATGCCCTCGGTTTTGTATGAAATGAGAGTGCTGCCTGTTCAGAAAAATACAATAGCCAACAAAAAAACAATCGAAGAAATTGAAATTAGTCTATGGGAAAATAATAAAAATGATCCTACAGGATTTTTAGAATCCGTCATTCACCCTAATCCTTAAAAAAATAATTAAAAAATAAAGCCATGAATGTAAGTTCACTTAAAACGCCCGGAGTGCACATCAATGAAATTGACGCATTCCCACCATCAGTAGCACAGGTAGCCACGGCTATACCTGCCTTTATAGGCTATACAGAAAAAGGACCGCTTGTTCCGGTAAGAATTACCTCTTTTATGGAATTTGAACAGATTTTCGGAAAAGCTCCAAGCCCGGACACCGTTACCATTGATATAGGAAATGATGTTTATACAGTAACTGAAAGTAAATTCAAATTGTACAACAGCATAAGCCTGTTTTATGCAAACGGAGGAGGAACATGCTATATCGTTTCTCTTGGGAAATTTTCAGATAACCCTACATTTTCTGCGGCCAAAGACTTTACAGACGGTTTGGATCTGTTAAGAAGTTTTGATGAGCCTACCTTACTGCTTTCTCCCGATGCCGTTAATTTATCCGCCAATAATCTTGCAGCCGTTCAGCAGCAAATGCTTCTTCAGTGCAGCGATCTTATGGACAGGTTTTCCATCCTGGATATCATCACATTATCTGCCCCAAATAAAACGGATTTAATTGCCAGCGTTGAAAGCTTCAGAGATAAATTAGGAAATATGAACCTGAAATACGGAGCTGCCTACTATCCGCATCTCAACATCAATTCCAGTTATAAATTCAGGTTTAATAAAATAGATGCACAGGTAAATTTTGCAGGCATTTATGCATCTGACCCTGTTGTGGCTCCCATGATCACTAAATTTAAATCTCAGTATGATCTGGTCTATAAAGCGACAGCACCTACAGGATTTATTTTTGAATGGAATAAAGCTGCTTTTCAGACCAATAAGGATAAAGTCATCATAGCAAACGATTTTTCCAATACCAATGCCTATTTCACAAAACTGGTCAACCTGTTGTCAAAATTGGGAAAAACATCCACCATTACCGATGCGGATTTGAAAACGTATGTTGAAAACGTCATCTCAACATCGCTAAAACCATATCTGCAAAGCCTGATTGATCTTAAGGCGGTTTATAATACATTGAAAGATCCAGCTACGACAAACGTTTTTGTTGCAGGCAAACAGATCAGCCAGACTATTGTAGCTGCTGATTTTGAATCAATCTGGGGTGCTTTAACCGTTTCGGGATCCAATCCTTTCACAGGAGCTTTAGAAACGACTCCCGCACTTACGGCAGATTTAAGTAAAATACAATTTGCTTTAGACAAATTAAGAACATTGATTCTTAATGCAATGAACAGTGCCATGGCTTCCATCGAAAATTATATCGAGCAGGAGGAAAACACGCTGACTTCCAATATGCCGCTTTATGCTGAAATCGTAGCTAAACTATCCGTTTCTATGAATACCGTGCCTCCTTCCGGAGCCATAGCAGGAATTTATGCGCAGACCGACCGGACAAGAGGAGTCTGGAAATCCCCTGCCAATATCAGCATCAATGGAATTATTGGTTTAACAGATGATATAAATGATACGGAGCAGGAAGACATGAATATTCATCCTACCGGAAAATCGGTTAATGCCCTGAGAAAATTTACAGGAAGCGGCTTCCTGGTTTGGGGCGGAAGAACATTAGCCGGAAACAGTAATGATTGGAGATTCATTAACGTCCGCAGATTGGCCAATATGATTGAAGAATCTGCTAAAAAAGCATGTATGCAGTTCGTTTTTGAACCTAATGCTGCTCAAACCTGGGTCAATGTAAAAGGAATGATAGAAAACTACCTGACCACAGTATGGAATGACGGAGGTTTGGTAGGGGCAAAAGCAGAGCATGCATTTTTCGTTCAGGTTGGATTGGGGCAAACCATGTCTGCCCAGGATATTCTGGAGGGAAGAATGATCGTCAAAATTGGCTATGCTCCTTCAAGACCTGCTGAATTTATCATTTTGGAATTCAAGCAAATGCAACAGCGTTCATAACAATAATCTTTACTAATCAAAAAAAAAATACTATCATGCCAAATACAGATTTCCCACTACCAAAGTTCCATTTTAGCGTTGCCTGGGGAGGCAGTAAAATAGCATTTACTGAAGTTTCCGGTCTTAATAAAGAAATGGACATCATAGAGCACCGTGTAGGATCAAGCCCCGAGTTTTTCAAAAAGAAAATGCCGGGATTGGCAAAAAACGGGAATATTACCTTAAAAAGAGGCGTGTTTGAAGGAGATAACGAGTTTTACGACTGGTACAACACGGTAGCCCTCAACACCGTAGAAAGAAGGAATATTACGATTTCGCTTTTGGACGAAAACCATGAACCGAAAGTAGTCTGGAAAGTGAAAGACTGTTTCATCGTATCCCTGAAATGTACAGATATGAAAGCCGATGCGAACGAAGCCGCCATAGATACGGTAGAAATCGCCAATCACGGGTTTACATTGGAATACCTATAAAAGTCTGCCATGCCTAGTAATGATCCCATAGTAGGTTTCCATTTTTCGGTCGTATTTGAGCTGATGCCGCAATTCTCTATTGATACAAAATTCCAGAATGTAAGCGGTTTAAAGGCAACTATTGAAACGGAATCCTATACAGAAGGCGGGCAAAACAGGTTCAAGCATAATCTGCCGTTGCGTTCCGGTTATCAGGATCTTGTTTTAAAAAGAGGACTGACTTCCGAAATGTCCGGACTATCCATGTGGTGCAGCCAGGCCATAGAAAATTTTATTTTCCATCCGGCTAATCTGGTGGTGTCCTTATTAAATGAAAATGGAATTCCCGTAAAAGTCTGGTATGTATCTCATGCCATTCCGTTGAGCTACGAATTCAGTGAATTTAATGCAGAAGAAAATAAGATCGTTGTAGAAACCATTACCCTGAAGTATAATTTTTTCAAGGAAATTCCTATTCCGGGATTTTAAAAAAAACTAAAATGGCAATCGAAATAAAGGAACTGAGGATAAAAGTGAACATCACCGAAGGAAATGATGATCAGCTTCATGCTGCTAAAAAGATGGATCCTGTAAAATTACAGGAAATGAAATCTGAAATAGTAAGAGAGTGTACCCAAAAAGTTTTAGAAAAAATTAAAGAAAAAGAAGAACGATGATACAGGCAGCTCTAGGCATTATAGATAAAATGCGGATCGAGGTTTTTCCTACGAAAGATTATGCGGAACCTCCTAATGAAACCATTTTTGTCCAGTTAAATCCCGAAAAGTACACCATGAAAAATAATGTGGTGTTTTGCGAAGGCCAGGCCATGGGAACTACGGGAAGTGATCTGAAATTCAATAAAATTGAAGGGGAAGAAGTAACATTTGATTTTTTGTTTGACAGTTCGGGCATTATTCCCCAGGGAAAAACAGTAAAAGGAAAAGGAACGGATTCTCTTACAGGGACATTAAGCGCAATCGGTGAATCATTGAAGCCGGCGTATGTAGATCCTTTCGGGGAAGTTGAATCGGTGGAAAAGCAGGTGGAAGGATTCAAGGATTCTTTAATGAAATATGACGGGAAAAGTCACCAGACTCCTTATTTAAAATTACTTTGGGGCGGGTACAGTTTAAGCTGCCGGCTGAAAAGTATGGATATTGAATATTATCTTTTCAGAAAAGACGGAAGACCGGTTCGTGCCAAGGTGAAATGCCTGTTCAAAGGAACCGTAAAGTATGAGCTGATGGTGGCTGAACAGAAAAAAAGTTCACCGGATCTTACCCATGAAAGAACCATTCAGATGAATGATAAACTGCCGCTGCTGGCAGAATCTATCTACGAAAACGATGATTTTTATATTGATGTGGCGAAGAGCAATAAACTGCTCAGTTTCAGAAATATAAATACAGGACAAAAAATAAAATTTCCACCCGTTAAATAATTGCCATGTTATCTCTAAAGCCATTTTTTCCATCAGAAACCCTGTTAAAATTAGAATTTTTAATAGACGGGAAAAATGTGGGACTGGATAGTTTGCTGAAAGATGCATCCATTAATTTCGAACTGAACAAGATTCCTTTTGCAAAATTTACCTTTATTTCCAATCAGCTGACAACAGACAACAAAGAAAAACTGCCTACCGATGCTTTGGTGAGAACATCTGATGACAAACCTATAGAAATAGAAGTGAAAGTCTCCTATGAAAAAAAATCGGTTAGTTTTTTTAAGGGAATTATTAAATCACTCAATAAGCAAAATGATAATGACCAGGTAGTAACGAAAATAGAGTGCAAGGATATTGGATTCAAGCTGGCATTGCCCGCAAAAGTGGATGAAAATAATAAAGACAAATTTTCTGATAAGCTCAAAAAATATACTTCGGATGCGAAACTTAAACTCGGTTCTCATTTCGATGGAGAATATCTAAATGAAACCATTACCCACAATTCTGCAACCGTTGCATGGGATTATCTGGTAGGGTTTTTAGACTCGGTCGGTATTATGACGGCTTTACGCAACGGGGAATTCAACGGAATTGATCTTAAGAAAAAACCGGAAAAAGAATCCTATGTAGCTGAAAACGGGCTTAATGTATTCTCTTTCTCAGGCAAAAAAGATCCTGAAAAAATAAAATCATCCGTCACTATCGAAACATGGGACATTGAATCTCAGGCGATAAAAAAATTCAATTCCGAACAAAGCGGGCCGAAAAATGAACAAACCGTAAAGCTCAATCAATCCACTTACAAACCAGCAACTCTCACAAGGATTGCTGATGTGATCAAGGAAAAAAGCAATATTGCATCTGTTCACGGGAAAGTAACCACTTATGGTAACCTTGAAGCAAAGGCAGGAGATTATATCGGTTTCAGCAAAGTAAATCCGGATGTTGATGATCAGTTATTTCTCATTACTTCCGAAGTTCATACTATTGAAAACGGCTGCTGGAAAACCGAATATACCTATGGTTTTGAAAATGAAAAATCATTTACCGAAAGTACAACCGGTGGAATTAACAACAGCCAGGCCCAAGTGGGACAATCCAATTCCATTAACGGGCTCCAGATCGGGATTGTAACCCAGATTGAAGAAGATCCGGATAATCAGTTCCGGGTGAAAGTGAGAATTCCGATTTTATCTGAAAAAGGAGAAGGAGTCTGGGCAAGACTCGCTACACTGAATGCTTCAGAAGATATGGGAAGCTTTTTTATTCCGAATGTAAATGATGAGGTCATTATTGGCTGCTTGGGGAATAATCCCGATACACCGGTTATTTTGGGAAGCCTTTACAGCAACAAAAATAAAATGCCTTTTCCTATTGAGAAAGAAAACTATATCAGAGGTTTTGTAACCAAAGAAGGGACTAAAATCATGATGGATGATGAAAAAAAGATAGTTGAGATCAGTACCAAAAAAGGAAATAAAATTACCATCAGTGACGATGCAAAAGGCATCACGCTGGAAGATGAAAACAAAAATAAAATAGTGATGGACGATAAAGGAATCACTATTGAAAGCAGCAAGGATTTTAATGTGAAAGCCAAAGGGAATATCCAGGTTGAAGGAATGCAAAACACCATAAAATCCAGTGCAGTAATGGAATTAAAAGGATCATTAATAAAACTCAATTAAAATGGGACTAGCAGCAAGAAGTACAGATATGCATATTTGCCCGGCTTCAGACGGACCAAAACCCCACGTGGGAGGCCCGATATTACCGGGAGGCAATACGACAGTAATAATCGGCGGTTTACCTGCCGCAGTGGTGGGTGATTCTTGCACCTGTGCAGGCCCGCCGGATACGCTTATAAAAGGATCGTCATCCGTATTAATTGCCGGAAAACCTGCCGTAAGAATGGGCGATTCCACGGCACACGGAGGACAGGTGATTCTCGGTTGCTTTACAGTACTTATAGGAGATTAAAAACTAAAAACCATGACAGAAGATTCATTTTTAGGTGTGGGATGGGGATTTCCGCCAACCTTTGATAAATATACAGGAACTGTTGAAACCGTATCTGATGAAAAAGATATTCAGCAGAGCTTACAGATTTTACTCTCAACACAGCTTAAAGAAAGAGTCATGAGATCCGATTTCGGATGCGATCTTACGGCAATGGTATACGAAAGCATCACCGTGACATTACTCACCAAAATAAAAGGAATTATAGAAAATGCCATTTTGTTGTACGAACCAAGAATAGATTTAACAGACATCGATTTTAACTCAACAGACGAACTTTCAGGCATTATACATATTGAAATTATTTACCAGATAAGAGCCACCAATTCCAGAAAAAACTATGTATTTCCATACTATCTGGAAGAAGGAACCTACCTGTAAAAAAAGAACTTAAAAATGGAAAACTGCAACACCATATTGTCCATACACAGCGGAATGGGAGCTACCCAGAACGACAGGTATAAAGCTGCTCTGCAAACAGATTTTTTTCTGTTGGATGAAAGAAATGAGCAGGATTTCATTCTTTTCGTACAAAAGCTGTCACGATACGTAATGTATTATGACGGATTGAATATTGAAGATGGAAACTGGGCCGGTTTTTTTGAAAAAGAATCCACTTCCATACTTATCTTAATTGCCGACTGGAATATCGAATTATTACAAAATTCTTTTGAAAGCAAGAAAAATGAAATCTTATTAAACACAGATCTCAATACTCAACAACAGATTTTAAAAGATTACTTCAAAAGCATTGAGAGCGAATATAATACACTGCTGGGAAAAGCCCGGAATTTAGACGGCGATATTTCTGAAAAACAAAACCTTACCGTTACCGCTTATTCTATTAACGAAAATTTTAATCAGGTTTTCGACCAGATTAGCAATGCAACAGATATGGAAGCCTTATTTAAAAGCTATGTTTTTGTCAAAGCTTCACAGCAGCTTTTCGGAATGCTTTTATCATGGAAGAATTTTTCAAAAAATGCGATTGACTATCAGTTAAATAAGTATTCAAAACATACACCTCATTATGCGCTTTTCCTTTCTTTTTTAAAGTTATTAAACATTGCAAAGGAGAAACTTAATGAATTCACCAAAAAGCATCTGGATTTTTATTATAAGGATATACTGCATGTAGAAAATCAGACTGCAAGGCCGGATTACGCCCATTTAGTTGTTACACCTTATGATGCATCCCCTTTTTTAATTCCGAAAAACACCGTTTTTCCTGCCGGTAAAAATACAGCCGGACAAAAAAAATACTTTGCTTCTACCGCTGATCAGACCATTAATGGAATTCAGCTGCATTCATTGTACAGCCAGTACAGGAAAGATGATCAGTATTTTAAAACCGAAAATTTGATTCCTTTCAATGCTCACGATAAAGGTTTTAATGCATTTTCAACAACCGCCATCGAATCTAAGGAAGGAATAATGATCGCAAGCCCGTTATTATACCTGCAAAGTGGGGAAAGAACGATAAAGCTTAGACTTAATGGTACTGGTTTTAAAGCAAGTGATTTCAGCTTTTTTATCACAGGAGAAAAAAAAGTAATAGAACTTTCAGAGGGAAAAGATGAGGGAAACTACATTGTTCTCACCATTCCTGCCACTGAAAAAAAGATTATCCCTTTTAATAAAGAAATTCATCCTGATTTTTTAATAAAAACAGAGTTTCCGGTCCTGAAAATTGTTCCGGACAGCAGAACTATTATTCCATCCATAGACAAAATTGAAATTATTGTTTCCGTAGCCGGATTCAAATCATTTGTTTTAAGCTCTGATCTCGGGACAATAGATACGGAAAAGCCGTTTTATCCTTTCAGTGAATTTCCTAAAACAGGAAACGGCATCACGCTGGAATCCAATGAGTTTTTCATGAAAAAAAATGCTGTTGCTTTCCTAAGTCTCGTTCCCGATGGGCAATCTGACAATTATTTTGATCTCAGCACCAAAAAATTCTTCCTGAATAAAGGAAAATATACAAATTTTGCAGCTCCTGATGGGGGAGAAGCCCAATACTACAACGCTCAGAATACAAATACTGCAGATAATAGTATTGCTTTAACGAATCATTATCCTTTGAAGGAATTCAATTTTGAGGATATTTCAGACAACGGAATTATTTCAAACGGAAAATTCAGAATTGAACTGAATCATACAGATTTCGATAATGAAACCTTTATGAAAAAGTACATCGAAGCAAGTAAAGCCAGTGGAAATTTACCGTACAAACCAAAAATCAAAGAATTTATTTTCAATTATTCTGTATCAGAAGTTATTAACCTGAATACAAGAACCAATGAAAACAATCCAATAGAACTTTATCAGGTTTTACCGTATGGTTTCCTGCCGATTGAAAAGGGAACATTTTATTTTTCAGAGTTAAATGTCCTGGAAGGAGACGTTTATCTTGGGTTTGAGAATGTTTCACCAAAAGACGGGCTTACCTTTTTGCTTCAGCTGGAAGAAGGAACCGCCAATCCCTTACTGGAATCTGCGAAAATTTCATGGGAATATCTGGATCAAAATAAATGGATCTCATTTGAGCCCAATGCCATTGGTGATGAAACCTATTCGCTCACACAGTCAGGGCTTGTTAATGTTTCAATACCGGAGTTCAACGCTTCTTCCAATACCATGTTTCCGGCAGATTTATTCTGGATAAAAATATCGGTTTCTAATATCCAGGCGGTTTGCCAGTTCATAGGAATTCATGCACAGGCACTGAAGGCTGTATTAACAGATTATGAAGAAACAGTAAACGAATTCTCAGAAATTACCCCCGCAAAAACGATAAATTCAATCTATGACAACATTGTCAATGTAAAAAAAATTGAACAACCTTATGCCTCGTTCGGAGGAAGACTGGCAGAAAAAGATACGGTTCTGTATCAACGGATAAGCGAAAGATTGCGTCATAAAAACAGAGCAATAACCTCATGGGATTATGAAAGAATTGTTCTGGAAGAATTTCCTGAAATTTTCAGGATAAAAGTACTCAATCATTACAGATACGACAAGCAGATTTCCAATACTTCTGCAGGTTTTGTAACCTTAATACCGATTGCTAAAACCTCCAATACGGAAAATATCAACTGGAAGCCAATGCTGAGCCTTAACAAGATGACTCTGATCAAAAAGCATCTTGCGAAAATGACTTCTCCGCATGTAAGGATCAATGTAAAGCCACCGAAATTGGAAAAAGTTGAGGTTCAGTTTAAAATAAAATTCCGTCATGCAGAAGGGATGGATACAAGATTATATATTTCAGAGCTTACGCATACCATTAACCGTTATCTCAGTCCGTGGGCGTATGACGATCATTCCGAAATCAATTTTGCCAACGATATAGAGTTTTCCGCTGTAATTCAATTAATTGACAATCAGTATTATGTGGATTACATTACAGATTTTAAAATCACCCAGTATGTTTTGGATGAAAACGGCAATACCACAGGAAGCCCTGTTCAGAATTTAAGTAAAATAACCCCTCAAACCGATTTTACCCTGTTTGTTCCCAGTGAATCTTATCCCATACAGGAAATCTAAAAAACTAACACCATGTTGACGCAATATTACATAGAAAAAGACCGAAAACTGCCGCCTTCACAGGACTATCAGTTCCTGCTGAAAGAAGGGATGAAGTATGTGGAACAGTTTGGAAATAAATTCTGGACAGATTATAATCCGCATGATCCGGGAATAACAATTCTGGAGGTTTTGTGCTATGCAATTACAGAACTTGGTTATCGTTCAGATTTTGATATCAAGGATATTCTGGCAGATAAAGACGGGTTTATCAGAAATACTACTTTCTTTACAGCATCAACCATTTTTACCAACGCAGCTTTAACCGAAATTGATTACAGAAAACTGTTAATTGATATTGAAGGCGTTTCCAATGCATGGTTATTACCGCTTAAAAATGAAATGAAGGACGGTTATTTCTTACCAAACGATTCTGAAACCAAACTCTATGTAAACAAGCTTGAAGACAAATTAAGCCTTAAAAATATTGATAAACACAATAAAAAATTAGATCCATTATCACTGAGAGGATTAAACAGGGTCAAAATAGAATTTGATGAAGATCCCGTTCTCGGCGACCTGAATTCTTTATTGCTGAGATTCTCCTTCTGGAAAGATAACCGCTGGGTCAATATGGAGATCATCCCACAATTCACCAATTGGAATCATCCGGATGCAGGATTATTCAAAGTGATGAACACGCCTACGGAAATTACCATCAAAAGCATAGAAAAAGTTCAGGATATTGTACATCTGATTGTTAACAGATATCCTGATCAGTCACAATCCCTGCGTTTCAGGATTTTCCCGGAGGATTCTTCCGAAATGGATATCATCGTAGATCATTTTGATAATGAGAAAAATACCTGTGAAGTAATTGATCTTTTTTATCAGAAAAAAAATAAAATAAAAGAAATATTTTCTAAAGTTGAGGCCAGATTACATGAAAACAGAAACCTGACCGAAGATTATCTCTGCACTGAAGTAATTGAAAAAACAGACATCGGAATTTGTACCGATATTGAGCTTGAGATAGGAATTGATCATGTAGAAGTCATGGCTCAGATACAAATTGCCATCGATAAAATCATCAGCCCGAAAATTAATTTCTACACCCTTTCGCAACTGGTCAGTGAAGGCTATCATTCCGAAGATATTTTTTCAGGACCAAAACTCTCTCACGGCTTTTTAAAAGATGAGGAAATTGAAAAAGCACAACTTCCGAAAGAAATCCATGCTTCCGATATTATTGCCGGTTTAATGGAAATAAAAGGCGTGAAATCTGTGAAAAATCTCATGATGACCGCTTATAATATCTTAGGAAAACCGATTAATAATGCCATGAATAAAAGCTGGGTTCTGGAACTTTCAGGAGATCAGAAGCCGGTTTTTAGTCCTGAAAAATCAAAACTGCTGCTTTTCCAGAAAAACATTCCTTTTCTGTTATCAGAAAACCAACAAATGCTGGTGGATCAGAAAGTCATCATGTACAAAGCCCAATTTAATCAGAAAAAGCTCAAAGACGCTTATTTTGATTTTGAAATTCCGAAAGGAGAGCATTTTGAACTACAGAATTATTACAGCATCCAGAATGATTTTCCTGCCAGCTACAGATTAGGAAAGAATTTTGTTTCGGAGAAAGAAACCGAACTGAGAAAAGGTCAGGTAAAACAGCTGAAGGGCTATCTCTATTTTTATGAGCAGATTTTAGCAGATTTTTTCAATCAGCTCTATCATGCTAAAGATATTTTCAATACGAATTCTGTCAGTAAAACGTACTTCTCAAACTATTTTGATGAAAATACAATAAGTAAAGACAATTTTTACTGGAAAGATATATTGAGCCCGAGTTTGAAAAAGGCTTTGCTGGATGGTGAATCTTTGAATGACGCTAATCTGTATGAAACAAAAGATCAGTTTTACAGCAGGAGAAATAAAATCCTGGATCATTTGATGGCGCGGTTTTCTGAAAGTTTTAACGAGTACGTTTTTATGATGTACAATGTTGCCAGCGATACTTCGGGAATGGGCGAGATGAGTTTTGATTATGAAGATTTAATGACCGACAAGCAAAATTTCCTGAATGCGTATCCTGAAATCAGCAGTAAGAGAGGTTTGGGAATAGATTACATGAATTCTAATCCTTTCTGGAATACCAATCATCGGGGAGGTTACGAAAACAGAGTCGCCAAATTATTGGGAATCAATGAAATAGTGTTGCGAAACATTGTAACCGAAGATGAAGATCCGCAAACACAATGGACGGTAGAAACAAGCCCCGAACATTTTGTATTTAAAATTCTTTATCCGAATGTCAGTTTACAGGAAAAATGGGACTGGGCACAATTGCATTTTTTAGATCAGAACTTATATAAAATAGATAATTATGGAAGTAATTATTACCTGTATCTGGTAAAAGACACACAAAAAATAGCCAGATTGGTTAAGTCATTTCCCAATGAAACAGAAGCTTTTGAATACCTGAAAAAAATGATAAAAGCCATGAATCTGTATTACGAGAATTTTTATTGCCTGGAACATATTTTACTCAGACCATTCAATGCTGATGTCTTTACAGATGAAGATTTATTGTCGGTCTGCTTAAATGACGATTGTGATAATGAAGCGGATAACGATCCTTATTCCTTTAAAGCAACCCTGATTTTACCGGGGTATCTTTCCCGTTTTAAAAGTATCGTTTTCAGAAAATATGCAGAAAGGATTTTCAGACAGGAAGCCCCGGCTCACGTACTTTTGAAAATTTGCTGGGTAAATATTTCAGATATGCTCAGATTCCAGAAAATCTACAGGAAATGGCTGGAAAACTACAGGATCTACCGGCAAAAATTCTGTAAAAATAAATTGAAGCTGGAAGATGAAACAGAATACAGAACGATACTTAACGAGCTTGTACAAGCATTAAAAGAACTCAACACCATTTATCCGGAAGGTAATTTATACGATTGCCAGCTAAGCGAAACAACCAACCCTATTATTTTAGGAAACTCATCATTAGGAACTCTATAAAACAATACCATGGAAGCATATAACACCTCTGTTTATCCGGTTTTTGAAGCCGATCAGGTACTAAGCCAGAAAGAACTGAACCTTATTGTAAGTCATTTAGAAGAGCAGGACCGGCTGATCAGAAAAAATTTGACCGGAATAGGAATTGTTTGTGGTTCGCAACTTTCCTTCCCTTCACAAAACAGCGTGAAAATTTCCTGTGGAACGGCTGTGACATCTTTAGGCTTTCAAATCAACTGGAAAGAAGATACTTTTTCCCACTACCACGATTTTGAAATTTCAGACCAGTTTCTGAAACCCGATTATACCAAAGAATCCTATCTGGATAAAATTTTTAAATACACGGATGATTATACTGCGATTAAGAATTGTGTAGAATTGCTTCCCGCCGGTTCCGGTGCAGATGATAAAAAACCGATTCCTGCCAATTTTTTCAATAACAAGGTGGTTATTCTTCTTTTGGAAGTCACTTTAATTGATCAGAAAAACTGTGTGACTACCAATTGTGATGATAAAGGAAAAAGAATGGAGTTCAATGTGAGACCATTACTTATTCCCATCAATGCCTCCAAAGAATTGTTGAAGGAGTATGATATTTCCAAAACATACTCAAAACTGGCATTTCCAAGATATAATGTTCCTTTTCAGAATGCAGTTGTTACAGGAGCTCAGGTTTTAGACGGTTTCAGAAAAGCCTATTCCGATACCTTGGTTTCGGGAATTTCCACTGCCATTAAAGAGCTGTACCAGGATCATAAAAACAATTTGCAGGGAACAGATCTTTCTGTGTTAGAATCGGTGAAAAGTAAAATAGATGAAACGGTAAATATATATAAATCAGGCGTTAATATTCAATATGTATGGGACTGGATTTACGATATTACAGAAGCTTATAATGAGATTATAGATTTTAAGGAAATGTATCCTTCGGTTTGCTGTGTTGATGAAAGCTGGTTTCCTTTTCATGTGGTTTTGGGAGGGAATTCCGTTTACGGAAATTCATTCAGAACGCCTTTTATTAAAACTTCTGATTTCTCGAAAAAAGAAAAGAAAAAATCAGAAAAATTTACGCTTCTCTTCAGAAAACTTGCGCATCTGATTGCTTCATTTGAAGTAGTAAAAGTGAATGATATAAAAGTGACTCCTTCAAAACATGGAAATTATCCACTGTCAAAAAAAACAATTCCTTACTATTATAAATCCGTTTTAGAACTGAATAAAAAATGGAATCCGGATTTAACAGCTAAAAATCAGAATGATTCTATTCTGTCTTATTATTCGGATTTAACGGGCTATACAAGTAAATTATCTGTTCAGAAACCTTTGTTATTTGATATTGAACCCTATAATTTTTTCAGAGTTGAAGGTCATATCGGAACCAATTATAAAACGGCCATTCAAAAGCTGAATTTAATAAGGGACAGCCACAATCTACCTTTTAAAATTACAGCCGTTAATGCCGTTGATTTCCTTAATAAAGAAGTGGATATCACAAAATTTGAAGGAAGATGGGATGACCTGGAGACAGACTACGATTTAGCCAGAAAAAGAGTCTATAATATCACCGAATTCGCCATTAAATGGATGGATCTGCACAAGGCAACATTAAGCAGTCAGGGGCTTATCGGAATCGGAAGTATTGACAATTTTAAAAATATTCTGATACAGCTTAAAAACCTGCTGACCAATGATTTAAAGGAGTTTTTACCCAATTATAAAAGCTTCTATGAGATTTTCAAGCAGCTCAATTACGTCTTTTTGTTCCACAGATGGTGCATTCAGCTGAATAAACAGACATTATCGGTTTTAGCAGAAGATCTGATCGACCGTTTGGATGATATCAATGAGCTTTTCCTGGATGATCCTTTTACCGTCATTTATGAAGAAGCCAATCTGAGATGGCAAAAAGTGTATAAAGACCTGTTTTTTTCCACTTTTATTAAAAAACATCCCGGCCTGGAACATAAAGCTGGTGTTACAAAAGGAGGTACTTTTGTTCTGGTCTATGTGGATTCTTCTATTTTCAAAGCTTCGGCTCCACCAAAACAGTATACAGCCTTGCTTACCGCAATTACAGCATACAAAAATAATTTTGCCATTGAAGACAGTATTAAGCAGGATCTGATCAAAAGCGTGAAACTGACGGATTATAAATCACAGTTAATTACAAAGCCGGATCTTTCAGCGATTGATAAATGTAAAGCCGAAACAGACAATATAAAAAACAGCCTGATAGAAGTAGCAAAATTTAACCTGAATGCTTATTATCCGGCAGAAATGAGCGGATTTATCCTTGGAAACTTAATAGATGTATTACAGTTTGAACCCAGCGTAAAACCTCAGGATAACAGTTTCCAGCAAACCGTTATTGCTGATTTCTTCCTTCCGTATTCCTGTTGCGGAGACGGCAATACGCTGGAAGTGAAGATTGAGATCAATGAGCCATTGTCCATTTCGCTGGATAAGCTGAAATTCTGTCAGACAGATACCAATGAACAGCCAATCGTGATCAAAGGAAAATCCGGAGGAAAGTTTTCGGGAACCGCAAAAGATGCGGTTGTTCAGAAAAGTGATAAATACTACTTACAGCCCAATCATGCTTCGTTAAAAACTCCTAAAATCTATACACTTCAGTATGAGCTGGAAGGGGAATTCAGCAATACGGTAGAATTAGAAATCGTAGCGCCTCAGAATTTGAAATGGGAAGTGGCGCGGAATAAAAATGACGTTAATACCTTCCATTTTTCAAATCCTGTACAAGATGATAAGCATGAGTATGAAATTGATTTTAATGATGGAACCCAAATAACAACCAAAGAGAAACTGGTTTCCCACAAATTCAATTTTGATGATCTTACCAAACAATTTGAAGTCAATATACTACAGTTGGGCGAAACCTGTCCGAACCAGCAGAAACTTACGGTAAAGCTTATAGGAGATTTTAATGTTTCCGATTTTAAATCAAAAGATTTTTTCACTGAACAATAATTTAAAAATAAAAACCATGGCAACTAAAAGAACCATTATAGCAGAAATCGACACCAAAATAATTCCCAACGGAAATATCCTTGCAAAAGATACCAACAAGATCCTGAAAGATATTCTGGATTGTGATGAACTTAATTCTTCAGGAGGATCTACTGACGGATTTTCCTTCTCCGGAGCATCTAATGATGATAATGGTGCAAAGCTCAGTTATTCAATTCGGGGAATCGTAGGGTTATTCGCCAATTTTACGATCATGATAAGCATACCCGATCAGAACGTAAATAACTTATCATTTCCTTATGAAGATCCAAAACTATTTGAATCACTCTCAAAAGTAATGGTCAATTCTGAAAATGTGCCAGATTTTTTAGTAAAGATCAGAAACAGTCAACCGGATGTAATATTTAAAAAACTGGGACTTGAACCCAAAAAATACAGGATTGGATGTCTGAATCTAAGATTTGATGATAAGTATCTGTATTTCTCGATTGAAGGCCAGGAATGGGAAGATTCATTATTTACCGGCGACAGCATTTTTACATCATTTACAATCCATACTCCTGGAACTAAAAAAATAAAATAAACCATGCATCTTCTCACCAGAAATACCTTCGATATACAATGTGCTTCTTCCGGTTTCGGAAAAGAGGTGCAAAATCAATTGGGCACATTACTGGAGAAAGAATTTTACCCGAAACTTGATTATTTATTCCAACAATACGATCAGGAAACAACGGTCTGGAATATTGATCTTCTGGAAATCAACATAGAAAACATTGAAAAAAAGAACTGGAAAGAAGAGATCGTTCGTCTGTCCTTATTGCAGATAGAAGAATATTTAAAGCTTTATAAACCTCTAAACATAGAAAGTCATTTTCAATTGACGGATGATTTTCCCTTTAACAGGGAATCTGCCGGAAACTCTTTGATTTCTGTAGAACAACAGGCTGCCATTTTAGTATTCTGCTTTCTGAAAACAGGAATTTTAGAACAAAACACCATTTCTAAAGACCTGAAAACTATTTTTGAGCACATTCATATCAATGAGGATTTTGTAAACCGTTTGATTCTGTTATTCCGGCAAAATAACCAAAGCATCATGCGATGGATATTTTCAGTTCCTAAAAATGTAAAAGAAAAAATAAATGAAATTGTTTTTGATGATTTTAAAATCTCTGAAATCCTTTTAGAAGAAGTGATCCGTACTAAAAAGGTGGTTGATAAAAACA
Source organism: Chryseobacterium phocaeense (assembly GCF_900169075.1). NCBI lineage: Bacteria > Pseudomonadati > Bacteroidota > Flavobacteriia > Flavobacteriales > Weeksellaceae > Chryseobacterium > Chryseobacterium phocaeense. Next base: position 538,041 of record NZ_LT827015.1, read on the forward strand.
TTCTGAATATTGCTGAAAAAATAAAAACGGTTCATCAGCAATCACTCTGGCTGGAATTCCTGCAATGGATGAATTGTATGGTTTCAGAAACAAAAGATCAGGAATTATATATCCGTCAGTTTTTAATGCAATCCGGAGAATACTGGAATATTTCAGAGACCGAAATAAAAGCTCTACTCAGTTATCTTATAGAAAACAAAAATAATTTCAAACCCGAAACGGTTCATTTCCATCAGTCTGTTATTGAAAAAATAGAAAATAAAGATCAGTCTGTTAATCAGAAAGAACCGGAAAAGGAGCCTGTACGTAATGATCTGAATACAAATAACTTTATAGAAAACGCAGGACTTGTTATTTTACACCCTTTTTTGAAAACCCTTTTCGAAAAATCCGGTTTGTATGAGAATGATAGCTGGAAAACAGAACTCAGCGTACAGAAAGCTGTACTGTTGACCCAATATTTAGTCACAGGAAAAGACGAAATTCAGGAGAATGAACTTTTGCTTAATAAAATTCTCTGCGGTTATGACACAGGAAAAGTAATCAATACTCAGCTGGAAATTACGGATGAAGAGAAGGAATTGTGTAAAGATCTTTTAGAAGCGGTTTTGGAGCATTGGACTGTGATGGGTAAATCATCAGTAGCCGCTTTGCAGGAAACTTTTCTGCAAAGAAATGCACGTTTGGAAGAAATCCGGGAGAACAGTTTTGAGCTCTGGGTAGAAGAAAAAGGCTTTGATATTTTATTAGATCAGCTTCCGTGGGGAATCGGGATGATAAAAACACCCTGGATGGAAGAGTTTTTAGTGTGTAACTGGTAAATGCTTTTAAAAATTCAGAAACCATGAAAGCAGAAAAAATAACGAAAAAGACAGCCGCTTCAAGAAGTTCTAAAAAATATTTTTTTGGAGCTAAAAAGAAACTGCGCGGTGCTTTAAACAAAGAAAGTAAAGCCGTTAAAAAACCTGCTGCTGCTCCCAAACCTGTAAAAAAAGAAGAAAAGGATAAAAAAGCTAAAACTCCCGCTGAATCTTTAAGAAAGCCCTTTAAAGAAATAGAAGCCACTGCAAAAAAATACCAGAAACACAAAGACCCGCAAAAGGTTTCAGATGAAAAGTATGATGCAGCACTTTTACCTTCGGAACAAGCCAATACATCCGTAGCAAACAGACATCATCTTGATATTATTCCTGACGAAAAAAAAGAATTTAAAAAATCTGCTTTTAAAGAAAAACTGCAAAAACAGATTAATGAAACGATAGAAAGTAAATCCGATGCAAAAAAAGTAGCAACAAACGGCGTGGCAAAATCTGATACGGATAAGATCTCAGAATCCTTGCAAAAAGAAAAAGAGGCAGCAGGAGGAGAAATAGAAAGCGGAACCATTGAACCTCCCAACAAACCCCTGACTCCGAAAAACGAAATTACCAGCCAGGAACCTGTTGCTTTGATTCAGGAAAAACCGGAATCCAAAACACAGACCACGCAAAAAGCCAATCTGGCTCCTGTAAAAAAAACAGAAGAGGAAACAGATTTCACGAAAGAAACCAAAACACTGGACGATCAGTATTCCCAAAACAATCTTTCTACGGAAAAACTGCAGAACAGCAATGAACCTTCCTTTATTGCGGCAGACGGGCAAAAAACCGAATCACAGGCTAAAGCACAGGAACTGACCAACACCTACAGGAAAGACGAAAATAAAGCCATTGCCGGTACCAAATCAAGCAATGAAAAAGCAATGAATGCAGCGTACGCTTCTATGCTGCAAAATAATTCTGAGGCTAAAGCTGATGTCTTTTCAAGTCAGAATGCTAAAAGTAAAGAGGAAAATGCGACAAGGGAAACAATAAGAAAAGGGCTGGACGAAATTTTTACGAGAACAAACACAAAGGTTTTAGAATATTTTAAAACCATTGATGATTATATTGAAATCGTCTTTGGAAACAAAATGTCTGAAAACTTAAACAAATTTTCTGACCGAGTTGCCGATCTGCTCGATGAAAATACAGGATTTTTTAACGAACTCGGAGCAGCAGTTACCGGAGATGAATTGCTGAGTGAAAAAAAGATCTTCGATATTGCCAAGAAAGAATTTATTGAAAACATGCAGACTCCTATCGATGATCTTGTAAAAGTTGTAGATAATTGCCTGTTTCTGGCCGCCGCCGAAGTGAAAAAGGGTAAAGCGGAGAAAGATAAATTCTGGAAACAGCAGCCGGATAAAGATAAAAAAATAGCAGGCGATATTTTCGATGAAGCCAATACGAAATTTGAAGGGCTGGAAAGCTCCATAGAAAGTAAACAGGAATCTATTATTGATGCTGTTACAGAGAAGTTCAGTGCTGCAATGGATGAGCTGGATTCCAGATTTGAAAAGGCCAAAATAGAAAATATGAGCTGGCTGGATCGTGCAATAGCCGCCGTAAAATCAGTCATCAATACCATTATTGAACTTAAAAATGCCATACAGGCGGTTGCTAAAAAGGCAGCAAAATACGCCGAAGCCATTATTGATGATCCCATCACTTTTTTTGGGAATCTTGCAGATGCAGTGGGACAGGGCTTTACCAACTTTAAAAATAATATAGACAAACATCTTATAAAAGGCGTTTTACAATGGTTAACGGGGTCAATTGGCGACGAAATTATTCTTCCGAAAGAGCTTAATTTAGAAGGGATCACAAGTCTGGTGCTTCAGATTTTAGGAATCAGTATTAAAAAAATCAAACAGCTTGTTATAGATGTTATTGGCCAGGAACGCTTTAATTTCATAGAAAAAGGAGTGGACATGGCCATTTCTGCGGGAAATAAAATACTTGATATTTTCAGAATTTTAAATGAGAAAGGCCTTGCCGGTTTGTGGGAATTTATCAAAGAAGAATTCAGTGATCTGAAAGAAATGCTGATAGAGAACGTAAAAACATTCGTGGTAGAAACCATCACCCAGAAAGCAATGGAATATTTGCTGTCATTACTGATTCCCGGAGCCGGATTTATCAGGGCTGCACAATTGCTGATAAAATTCGTGGTCACTTTATTTCAGAAAGCCGCTCAGATTGTCAAAATTATTGATGGAATTCTGGATACTTTCGGGGATATTTTAAATAAAAATCTTTCTGCAGTAACCCAAAAAGTAGAAGATGTTTTTAGTAATTTTCTTAGTCTTGCCATTAGTTTCCTGGCTGCAGTTCTCGGCCTGGATGGAATTGTAGGAAAAGTACAGAAATTTATTCAACAAAAAATAAGACCGAAAATTGATGCCGTTCTTAAAAAAATTGCCTTAAAGATCAAACAGATTGCAGAAAAAATCGGTTTGATGAAACTGATTGACAAATCCATGAAAGCTGTGGAAAAAGGCAAAGCCTGGGTAGATGACAAAAAGAAAAAAGCAAAAGATACGGCCAAAAAATATGGTGAAAAACTATTGAATTTCTTAAAAATACGAAAAACCTTCAAATCTGAAAATGGGGAAACGCATACCCTATATTTTAAAGGAAAAGATGAAAACGTAACTTTAATGGTAGCCAGTAATCCTAAAACGTTCACCGACTTTTTAAAACAAATAGGAACTGTAAAAGGGAACAAAGCTAAAGTTAAAAAAGATGCCGAAACAGAATTTGATGCATTACAGACTGCTTTATCGAAAAAAAACATGGGCGCTACAGATGAAGAATACAAAACCGAACAGACCAAAAAATACGAAAAAGTAACCCAGCATGTCACTACTTTAAGCAATTATATGCCGCCTCTTTTTGATATTGAAGGGATCGGAAAATTTGAATTAAATTTCGGATCTTTGAATAAAAGCGGATACGGAACCAAAATGGAAGTTAAAAATCTGCATAAATCTACAAAACCGCCTATCGGCTCTGTTCCGGGAGTTTCCAATGATTCTTATGATACCTTGCGTAAGAAAAGAAATGGAGGGTCTACCTATTATATTTTAGGACACTTGCTAAACCATAACCTGGGAGGAAGCGGGAATGATTTCAGAAATCTCACGCCGTTAACCCGTAAAGGAAACAAAGATCATAATGTGGATATTGAAGAAAAAGTAAAAGAAGATTTGAAGGTTGGGAAAGTAATTAATTATACTGTGGTACCTAATTATGGTTCGCTCAATGAAGTAAAAAGAAAACCTGCCAATTTATCTGCTAAAAAGAAAATTGTTGTAGATGCAGAAGAAAAAACTCCGGTAACGGTAAACTATATTTTTGAATCCTGGGATAAAGAGAAACCAACTGAAAAATTCTCTAAAACAGATTCATTTAATAATGAAACAGATTTTAAAAACGGTACTTACGAAGATTAGTTCTGAATCAGGATTTATTTTTACCATTTAAATTTTATTTATGCCATTCAAAGCCCTTAAAAAATACATTATTTCTCAACTCACAGACGAAAAAGCCACTGAGAATTTCGATTTTCAGAATTCGTTTTCAGAAGCTCTGGGTAGAGAAACTTCGCATGAAGAAGCGGTGGTATTGCTGATTGCTTTGGTTCCCCATGTTTTGCCGGGTTTTTTCGATGAGGTGATCAAAGAAGTATATCCTGAAGGTGGAGACTTCCCGGAATTAGGCGGAATAAGAACAGAAAGCCACAGAGGAATGCTTCCAACCGGAGAAACCATACAGTGTATTTTAGGAGGAGAGGATATTAATAGCCGTCTGCTTATTCAACAGTTATTTTCGCAGCATCACTGGTTCTTCAAAGAAAATATTCTCTATCTGGATGATGTGAAAACCGGAGAACCTGAAATGAGCGGAAGAATTATCCTTACCCCAGAAACGGTGCATCTGCTTTTTTTCGGAGAAAAATTAAAACCGAAATTCAGCATCCATTTTCCTGCTAAAGAAGCTCATACCAATATGGAATGGGCAGATCTGGTTGTCAATACTACGGTTCATTCGCAGATCAACCAGATTAAGCTTTGGATAAAACACCATCAGACTTTAATGGAAGACTGGGGCATGAAAAAACAGATACTTCCCGGCTTCAGAGCTTTGTTTTATGGTCCTTCAGGAACAGGGAAAACCCTCACGGCAAGTCTTTTGGGGAAAGAGTTCAACAGGGATGTTTACAGGATAGATTTGTCTCAGGTTGTATCAAAATATATTGGCGAGACAGAGAAAAATTTAGAAAAAATATTTACGCTTGCCGAAAATAAAAACTGGATTTTGCTGTTTGATGAAGCAGATGCGCTTTTTGGGAAACGGACCAACGCAAAATCTTCCAATGACCGGTACGCCAATCAGGAAGTGAGTTACTTACTGCAACGGGTGGAAAGCTTTAACGGTCTGGTTATCCTTACGTCCAATTTTAAAAATAATATTGACGATGCTTTTTTAAGAAGATTCAATATCATTGTTAAATTTTCAAAACCTACGGTAGAAGAAAGAATAAAACTCTGGAACAATATGATCCCTGAAAATATTTCTGTTGATGGTGACCTGATTAACCAATTGGCTACAAATTATGAACTGACAGGAGCGCAAATTACTTCAGCTCTTATGAATTCTTCCTTACTGGCCATTGAAGAACAGACAGATGCTCTTTCCAAAGACCATTTATTATGGGGCATAAAAGCTGAATATGATAAAGAGGAAAGGCAGTTTAATCCTGATTGTTAGAACGTATTGCGGTATTAAGATGATTGTTATTTTGCATCGCTTCATCTGATGATGGATTAAACAGAAGCTATAATTTGTATTTTTGCTTTATCCAAAGTAAAAAATATGGCATTAATAAATGATCTGGGCAAAATTATTGTTTTCTTGTTTTTACTGCTGAGCATTTTCCTGATCACGGCAAAATCGCCGAGAAAACTGCCCAACTATTTATTTGCTGCCTTCCTGCTGGTTTCCGTTGTTGATCTTTCCGGCTTTTTTCTTCCTCCTTCTGACAATAACCTGATCAAAGGGTTTAAATTATCAAGTATCCTGCTTCAGATGCCGCTCTATTATCTGTATGTGAATTCGGCCTGCTATTACAATTTTACGATCAGCAGAAAACATCTTCTGCATGGAATCCCATTCTTATTTTTTTTCGGATGGTTCGGTTTGGTGGGAGTTACAGGCCAGAATGACCAGGTATTTGACATTGTATCTACCATTCAGTATTACGGTTATATTGTTGCTGTATTTTGGGCGTTAAGGACTTTCAGAAAACTATACCAGGAAAATTACTCAAGCCAGCATGATCTTACTTATAAATGGTTACTGCGGACTACCATTCTTTTTTTGATCGGAAACTGCTTTGTAATGCTCAGAGGTTTTGTGAGGACTGATCAGACCTCCTTTTTAATGCTGTATACCTTTACCTCCCTGTATGTGCTGTTTGTGATCAGCTGGTTTGTGCTCAATGCCCTGTACCGTCCTAACCTTCTGGCCGGGATCAATAAGGATTTAATTCCTGTAGAGACAGCTAACGTCCCCAAAGAAGAACCAGAACAGCTGAAAGTTCTTTTGAAGTTTATGGAAACCGAAAAACCCTATCTGGATGATAAACTTACCCTGCAAAAACTGGCTAAACTGACCGACCTCCAGGAAAAACAATTGTCGGTACTGATCAACCAGCATACCGGAAAACACTTTTTTGATTTCATTAATGAGTTTAGAATCAATGATGCGAAAAAGCTTCTGAAAGACCAATCTCAATTAACCGTGCTGGAAATCTTATATGAAGTAGGCTTCAATTCGAAATCTTCATTTTATACCGCCTTTAAAAAAGAAACGGGCATAACACCTACAGATTACAGAAAATCAGTAGGTTAGAATGAGTCCGACTTTAAACCGGACTGATTTTCAAAATAAAAAGAGTCCGTTTTCCGGTATCCGGATGTTTAAATTGATTTAAAAGATCAGATTTGCTTCATTAAAAATTCAAAACATATGAAGCCAATAATTAAACTTACTTTATTCCTTTTTTTCGTACTGACTTTTGGAATACTCTCCGGACAAAACAGCAAAAATAATGAGACCAGAAATGTAGATTCTCTTATTAACATTTATACTCAGAAGAATGCTCCCGGAATGGCTGTAGGAATTATAAGAGACCGAAAAATTATTTACAAAAGAACATACGGGCTGGCCAATCTTGAAGACCGTACTCCTATAACAGACTCCACTGCTTTTGATATCGCATCGGTTTCCAAACAATTTACCGCATTTGTAGCTCTTTTAGCAGAACAGGAAGGTAAACTGTCATTTGAGGATGATATCCGGACCTATCTCCCGGAATTGGCGCATTTACCTTATAAAATTACAATACGGCAACTGGCTAATCATACCCATGGCCTGCCTGATTTCACAAGCATCAAAAGATTACAGGGATTTGGAGATGAATTCCGGGTGACCAATACGGAAGCGGTAAAGACCGTTTTAGCCATTAAAAGCATCAATTTTCAACCTGGCAGCCAGTATCGGTATAATAACACTGGATTTATGTTGCTTGCTGAGATTCTTCACCGGGTTTATAAAAAAGAGTTCAACCAGATTCTCAGAGAATATATTTTTGATCCGCTTAAAATGAATCATTCCATGGCAGTAGATGATCCGGAGAAAATTATTCCGAATAAAGCTGAATCTTACCGGAAAAATGCTGCTGCGTATTCTAAATATCCTCTTGGGCAGATGGAGAACGGTTCTTCAAATATTTTCACAACGCTTGATGACCTGTGTGTATGGGCTGCTAATTTTCAGAAACCTCTCATCGGCAGCAGGGAAATGTACAATACAATGCAGCAAAATACCATGCTGAATACAGGAGAAAGAGTAGAGTACGGCCTGGGACTGCAGACAGGAACTTATAAAGGTCTGGATATTGTTTTTCACGGTGGGGGTACTGCAGGGTACAGATCCTATATTCTGCATATTCCGGCGCATCATTTATCAATTGTACTGGCCGGGAATAATGGAGCTTTTGATGGTTTATTCATTGCCTACGGACTGGTTGATGTATTGCTGGGAGCGCATCAGATTATTTCTCCCCCGGCTGTAAAACCACATTATACCTCTGCCGAACTGAAGAAATTTGAAGGAATGTATGAAATTGATCCCGGAAATTATATTGAGGTATCAACTGATGGGAAGAACCTGTATTTTAGTAGTGATCAAACACCTTTACCCGTGATGGAAGACCGTCAGTTTGGAATTCCTGCAATACCAACCGGAACCCTTACATTTCAGACAAATTCACTGATTTACAGCGTTGGGGATTTTAAATTTGCGTGTAAAAAAGTGATGTTAAAGCCTCAGAAAGAAGTACATTTAAATCTTAATCAATTTGTCGGATTCTATAAAAACGAGGATTTTAATACGGTATATCAATTGGTGGTAGAAAACAATAAACTGATTGCCAGACACCCGATAAATCCGGATATCACGCTATATCTTTCAAATGCAAAAAGAGCTTATTCTTATAGATCATTCTTTGGAAGGATTGATTTTAAAAGAGATAAAAATCAGACTATTACCGGATTTATGCTGTCAGGTTCCAACTTCAGTCATGTTGAATTCAAAAAGATAAAATAGGCAGATGTGAAATTCAGAAAGTCATTGTAATGGCTTTCTGAATTTTTTTGTATATCCGGAGTTTATCAGTATTTTAGTGATGTCCATTAAAATCCGATGTCACAAAAGAAATTCATTCTCCTTTCCATTCTTAAGGCATGGTTTATAGCTACCCTCACTTCTTTGGGAGCTCTGATTATTTACATGGCTATTACCAAAGCTCCTGTACAGGATGGGCATCCCAGAAACTGTGATATGAGCGGCCTGGCTTATGGGATTCTGATCTTCTGGATTTTGACTTTGAGTATTATTTCCTTCAGCAGTCTCTTTTCTCTTTTAAAAACATTTCGGGGAAATGCCAAAAGAATGTTGTGCTGGTTTTTGCTCCCGGTTCTTTTTGCCGGCTTTTATTTTGTGGGAATCTCAGATGGAGATATTGACAGGGAGTCGGTTGCGTTTTTCCTGATGGCTAATCTGCCGTGGTTCGTAATCTGGGGATTGTATTATTACAGATGTATTTCTTTATATAAGTAAACTGAGTTTGGAATAGACATTTCTGTTTTTATAGTCTTGTCACGAAGTTTGAAGATGGAAGAGGGAAGTAGCTGAAGTCTGAAAACAGAACTTTAAAGCAATTTTATTAATTTTTAAAGCCAGCTTGTCTGATATGAGCTTCCATCCTCCCTCGTCCAGCTTCCAGCCATTTGATCTTTAATTTCTTACCCCGAACCAGGTTAAATAATAATAGTATCATTCAAAAATTACCCATAAATTTCTTAATGTTGCAGATCATAAACATAAGCCTCTACAATTCGGAAATTATATGAAAAAACTATACCTTATCTTCATAATGACTATTCTCGGGAGTTTCCTGCAAGCCCAACCCGTCACTTTAAAATCTGTAGATGCGGAGAAAGAATTCAGGCTGAAACTGTATTATGGAAATGGCGGAAAAGGAGCTTTTGTACAGTATGAGGGGAAGAAAGAGATAATTCCGTTAAGGGTCAAAAGCTACAGGCTGGATACCATTTCAGGAGGTCCCGGTCAGCCTGCTAAACATTATTTTGTATGGGACGAAATGGTCAACGGAAAATTTAACGGAACATATAAAATGCTGCAAATGCAGAACTATATTGCTGATGCAACTTATATAAGAGCAACAGACTTCAGGCATTTCAACCTTGAACTGGTAGAAGAAGAGGGAGATCCGGATGGCGATGATCAATACCTGCTCCATGGTGCGAAAATCTCTTTCAACCATTTTTACAATAACAAACTCCTGATTGAATATCCCGACGGGAAAAAAATGAACGCAGAGCTCCCTTTTCCGGACAGTCCGGATGCTGCGCAGCAAAGTATAATTGAAGATTATAGTTTTGACGGTTACGATGATCTTGCATTTACCATTCCGGACGCAGGTATGGGGGTGTACAGCATGTTTACCATTTATCTCTATAATCCAAAATCAAAACGGTTTGGAACTGTTTAAGGAACCTGATTATTCAAAATCATCATGCTCGTGCCTATGCGATGTATCTGTAGACAAAGAGCAGAAAGTGCTGTACACCGGCTGCAGAGGAGGGGCTTCATGGCATCAGGACGCTTACCGTTTTGATAAAAATGGCTTGTTGAGATGGGTGGCATCACAGAAACAGGAAGAATAGGGCAGGCAGAGAATGGGCAATGATGAATGGTTAACGGTGAATGGTGAATTGGGAAATTACAGAATCAAGAGTAAAGAGTAAAGAGTAAAAAGTAAAGATTTTAGATATCAGATATCAGATATCAGATTTGAAAGTGTGAGCGGTGAATTTTATTTTGCGGTTGAATGGTGGCTTCGAGAGCCTCTGCCACCAGCTGGCAATCATCGTTTATGCATATCATCATTCATATATTTCCGGAATGATAACCCTCAACACTAAAAAACCTCAAACGCTCAAACCCTCTCACCCTAAAACGCTCTCACCTAAACGCTCTCAATTTTTGTAAAACAAAAATTACTGCCAAGAGACAGTAATCAGAAGATCAGCGGTATAATGCTTCAATCGTTTGTGTGTTTTTTTATAGAAATTCTGAAATGCTGACCTTTTAAGGGCTGCATTAATCCGGCCGTTGTTATCATATTTTCAGTCTGAATCAGCCCTCGCGGGTTGAGTTATTTACGATAAAAACTTCTAGCGAAATCTATTTTAACATGACCGAATTGTTTTTTGGCAGCTCTTTTATTTCATGGTTGTTGATTCTATATTGAAAATGAGTGTACTGTGAAAGCTACACAAAACTGCCCCAGCACTTTTTTACTAACAAATTTAAACCAAGGGGTGTTGATTGCTACTACACTTTTGTGTAGATTTGCTTATGGATGAAAAAGACTACACTTTTGGGTAGGTATTTTGTTGATTGTACACAGTATATGGAAGAAATAAACAGATTTTTTAACGATAAAAATGATGTCCGTAATGATGCTGAAATAGACCGCAGCCAGGTCGGGGAATACCTGGAAGCGATCAAAGCATTTTCCAGACTTACGTATCAGAGCCTGTATGTGGTAGACTACCAGACCAGAGGATTTGATTATGTCTCTGAAAATCCCCTTTTTCTCTGCGGAAAATCTTCGGAAGAAGTAAAAGAAATGGGGTACGCTTTTTATTTTCAGAATGTAAAGCCTGAAGATGTGGAGCTCCTGATTAAAATCAATGAAGCCGGATTTAATTTTTATGATAAAATTCCGGTGGCCGAAAGGAAACTGTATTCCATTTCTTATGATTTTAATCTGATTAACGGCAAAAGAAATATGGTTCTGGTCAATCATAAGCTGACCCCCATGTTCCTTACAGAAGAAGGGAAGATCTGGAAAGCATTATGTATTGTTTCGCTTTCGAGCAGTACTTCGGCAGGAAATATTGTGATCAGCAAGGAAGGTTCGCAAAACCTTTGGAAATATACTCCTGAAACTGATCTGTGGTTAAAAGATGAAAAAGTAAAACTTTCGCAAAGAGAATCCGAAATCCTGAGTCTTTACGCCAGTGGGCTTACCATCAATGAAATTGCAGATAAAATATTTATTTCCGCAGATACTGTAAAGTTTCACAGGAAAAAACTCTTTGAAAAAATTGGAGTCAACAATATTGCCGAGGCATTGGCATATGCTAAAACCAACAAACTGCTCTAAAATAATTTTCATCAATACCGTTTTTTTACGGTATTTTTTATAAGCTCTTTTTTTGTTCGGATTTAGGTCTGATATTTGCACTGGGTAGCCAAACTAGATGACCTATTTTTATTTATGAAAAACATATCTGTGAAAAAAACATTTTTATATGCCTGTTTTTGTGCTGCAATGCTGGTTTCATGTAAAAAAGAAATTGACAAAATAAGCGATACTTTAAAAGATACCGTTTCTTCCTCAGAAACTCCGGGTGTAGAAAAAGATTCAGTAAAGAAAGATTCCGTTGTACAAAAAGAATCTGTGCCCCCTGCCATGCAGGAAAATGGATTCTACAATGCATTAGCCCTTCCGAAAGATAAGAAGCTGAGAGATTCCGTATATGCAGAATTCAGCAAGAAATATAACGAAAAGGAACGCTATGCGATCCTGGCATTAAACAGACTGGATTCTAAAAATAAATGGAACTCCGACACGCTGGTAGTGCCTGCTAAAATAGACACAACATTGATGTCTTATTCACCTTTTCCTATGCAGCTTGATATCTTAAGCGGAGTGAAAAAGTTTGTGATCTTTTCCTATCCTATACAGGCTTACGGGGTTTATTCCAACGGAAGCCTTGTGAAATGGGGCCCAACGAGTATGGGAAAAAAAGCTGCACAGACGACCCGCGGACTTACCTTTGCCAACTGGAAAAAGAAACTATCGATCTCCACGGTAAGCAGCGAGTGGAAACTTCCGTATAATTTCAATATTCATAACACCGGCGGTATAGGATGGCATCAGTATGATCTTCCGGGATATCCGGCTTCACACTCATGCTTACGTTTGCTGATGAAAGATGCCCAGTGGCTGTATTCCTATGCAGATACCTGGATTCTGAATCCGGGAGGAGCCACTACCAAAGCCAAAGGAACTCCTGTAATGGTATTCGGGGATTATAAATGGGGTGGAAGAAAACCCTGGAGAAAACTCCTGGATGATCCCAATGCGAATAATATTTCCGTAGAAGAAATGACCAAACTCCTTGAACCTCATGTTGATAAAATGATCAAAGAACAGGATAACAGGGAAAAAGTAGCTGATTCTATCAAAACGGCCAAAGCTATGGCATTACCGGAGCAAACCGAAAAGCCTGCTGAATTGCCTGTTAATTAGGCTGAAAACTTAAGAAGAAGGCAGGAAACTGGTAGGGGATTAAATAATTTCTGATCAAATCTTCGGATTAATCTATTTTCTTTTCAAACTGGACCGTAGATTCTTCAGCGAATTTTCTAAGCTTAAGCATCTCTTCCTTACCTTTATGCTGTCCGAATCTGGCAGCGGCATAGGTAAGAAGAATACAGAATATCATAACGAACGAAGCGCTCAGTGCCCACGGGTACTCGGCGCTTTTTATCTGCTTTTCCACATAATACATGCTGAAAAACGTCATCCACAGAATAGAAAATGAAAAATAAAGAAACATAAAGAATGTCCAGACTGCCGAACTCGGCCCGAATATGCCCCGGATTGTGGTTTCATCGTCCTCAATTTCTATCCGTAAGGCTAATCTGGGTTTCCAGTAGCTGTCGTATTCCGTCTGAACCCATATGGTTGCCACTTCTTTATTGATGTTTCCGGAAAATTCATTTTTATGATCGGCGAGGTATTTTTTCAGGTTTTCAGCATATTCTTCTTTGGTAAGATGGGTAAACATCTTAAACCTTGGGCGGGTTCTAATTTTATCTATTGTGCTTTCTTCTGTTTTCATAGGCTATTCTTGGTATGGGATAGGATCTTCCAGAACAAAATTAAATGTCATTTCCTTATTTTTTCTTGTGATGACCATCGTGATGTTTCTTCCTTCCTCAGATTTCATCAGTTCCAGAATTTTTTCCATGGTCATGTCAGCAGTCCGGCTTCCGTTGATGGAAATAATCCGGTCATCTTTTTTCAGGCCGACATTAAATGCAGGAGAGTCTTTACGGACCCCGGCTACAGAAAAGATAGGTTTTAATGTAAATTTGTACTGGAAGTTATTGGATATGGGAATGTCTGTACCTGAGGAAACCTGTGATACATGTTTGGGCTCAATTTTCACGCGGTCTTCGTGCCACTCCAGGCCATCCTGTCTGAAGTCCAGCCCGCTCATATTAAAATGAAAAGGATCGTTGTAATTCTTGTTTTTTTTCAGGTATAATTTTTTTCCGGGATAATCAAAAACCGTTGTAAACCTGCGCATAATTTCCCCTCCTACAGATCCTTTCCGGTCCTTTACAAGGTTGACGTGCTGGATAGAGTATTCATCGGGCATCGAGGTGAGAGGCTTTTCAAATTTAAAATCTTTAAGATAAAAATTGTGAATCCGGCTTCTTTTACCGTAAATATCTCCATTGAAACCCCGACCAAGATAATCGTCAATATTAGGCCTGTTATATACAAAGTCTTTGATAAGGGTAGGGAAGAGCCATATGGCATCACTGTTTCCAAGGTCTATTAACAGTTTAGAGCTTTTCTTTTCATTGGTCATTTCTACATCGGCATGGATGTAAGGTTTGTCCTTTTCTATGCTCATGGGCAGCTCATCAAACTTGCGGACTTTCTTCTTAAAGACTTCCGGATCCTGGTAAATCGTTATTTTTTTTGATACGTAATCTATTGAGATCGGGTGGTTCTTAAAAAAATGATATCCTATAACACCGTTTACCGGAACTCCGATGTGTGAAGAGATGTTGAATTCCTCATCAATTACAATGAATAAAAGCATTGATGAATTGATCACATGTTTGCCTATTTTTCCTATATTACGGTCAGATTTAAAGCCGTCGATACTCAAATTTCCCCCGAGTCCTGAAAATTTCATCTTTTCTATGTTCTCCAGCTTCACTTCCTGATTATCCAGGCTGAAAAGAATCGTCTCTGCTACTCCAGTATCCAGTAAAAAAGTCAGTTCTGCACCATTTACGTTGATAGGAATTAAAATAAGATTGTTGATAAGCCTAAAAGGGATCACTACTTTCTTTGCGTTGATGACCTCAAAAGAGTTCTGGGCACTCAGAAAAATGCTAAGGAACAATACCAGAAAAAATAGCTTTATTTTCATTTACTGAATTTAGTGAAATAATCCCTAATATCAATAAAAAAACATTCCAAATACTGGAATGCTTGTATAAACTTCAATGAATTTGAGTGTTTTGGATGAATTTTTATAATCCTATGTTCTCGGGGTTATTTTGAAAAGAAATCCATAAGGTCCATATAATTCTTCTGATTCACACCATGGCCGCTCATATATTCCCGGAAGGTAAAATAACAGCTCAGATCATAGAGAAGATCCGCTGCTTTTCTGCCCCACTCTAACGGGATCACAGCATCATCGGTTCCGTGGGATATAAAAAAGCGAAGGCTTTCCAGTTTCTTTTTGTCCTTTACGATATTGTCCAGCAGCTTTTCTTCAGGATAACTGCTCAGACAGGCCACATAATTAAACATATCCGGATGTTTTAATGCCAGGGCATAACATAATATTCCTCCCTGGCTGAATCCGCATAAATGTACCTTGCCCTCGGTGAGTCCATAATGATTCACGATTTTCAATATGCTTTCCAATGCACTGTCCAGTGATTCTTTAGCCTGGGGAAGATCAATAAAGTTCTCCGCATTATTAAAATCAATATCAAACCATGAATAGCCTTCAAACTGGGTGTCCCTTGGAGCTCTGAAACTTACGATCAGCCAGTCGGTAGGAAGGGTTTCCCTGAAGCTGAAAAGATCCTGTTCATTGCTGCCATAGCCGTGAAGCATGAAAAGTACGGTGGTATTGGGAGTGATATGTTCCGGTTCTCTTACGATATAATCTAAATTCATACAGCAAATATAATTATAAATCATATTGTGAACGTTCAAAACCGTTTCCTTTTTTTGTCCTTGATGACGGGCAGATGCTACGTTCCGGCAAGGATTTATTCTGTAATTATGCTTTTTGTTGATTTGATATTATTTGGAAATCTTTATTGGAAATTTTTCATAAAAGTTATTTTTATATTAATAAAAAACTTATATTTGAAACATTAAAAATCTATTTGGAGAAATGAAGCAATTTTACAAATCAAAAAGTTTACTTAGACTTTCTTTTTTATTCGTTCTATTATTTTCTGTCATTACCGTAGTTAATTCTTGTAAAAAAGATGATGATGATGAGGAATTTAAAGACCATGTTGTTCAATTTGAAGTGAAAACGACTACCGGAGGTGTTATTAAAGCTATTGTAACACAGGTGGGAACTACTAAAACTGATGTTTTCGATCCTACAGGAACTACCTGGACAAGTGGAGAATTTTTCGTGAATTCCAGCCAGGCACAGCTTAATCTTGATGCGAGAGCAGAGCTTCCGGATGCAGATTCAGAATTGGTGGCCAATCTTTGGATAGACGGCGAAATCGTGAGAACCGATAAGAAAAAAGGAGCAGGTCCGTTGGTAGCTTCCATTGATTACAGCTTCTTAGAATTATAAAATTATTCACCGATATATAAAAAAACCGCTTTTTTAAGCGGTTTTTTTGTTTTCTTAGAATTAGGATTTAAATATTACAGTAATCCTTATATAAATTTTCTATTCCTCTATGAGATGCTGCTGTATTGCCCGGTTAATCAGTTCTGTGGAGTTCTTGGCTTTAAATTTCTGCAGCAGGTTTTTGCGGTGGGTATCTACCGTAAGAGGGCTTAGAAACAGCTCTTCTGCAATCATCGCACTTGTTTTACCCTGTGCCACCATCTGAAGGATCTCTTTTTCCCGCTTGGTAAGCCTGGGAATAGGAAGGTCGTTCTGAGACGGCTTGCTGATGATGAGCTTGGTCTCGTTACAGAATACAATATTGCCGGAAAGTGCCCCTTTGATACATACCACAAGCTCATCTATGGACGTATTTTTCAGAAGATAGCCACTGGCTCCGTTTTGTATGGCCTGCATGATAATACTTCGTTCCGAGCGGTTACTGAACATAATCACGGAGGTCTTTGGTGAAATCTTTTTGATTTCCCGGCAGAGCTCTGTTCCATTGGCATCCGGTAATGTGATATCCAAAAGGATAATATCTACCTCATGGGAGCGGATAAAGCTGATGATCTCCGATCCCGAAGTAAAACTTTCGGAAATATTAAAAAACGGATGGCTTTTTAGCATCATTTTAAGCCCTTCGATGACAATAGGGTGGTCATCTACAATAACGATATTTATTTTTTCATTCACCATGAGTATTGAGTTCAATGTTAATAGTGGTTCCCTGATGGTCTGAGTTTACTTCCATTTTTCCTTTCAGATAATTCACCCTGTTTTTCAAATTATGGAGGCCCAGACTTTTGGTGGTTTTTTCTATATTTTTGTCGAAGCCTTTCCCGTTGTCTTCAATCGTAATCAGGAAATTTTCCCCCGCCTGGGAACACTGCAGTAAAATACTGCTCGCTTCCGAATGCTTTACGGCATTAGCAAGTAATTCCTGTACAATTCTGTAAATATTAAGCTGAATATTTAAAGGTAGTCTTTTTTCAATATTAATCGCCTGAAAATCAATTTCAAGATCTTTGCGGTGGTAAAACTGACAGAGATCATGTAATGCGGTTTCCAGACCAAAATTAAGCAGTGATTCCGGCATCAGGTTTCTGGCAACATGACGAAGCTCCGTAACGGAATTATCCAGCTGGCCCAGGATTTTATAAAACTCCTGGTTGTTTTCATGACCCAGATGGCTGGAAGACCATGTGGAAAAATTAATTTTCACCCCGGCAAGCATTCCGCCCAAACCATCGTGAAGGTCCCGTGCGATACGCTCCCTTTCTCTTTCCTCACCATCCAGGATCGCCCTGGTCAGTGATAATTCCTCTTTTTGTTTGATATCTTCAATTTTCTGTTTCAGATTGATTTCTTTCTGTTCAGACAGCTTTTTATTGTTCCTGTAAATGATGTACAAAAAAATGAGCAAACTGAGAAATGAAAGTAAAACCAGGCTTAAAAGCCATAGATATGAATTTTTCTGGTTAACCTCCATCTGTTTTTTGGTCTTCTCCGCATTGAGCCACGCAATTTTTTTCTCATCTTCTGCTTTCCTGTACCTGGCTTCAAGAAAGGCAATATTTTTATGAATACCTACCATATTCGTACTATCAATGGAATTGATGAATTCAGAGGCATACCGGTAAGCATTGGCTGTATCCTTTAATGCTGCATAATTTTTGGAAAACTCTTTCAGGATCTGCTGTTTATTTCTTTTAAAAGGGGTGTTTTGTACTTCGGATAAAATTTCGTTGGATTTTTTGTAATCTTTTAAATTCTGATAAATCTCTTGTTTAAAGAGCTTTATCCGCTCAATAATATTGGTGTTTTTATATTTTTCAGCGTTATTGAGGCCTGTATCAAAAGTTTTCAGGGCTTCGGGATAGTTTTTAAGCTTCATATGATAGTATCCCAGGTTACTGAAATACAGGGAGTGGAAGTTAGATTCCGGATAATTTCTGATGATGGAATAAGCCTTATTTAATTCTGTTTTGGCTTCCGGAAGTTTATCTTGTCTCATCAGGCATTCCGCTTTCAGCAAAAGAGCTTCCCCCATCATTCCTTTAGACTGTGGGCCTGGTTTTTTTATCTTGTTTAAAAAAGACTGGGCCAGATCAGAGTATTCAATGGCTTTCAAAAAATCGCTTGAGTTGTAAAATGAAAGGGCCACATTTTTATACAAACCACCAATGAGTTCATTGTCTCCTATGGAAGTCGCTAAAGGAATTGCATTGTTGATAAGAATATTCATGGATTCCGTTTCTTTGTTCTGCATGATTTTGAACAGAGACAGGTTCTGAAACATAATGACCCTGATCCTTTTTGCTTCATTGCTTTTGTATTTTTTCAGAATAGATTCTGTGGCGTTAAAATCCTTTTCAAGAAGAGGGATAAAATCCTGTTTCGTAAAATGAATGAGCGACTGGTAATAGAGCCCTATATCTTTATGGATCTGGCTTCTGGCGGAGCTTTCCATTCCCTGTTTTACATACTTATTATAGTTTTCCAGATCCTGTCTGGTGAAGTAGGTAGCAGCAATCTGGTAAGATTTAATGGCTTTTATAGTGTCCACTGTTTCCCGGTTAGTTGCGGCAACCAGGCTGTCGAAATTATTATTTTTCTTTTCAAGATAATAAAAATAAGCGCCTTGGGCGTATACATACTGCAGGCCGGAAAAGAATAATAGCAAAAATAAATATTTATTGATCATAAGTTTACAATAGAGTTGCCAACATTCCAAAAATAAAAAAACTATAAAACAAAAGTATATGGTTCTAATTATCAGCGGATCACAGATCTGGGATATAATAATGTTAACCTCTGGATTTTGTGCTTCCAATATACAACTTACGTCATTGGTAAAATATACCTAAAAATAAGTAGAAAAAAATACAATTTTTCAAGGATTGCTTCTCATTCCTCCTGCTGATAGTTTTGCAGAAGTCTACGAACAGATGAAAGCAGACAATACTAAACTTAAATATAAATAATGAAAAAAAAGATCTTTTTATTGGGCTTAATGTCCTTTTTTGGAATCGTAAATGCACAAAGAATACAGAAAAATGAAGCTCAGATCAATGTGGCAATAGGAGTGGCGAACGGATGGGGAATTCCTGTTTCTGTAGGAGTTGATTATGGAATTCATAATGATATTACAGTGGGGATTGAAGGGAGCTTTGCATCGGAAAAATTCGCAGGAGATGATATTAAAGGCCGATGGATAGGAGTAGGCGTCAACGGGAACTATCACTTTAATTCCCTGTTGAAAATTCCTAATAAATGGGACTTTTATGCCGGTGCCACTTTAGCATACAATTCATTTTCCTATAAATTCAGGGGATCTGAATACGACTATGGGGCGGGAGACTCTTCAGGAGTAGGATTTGCAGGCCAGGTAGGCGGAAGATATTTCTTCACAGACCATTTAGCGTTTAATGTAGAACTTGGGGGAGGAACTATAGCGTCTGGTGGGAAGGCAGGACTTACATATAAATTTTAAAATACAAATATATATCAAAATGAAAAAAACAAAATTTCACCAGACAATCCGGTTTACATTCGTTTTACTGGTAACAGCAGTCCTTTTAGGATTTACTTCTTCATGCAATGATGATGACGACGACGAAACTCCAGTGAGAACAACACATAAAGTTGTTTTTAAAGCACAGGCTTCTGCTGGAAGCAACCTTGATACCGCTGTTTACGGATACGATACCACACTCACGACAACACAAAATATCGGAACCACATGGACGAGTCCGGAAATTACAGTTCCTGCAAATGCCGTTAATGTGAATATTGCAGTCAATGGTAACGGGCCGGCTTCATCAACGCTAAAGGTACAGATTTTTGTAGACGGACAGCTTAAGAAAGAAGGAACATCCAGCGGGCAGATCCTTTCTGCGAATGCTAATTATACATTTTAAAACTAAAACTAACATCAAATAAACAGACACCGATCATATAATTTTTATATTAATTTTTCATGGACTCTTTAAAATCACAATTTTGTTGAGCTTTTAAAAAGTGTTAATTTCTCTACAAAGGTCGCGAGCTCCTTTTCGCGGCCTTTAATTTTAAATTTTTTACGGAAATCAAAAGGCTGTCCAAAGACAGCCTTTTGATGTGATGATATAATTAATAATTTAAATCTTACTGAACTTTTACAATAAAATAACTCTTTTTACCCTTTTGAAGCAGCAGGAATTTGCCGTCAATCAGGTCAGTTTCATTAGCGGTATAAGTATCGTTTACCTTATTCTTATTTACAGAAATGGAATTTCCCTTGATCTCTCTTTGCGCCTCACTTTTAGACTTCAAAAACCCTGATTTTTCAGAAAGAAGATCAATAATGTTCACTCCCAAAACATCAGCCTTTGGAAGCTCTTTTTGAGGAACGCCATCAAAAACCTCAAGGAAAGTTTCTTCATCAAGGCTTACCAGGTCTTCAGCGGTAGAACGTCCGAAAAGTATTTCAGAAGCCTTCAGCGCTTTTTCGTATTCTTCTCTGCCATGTACCCAAACCGTTACTTCCTCAGCCAGTCTCTTCTGAAGTTTTCTTTCATGCGCGGCAGTTTTATGTTCCTCAATTAAAGCTTCGATTTCTTCTTTTCCTATAAACGTATAGAATTTAATAAATCGTTCAGCATCTTCATCCGTAGCATTCAGCCAGAACTGGTAGAATTTATAAGGGGATGTTTTCTTTTTGTCCAGCCAGTAATTTTCACCGCTTTCAGACTTTCCGAATTTAGACCCGTCAGCTTTCGTGATCAAAGGAACCGTTAATGCAAACGCTTCTCCCTGAGCCTTTCTGCGGATCAGCTCGGTACCCGTAGTGATATTTCCCCACTGGTCTGAACCTCCCATCTGAAGCTTCACATTGTTATTTTGATACAGGTGAAGGAAATCATATCCCTGGATCAGCTGGTACGTGAATTCCGTAAAGCTCATCCCATCTGCTCCGCCATCTCCGGAAAACCTCTTTTTTACGGAATCTTTAGCCATCATATAATTAACGGTGATATTCTTCCCGACATTTTTAGCAAAATCCAGGAAAGAAATATTTTTCATCCAGTCATAGTTATTAACTAATTCGGCTTTGTTAGGACCGTTATCCTCAAAATTCAAAAATCTTGAAAGCTGGTTTTTTAAGCAGTCTACATAATGAAGAAGGGTAGCTTCGTCCAGCAGGTTTCTTTCTGCAGATTTTCCGGACGGGTCACCAATCATTCCTGTAGCACCTCCTACCAGTGCAATAGGCTTATGGCCATGCTGCTGGAAATGGGCCAGGATTTTAATCTGAATAAGACTTCCGATATGCAAAGAATCAGCAGTAGGGTCGAAACCAATATATGCAGTAGTTACCTCTTTATTCAGTTGTTCATCGGTACCTGGCATCATATCGGCAAAAAGACCACGCCATTTAAGTTCTTCTATAAAGGAATTCATCTGTTTTTCTTTAAAATTTTTACCGTGCAAAGATAGTAAATTTGATGGTAAAAATAAATGAAGAGCGGAGATGCTAATCTCAGACAGTTTCATATCTATGCCGGCCATTTCTTTTTCAGATCATCACAATTGATTACAATGCCCGTATTTTGTCTCAATTTTAATTTCAGAAACGGTATCACCTTTAAAGATCAGAACGAGCATTGTTCTTTTGGGAAACAATAGAATATTTTTGATCAGGAGAGTATAGCTCCAGGTATCGGATGGGTAGAAATTAGATTCATGCCCTAAATCTTTTATAATTTCTCTTTTATTTTTGCCGATCAAATGGGCATACCGGCTGTTGTTTTTATTTTTCATCTGTGTGTTTTTGAATCATTGATTCTAAAAAAGTAGGATTTTGGAAGTCATGGATGTTTATCTGATGAAAAAAGAAGTTATTATAATGTCAATATTACAGAGGGATTGTCCTCTGTAATATTTTTGAAATCATTGTGTTTTTAGAATCCTTGGTGTATTTTTTATAAGGGAATATTGTATTTTTTGTTAAACTTTTTTAATCAGATAAACATCCGTGAACTTTAGTCCGTCCTAATTTTTTGTGTTGGCCAAATATATATTGAAAATGAGGCATCTTACAATATTAAAACGTTACTTTTTGTTATTAATCTTTAATTTTAAAATATAAAATTGTTAAAATATAGTTTTTTAGTTTATTGATTATCAGTGTTTTATTTTTTAATTAGCGTTAATTTAAAAACGCATGCAAAAATCTACCAAAATAGTAGATTTTTATATGAATTACTGAACTGCACCAACCCATAAATGGAATATTGGGAGTGAAATAATTAATAACAGCTTGATCTGGCATTTGTTCTTTCACTTAAAAAAATTATATTTGTTAGTAATGAACGACGAACAGCTATTCCAGCTTATTCAAAAAGCTAAAGAAAAAGACCAGAAGGCCCAGACCAGACTCATCAATGTTTTTTGGGTGGATGTTTTCTCTTTTGTCATGAAAAAAGTGAGGGATGAAAATGATGCAGACGAGATTACCGTTAATGTTTTTTCAAAAGTGCTGTCGAAGCTGGATATGTTTGATCCGCATTTTCAGTTTAAAACCTGGATTTTAACCATTGCCCAGAACACCGTGATTGATTTCTGGAGAAAAAAAAGCCGGGAAAATCAGGATCCGACTGAACATCTGGATGAAGTTAAAAACCAGTTTGCAAAATCTCCCGAAGAACTGATGATCTCTGATGAAGAACAGAAAAAAATTATCAAGACCATCGAATCACTGGACGCCAATTACCAGGACATTATCAAATTAAGGTTTTTTGAAGAAAAAAGCATCAAAGAAATTGCAGAAGAGCTGGGAATTTCTGTAGCCAATACCAAAGTAAGGGTCATGCGTGCTAAAAAAGTACTGGCAGAGCTCCTGAAAAATAATGACTTCGATGATAATTAATTATTTTAATCCCTAATCCCTAATCCCTAATCCCTGATTCCTGAATCTCCCAATTTCTCAACGTCTTGATTAATTAAAAAACATTATCTGTTCCATCAATTTTTCCGGTAGATGGTTTCCATTAAAAATTCCTTAACTTTGAACTTCAATTTTAGAGATGGAAAATTTAGTGCAAGATACTACTGTTCAAAAACCAAAGTGGATCCGTGTAAAACTTCCTACAGGAAAGAACTACCGGGAATTGAGAAGCTTGGTCGACAAATATAAATTAAATACCATATGCCAGAGCGGAAGCTGCCCGAATATGGGAGAATGCTGGGGAGAAGGAACGGCAACGTTCATGATCTTAGGAAATATCTGTACCAGAAGCTGTGGATTTTGTGGCGTAAAAACCGGGAAACCGCTTGATGTGAACTGGGATGAGCCGGAAAAAGTGGCCCGCTCCATCAAATTAATGAAGATCAAGCATGCGGTTCTTACTTCTGTAGACCGCGATGATCTGAAAGATATGGGTTCTATCCTTTGGGGTGAAACGGTAAATGCTGTAAGAAGAATATCTCCTGGGACTACTATGGAAACCCTTATCCCGGATTTCCAGGGGCTTACCAAGCATCTTGACAGGCTGGTAGCTGTAGCTCCTGAAGTGATCTCTCACAATATGGAAACCGTAAAACGTTTGACAAGAGAAGTAAGAATTCAGGCTAAATATGAACGAAGCCTGGAAGTACTGAGATACTTAAAGGAAGCTGGACAGAGAAGAACGAAAACAGGTGTAATGCTTGGTTTGGGCGAAACCAGGGATGAGGTTTTCCAGACCATTGAAGATATCAGAAACGCCAACGTAGACGTAATCACGCTTGGCCAGTACCTTCAGCCAACCAAAAAACATCTGCCGGTAAAAAAATTCATTACGCCGGAAGAGTTTGATGAGTTCGGGGATTTTGCAAGAAGCTTAGGTTTCAGACATGTGGAAAGCTCACCATTAGTAAGAAGCTCTTACCACGCTGAAAAGCATATACACTAAAAAAACAAGGCCGCTCGGAAGAGCGGTTTTTTTTTAATTAAAAGATTAAAAGATTAAAAGATTAA
Source organism: Chryseobacterium phocaeense (assembly GCF_900169075.1). Classification (NCBI taxonomy): domain Bacteria; kingdom Pseudomonadati; phylum Bacteroidota; class Flavobacteriia; order Flavobacteriales; family Weeksellaceae; genus Chryseobacterium; species Chryseobacterium phocaeense. The sequence continues at coordinate 562,256 of NZ_LT827015.1, forward strand.
AAGATTAAAAGATTAAAAGATTAAATGATTAAATGATTAAATGATTAAATGATTAAAAGAATTATCTAAAATTCAATAGGGGTGGGCTTTAGCCCGCCTTAAGAAAATAAATCCATCATCCCTCTTTAGCCAAAACCTGAATTTTTACGGAAAACATCTGTGCAAATCCGTATAATCCATAGTTTTTAAAATATTTCTTTGTCTAATCCACTACTTTAATATTCTTCAAATGCTTTCTCCTGAACTCAGATGGCGTTTCACCCGTATGCTGCTTGAAAAGCTTATTAAAATAGGACAAACTCTCAAAACCCACCTGGAAACAAACCTCAGTTACGGAATAGTCCTTCAGAAGAAATATTTTCGCCTGATTGATCCGGTAATTATTTACAAATTCAGTGAACGTCATATTCGTCTGCTTTTTAAAATAACGACAGAAAGCAGGAGTACTCAGGCTCACCATCTTGGCAATTTCATTGACGTTAGGCTTTTTATCATAATGCTCATGGATATAATCGTAGATGGTTCCCATCCTGATTTTGTCGTTCAGAAACCACTTGATCCGGGTGTCTTCCTTGTTCAGTTCTTTTACTTCATCTGAAGCAGCAAGGGTTTCGAGAATTTCTATAAGTCCGATCAAAGAATCAAAAGAATTTTTATCCATGATCTCATGCATTTTTCGGACTACCCGGTTTTTGGTTTCTCCTGAAAATGAAAGCCCTAAATATGATCTTTCGAGAAGTTTTCTGATATTTTCAAATTCCGGTACGGGAAGTATAATATCCTGAAGAAAATTTTCCCTCATCTGCAGAACCATCTGCCTGCATTCCGTCTGGATGCCGTAGTCGAAATTCAGATGTGGGACATTGGAGCCGATCAGAAGAAGATCACTTTCTGTAAAGCCTGAAATATCCCTTCCTACGTGACGGATACCGTTAACGGCTTCCACATAAACCAGCTCTATTTCGGGGTGATGATGCCAGAAAAAACAGTTCTTTAAAGACGGTGAAAATAGCTTGAAAGATTTTCCCTTTTCAAATTCTATGATTTCTTTCTGGATTTTCATTTTGTTCTGATTTGATGATTTCTGATTTTAAAATTAAATAAAAAGGTTAATAGGGAGCAAATTTTTATCATTTAAAGAGAAGTAAAACCCGATATTTCTTACCATTTTTGCACTTTCAAAATAAAGATGGGCAACCCTCTGTATATTTTGAACCATTAAATATTAATTCGAAAATGTTTTACTGATCATGAAGATTGATAAAAGAATAATACCGCTGGCCATAGGCGGTTTAGGAATCGGAACTACGGAATTTACCGTAATGGGACTGCTTCCGGATATTGCAAATACTTTAAAAATCACCATTCCTGAAGCCGGACACCTGATCTCCGCTTACGCAATGGGAGTCGTTATCGGAGCTCCGATCCTGATAGGATATTCTGTAAAATTCCCCCCTAAAAAAGTGCTGATGGTCTTAATGATCCTTTTCACGTTGTTTAACGGTCTTTCTGCTGTGGCTCCGGATTATACGAGTATGATGATCATCAGATTTATGTCCGGGCTTCCCCATGGAGCATTTTTCGGGGTGGGAACAGTTGTGGCATCAAGGATGGCAGGAAAAGGGAAGGAGGCCCTGTATATATCCCTAATGTTCACGGGACTTACCGTGGCCAATCTGCTTATGGTTCCGCTGGTAACCTATATCGGTCATGTATATCACTGGAGGCTTTATTTTGCTATTGTAGCTGTAATCGGACTTTTCGCCATATTATTCCTGAAACTCTGGCTTCCTGCGATAGAATCCAATCAGGGTACACACTTCCTTGAAGAGCTGAAATTTCTTAAAAATAAACAGTCGTGGCTGGTATTGGGAATTACCGCGATAGGATTTGGCGGGCTTTTTACATGGTTTAGTTATATTACTCCTTTAATGACCATCGTAGCCGGGATTCAAAGCAATCAGATGGCTTACGTAATGATCCTTGCCGGTGCCGGAATGGTGGTCGGAAACCTTGCAGGAGGATTTATTTCCGACAGGCTTGGACCAGAAAAAACCTGTGTATTACTGATCTTTCTAATGATGATCTCTCTGGCAGGCGTGTTTTTCCTGGCCGAATATAAAAATACGGCACTTGTTCTTACGTTTATTTGCGGTGCGTTATCCATGTCGGTAGCAGCACCTATCAATATCATGATGATGAAAGCGGCTCCTAAAAGTGAAATGATGGCGGCGGCTTTTATGCAGGCAGCCTTCAATATTGCCAATGCAATGGGCGCTTTTCTGGGGGGAATTCCGTTGGAATATGGTCTTTCATTCAAATATCCGTCACTGGTAGGAGTGGGAATGACCTTTATTGGTCTGGCCATCAGCTTAAGATACAGATATTTGTACGGTAAAGAGACTCCGGAAGACAAGGAGGCAGCTGTAGAATGTGTGCCTTGTGATAAATAATTAAGAGGGCAAAAAGGCAAAAGGGCGAATTTGCTAATTTGCCTATTCGCCTTTTTGCACTTTTGCCTTTTAGACTTCTACCTCATTACCGTTCTTACACCAGTAAAGAGCATTGTATAAATTTTCTTTGGGAAAGGATTTAAATTCTCCCGGCATCAGAACACTGAAAATATCAGTGAAGTTCTGTACGCTTTCCTTGTCTGTAACAATGGCTGTCCTGTTCCATTTTGTCAGGTTTTTTAATCCTAAAAACACATCTTCAAGCCATGCCCCCATGGTAAAATTATCCAGATCGGTATCTAAATATAAGAGGTAATTCAGCTCGCCAAACTGTTCTACTTTCTCCTTTACATGTGGAATTACAAGGTTCTCAAAATCTTCTTTAGTCACTTCTCCCGTTGCATTGAATGCCGCAACATTCTCAGGAGCTTCCGGAATAATCGTTATCATATCAGTTAATTTTATGTGGTTGGATTTTAAAGCTGGGTACAATAATTGCACCATAAAATGATAATAAATAGTTAAAAAACACATATGTGGTACATTTTTTAATATAATATTCAAATATGGATTTAAAATCGAACGAACCCTTCTGGCTTTTAAAAAACGGACTGACATCTTCATATCCGTCCCTCAAATCAAATGAATCCTGCGATATCCTCATTATAGGAGGAGGCATTACCGGTAGCCTTATTGCCCATCAGATGGTCAGTGACGGTTATAAAACCATCCTGATCGATAAACGGGAGATCTGTAACGGAAGCACTTCTGCAACCACGTCTATGCTACAGTATGAAATAGATGTTCCTCTGTTTGAACTTATAGAAAAGATCGGTGAAAAGGGAGCTGTTGAAAGTTACAAAGCCTGTTCAGATGCCATAGATATTCTCGAAAAGCTTTCAAAACAAATCCGTTCAGAGGCTGGTTTTAAAAGGAAAAAATCCCTGTATTTCGCGGCAAAAAAGAAAGATGCAAACTGGCTGAAGAAAGAATGGGAAACCAGAAAAAATGCCGGATTTGACGTTAAATGGCTGGAAGCAGACCAGATCCTGGATCAGTTTGGCTTTGAGAATACGTATGGTGGTATCCTCTCGAAGCAGGGAGCGAGTATCGATGCATTTAAATTTGCCCACGAATTATTGGAACATAATCTAAAAAAAGGACTGGGTGTATTCGATAAAACTGAAATGAAGAAAGTAGAATATCACAAGGGTTTTAACCTGGTAACCGTAGACAGTGGTTTTCAGATTAAAGCTAAAAAAATAATCTACTGTATTGGTTATGAAAGTAAAAATCTCATTAAAGAAGATTTTGTGGATTTAAAAAGCACCTATGCCATTGTTTCAGAAATTGATGATGATAAATTCAAAAACATAGCGAACACTTTGGTCTGGAATACCAGTGACCCTTACCTCTACATGCGGACAACAGATGACAGAAGGCTTTTGATTGGCGGAGGAGATGAGGATTTTTATGATGCTGAAAAACGCGATGCCCTGTTAAGCAAAAAGGAGCGGGAAATCCTGAGAAACCTGAAGAAAATAAAACCGGATTATCATTTCTATACCGACTTTGTCTGGGCCGGGACATTTGGGGAAACCAAGGACGGGCTTCCATACATCGGGGAACATAAAAAATTTAAGAACTCCTATTTTGTCCTTGGTTTTGGAGGTAATGGGATTACATTTTCGGTGACGGGAATGGATATGGCTTCAAAATTTATAAAAAATAAAAAGCACCCGCTGTCAGAGTATTTCAGATTCGGGAGATAGCTTAGGATGTAGTATAAGACTAAGACTAAGATTAAAGTTGAGGTTGAGGTTGAGATTGAAAACTGCTGGTGGCTGAGGAACTCGAAGCCACCAGCAGTTAGGTAGGAAATTAAGAAAAAACTGATACAGGAAAAATGGTGGCTTCGAGTTCCTCAGCCACCATTTTTTATCATTTAGAAGTATATCCGTTTCTGGCCGCCTGGTCGATGATGGACCTTTGAATGGCTTTTCCAAGATCATCAGAATCTGCGCCGCCCCGTTTTTTCATTTCAGCATCAATATATTCCTGGCGTTTTTTGGAGAGTTCTTCAATTTCTTTCTGGATCTTTCCCCGTTCTGCGGATTTTACAGCGACTGCTTTTTTAATCTCCTCCTTACTTTTGCCTTTCAGTTCTGCAGGCAGGGCATCATCTTTAACTGTAGCGATAAATCCTGCATCTTTTTCTGCCTTGTCTACCAGATCCCAGTGGTCGTTTTGATAGGCATTCTTCCTGGACTTGGCTACGGTTCTTTCCACGTAGTTAGATACGGATTGTACTTCAGCATTTTTGTCCTGAGCAACCTGTTTAAGCTTGTATTCGGAGCCGTGGCTTCCGTAATAGATGTAAGTGTCATTCAGTCTGGCGTTGCATTCGGAAATCCTGATGTCGTAAGGCGTTTTAATGTAGATCACCTTCTTGTCGCTGTCTATATTGAAGTACTTACCGCCTCCCACTGTCGCTCCGTTTTGCCAGAAAGTCTGGGTTCCTTCTTCCCGGCTTCCGCAGAAAATAGTGTTGGTATAGATGTTTTTATTTTTGGCCTTTGAAATCACTTCTTTATAATCTATTTTTCCCTGATCGAACGATTCATTTCCGGCAATATAGATCAGTTTCATGCTTTTCTCGTTTCCGTCCCAGTTCAGGTTCATCGAGGCATCACGGATCACTGCTCCGCAATATTCATTTCCGCCGTTGGTCCTTAATGCGAATAATTTTTCAGAAACCAGGTCTAGATCCTGGGTCAGAGGGGTCACCTGGCGGATATAATTTTCGTCCCGGATACCGTCGTTTCCATATTCATAAAGGGCAATTTCCACCTGTGGGGCCTGTCCGTTGTATTTCAGAGTGGTCAGGGTGTTGACGATGCTCCATAGTCTGGATTTCGCCTGATCAATCAGCCCGTCCATACTGTTGGAAGTGTCCAGCAGCAGGGCTACCTGGATTTTATTGTCTTTTCCAATTGTTACTGTTGGGTTCACCGAGGCATTTTGTACCTGTGTTTCCCGGTCTGATCTGTTGCTGTTTGAACATCGGATGTCTGATAAATTGCCGGAGCTTAAAAATGCTGCACCGGCGGCTATTGTTAAAATTTTTAGAGTGGTCATTATACTATTTTTATATGGGTTATCTGCTGTAATATTGAATCTGCATTTCTTTAGGATATTTCACTTCGTACGAGAAACTCACCTTATCCGAGGCTCCGCTGCTGATCGTTCTGTTCCAGAGAATGCTTCCTGTTTTTTCATCAAAGTTTCCGTTTCCAGTTTCCAGAGCTTTCACCTGGATTTTAGAATTCTGGCTGATTGGCAGCTGGTCCAGGATTTCCAGTTCAATGCTTTCTTTTGTATTGTTGCGGATGCTGATCTGGTAGGATTCTGTTTCCCATTTATTGCTGTTCAGGCTTTTTTGTGAAGTTTTATCTTCCAGTTTGAATCTTTTTACGGTTATTCTTTCATCCACTCCCAGAGAGATCGGGAATTCATCTTTTACATACTGGCTGGTGATATCTGTTTTTCCGATATAATTATCTTCAAAATAAATATTGGCTTCCCCGGAGATCAGGTTCAGATTCTGCCAGTTTTTAATGAAAGCCATCAGGAATACCTGGTTGTTCAGTTTCGGAACCGTATGGTATTTGTAGGTGGCATCAATCTGTTTTTTATCAAGAATAACGTATTGCTCTTTTTCCTGACTTACAATGGTTTGGTTATAATTCAGTTCATAGATCACATTCATCTGGCTGTCCGAAACATTGGCCACAGGAATCTGGCTCGGTGCTACAGCGGCCACTTCATCTCTCATCTGGTAAGAATTAACTTCCCTTGATGCAGCTTTCAGTCGGTAACTTGCCGTTTCAGCCTGGGCATTATGAGCGGAATACTCAGCTACATAAAGCGGTGATAAAACCGGTCTGTTCTGGTTGTAAGAAGGCCTGTAGGTAGATACAAACAGTTTTACATTTTTCCAGTCCTGTCCGGTTTTCTGGTAAATTTTTCCTTTATAAACCATGTCAAGTGGTTTCTTCACAGATTCTGCGCGGAGATCGTAGGAAGGAACCCAGCCAGCATCGGAAACAATATAGCTTATGCCTAAATTCAGGTTCGTTTCCTGGTCTGCCAGAATTTCCAGAAGAAGCTCTTTTCTGTTGGTGTTTTTATTGGTCTGCTCTTCGGCGGATTGCTTATTGATTTTAGCAATGCTTTCATCCAGAGCAGACTTCTGCTCATTCAAAAGAAAAACCTGGTTATCAATTTCCAGCATTCTTTTTCTGTAAAATTCGGTCAGTTTAATCAGCTGTTCCTGCGGAATAGATTTATCATTGGTGGAAACTTTTAAATTATCATTAATAATATTCTGTTCACCGGTGAGGTTCTTGATCTGGATATTCAGTAAATTGGCCTGTCGCTGTAATTTTTTTCTTTCATCATCCAGCTTCTTTTCTCCTTCTGATAATTCATCATTTTTCAGGAAATTATTTTGCGGGGTAATGGCAAGAAGGGTGGTATTTTTTTCAAGGTTGATTTTATATGTGTTTTCATCCAGATTGTTGGGAAGGTTGATGATTCTGACCATATTCTTTCCTTTCTGAAGATTGACGTTGGTGCTTCCGAAAACCTTGGCGCCCTGCAGGTATACGGTGGCCTGCTTCACATCAATTTCTTTTTTTATTTCCTGTGCTTTTAAAAACGTGGCAGAAAATAGGGTGAGTAGTATTAAATAGCGTTTCATAGTATATTATTTTAAATTCCTGTAGTAAAATTATCAGTATTTAAGGCCGAAAACCGGAAGACTTGGTGAAACCGGGCTTTCACTTGGTAAGCTGAAAAACCGTTTGGAAAAAGAAAAACAGCCCTTTCGGACTGTCTCTTAAATCTGTTAATTCTAAAGGATTTCGTATCTTGTTTTGATGCTGTATTTCAGCTTGATATTCTCAATATTGTCAAAGGAGAATTCTACCGGAGCATCCGCCGCTTCCAGCTGCACATTTCCAAGACTTCTTTTATAGGCTGCAGGCATCACCATATCACTGGTGTAGTCTTCAATTTCTACGATCTCAAGAGGAGCTCCTGTTTTTTTACCCATACTTTCCAGCAGATAGTCTGCCTTTTCTTTGGCGGCTTTCAAAGCATTGATCTTAACGGTCTTTCTGAAGTCTGTAATTCTGGTGTTTTTTACTTCGGCTATGCTCAGGTTGCTTACCCATTTCTGGTTCAGGTCTTCAAATATTTTACTGATGTTGGCTTTCGTACTGGCTTTAAACTGGTAGTTCTTCATAAACTTTCCGCTTTTTGCATATACATTCTGGTACATCGACTTGAACTTGATATCCTCGTTCTTTACCCCGTCATTTTTCAGGGTTTCCATCAGTTTCTTTTCATTGTCTGCCAGATCGTTCTTATTTTCTGCTTTGATGCCGATGCTGAAGATGATTTCATCCGGTTCCACTTCCATTTCTGCAATCCCTGTAACTTCAATGGCATTTTTCTTTACTTCCTGTGCATTTGCAAAACTTCCCAGTGTAAAGATCCCGATTAATAAAAAATGTCTCAATTTCATAATTTCTTGTTTTAAATTCTGAAGTAAAATTACGGCGATACCGAATCGAAAACCGGGAAACTTGGTAAGTAAGGGCTTTCACTGGGTGGAGGATAAAAAAAAGACAATCCGGTAGGGGACTGTCATTAAAAATTCAAATGGTTGGGCTGGAAATAATCAGTCTGTTAACTGTTTGATAAAGGTATTCAGGTTTTCATTTTTATCAAGACCCAACTTGGTTTTGATTTTTGTTTTGTATACCCTCGCGCTGCCTTCTGCAATATTCTCCAGCATCGAAATTTCTTTGGAAGAAAGATTAAGCTTGAAATACACGCACATTTTTAATTCCTGCCGGGTGAGAGCCGGGAACTTTCGGGCAAGGCTTTCCGTGAACTTTTTGTTCTCCTCGGAGCTGTCGTCCATAAAATCATAATTCTTTTTATTGATCTGAAGCAGGTTATTGATTTTAAACTGAAGGTCCTTGATCACCTCCTCGGCATCAATGTTTTTAGATTTTTTCAGGTTCTTCAGATTTTCCAGAAAGGCTTTTTCAGTTTCTGTCTTAAGATGGAGGTTAAGGTGCAGGTTCTGTACCTTTTCCTCGTAAAGCTTAATATCGGATTCTAATATTTTTCTGTTTTTTTCGAAAATAATTTTCTGATTCTGCGCAATTATTTTTTCTCTCCTGCTTTTATTCCTGGCACTCAGGATAATCTGTATGAAAATAATCACCAGCAAAATACTTACTGTAACCACGATCCATATATTCCTTTTATAAGCAGATATCTCATCATTGTATTTGTAATCAATGCTTTTGACCATATAGCCGGTAAGCATATCTGAATTTTTGTTGAAATTTTCTTTATTCTTCTGTTCCGTTACAACGTGTAGTGAGTCTAGTTTTTTTGAGAAATATTTAAGGTTTTTAAGATCATTGAGATTGGCGTAATAGTTTTTAATAATCTCAGTGGATTTATAAATGTCTGAAACGTTTTTCAGTTTCGGTTCTATACCTGAAAGATATGAAATAATCCTGCTTTTTTTTTCCGTTTCACCCGTTTCCGAATATAGATTGTAAAGCCGCTCAGCCGTAGTTATTGACATAGAATATTCCCCGTTTTTTTTACAGAATTCCAGTTCTTCCAATAACAGGGTTTCAGCTTCCGGATAGTTTTTAATTTTATACAAATACAAGCCTAATGACCCTTTTACATAGTGAAGAAACATTTGTTCCTGATGAGTAGGTTGAGGCTTTGCACCAAGGATATCAATGGCTTTCCTTGCCTCTGAAATGGCTTTGGGCATATTATTCATCTGATCATAGCACATACCAAAATTGTTGTGCATAGATGCAATATAAAGAAGATCACTTTTTTTATATGTTTCCAGAGCTTTTTGAAAATAATAAATAGCTTTAGCATAATCTTTCCTTGTATAATACCATTTTCCTTTTGCATGGTAAATATGTGGAAGGAAGTATCTCTTTCCCGTTTTTTCATCAATTCTGATCGCTTCATTAAGGAAGCTGAGGGATTGATTCGGAGAAGTATATTCTGTTTGAAGGGCCAGGTAGAAATTGGAGGCAATGGTTATATACTCGTATCGGCCGTCATTGATTTTTAACAGTTCGTAAGCCCGGGGGAAGTGTTTGTCGTTTATTCCATCCATCTTGTAATAATCTGCAAAAAACTGGACATATACGCTGCTGATGAGATAGAGGTCATCATTACTTTTCTTATACTTCGCAAGCTCTCTTCTGTAGATGTCATTAATTTTTTTCGGCTCCAGGTAAAAAGCAGAAACTTCCTTATCGAGCTGTTGAAGATAGGCGTTTCCGTCTTCCCTTCGGGAGTTGCAGGAGTAGACTAAAAGAAAAAAGAACACGAACTGATAGATTTTCATAAACCGATTTTTTACTTTCTGATTATATATATACACACTACATACAAGATAAGTCTACCTTTTTGATTTTCAATTTATTTTAAATGCAGAACCATTTTCAGTTAACATTATTTAAGAACTAATATACTGATAATCATTTTTTTTTAACAAATAATCATTAACAAATTTAACATAATAATCTGATATAAATAAAATCATTGAAATACATGTATTCGTTGAAATATATCCATCAGACGTTTAATAGGATTGTAAACGTTTGTTATTTTGTATTTTGCTGATTATCAGAATTGTGTAATTATAATTGTTAACATTTTTTCTTCATTTATCCTTTATTGTATAACACAAATTAACAGGTGAAAATTGCAGACCTGAACAGACATGCTATAATTTTGGCAAAAATAAAAAGCGGTAAAACCAACAGTAAAGTGACAGCCTGTTGAGTTAATGAATTGTCCCGGAAAAATAACAATACACAAAAATAAAATTAGCTATGAAAGTAAAATTATTCTGTTTAATGCTATGGCCTGCCGTTTTTTTCGGACAGGTAGGTATTAATAAAGACAATCCTCAGGGAACCTTTGACATTACCGCTAAAAATGCCACCGGAACTTCTACGGATGTAGACGGAATCCTGATTCCCAGAGTAGACCGGCAACGCGCCCAGAGCATGACCGGCGTTCAGACCTCCACCATGGTATATGTGAACAGCATTGCTACGGGAACACAAACGGGAACAGCTGCTCATATTGATGCAGTCGGCTATTATTATTTTAACGGCACTGTTTGGGTAAAGCTGGAAAGTCCGGCGCCTGATGCATTTATTCCCAAAATGGTTGCGGCGGGAAGAACTACTGCCACTATGAATATTACAGGCGGAACAGGATTCAATTCGCTGAACTTTGCGTCTGTGGGGGCTAATGACGGTAACTGGAATACGGCCAATAATACATATACGGTTGCAACTGAGGGATATTATCAGTTTTCTTTTACAGCATCCGTTAGGCCCAGTAAGGCGGCGAACCACGCAGGCTTTCTTATATCAGTTACTGGTTTAGCGGTTTATGAGATTGCAACCCTGCATAATGCTGATCCTAATTTCTTTGTAAACAGAGGCGGATCAATTATTTTGTACCTGGCCGCTAACTCTGCTGTGAGGTTTGGTTTAAATGGATGTAACGGATGTAATACTCCGGCTGAGACCTACCAGGTTGCACCCGGGTCTACATTTGCGATCACTGCGCTGGGGAATTAAGGATGTGAGGAGGAGCACAGAAATAAAAAAAACGAGATTTTTTTTTACTTTTTCATTGACCAGCAGGTGACGGTTTTTTGAACGTTTTGCGAAAAATCAGATTACCTGCTGTATCTGAAACAGCAGAAATTTCTTTCCGCGGTCAGAGTAAAAGTATTAAAATACGGAAAACATGGTGAGCAGCCGGCATGGAATAATTATTCTGTAGGGTCTGTAAAAATATCAGTTGATTAATGAATTGTATGAAATTCATACAGCATTATTCTGACACAGTTATAAGGTTAAATTCATAAAAAAATATAAAATACACTAAGAAAAATAAATATACTACAAACACACTAAGCAATGAAAGTAAAATTATTCGGATTAATGCTTCTCCCTGCTGTTTATTTCGGGCAGGTAGGCATAAACACGGCAAATCCTCAGGGAACTTTTGACATTACTGCCAAAAACGCCACAGGAACCTCCACAAACACAGACGGGATCCTTATCCCGAGGATAGACCGACAGAGAGCCCAGAGCATGACCGGGGTGCAGACCTCCACCATGGTATATGTGAACAGCACTGCCACAGGAACACAGACGGGAACCGCCGTTAATATTGATGCCACGGGCTATTATTTTTATAACGGTACTGTATGGGTGAAGCTGGAAAACCCCAATAATGCAGCCGCAGGGAACAACATCTACAATGGCAACGGAACGCTTACCAATAACCGTACGGTAACTCAGGGAGCCAATACCCTGGCCTTCACCGGAACAGCAACTAATGCTTTTTCCGTAGACGGTACCACATTTTCCGTGGATGCATCGAATAACAGGGTGGGAATTGGAACATCAAGTCCAAATTTCCCGCTGGATATCAGAGGAGCAGGATATGGCTTCCAGCAGAGCAATGGAACTGTTGATATAAGAACCTGGATAGGAACCGGCTCCGGAAGTGCTGTCCCTTCCGCTTATATAGGAACGAGTAGCGGCCATCCTTTGGATCTGATGACCGGCGATAGCTCCAGGTTAAGGGTAGCCACAAACGGTAATGTGGGCATCGGGACCATGAACCCGGAAACCAGGCTGGATATCACCGCTGCTGCCGGGAGCAATACCTTTGGATTTCAGCATACGGACGGCACTATCAAACTGAGAAGCTATGTAGGAAGCGGTTCAAGCAACGGAGGAACCCGTGCTGCATGGTTTGGAACTGTCAGCAAGGATAATCTTGATTTTATGACAGAAGATACTTTCAGAATGAGATTAGATACGAGCGGTAATTTTGGCGTGGGTACCTATACCCCACAGAGAAAAGTTCATGTAAACGGAGGTCTTCAGGTAACCGGTGAGCTGAATGTAGGCGGTAGCGGCGCTACGGCCGGAAGCGCCGGTACCGCAGGGCAGGTGCTTGTTTCAAAAGGCGCGGACGCTGCTCCGGCCTGGGAAAATTATCTGGTAGGAAACACTACCAATGTAGGACTATACATGCAGGCCACCGGAGGCTCTGATATTGTATGGAACAATAATACCGGATGGACTACAAATGTTCCGTCAGCTATTGCGCTGAACGAGAGTTCAGATCCTAATGGGGTGTATGATCCTGCTACAGGTATTATCACCATAAAAGAAAACGGGATCTACATGTTCAGTACTGTTGTAAGTCTTTATGTTTCGGGGACGAATACCTTTGACGGGAGATATGGAATTTTAAAATCTTTTATGTCTGTAGCTCCCGCCGGCAGCACTACATATACCAACTATCTGGCTGAAGATAACGCGGTTGTTTTAAAAGGAATTTCTAATGCTACCATCCCTACAAGCGTAAATATGACCATTCCTTTACATACGGGCGATAAGGTGAGGCTTAATTTCTACACCACAACTACAAATGACATGTCTAATGATCCAAATACCATTAAAATTAATAAAAGTAATTCTGTAATCAGGATGTATAAGCTGTAGAGCAATTAATCTCCGGGGCGTTATAATGGAATATGCAAAGTTCTAATTCCAGATAACCGAAACGGATTGTTTATTCTGCCATTATAAAAACATAAAAACGGCTGCGGAAAATAATCCTTTTAGCAGTAGTGCTTTTAGTTTTTTGCAGGGAGCAGGCAGGTTTCAGTTAAGATCATTTTGTACAAAACGGAAGCCTGCTTCTTTCTGAAAAGGAATTATATCTTGCGGATCAGAATAAAAAGACCTTTTTAAAATGCCGGAATAAGCAGCAGATTGTGATAATGAAAATATTAACAGATTATTGCTTTTATGGCACTGATTTATAAATGGTTGCATTATGTATAGTTAACTTTTTTTCTCCATTTTTCCCTGTTCAGATAACATTCTATTAACAGGAAAATATGAAAGAGATTAATAAAAGACCCTAGTTTTGACAAAAATTTTACAGGACGGAACGGAAAGGAATGATCCGGATACCTACCAGAGCCCTCAACATTAAAATATACTATTAAACTTAGCCAATTAGATAAATTGAATTTTAACCTAAATAAAATACATAAGGAAATGAAAATTAAAGTATTCGCTTTGATGCTGCTGCCTGCAGTATACTTCGGTCAGGTAGGAATCAATAACACAACCCCTCAGGGAACCCTTGACATTACCGCAAGAAATGCAACAGGAACCTCTACCGACAGGGACGGGATCCTTATCCCAAGGATAGACCGGCAGAGAGCCCAAAACATGACCGGGGTGCAGACCTCCACTATGGTGTATGTGAACAGCATTGCCACCGGAACACAGACGGGAGCCGCCGTTAATATCGATGCCACGGGCTATTATTTTTATAACGGTACCGTATGGGTGAAGCTCGAGAACCCTACTAATGCGGCGGCGGCAGAAAACATTTATAATGCCAACGGAACGCTTACCAATAACCGTACGGTAACCCAGGGAGCCAATACCCTGGCCTTCACCGGAACAGCAGCGAATGCTTTTTCCGTAGACGGAACCACATTTTCCGTGGATGCATCGAATAACAGGGTGGGAATTGGAACATCAGGTCCACTTACCCCGCTGGATATCAGAGGAGAAGGATATGGCTTCCAGCAGAGCAATGGAACTGTTGATATAAGAACCTGGATAGGAACCGGCTCCGGAAGTACTGTCCCTTCCGGTTATATAGGAACGAGAACCGAGCATCCTTTGGATCTGATGACCTTCGATAGCTCCAGGTTAAGGGTAGCCGCAAACGGTAATGTGGGCATCGGTACCATGAACCCGGAAACCCGATTACATGTGAGAACCGCAAATAACAATTACGGCTTTCTGCATACAGATGGAACTATCAGGATAATGAGCTATGTAGGATCCGGGAGCTCAAATGGGAATGTCCAGGCAGGCTGGATCGGTACAGAATCTGATACTCCGCTAGAGATTATGGTCAGGGATACTCCACATATACACATTAATAATTCAGCTGGCGGTTTCAGGGTAGGTATAGGTACCACCAATCCTACTCAACACTTGCACGTGATCGGAAACATTCTGGCTTCCGGGACCATCACCCCGTCAGATATCAGGATCAAAAAAGAGATCCGGGATAACACCTATGGGCTGAATGAGGTCCTAAAGCTGCGCACCATTACCTATAAATATAAGGATGAAGCATTGAGCAGGGACAAAAAAGTAGGGTTTGTGGCACAGGAAATCCAGAAGGCAATGCCGGAGCTGGTAACCACAGCCAATGACGAAATGAAAACTTTAGGGGTGAACTATGCGGAAATGACCGTGGTTCTTACAAAAGCAGTTCAGCAGCAGCAGGAGAAAATCAGCAGGATGGAAGAAGAGCTGAAAGCACTGAAGGCACTGATAGAAAAAAAATAGATTAATTCCATTTCCATATTTTTTTCGATTCTATTAACATGAATGATGTAAAGCTTATCTTCGGATAAGCTTTATTTTTTAGAAGCAACTGGGTGAAACAGCACTTTCACTTGGTAAAGAATAGAAGAGGATCCGTAAAGATTTGCTTACTTTGCAGTATAGATCTGAAATCCGTGAAAACAGTTTTTAAAATATTTTTCATCTTCATTATGGCTGCAGGAAATTCCTGTCCGGCACAGGATTCCACACGGGTTACGCAGGCCTATAAATCTTCGGTAAGGCTGAAAAGAGCCGTAGACAATAATGATGACAAAGGCGTTGCAGACAGCTATATGGGTATTGCCAACGATTATTACAACCAGGGGAATTATGCTAAAAGCGAAGAGTTTCTGATAAAAGCCAGAACGATCTACAAAAACCTTAACGACAAAAAAAACCTGGAATCCGTTACCCGGAAAATTGCCCAGTCCCAGGAAAAGCAGAATAAAATAACCCCTGCCATCAGCAATTACAGCATGGCCGCCGAGATGAGCTACAACGAAAAGAACAGAGCCGTGAATGCCAATGATGCCGCCAGGCTCTCTTCTCCCAATGTTGAGCAAAAGGCAGAAGCCATCCAGGAAAATATCAAACTCAATCTTAAAGCAAAAGATAAAGGCGATCTGGCCGCAAACTACAGTCAGCTGGCCGATGTGAACATCCAGCAGAACAATATTCCCAAAGCGGAGGAAAACCTGAACAACGCCTATGTGCTTTCTAAAAAGGAGGCACCGCAGCAGGCTCTGGAAATCAATCAGAAGCTGACGAATTTCTATGTAGAAAACCGGAATTTTGAAAAAGCCATAGAAGCCAAGAAGAAAGTATTGAAAGAAGATTTCGTTAAGGAAAATTCCCAGGAAAAAGTGAATCAGATTCAGGAGCTTGCGGATATTTATATTAAGAAAAATGATCCTGAAGAAGCGGTAGCCTTATTAAAAAACGCTTATGGAATTGCCCTGGAAAAAGGACATACACTGGAAGCCCGGAAAAGTGTAAAACGGCTGGACAGCCTTTATAATATAACGGGAAATACCGGTGCTTCAGTAGCATTGTACAGGGATTTCCTCGGAAAACTTCCGGATCTTGTCTCCAAAGACAGAAGCCTTGTAGATAACAAAATACTGGAAGATACCGAACAGCGGATCTCACAGCTGGAAAAGGAAAAAGAACTGAAGGATGCGCTGATCCGGAAGAAAAATGTATTTAATTACAGCCTGATCGGAGCTTTGGTTCTGCTGACAGGTTTGATCATCTTTATTTTCAGAACCCTGAAAAAAGTTCAGATCAAAAATAAAAAAATTGCCCTGCAGTCGCTGAGGCGTGAAATGAACCCTCATTTTATCTTCAACAGCCTGAACAGTGTGAACCATTTTATTGCAACCAATAACGAGCTGGAAGCCAACCAGTATCTGACCAAATTCTCAAAGCTGATGCGAGGTGTGATGCAAAATTCTGCCGAAGATTTTATCCCTTTCCAGCAGGAGCTGGATCTTCTCCAGAATTACCTTGCCCTCGAAAAAACACGTTTTGCAGATAAATTTGACTATGAAATTAACGTAGACGAAAGCCTGAATACGCAAAGCCTGAAAATTCCTGGGATGCTGATTCAGCCGTTCCTTGAAAATGCCGTGTGGCACGGACTCCGTTACAGAAGTGATAAAGGATTTTTAAAACTTGATTTTGAAAAAGAGGATCATCACCTGAAAATCACCATTGAAGATAATGGAATTGGTATTGAAGAAAGCAAAAAGCAGAAAACCCAGCATCAGAAAACGAGGGAAGGCCGTGGAATGAAAAATACCATGGAAAGAATCAAGCTGCTGAATGACCTATACCACCAGGATATCCGGTGTAAGGTGACTGATAAAAACGGTGAGCAGGGAGTTCTGGTGGAGATCAGTTATAAAATTTAATATGAAGTGGCTGGAAGCTGGAAGCGAGAGGCTGGAAGTTGCTATATGAGTTAATACTAAATACCAGCCATAGAATTTATAAAGCAGTTTAAAAAAATTAATACAATTCCTTTAAAGTTCTTTTTCAGACTTCAATAACTTCCCTCTTCAATCTTCATGCTTCCGGACCATTACAGGTCATTTTCATTATTCTGTAACCAATTTAAAATAAATGTTGTCTTATAGGTAAAACTAAAAAGATGACTACCGAAAACAAAACGGCCAGACAGGCAGGATTCCTTTACCTTATTGTTGTATTGACTGGGCTTTTCAGCTTAATGTATGTACCCTCGAAGCTTATCGTGCGGGAAGATCCGGCCCTTACTTTTCAACAGATTTTCCAATCCTCACAACTTTTCAGGTTAAGTATTGCCGGAAGCATGATCTGCTATATTGCCTTTACACTGCTTCCCCTTGTTCTTTACAGATTGTTGAAAGACGTCAATGGAGCTTACGCAAAGCTCATGGTGATCCTGGCATTGATCAGTATTCCCATTTCGTTTCTCAACTTACAGAATAAATTTTCTGTGCTCACGATCGTTGAAGGAGCCGGATATTTAAAAGCCTTCAATGCAGAGCAGTTGCAGGCACAGGTGATGTTTCTTTTGAATAGCTACAACAAAGGAATTTTAATTGTTCAGATCTTTTGGGGGCTTTGGCTTTTGCCATTTGGATACCTGGTCTGTAAATCCGGTTTTTTACCCAGAATTTTAGGAGTTTTTTTAATGCTGGGATGTGTAGGCTATGTCCTCAATGTACTGGGAAGGACCATTATTCCTGATTTTTCAGACTACGCCATATCCGGCTATATAACGCTTCCTGCTTCAATCGGTGAAATAGGAATGTGTCTATGGCTGCTGATTGGCGGTGTTAAAAACAGAAAACAGACCAATTAACCAAACAAAAAATACTTCATCATGAATACTTCTGCAAAATTTGAAGATGCGAAAGTGAATATCAGAATGATACTTTCAAGTCTCTGGGCTGCTGTCACATTGTGCTATCTCTACGGCGATTATTTTGAATTATATGTTCCTCAGAAAGCAAAAGGCCTCGTAGAAGGAACCAATCTGCTGGATACCCCTGTGAAATTGTTCATCGCGGCGTTTGCACTCTCGCTTCCGGCTGTGATGGTTTTTCTATCTCTTATTGTAAAACCGCAGGTCAACAGAATTCTTAATATTAGTTTAGGAATATTTTTTACAGCGGTCATGCTGCTTATCGCGGTGACTTCCCTCACGGCATGGCGTGCCTTTTATGTTTTCCTGGCCCTGGTGGAAAGCTTCATCACGATACTCATCGTGGTCTATGCCTGGAAGTGGAAACGGGTCTGAAGGGTGATTGGGTTCAGGTTTTGTCCGGAAATAATCCTGTAAGCCAAATATTTTTTATTTTTACATGAATATCCGGATATTTTACCGGACTCAATTGAAAATGAACAAATATGTATTTATTGCGATACTGATATCTCTATGGACAGGAACCTTGCAGGGACAGGAGATGAATATCGACAGGTTTGATAAGATGGTAAAAGCCCTGAAGCTCGATAAAACCAGAATCAAAGAAGAATTTTGCACCGAAAAGAAAATGCCGGGCGCAGAAGAGTCATACATTGCAGTGCTTCCGGTTCTGCAGGGAAAAGAGGAGGACGACTTTTTCGTAGTCCGGAATTATATTGTGATCACCAATGAAAATGGTGAAATCAAAAATAAGTATTTCGATCCGGTTGACATTACATCAGACGCTGTTATGCTCCAAAGTATGATGATAGATACAGGCCTGTACAACATCAGCAGCGGAATCCGCGCTTTTGGCGTAAAAGTAAGTGTCAGGAACGGAAGCCAGCCCAATCCGTATTCTTCTGAAACGATCTCACTGTATTATCCGGCGGGGCAAACCCTTAAAAAAGTTTTAAATGAATTTGAACTAAGCCGCTACAGTGTCGAATGGAATACCCGCTGTACCGGTGAATCTGACGATGATACTTCCGTGATTATAATGGATAAGACAAAAACGAACAGCTTTACTGATCTTAAAATCAAAACCACCTCGGTCAACAGAAAAACCAAAGATGTAAACGGAGACTGCAAGGAAAACGAAACCTCAAAAACCTCTTACCGCATCTTGAAATTCAAAAACGGCAAATACCAATAACTTTTTCCCATATCCCCGCCACCTATTACCTAATATCTGCCACCTACAACCAGAAACAATGAAAATAAAATCCGTAATCGTAGACGATGAGCTTATAGCCAGAGAAGTTTTGAGAAACTATCTCACAAAATACTGCCCGCAGGTGGAAATAGCAGGCGAGGCTGAAAATATTAAAGAAGCCGTTCCCTTGATCAATGAAACCCAACCTCAATTGGTATTTCTGGATGTAGAGATGCCGTTCGGGAATGCGTTTGATGTGCTGGAAGCCACAAAAGATCTGTCTTACGAAACTATTTTCATCACTGCATTTTCCCAGTATTCTTTGCAGGCGCTCAATAAATCGGCAAGCTATTATATTTTAAAGCCGATAGATATCCAGGAACTGATTCTGGCCGTGAATAAAGTCGCTGAAAGCCTTGAAAAAAAGGAAGAAATCAATCGCAATAAAATTCTTCTTGAAAATTTAAAACTGAAACCTGAAAAACAACAACTCATTTTACCCACACTTCAGGGGTTTGATGTGGTGAAAACCGAAGATATCCTCAGGCTGCAGGCAGACGGAAATTTTACCCAGGTTTATCTTACGGACGGTTCCAAAAAAATGGTATGCCGTTTCCTGAAACATTTTGATGATCTTCTGGAGAATCCGTTCGTCAGGGTTCACCGTTCCCACATCATCAACGCAGGCTTTGTAAAATCTTACCACAAAAGCGGGACGGTCATGCTTTCGGATAATACGGAAATTGAAGTTTCCGGCAGTTTCAAAGACAATTTTCTGAAGGTCTTTTCATAGAATTTATCGTTCCTTAACAGCCCAAAGGCATTATTTTTGAAGTTTTCACGGCAACCACACAAAATATCCATTATGAAAACGTTCCAGAAAATTGCTGTTCCCGTGGCATTAGGGGTTTTAGGTCTCATGATTTACAGCTCCTGTTCAACAGGAATTCCGAAAGGAGCAACAGCCGTCCGTAATTTTGATGCTAAAAAATACCTCGGAAGATGGTATGAAATAGCCCGCTTCGATTACAGATTCGAAAAGGATATGGACAATGTAACCGCCGAGTATTCTGAAAACCCCAATGGTTCTATCCGCGTAAGCAATAAAGGCTATAATTACGTTAAAAAAGAATGGAAAGAATCTGTGGGTGAAGCCAGATTCGTGAAAGATAAAACCGAAGCCCGGCTTAAAGTTTCATTTTTCAAACCGATATGGGCCGGCTACAACGTCATTGATATCGATGAAGATTATCAGTACGCTTTGGTTGCCGGAAACAGTTTAAAATACCTCTGGATCCTGTCCCGTACCACCACCATCCCTGAAAGCATAAAACAGCGTTTCCTCGAAAAAGCAAAAAAGATCGGCTATACTACAGATGAGCTGATCTGGGTGAAGCATAATCAGTAATTAGCTAATGAGGCGAAGAAAGCTGAGAAAGAAAAGATGGCAAAAAGGCTAAACCGCAAAAGGGCTAAAAAGCAAAACGGTAAAACGGCCGATTAGCAAATTCACAAATAAGCAAATTCACGCTCTTAGCTTTCTTCGCTTTCTCAGCTTCCTTTGCCCTTTCGCCCTTTCGCCTTTTTACTATTTTCCCCTTTTCTCCATTGCCCTCTCACCATTTTTCCCGTCCTTTGCAGAAGATTTTTTTTCAAAAATTACCATATGGAAAAAGCTGTTCTGATCACTATTGGTGATGAAATCCTTTCCGGAAATACCGTTGATACCAATTCTAATTTTATTGCCACTGAACTTAAAAACATCGGCATACAGGTTACACAGATCTTCACCATCTCCGATGAGATCGATACCATTAAAAATACTTTAAAAACTGCTTTTGAGCTGGGCGATCTCGTCATTACCACAGGAGGTCTGGGCCCTACGAGGGATGACAAGACCAAAAAAGCGCTGGCCGAATTTTTTAATGACGAGATTGCACTGGATGAGGTTACGTTCAACCACCTTAGAAATTATATGGAAAAACGGGGGCGCATTGATATTCTTGAACGGAACAAAGAACAGGCGTTCGTCCCTACAAAATCGGTAGTTTTTCAGAACCACTTCGGGACCGCACCCTGTATGATGATGGAGCAGGACGGGAAATTGAGCTTCAGCCTTCCGGGAGTTCCATATGAAGTGAAACCATTAATCAGGGATCAGATTATTCCTTATCTGAAAGAAAAATTCAACCTTTACTATATCCACACCAGAATAGTTTCCGTGGTGGGAATTCCCGAGAGTATTCTCGCAGATACCATTGAAGACTGGGAACTCGCCCTTCCCGGAAATATGACATTGTCTTATCTGCCGGTAGGAACCCGTGTGAAGCTGAGAATTACAGCATCCGGAGAGAATGAGGAGGCTTTAAAACAGCAGGCTGAGCATGAAATACAGAAACTTCTCCCTCTGGTGGAAGGCCATGTCATTGCGGTGACTGAAGATAAAATAGAAAATATTCTTGCAGAGCTTCTTGCAGAAAGAAAACTGACAATTTCCACCGCAGAAAGCTGTACCGGAGGTGAACTGGCCAAAATGATCACGTCCAATTCCGGGAGTTCAAAATACTTTCTTGGAGGAATAGTAGCCTATGCCACGGAAAAGAAAGTTCAGATTTTAAACGTTTCTCAGGATACGGTGGATCAGTTTACGGTGGTCAGTGAGCAGGTCGCTGCGGAGATGGCACTGGGTTGTCAGAAATTGTTTGATACGGATATTTCCCTGTCTACAACAGGTGTTGCAGGCCCTGGTAAAGGGGAGGATGGCAAAGAAGTGGGAACGGTTTTCTACACCATACGAATCAAAGATAAAGAAGTCACTTCAAAATTATACCTGCCTCATTTAGACCGGATTGATTTTATGAATTTTGTTTCACAGAAGATTATTCAGGATCTGGTAGGGCTGTTAATTTCAGAATGAGTTTTAACTATCAGGGTTTAAAATAATCAATAGATGGTGCCGTTGATATTTTATTAAAATTAACGTAACAAATTATTAAAAAGACAGACATATAACAAAAATTGCTATCATAATGAAAAAACTAACGCTTTCTTTGTTTTTATTGGCAGGAGTTTGCTCACTGAATACAGTGAACGGGCAGGCTAAAGCCGTGAAAACAGCAGTTAACAGCACAGATAAAGGCTTGGATATTAGCCTTATGGATACTTCAGTACGTCCGCAGGATGATTTTTATAACTACGTAAGCGGAACGTGGATGAAAACAGCTAAAATTCCTTCTGACAAACCTACATGGGGGAGTTTCAACAAACTGGCTGAGGATACAGACAACAATTCAATGACGATTCTGAACTCTCTTTTGAAAGATAAATTTGCTGACGGAAGCGAAGGGAAAAAGATCCAGGATCTGTATGCTACGTACATGAACATGCAGAAAAGAAATGCAGACGGAATCAAACCTATCCAGGCCAACCTGAATAAAATTGATGCCATCAAAAACCTTGCAGACCTTCAGAATTACTTGATTTCAGTTACTAAAGACGGTGAAAATACATTATACGGATGGGGAGTAGATGCTGATCTTAAAGATTCTAAAATGAATGCCGTTTACTTAGGAAATGCGTCTTTAGGATTAGGAAGAGATTACTATCAGAAAGTAAACGAAAAAAATACGGAAGCCCTTGCTGAATATCAGAAGTATGTAGCTTCCATGCTTAAAGAATTAGGCTATAAAAACGCTGATGAAGCTGCTAAAGGAATCGTTGATTACGAAAAAAGCATTGCTAAAACATATCTGACCAACGAGCAGAGCCGTGACAATACCCTTCAGTACAACCCAAGAACAATGGCTGAGCTTTCAACACTGGTAAAAGGAGTGGATATTCCTGCTTATCTTAAAAAAGTTGGAGTAAGCACGGATAAAGTGATCATCGGGGAAATCGGGTATTACAAAGAATTTGATAAACTGGTGAATGCCCAGAACCTTCCTGTGATCAAGGATTATCTGAAATTCCACATGATCCACGGAAGCGCTTCTTACCTGAGCGAAAACCTTGGAAATATGAAATTTGCTTTCTATGGTAAATATTTAAGAGGCCAGCAGGAGCAGAGAGCATTGAACAAAAGAGGTTTTGAGTTAATCAACGGTACTCTTGGGGAAGCTTTCGGAAAACTGTATGTTGAAAAATATTTCCCGGCTGAAGCAAAAGCCCAGATGGTGGAACTGATTGACTATTTAAAGAAAAGCTTCGCAGTTCACATCAATAACCTGGCGTGGATGTCTTCTACCACGAAGGAAAAAGCAATGACCAAGCTGAATAAGTTTACCGTAAAAGTAGCGTATCCGGACAAATGGAAAGATTATTCAAAACTGGATATCGTTTCTGAAGCTAAAGGAGGAAGCCTGTACGGAAACCTTCAGAACATTACAGAATGGCAATACAATAAAGATCTTGCAAAGATTGGAAAAGCTGTTGACAAATCAGAATGGGGCATGACGCCTCAGACGGTAAACGCTTACTACAATCCGGTAAACAACGAAATCGTATTCCCTGCTGCAATCCTTCAGCCGCCTTTCTTCAATCCAAAAGCTGATGCTGCCGTGAATTTCGGAGGAATCGGTGCCGTAATCGGTCACGAAATGAGCCACGGATTTGATGATTCGGGAGCTCAGTTTGATGCAGACGGAAACCTGGTAGACTGGTGGACTCCTGAAGATAAAGCCAACTTCGAAAAAGCAACTAAAGCACTTGCCGCTCAATATGACAAATACGAACCTGTAAAAGGAACTTTCGTGAACGGTACCTTTACAAACGGTGAAAACATCGCTGATTTAGGCGGAGTAAATATCGCTTACGATGCCCTTCAGATGTATTTAAAAGATAAAGGAAACCCTGGAAAAATCAGCGGATTCTCCCAGGATCAGCGATTCTTCTTAAGCTGGGCAACCGTTTGGAGAACTTTATCCAGTGAAAAATATATGATCAACCAGGTGAAAACTGACCCGCATTCTCCGGGATATTTCAGAAGCTTTGGTCCACTCATCAACGTGGATGCTTTCTACAAAGCATTTGACGTGAAACAAGGAGACAAATTATACAAAACTCCGGAAGAAAGAATCAAAATCTGGTAACTATAACAAACCGTTCAGCAATGAGCGGTTTTGTTTTTTTAGGTAGCAGGGATTAGGGATTAGGGACTATAGGGATTAGGGAAGTCTCACATCTGTACACTGCTATACTCTAAAACCCTAACACTCTCAAACCCTCAAACCCAAACTGTCAGATTTTCATCATTTATCAATTATCATTAATCACTTATCACTAAAGTTTGTATATTTGATATATTCGTATATCAACTAAAATTTTTTTAATGAAAAAGCTAAATATTGGAATACTTGCTCTTTCCGGCATTGTATTTTTAAACTCGTGCGGAACGGCGAAAACAGCAGGTACAGAAACTAAAGCTGAAACCACGATAAACGCTGCAGAACCTATGAAAGAAGATGGAAAAGAGGAAGGAATCAATTTATCTTATATGGATAAAAATGTTCGTCCGCAGGATGATTTTTTTAGCTACGTGAACGGAAATTGGGTGAAAACCACTCAGATTCCTTCCGATAAGGCAAGCTGGGGTTCTTTCAATGCTTTGAGAGAAAATGTGGATGATGCCTCACTGGATATTTTAAACAAAATTTTATCCGAATCCTATTCTGAAGGCTCGGAAGGCCAGAAGATCCAGAACCTGTACGCTTCTTTCATGGATGTGAACAAAAGAAATGCTGAAGGGCTGGCTCCCATCAAAGGGGATTTAGCAAAAATAGAAGCGATTAAAAACCTTAATGACCTTCAGAAATACCTTCTTGAAGCTACAAAATTAGGAGACAATTCTTTCTACGGATGGAGGGTAAGCGCCGATATGAAGAATTCTAAAATGAACGCGGTATATTTGGGCGGTCCGGATCTGGGATTGGGTAGAGATTATTATCAGAAAGTGAATGACGCCAATACCAAAACCCTGGCAGAATACCAGACGTACGTAGGAAAGCTGTTCGGAGTTTTAGGAAATAAAAATGCTGACCAGGCGGCACAGAATGTAGTGGCCTTTGAAAAGCAGCTGGCCAATTATCTGCTGACACTGGAACAAAACAGGGATGCCAATCTGAGATATAATCCGAAAAATGTAACAGAGCTTTCAGGGCTGGTTAAAAACGTTAATCTGGCGAAATACCTGAAAGATGCAGGTGTGAATACAGATAGAGTGATCATCGGGGAACTGAAATATTATCAGAATATGGATCAGTTCATCACCGAAAAGAACCTTCCGCTGCTGAAAGATTATTTAAAATACCACTTGATCAACGGAAATGCCAGCAACCTTGATGATAACCTTGAGCAGATCAGGTTTGATTTCTATGCCAAATACCTTCAGGGCCAGAAAGAACAGCGCCCGATGGACAAAAGAGGACTTTCTCTTGTGAATGGCGTTCTGGGTGAGGCTTTCGGTAAATTATACGTTGAAAAATATTTCACTCCGGAGGCAAAAGCGCAGATGGAAACTTATATCGATTACCTTTTAAAATCATTCAGGAAACATATTAATGATATAGACTGGATGTCTGCTGAAACCAAAGTGAAGGCTCAGGAGAAACTGTCCAAATTTTCCGTGAAGATTGCTTATCCGGATAAATGGAAAGATTATACAAAACTGAAAGTAGAATCTCCGAAACAGGGAGCTACCTTATATTCCAATCTTCAGAATGTATCTGCATGGCAGTACCAGAGAAGTCTTGATAAAGTAGGTAAGCCGGTAGACAAAACGGAATGGGGAATGACGCCGCAAACCGTAAACGCTTACTACAGCGGATCCAACAATGAGATTGTGTTCCCGGCAGCTATTCTTCAGCCGCCTTTCTATAACCCTAAAGCAGATGCTGCCGTGAATTTCGGAGGCATTGGTGCGGTAATTGGTCACGAAATTTCCCACGGATTCGATGACAGCGGATCACGTTTTGACGGTGATGGAAACCTTAATAACTGGTGGACGGATGCTGACCGTAAGAATTTTGATGCTAAAGTGGGACAGCTTGCTGCCCAGTACAGCGCTTACGAACCGGTAAAAGGAAGCTTTGTGAACGGTAAATTTACAAGCGGTGAAAATATCGGTGATTTGGGTGGGGTAGCGGTAGCTTATGATGCCCTTCAGATGTATTTAAAAGATAAAGGAAACCCAGGAAAGATAAGCGGATTTACACAGGATCAGAGGTTCTTTATGAGCTGGGCTACGGTCTGGAGAACAAAATCCACAGACCAGTATATGATCAACCAGGTGAAGACAGATCCGCACTCTCCGGGAGTGTTCAGGGCATTTGGTCCGCTGGTGAATCAGGATGCGTTCAACAAAGCATTTGACATAAAACCTGGCGACAAAATGTACAAAGCACCTCAGGACAGGATAAAAATCTGGTAGAAGAACCGGAAATTGTTAGAAAAGAAAAAATCCATCTCGGCTGAATGCGGGATGGATTTTCTTTTTAGTAGGCTTTCTTATAATTTTTCAGGACAAACTTTATTCCCGTTTCTATAATATCTCCCATGGTTTTGCAATACTTGAAATTGACATCATAAGTAAGCTTCTGCAGAGCTGTTTTCAGCTCGGTAACATGGGCCTCCGGCGCAATATTATCTTTTTTCATAATAGCAATAAGTTCCTCGAATCTGTTTTGGCTGCTCGTCACCCTCTTGATAATCTGTGAACGGACTTCCTTACGATATTGCTCTATCGAATTAGGTTTAAGTTTTTCCAGCACCATTTGAACCATCACATTGTTTTCTTTGAAATACTGGGGGAGATAAACCTTAAGATTCCCTTCATAGCTTTGCTGATCAAAATCAATAGGCCGGATTCTGTAAATCACCTGATCAAAATCGTGAATGGGAATGATCACATAATTATAAGACCGCATATCACCAAGCAGCCCGATGAGACAACGTTCATTGAATTTTACAAACTCTTTGGAAATCTGTGCTTTTTCCAGTTCCGTACAATTCTGTAAATGTTTCTGAATAAAAACATCTCCGGGAATCCCTAAGATATGCTCTTCTATCAGGGTGTTTTTATAAATCAGGAAGTTAATCCGGTTGGGAGAAAGCAGGTCTTCAATTTCCAGTCCGTAAATACGCGAAGCATCGGCCTGTTTGATATAAAAATTAGTATGATTATCGTTGAGAATATTTCTCACCCGGATCCGGAAAGGTTTTGAGTTTCCGAAGGTACAAAAATCGATGGTATCTACTTTCAGGTAGGGTAAAGTAGCTTCATCACCGTCAGAATGAAGAAGGGTGTAGATCTTATTTAAATTGGCCTCTATCTCGTTAAATTCATGTTCAGGATACATGACGCCAAGCCACAAAGTATCTTTTCCGTCCTTATCCAGGATATTCACACTGTCACTGAATCTTAACAGGTCTTCATACAAAAACTGGATCTTCGTGGTCCTGTTATGTTTTTCCAGATACTGATTTAATGCTTCCGAAACAGGATAAATGGGTTTTCTGAACGCAATCTTTACATCTTTCATGACGCTGTTGTTTTGTTTAAATATAAAGAATATTTTTTCCTCATTCCGTAAGAATTCTCATTTTAACAGCAGTTTGGTGCTTTTTATCCATACAGGGAGCACAAAGTTTTTATTTTACATCTCCATAGCTTATCTTTATTTATTTTTTCATAGTTTAGTGACATCGTAAAGACATGATTTTACGATATATATATTATGGGTTAATTGAAATATATCAAGAAAAATCTTGACAAAATTTTGTATGTTACAGTTTTTTTTTAAATTTAAACATTGGATTGGTAATTTATTTGATTCATCAGTAAATTACTCAAAGACAGATCCAAACCAGAATCAGAAATCTCAAAATAATAATAATATGGCAATGTTTAATTATGGTGTTGGCGGAAACGAGGTAAAAGTAGACGCTAATGAAGCTATTCAGGAAATACAGGAAAACAAATCACTGATAGTAAGCCAGCTTACTACGGACGAATCTTATACCCCTGAAATCGTAACAGGACTAAAAACAGTGGATGATGTTTTCAGGCATTTCCAGCCTTCTGTAGCGGTACAGCACGAAACGGAAGACGGAGGTATTGTGGAAGAGGAATTCCGTTTTCAGAATCTTGCAGACTTCACCCCAAAAAATCTTACTCAGAAATCAGACTATTTGCAGCAGCTTAGCATGGAGCAGGAACAGTACAATAAAATCGTACGTCAGCTGAAAACCAATAAAATTCTGCGTAATATGCTGGAGAATGAGCAGACCAGAGCTGCCTTCATTGAAGTACTGAAAGATGTGGCACAAGAACTTGAAAAATAATTATTTACACTAAATCAAATCATGGATAGCAAATTACAGGCACAGGAAAGCCAACAGCAGGGTCAGCAACAGCAACACTCAGGGCAGCCGAAAGGCAACCCGCTTGCCGAGCTCAATAAATTAGGAGGGTTTGGCTTTGTGGAATCCGTTGTAGACGGTATCGCCAATATGAACCCAACCAGAAAAGCAAGGAAAGAAATTTTCCTGAATGATAATAATAAATCCGAAGAAAGAAAAGAGCTTCTCCAGAAAATAAGCCTTTGGGTAAGTCTTCTGGAAGGAAACGAATCTGCAGATAAAATGGCGGATACCTGTAAAAATAAAGCACAGGCAGCCGATCAGAATCTGAAAACCAATTTGAAAAATGCACTTGATTCAGTTCGTATGTTGGAAACCAACTACAGAACCGTAGCCCAGTTCTATAAAAATACAGAATTGGATAAAGTGGATAACGTAAGCATCGTTAATGCAAGTCTTGAACAGGTTTCAGATTTGGATAATCCTTTATTTATTGATGCTATTTCCGAAGAATTCAAGAATTATTATGACCGTCTTGACCTTAGGGATAACTATTCAATTCTGGCCATTCCAGGCTATTTAGGATCAAATAAAGTCATTGAAAAATGGGCCAAAATCTGTAACGAGAATAAAGTAATGATGGTTACCGATTTCGCCAACCTTGATAAGCCGGATGATGTGGTGGATTTATTCCACTCCGCCAACCTTACCGGAGGCGAGCTTCACAGAAGTAATGTGATTATGACGTGTAACTGGCTGGTAGGTAGAGGAAGAGCTGAAGAAGTAGGTGAAGAAGAGAACGTAGAACTTCCGCCTTCCACTTCATTGGCCGGAAAAATCCACAAAACCCTGATGTCTCAGGTAGCAGCCGGTAAAAAACACGGTAATATCAATGAAGTAGACGCCGTAAAATTCGAACTGAAGAAAAGCGAAATTTCTCAGTTGGAAAAAATGGGTCTTGTTCCTATGGTGAACGAATATGGAAAGATCATGGCATTCTCTGCCAAAACATTATTTACAGGGGATAACATCGGTCTTCAGACCTATTCTGTAGTACGTGTATTCGACTATGTAACTAAAGTTTTACTTGACTTCCTGAACAGAAGAGCCTTCGAGAACTGGAATGCCAAGAACGAAGATGATCTGAGAAGACAGATCGTAACCTTCCTTGACAATATCAAAGGACCGGATAAACTGATTGAAAAGTTCAAAATTGTTCGTTTCGAGCAGGACAAAGTAAACAAAGACAGAGTATGGCTTGACATCCGTATGACCCCTTATTTCCCTACAAAAAGTTTCGTGATCAAACTGGACGGACACAAAGGAGATGATGGCAACGAATGGGATGCACAATATACTCAGGAATAATAATAAACCAACTTTTAATAATAAAAACCGATGCATTTTTACATCGGTTTTTTACTTCCGATTCATATGAAAATTAATGTGATCAAAAAAAGCCCCGTCTTTTTCCTGCCACTGCTACTGCTAATGGCATTATCTGCATGTGAAAAAAAATACCAGGCACCGGATCACTATTCGGTAGACCTTTTTAAAGATGAACGCCAGGAAGGAAAAGCCTATATTATGAATGAAGAAGAATGTTTTGACGGCAGTGAGCTCGTCATTGCGAGTTCCAATGTAAAGCTTGCAGACAGTTCAAAAGGAAGAGGAAAAACATTCTTTCTATATAAAGTAAGATCCGGAAAAGTACTGAAAACGGTAAGAGATTCCGTGGCAGAATACCCTTTTATGTTCCTTTCCCATCAAAGGCTTAAACTTAAAACCGATTCCATGTATCTCTACCTGAAAAAGCTGGAAGGTTACCGCTTTATTGCCGCAGAAAGAAACCTTAAATATGAATGGCTGAAAGCAGCTCCGGTATATTCAGTGAAAAAGGATAAATAGTTTTATCTTTGCAGGACGGGGATTGCGTCAGTTACATTTTGTGAGTCAATAGAATGTAAAGATGCTTTCAACTCCGCTCAGCATGACAGTTTACAGTCATTCTCAGATAAGACAACTGGTTTGTTCTGTCATGCTGAGCAGAGTCGAAGCATTCAATACAATACTGAGTGGAAGTCCCTTCAAATGATTTTAAACAAAGGTTTTTGAAAAGAGAAAATAAAAGCTCAGGTTTCCTTCACATCGGAAATAAACTGCTTGGCTGGTACGGAAAAAATGCAAGAGATCTGCCTTTCAGACAGACAAAAGACCCTTACAAGATCTGGATCTGTGAAATTGTTTTTCAGCAGACAAGGATCAGCCAGGGACTGAATCACTATAACAACTTCATTAAAAGATTTCCCGATGTGAAAACCCTGGCCGAAGCTGATGAAAATGAAGTTTTACTATATTGGAAAGGCCTGGGATATTATTCAAGAGCGATCAATATTCATACAGCTTCAAAGCAGATTATGAATGATTATCAGGGAAGCTTTCCTCATGAATATGAAGAAATTTTAAAGTTAAAAGGAGTAGGAAAATATACCGCAGCAGCAGTTTCAAGCATCTGTTTCGATGGAAAAATACCTGCCGTAGACGGAAATTTTTACCGGGTTTTAAGCCGTATTTTTGCGGATGATTTTGATATTTCAAACTCAAGGGCTTTTTCTTATTTCTCTCAGCTTGCTTCACTGATCATGCCTGACAATGTGGGCGATTTCAATCAGGCTATGATGGATCTGGGTTCCGAGATCTGTAAGCCTAAAAACCCTCTCTGCGGCGAATGTCCTGTGAATGATGACTGCCTTGCTTTTTCCATGGAAAGAACATCAGATTATCCGGTAAAAACTAAAAAAGTAAAAACCGAAGACCTGGCTATGAAATATTTTTTCGTGCACAGAAACGGGCAGTTTTTGATCCGCCAGAGAAAAGACGACTTCATCTGGAAAAAACTATTTGAGTTTCCCCAGGAAATTTCTTCTGAGCTGGAACCTTTCATTAAGAATATAAAAACGGTTACCCATAAGCTTACCCACAAGAATCTCACCATTGAGATAGCAAACGTTGAGGTGGCTTCAGAAGAGATCTGGAACCGCTTTGTCACACAGAATCAGCATATCATTACAGATGTTGAAGGTTCCCATGAAAAATCTTTTCCCAAGCCTCTGGAAAACTACATTCAAAACTCTCTGAAAGACTGAAATTTGTCT
This sequence comes from Chryseobacterium phocaeense, assembly GCF_900169075.1. Classification (NCBI taxonomy): domain Bacteria; kingdom Pseudomonadati; phylum Bacteroidota; class Flavobacteriia; order Flavobacteriales; family Weeksellaceae; genus Chryseobacterium; species Chryseobacterium phocaeense. Next base: position 593,920 of record NZ_LT827015.1, read on the forward strand.
CCCAAAATCTAAAATCTAATTTGTACTTTTGCAAAATGATTAAAAACGTCATTTTTATTTTTGTATCACTGCTTTTAATTTCGTGTGGAAAAGATCACGTTCCCAAGCCTTCCGGTGAGCTGCGTCTCGAATACCCGGAACCGAGATATCAGAAATTTGAAAACAACTGTGCCTACACTTTTGAATATTCGGATTTTGCAAGGATATCAGATGCCAAAAAGCCGTGCTGGTACTACATCAATTACCCGAAAATGAAAGCAAAACTGTTCGTGACTTACTATCCGATACAGAATGATTTTGCAGCTCACATCAAAGAAACGGAAAAAATGGTGTACGAACACACCATCAAAGCAAGCTCCATAGATACCAAATCATTTGAATACCCCGACAAAAAAGTCTATGGTAATTTCTATGAACTGAAGGGGCAGAGTGCTTCCAATCTTCAATTTTACATCACAGACAGTACAAAACACTTTGTGACTGCTTATTTATACTTTAACACAAGACCGAAACCGGATTCTCTGGCCCCGGCGGTGAACTATATCAAAAATGATATGAAACACCTGCTGGACACTTTTGAATGGAAAAAATAATAGACTTTAAAATACATTGAAAAATATATGAAACTTTTAGTTGTAGGAAGCGTTGCATTTGATGCAATTGAAACGCCGTTTGGTAAAACTGATAAAATTTTAGGAGGAGCAGCCACTTATATTGGGATTACTTCTTCTATTTTGGGCGTTAAATCCGGAATTGTTTCTGTGGTAGGAGGAGATTTCCCGCAGGAACATCTTGATATGTTCTCAAACAGGAATATAAATATTGAAGGAATCGAGATCATAAAAGAAGGAAAAACCTTCTTCTGGTCCGGAAAATACCACAATGATCTGAATACCAGAGATACTTTGGCTACAGAAGTAAACGTTTTAGAGAATTTTGATCCTAAAATTCCTGATTCTATGCAGGATGCAGAAATTCTTCTTCTCGGAAATCTTCACCCGGGTGTTCAGCTGTCCGTACTGGAAAAAATGAATAACCGTCCGAAACTGGTGATCCTTGATACCATGAATTTCTGGATGGATTGTGCTCTTGATACCTTAATGGATATGATCGCTAAAACAGATGTGATCACCATCAATGATGAGGAGGCAAGACAGCTTTCAGGAGAATATTCTCTGGTAAAAGCAGCTAAAAAGATCCATACCATGGGTCCTGATTATGTAATCATCAAAAAAGGAGAGCACGGTGCTTTACTTTTCCACGATAATAAAGTATTTGCGATCCCTGCGCTTCCGTTGGAGGACGTTTTCGACCCAACCGGTGCCGGAGACACTTTTGCAGGAGGTTTTGCCGCTTATCTTGCTAAAAAAGGGAAGTTTGATTTCGACACGATGAAATCCGCTTTAATCGTAGGTTCTGCCATGGCTTCTTTCACCGTTGAAAAATTCGGAACAGAAAGAATTGAAGAGGTGAATGAATCTGATATGTTCAGCAGATTAAGACAATTTAAAGAATTAACAACATTCGATGTTGAACTGCAATAAATAAGTCTTTTTAAGAAATATTTATAATAAAAAATTTAGAGTAATTCGTTAAGAATTCTAAATTTGCAACTTGTTTAAAATAGTAAAATGACAAATAAACTAAAAATCACTTTTCTTCTTGGGATTTTCATGATGATATTTTCTTCAAACATGAATGCTCAGTTAAAACCGGGAGAATTGGTGGATGGTATTGCTGCTGTTATCGGGGATGAAATTGTTCTGGAATCTGATGTGAATGAGCAGATGAACTATGCCAAACAACAGGGAGCTTCCCAGACTGATAAATGCGACTTCCTTGAAAACCTGATCAGTAACAAACTTCTTGTATACGAAGCTAAAAAAGATACACTTATTGAAAACCGTTCTGCTGCAATTAAAGAGCAGGCGAATGCAAAATACCGTCAGCTGCTTTCCCAGTTCCCGGACGAAAAAACAATGCTTACCGCGTATAAGTTCAGAAATTCATTTGAAATGAAAAACGCGATTGAGAAAATTGATATTGACCAATATTACGGGCAGGCAAAGTATCAGCGTATCACTGAAAAGGCAGATGTAACGCCAAACGAGGTGACCGACTTCTATAATATGTACAAATCGCAGCTTCCTGAAGTGAAGGACGAAATTTCTTTAGCCCAGATCATGATGTATCCTAAGCTTACAGAAGCACACAAGGAAGATCTTATCAAAAGGCTGAAGAAAATCAAGCAGGATATTGCAGGAGGGGAAACTTTCGAAAGCCAGGCCAGAATTTATTCCGAGGATGAAGGATCCGCTGCCAACGGAGGATTGTACAAGAACATCTATAAAGGACAGATGGTAAAACCATTTGAGGCTGCAGCTCTGAACCTTCAGGAAAACGAAATTTCAGAACCTGTTGAATCTGAATTCGGATACCATATCATACAGCTGATCAAAAAATCAGGGAAAGTATATGATGCAAGACATATCCTGTTGAAAGCTACTCCTACAGAGGATGAAATTAAAACGGCAAAAGCAAAATTAGACAGTATCAAAGGTCTTGTCCTTGCCGGGAAAATGACATTTAAAGATGCGGCTTTTAAATTTTCCGACGATAAGAAAACAAAATTCAACGGAGGAATTATTACCGGAGCAGATGGTTCCGATAAAATTGAAAGAGAAAGTATTCCCGGGTCTATCAGCTATGAGCTGGCAGGTTTGAACAAAGGGGATATCACGGCTGCTTTCGAAGATGAAGACAATAAGAGAAAAGTGGTAAAGATCATCAAGCAGGAAGATGTGATTCCTGCCCACCAGATCACACTGGAGACAGATTACAACAGGATCAAGCAGATGGCGCTTAATAAAAAGCGTAATGAAATGATTGAGAAATTTGTCAATTCCAAACTGCCAACCACCTTTATATCCATTGACGGACGTTACGATACCTGTAATTTCAAAGCCAACTGGAAGAAAGAATCGATCAAAAAATAAATACTAAACCTTCAGAACTTCTGGAGGTTTTTTTGTGCTTAAAAAATCAAGATATTTCCTGAAGAAACCACGGTTTTTATTATTTTTACGCATGAGCAATTTTATAGATTTCAGTTCAGCCAAAAAGCTTCAGGAAGCACAGGCTGGTCAAAATAGAATTACAGAACTTTTTAACATACAGTATCCCATTATCCAGGCCGGAATGATCTGGCATTCAGGATGGAGACTGGCTTCAGCGGTGTCCAACTGCGGAGGGCTGGGTCTGATAGGTGCAGGAAGTATGTATCCCGATATTCTGAGGGAGAACATTCAGAAATGTAAGCAGGCCACAGATAAACCTTTTGGGGTGAATGTTCCGATGTTGTATCCTAACCTGGAAGAGATCATCCAGATTATCCTGGAAGAAGGTATAAAGATTGTTTTTACCTCTGCCGGGAACCCTAAAACCTATACGGAAACCCTTCAAAAAGAAGGAATAAAAGTAGCCCACGTAGTTTCATCCACCAAATTTGCTGTGAAATGTGAAGAAGCGGGTGTAGATGCAGTAGTAGCTGAAGGTTTTGAAGCCGGTGGGCACAACGGAAGAGATGAGACCACCACCTTCTGCCTGATCCCGAATGTAAGAAAGCATATCTCCAAACCGCTGATTGCCGCCGGAGGAATTGCACTGGGTTCACAGATGAAAGCAGCCATGATCTTAGGGGCTGACGGCGTTCAGATCGGTTCCCGGTTTGCAGCTACTGTGGAAGCAAGTGCCCATGAAAACTGGAAAAAGAAGATTACGGAGCTTAATGAAGGAGATACTCATCTTACTTTAAAAGAACTTGCCCCTGTAAGGATGGTTAAAAATAAATTCTTTACAGAGCTGGAAGATATTTACCAGTCAGGAAGAAATAAAGAAGCTCTGATAGCCTCTCTGGGGCGGGCAAGAGCCAAGCGTGGCATGTTTGAAGGAGATATGGAAGACGGAGAACTCGAAATTGGGCAGGTATCAGCTTTAATCAATGATATCCTTCCGGTAGAAACTGTTTTCCATAATTTGCTTAAGGAGTTTGAAGAAACAATAATGCCGGTATTATAAAAGGAAGATCATTAATGGAAGAAAGAATAATTGAAGTAAGAGACCATAAAATTTATATAACATACAATAAATCATTTGAAGATAGGCCGGTTCTGGTTTTTCTCCATGATTCTTTAGGCTGCACCCAGCTTTGGAGGGATTTTCCTGAAAAATTATCTGAAGCTACAGGCTGCAATATCTTAATCTATGACAGGCTGGGTTACGGGAAATCCGGTCCAATGCTGACCTATGAAAGACCTGTCAATTATATGGAGCTGGAAGCTGATCTGTTGAATGATCTGCTGATTGAACTGGATATTCCCAAAGCTATTTTATTCGGACACAGTGATGGTGGGACCATTGCTCTGATCACTGCCTCAAAATATCCGGAAAGAGTGGAAGCAGTAGTTTGTGAAGCAGGACATATTTTTGTAGAAGAAGTTACCCTGAAAGGTGTCTATGATGCCCGGGAAGCTTATAACACCACCAATCTGGCAGAACGTCTGCGGAAATACCACGGCGATAAAGTGGAAATGCTTTTTAAAGCCTGGACGGAAACTTGGACCCGCGCAGATTACCGGAACTGGAACATTGAATCCCTTTTGAAAAACATTCAGTGTCCGTTGCTCTTCATTCAGGGGGATGCGGATGAGTACGGAACTTTGGATCAGGTTGAAAAGACCGTTTCCCAGGTAAGCGGACCCTCCGAAAAGTATATCATCCCGGAAATAGGGCATACACCGCATAAAGAGGTGCCGGAGCAGGTGATCACTAAAGTATCCCAATTTATCAGAATATACCTTTAGTTATTGAGGGATTCCCTTATCAGTTACGTTAAAAAAGTCATATGTGTACACATTATGTACACAGATGACTTTTTTAGCTCGAATTCACTTCCGCTTAATAAATCGGGTTACAGTTGAACATTTCTAAATTGTTTAGCTTTTAAGAAAATCAGGAAGTGATTATTTGTAATACATAATATTTTTAATCCTTTTTCCATCTGCTCATAAAATTTATCTTTACTGGCATTCTGACAGGATTTTACACAAAGAATACAACGAAAATCAATCATATATGGTACTATGATTCTTATTTTTGAGAACTCATAAGAGAAAGTGAAATGTGGTTTGATGAAGCTGATCAGTGAATGTTTTTAGGAGGTGCAGTTCTGCTGCATCTTCTTTTTGTATTAGGACAGCATGCTAAGTTCAGCAGCAATATTTTCCTTTGCCTGAAATTCATATTTCTCTTTGAAATAATCTGTCTTAAAAATACTTTCAAGTTCCAGAAAATGTTTCAGAACCTTTTTTCTTCCCGGTTTGTAGAGAAAATCAGGATAAATAAAGTATTCCTTCCGGATCTTACGGGTGTATTCCCAATATAAAGGCCATTCTTTTCCTAAAATAGAAAGATCGGCATCCAGAAGATAATTGGTATCATTATCATCAGATTTCTGGTGCTGTTTGGTTGCTAAAATCTGAGCTGATATTTTCGAGATTACAGATGGATCCAAACCTGGTTTCTGAAGCCTTTTTGCAGCGTATAATGCACTTTTCTCTTCATTGGACTTTGAAGAAGCATCATAAATAATATCATGATAAAACACGGAAAAAGAAACCGTTACAAAATCTTCCATGAGGTTTTTCACCCCTTCCAGTTCCTGAAACATATTTTCCAGGTGAAAAAGATTGTGATAATATCTTCCTTTTTCAGAGTATTGAGTTTCAATTTCCCGCCATAGTCTGCTGATGAGCTGCTGATCACCTGTAAAAGGCAGACAGAGATCTGAAAATCTTTCTTTCAGGTTCATAATGGATAGAGATAAAAAAAGGAACTTTAAAAAGTTCCTTGATTTGCTTCCAATACAGCTTTCAGATCAGCCCAGCCTCCGCCGTTATGGCCGTCCTTTAAGCCTTGTCCGTTAAGATATTCCAGAGCTTTTCCGCTTCTGTTTCCGCTTCTGCAGAAAAGAATCACAGGTTTTTCAATCGCTAAAATCTCTTCTTTTCTGTCTTCCACTTCACCTAAAGGAATATTTTTGGCTCCATCTATATTTCCGTCCATTTCAAGCTCCATCGGCTCGCGAACGTCAATTAATTCATAATTTCCAGATTGTATAACTTCTATTAAAGACATAATTGTTAAATTTTTAGATTAACGAAAATACGCAATTTTTTCGTGAAAAAAATCTTAAAGTTTTAGAAAAGAGTATAGCCTAGAATTACCGATGCCGTTTTATAATCTGAACTTATATTACGATAATTTCGGAAAAGAGTTCTGGCGGTTCCGAATCTGAATTCAGCACTGAACCTGTTGTTATACTTAAAACCGGCTCCGAATACAAGATTATTACCTCCTTTCAGATCATAGGAAGATTGCCCTTGCGTAAAGTTTGATTTTACTTTAACATCTACCAGATACGCGGCGTTGACAAAAATTTTCGCATCCTTGTTCAGGAAAAAATAATGTCTTACTCCAAAAGGGATTTCTATGGACTGGTAATCGATAGTACTTTTTGTCCTGTACTCAAAGAAAGTATCCGGACTCTCAATATACTCGGCTTCACTTTTATAGGACTGGTAGGTAGGTTCAATAAAAATAGCCCATTTGTTTTTATTGAAAGGCAATACAAATTCAGCTTCCAGCCCTATCCGGAATGAAGTTTTGTTTCCAAAATCCATGTCATCCGATTTATAACCGTAAGAAATAGATCTAGTGAAGGATGTGAAATTAATGCCTGGTCTGATGGTAAGGTTGAAAAGATCTCTTTTCTTCTTTTCCTCATCATATTTTACGATTTCACCTCCGGAACATTGATTGTACGATACAAAAATGCGGGTTAAACTTTTTTCTTTGTATTCTGTCTGGCTAAGCAGTTTGCCGTCAATTCCACAATTCAGATGCTCGGCGATCTGTTTTTTAAAATCTTCGTTGTAAGCAATTTTGCCTTCAGAGATATAATATGGCTTGTATATAAGCTGTTCCGGTTCAGAGCCATTCAGCGTGTAGAAAGCTCTTTTTACTGGGCCGTTATCATAATACAAAAGAGCTGCTTTTCCATCTACAATATATTTGAGAAACACGGTTTCTTCCTTAAAATCCGGAGCTTTGGTATCAGACATTTCATTAAGATCGGCAGAAGAACGGTCAATCATTACTTTTTTTCTTACGTATCTGCTCACTCCATCAATCCCGAACTCCTGGATATTTCGGATGCTTTCCTTCTTTACTTCAGATTTTTCTTCTGAGCGATAGTCAAATTCCACAGGGTTATTTTTCCAGTCCAGGTTTTTAATAAGAACCTCTGTTCTCTCACCTGAATTATTGATGATATACCCTTTTTCAAATTTAATTTGGGCAAATGACATCCCTGCAGCGAGAAGTCCGGTTATCAGACTTAATTTTTTCATATTCATGTATTTGTTTTTTATAAACAGGCTTAAATGCTTATTTATGTAACGAATTTTTTAACCGCTGCAAATCTATAAATTAATCTTAATTTTGCAAAGTGAAAATTCTCAATTCCGGTGCCGAAAAGCATACCCAGTTAATAAAGTCCAAAGCTGATCGTTTTGGATTTCAGAGTTGTGGGATCTCGAAAGCGGAATTTTTAGAAGAAGATGCGCCGAATCTGGAAAAATGGCTGAAAAATAATTTTCATGGCGAAATGAAGTATATGGAGAATCATTTCGACAAAAGACTAGATCCGAGGCTTCTTGTAGAAGGTTCCAGATCTGTTATTTCACTATCCTACAACTATTTCCCTGAAGAAAAAATTTCAGCGCTGGAGAATTATAAAATCTCAAAATATGCTTATGCTGAGGATTATCATGAAGTGGTGAAAGAAATCCTCCGCGAAATGGTAGCAGAGCTTCAGCAGGAAATAGGGGAGTTCGGATTCCGGGTGTTTGTAGATTCTGCACCCGTGCTGGAAAGAAGCTGGGCCAGAAAATCAGGAATAGGCTGGGTAGGAAAAAATGCCAACCTTATTACCAAACAGAACGGTTCATTTTATTTCCTGGCAGAGATTATCTGTGACCTGGAACTGGTTCCCGACCATGCTACCACAGACCACTGCGGGACCTGCCGGAAATGTATTGATGCCTGCCCTACAGATGCAATTGTTTCCGAAAAGATCATTGATGGAAGCCGCTGTATTTCCTATGCAACAATAGAACTGAAAAATGAAATTCCGGACCACTTCAAGGGCCGGATGGAAGACTGGATGTTCGGATGTGATATCTGTCAGGATGTATGCCCATGGAACAGGTTTTCAGCACCCAATCGCCAGACTAAGTTTGCACCCAACGAGGCTTTGAAAAACTTTAAAAAAGGAGAGTGGAAGGAAATTACCCAGGAAATATTCTCTGAAATATTCAGAAAATCTCCGGTAAAAAGAACAAAATTTGCCGGGCTGAAGCGGAATATTGAATTTCTGGAACGTTCTTCAGACAACAATTTGTAATGGCAGATTCATTAGAATATATAGGCTTTTAAATTCACAATTACTCCCCTTCACTCATTGACAGTTCCCCTCTTCACTCTTCACAATCCCAGCTTTTAATAGATTTTTGGTCCGGATTTTTGGTGACAAATCCTCATCTGGAATTTTTGGGTTCCAAAACTTAGGAGGATAATCAGCCATCCCTTAAGCAACAAGCTTTAAGGAGGATAAGATCTGATAGAGTAAGATTCTTTGTAAAGTCTTTCCTAAAAAGAAAAATTGACTTTCAGGAGACTAAAGTCCCACAGAAAATCAACGTTTTTTTTGTATTCTTTTTGGAGCTGTTTTTACTCTTACTTTAAATCTTTTTTGGGATTTTGTATTTTTACGCATATTTGTGAATATTTCGTAACTAAATTTAATCAATTTTTCGATTAAAACAAATACTTTTACGGGAAATTGAAGATTAAATTTTATTAAAAACATGAATGTGAAAATTATATTAATCTATATTCTGAAAACTTTAGGAGTTTTAATAGGAATTGTTGCACTTTACGTTATCCTGGCACTAGTTCTGCCCATGATAGAAGTGTCCGGTGAAGATGACGGGCAGCCCAAAGATATTCCTATCTATATTTACACCAATGGTGTGCATACCGATATTGTAATGCCGGTAAAAAACGACCTTCAGGACTGGAGCGTAAAAGTTCCTTTTTCCAATACCAGATCAAAACGAACGGATTATAATTATATTGGAATTGGCTGGGGCGACAAGGGATTTTATCTTGATACGCCAACCTGGGCTGATTTGAAGTTTTCTACTGCTTTTAACGCCGCATTCTGGCTCAGCGAATCAGCCATGCATTGCACCTACTACACCGCAATGAAAGAAGGCGAAGACTGTAAAATGATTATGATCAGCAGAGTGCAGTATAAAAAGCTGGTAAAATTTGTTGAAGCTAAATTCGACAGAGATCAGAACGGAAATTTCATCCTGATTCCTACTGATGCCGTTTACGACGTGAATGATGCGTTTTATGATGCCAAAGGAAAATACAGTTTCCTGAATACCTGCAACACCTGGTCAAATGATGCGCTTAAAGCCGCAGGACAGAGAGCTGCCCTATGGACCGCCTCTGATTTCGGGATTTTCAGACATTATAAGTAATCTTGATGAGGATTATTGTTTTAATGGTGGCTGTTCAGCTGATATGTTCATGCAGTCAGGAATCCAGGGAAAGACGTTCTCCGGTCCCGGATTCTGTTGCAAAAAAGGAACAGAGAATTGAACCTGATGTATCGAAAATTAAAGCTAAAGCTGAAGAGGCTCTTCAGTTCTGTGTTTCAAAAAAGTTCAGTACAGAGTTCTGTATCCTGATCGATATGAGCATTCACTCCGGGATCAAAAGATTTTTTGTCTGGGATTTTAAAACAAAATCGGTTGTCAGAAAATATCTGGTCGGCCACGGCTGTGGCTCAAATCCATGGAGTCTGGACAGTTCGAAGGATCATCCCCAATTCAGTAATGAAGACGGTAGCCATTTGTCATCATTAGGGAAATATAAACTGGAAGGAAGAGGTCACAGCGACTGGGGAATTAATGTCAAATACTTAATGCATGGCCTGGAAAAAACCAACAGCAATGCCCTGAAAAGATATATTGTATTTCATTCATGGGATCAGATGAGTGATGAAGAAGTTTTTCCCAACGGTTCCCCGGAAGGATGGGGCTGTCCTACGGTTTCCAATAATGCCATGAGAGAAATCGATCCGATGCTTCAAAATTCCGGAAAACCTGTGTTAATGTGGATTTATGAATAATATTCCGTATCTGTAAATAACTTAAGAAGCCGCAAGAAATGCGGCTCCTGTACTTTTCATCTTTTTTCGTTTGTGTGTTTCTAGAATCGTATTTCGGAAAAGTGAATTAATAAGGATTGCCTGTTTTATAGCAGATGAAAAGGATGATTTGTAGATGGCAAGAAGCCGGAAGAGGGAAGCTGAAGCAGTTTTATGAATTAATCAAACTATTTTAAAGTTATGTCTTAGCACTTCAGGAACCCTCCTCTTCGAACTTCAAATGTTTCTTATTGCCCTAAATAGATAAAGACATTCAGAGCAATATTTTTAGGGTTTATGGAAACCGGCGTGTTGGTTCCTCCCGTACTTACACTAAAAGTATGCGTGTGGCTGCCAGCTGCTCCTGTGCTGTAAGTTCCGGAAGTATTATCTGCCTGATTATTGACTCCACCGGTTGTTCCTGCATCATAAGTGGTATTTCCCCTGTCTGTATAGGTATGGGTATGGCTTCCGGCCGTAAGCGCAGTACCGTTAAACGTCATGGAAGGTAAGTTAGCCTGTACAAGACTGAAAGTGGTATTCCCTCCTGATGCTCCCAAAACTTCAGCTCCGGTTTTTGCTTTTAAATATTTATTATTGGCGTCGGGAATATTGGTTGCAAAACCGAGAGATATTGCATTAGACCGGGCAGAAGAGGGTAAAGAAGAAACAGCTCTTCCATTGAGCAGGTACCATCCGTTATGATCACTGGTTTGCACACCATACTTTACATGCCCTACCGGAATATCAGTCGTAGACAGACGAAGCCATTCAGCTCCGTTATTCATGTAAAGCCCTTCTGATAAAGCTCCATTATTTGTAATATTATAGACCATCATCCCTTTTACATGCTGTGAAAGGGGAGCGGCGCTGGTGATACTTACCAAAGCTAACCTTGGGGGCAGAAAACCTTTATTGGCAGAATATAATTCTAAGAGAGCCTGCTGGTTAGGATCGGATGTATTGATTCCTACCTGCCCGTTTAGAATATTACCGGTGAATAGGGTAATAGCCAACGTGATTATTGTGTGTATTCTTTTCATGATAATTAATTTCCTAGGTAAATAAAAACATTGGTAACCAGATAACCTGGATTAATATTGATCAGCTGGGAACTCCCCCCTGAACTGAATGAAACCGTATGGGTATGGTCACCACTGGCTTGCGTAGTATAGGTTCCGGAGGTGTTGTCAGCTTCAGGGTTGGGATTTCCACTTCCACTATTGGTGGTTGAACCTGCTCCTCTGTCAGAATAAGTGTGTGCGTGACTTCCCGCAGAAGCTGCACTACCCGTAAAAGTAACATTGGGGAGATTAGCCTGTATTAAAGAAATTGTGGAACTTCCGGATGGAGAAGCTAAAGCTTCAGGCGTATCTTTCGTTTTTATAAACCGGTCATCTGCACTGGGCAGATTGAGCGTAAACCCTAAGCTTACCGCCCGTGCCTGAGCATTGGCAGGAAGCGATGATACAGCCCTTCCGTTCAGCAGATACCACCCATTGTTATCTGCCGCAGCAAAACTGTTTGAAAGGGTTCCGTAAGGAATATCATGAGCTACCTGAGCCCAGCTGATTCCGTCATTCTGATATAACCCTTCCGAAACATCATTTACATTAGAAATGTTATAAGTAGTCATTCCTTTGACATGGGCAGATAAAGGCACAGGAGAAATAAGTGTACTCATAGTATTCCTCATCAGCAATACGCCTTTATTAGTTGAAGAGACCTCTAAAACTGAATTGATACTGGGAGTGCTGGTTCCTATTCCCACCTGACCTGAAATTTTGGCAGATATGCCCAGTATCAGTAATATACAAGGTAAAGTATTTTTCATTGTAAATTTTTTTAGTTAATACCCTAAATAAATAAAAGCATTGGCCGCTATATTCTTGGGCTCAATAGTTATAGGAGTACCTGAACCACCTGATGGCACGTTAACGGTGTGGGTGTGTGCTCCGCTTGAACTGGTTAGCTGTCCGGTTAAAACTGTCGTATTCGCAAGTTGTCCCGTTCCTGTTTTATGATCGAAGATTCCGGTACCCCGGTCTGTATATTGATGGGTATGCTCTCCGGCTGCAGTAGTGGTTCCTGTATAGGTAAGATTCGGTAAATTGGCCTGCGTCAAAGTAACAGTCTGTGCTCCTCCGGCTGATAATAGGGCAGCAGCTCCTCTTTGTTTCAGATATCGGTCTGTAGCATTGGGGAGTGTAGAAACAATAGCAAGTTTTGATGCATTGGCTTGTGCTCCGGCTGGTAAAGTAGTTAAATTTCTTCCGTCTAATTTATACCATCCCTGATGATCAGCTGCTGCAAAACTGTAATATACATCACCTATATTGGGCTGGTTGGTATACAGTCTATACCATCGGGTGCCATCATTGATATAGATACCTTCTGCTACATCGTTGATTGCTGATATATTATAGACTACGATACCTTTTTCATGACTGGCAAGAGGAATGGGTGAAGCAGTATCGGAAAGGGAGAGCCGAGGTAATAACAGGCCTTTTGAAGCAGAAGATAATTCTAAAGCAGCATTGGAATTAGGATTGACAGTACCAATACCCACCTGGGTCTTGAGAATGCCTGAAAGACATACTGCAATTAATAATAAATTGTTTTTCATATGATAAGTTTATTTTATCTTTTGTTTGTGTTTTATTCATAATCCTGATAAAATATTAAAAGACAATAATAATCATGACGTTTATTGAGTGGCAACGACTATTATTTGCTTATAGATTTATCTGAGATATATTTTTATCTTTTTAAGAAACTCCTTAAAAAAGAATTGTGTTTTTATAGTGCAGATCAGTATGTATTATTTATTTGTAAAATACACTGCAAACTTATTTTATTTATCCTTTTTACGGTAAAAATGGAGTGTTACATAGATATTACTCGTTGTTAACTTATTGATTATCAGTGTTGAATTGATTTATTGCTTTTTCTTTTAAAATTGGAGTTAATTAAATTGTAAGCAATGCAAAAATGAAAATACCCTACTTGATTCTGTTTTGAAAATGGATATCAGTATATTTGAACATCAGAAATTTTTAATTGCTATTTAAAGCATCTTATCGTCCCTAAAATCAAAAATAATGAAGCACAGACTTTTTCGGGAACAGCAGCTCAATTGTACAGTGGAAACAGCGTGGAAATTCTTTTCCGGAGCCGGCAATCTTTCCGAAATCACTCCAAAAGACATGAACTTTATTGTATTGACCGAAATGGAGAATGATGAAATTTATGAAGGAATGCTGATTGATTATTACGTCTCACCACTGTTTGGAATTAAAATGAAATGGCAGACCGAAATTATAAAGGTAGATTTTCAGAAAAGCTTTATCGACTTCCAGAAAAAGGGACCTTATAAGCTATGGCACCATCATCACGAGTTTATTCCCAATGAAAAAGGAGTACTCATGAAAGATACCGTAGATTATGAGCTTCCCCTGGGATTTTTGGGTGAAATAGCCCATACGCTTTTTGTAAAAAAGAAACTGGAGCATATTTTCAATTACCGGTATAAGGTGCTGGAAGAAATGTTTAGATAGATTCAAACTCAATCTGGTATTACATTCGCCCAAGCAAATCTTATTTTTTTAAATAACAAAAGCCGCCCCGAAGGACGACTTTCTTTTATTATTTTACCGTCTGCATTGAAAATGCAGACCTGTTATTATTTGATTATCTGGATGTTAACAGCAGAGAATCCTTTTGGAGATTTTTCCTTCTCGAAAGAAACTTTATTTCCTTTCTTCACCGGCTGCGCACAGCTGTTGTTATGGAAGAAAATATTTTCCTTGGTATTGTCTTCTGTAATGAACCCGTATCCCTTTTCACTGTGAAAAGTGATGATTCCTGACTTTCTGATGTCTTCCTCAACGATAGGTGCAGCACCAAGCTGGATATCATCAATGTTTACTTCCTGTCTTTCTCTTTCTTCAGGAGGGGTAGGAGTCAATCTTCCGAATTCGTCCACATACATGAAAACGTCTTCTGCTCCTTTGTTGTTATTCGTTTTACGATCTTCGCGTCTTAGCGCCTTTTCTTTTTGCTTTTGAATTTTTTTCTTGAAATTTTCTTTTTTAGAAAAAGAGTCTGCCATAAATAATTGTAGTATTTAATTTTAAATTATAATATTTGTTTATCTGATCTGCCTGTACCTGTAAAGTCTGCAGTTGTCCGTCTATTCTATCTTTGGAACCAAACGCCGGTGACGTTCAGGGGTAAAAAAGTCTTTTTTTAAAAAACGAGGCGTCTGAAAAAGCGGGGACTGAAAAGAGTGATTTTCTAAACTATAACAGAGGGCAAAGGCAGCAGCCTATTAATTAATACACAAATATACGACAATTAACTGAATAAATCTATTTTAAACCATTGATTATCAAAAAATTATTTTTGGTTCATAGAAATTGTAAGTATTTTATTTCAATATATGGTATTTTAAAATAAAAAAATCCTCAGTATTCTGAGGATGATAAAAAAAAATATATTATAAAAATGAAGTGGTGTATAATATGGTTGATCCAGCTGCAAATGCTGTGCCTAAAAATCACTTATTTTAGACTTTTATTGAAAAAAGATAGAATTTAAAGGCCTTTGAAGTATGTATTCTATTGGTGTTTAATGTGATATATTATTTTTTAAACCTGCAGAAAAAACATTTAAATTTTAAACTGAACTGCAATTTTTTGAAAATATAAGTAAGAAGTTCGGAATTCATTACAACTTTCCGAAAAATTCACCATGATGAAATGACCGTTATTTTCCATCTTTGTTTCATAATAATTCAAAAAAGTATTCAATATGTCAACACAAGATGTTAAAGGAAAAGTCGTATTAATTGCCGGAGGAGGCAAAAATTTAGGCGGATTGCTGAGCAGGGATTTTGCTGCCAAAGGAGCAAAACTGGCTATTCATTACAACAGCGAAAGCTCAAGAGAGGCCAGCGAGAAAACCCTGGCCGAAGTTCAGGCATTGGGAGCAGAAGCATTCCTGTTTCAGGGAGACCTGACTACAGTCGGCAATATCACAAAGTTCTTTGATGAAGCCATAGCAAAATTCGGAGGAATTGATATTGCGATCAATACGGTGGGGATGGTGCTTAAGAAACCTTTCGGAGAAACCACAGAAGAAGAATATGACACCATGTTCAATGTCAATTCAAAATCAGCTTATTTCTTTCTTCAGGAAGCCGGTAAAAAACTGAATGACAATGGCAAAATCTGTACAATCGTTACTTCACTGCTTGCGGCTTACACCGGTTTATATTCTACCTATGCAGGGGCAAAAGCTCCGGTAGAGCACTTCACAAGAGCAGCTTCCAAAGAATTCGGAGGAAGAGGGATTTCCGTAACGGCAGTTGCGCCCGGCCCTATGGATACGCCTTTCTTTTACGGACAGGAAACGGACGATGCAGTAGCCTATCATAAATCTGCCTCTGCATTAGGAGGATTAACGGATATTAAAGACATTGCTCCGCTGGTAGAATTTCTGGTAACGGACGGATGGTGGATCACCGGGCAGACCATTTTCGCCAATGGTGGGTACACAACGAGATAATTAAGTTGGTAAACTAAGAGCCTGTTTAAATTTTTCGAAAAACATTATTTAACATTACGAAGTTAAGATTTTAAGGGATTTTCACTTGAAGACCTTAATAAAATCAATTTATTGATTTCTTAATAATTGATGTATAGGAAGTTTCTTAAATCCTTAATGTTTAAAATAAGAATAAGCTTCTTTTTATTCAGATAAGAGAAATTAAGAGTATAAAATTAAACAGGCTCTATATAATTCCTGAAAGTGAAATCGAAGACTATTTCGGTTTCACTTTTTTATATACCCTTGTAAGGTGTTGATATGCTGGGAGTATGATGCTGTTTACGGGTTGTATACATTAGAGATATGAAACAGAATTTTTACCTCCGTTCCGCATTGTCGGTTATCTTACTCATGCACAGTGTGGTCTCTATTTTCAGTGGCGATGTGAATGATTTTGGACGTCTTTATCTGGATACGATAGGTTTCAAACCTTTCGGGCTTTATCTGGCATGGGCAGTGAAACTCATTCATCTTTTCTCTGTATTTTTAATCTGGTCTGATCGTTTTGTTAAAGTCGTTTCCGTGAGCAACCTGTTTATTATGGTGTTGGGAATTTATTTTGTACACTGGCAAAACGGCTGGTATGTAGTGGGGGGCGGAAGCAATGGAATTGAATTTAATGTGCTGATGATCTGCTGTTTCTTACAGCTGATATTCACGAAATATCCCCACGGAAAGGGAGAAAACCGGAGTTGGTAGACGCTTAACCGGGATTACAGGTTTTGAATTTTTATTTTACACCGAAAGGTAGTATTTTGCATAGTAAATCCTATTACCCTTGAAACCAGACAGAAAATCAAAGTTATATGTCCATCTCCTCTTTTGGGTGCTGTACTATGTTCTGGAGGTGTATCTGGATTTTTACTGGTCCAGGTATCAGTTTCCGGACACAGAATGGCAGACAAGGCTTCAGCATACCATTATTCTGGAAATCGGCTATCTTTTGATCAAAATGCTGATGGCTTATGCACTGCTCTTCGTTTATGAAAAGAGCCGGATCAGGAAATGGCAGGCCTTTATTCTTTATTTTTCCATTATCGCTGCGGCTGTTCTGGCTCACCGGTTTTTTACCCATTATATTATTTATCCGCATATATATGGAGTGGTTGAAACCCTTGATGGGAAAGAGCCTTCCGGATTTATGAACGGGCTGGTAGCCTTCAATTCCTTTATGGATCTTATCTTTTTGGCAGGCCTGATGTTCGGAGTGGAAATTACCCGGCAGAAAAATGTGCTGAAACAGCAGTACTCACAGTTGAAATCTGAAAAGCTGGATCAGGAACTTACCATGCTGAAAGCCCAGATCAACCCGCATTTTCTGTTCAACACCCTGAATAATATCTATGGAATGGCCCTTAAAAAAGCCGATGAAACACCAGATGCCATTTTACAGCTTTCCAAAGTGATGCGGTACAATATTTATGAAGCTACAGAACGCTATATTTCAATAGACAAAGATGTGGAAAATATCAGGGATTTCCTGCAGATACAGCAGATTCGTCATCGTGACCTCGCCATCCGTTTTAATGAAGATATTGATCATCCTTCCCAGGAGATTTCACCGCTTATCCTGATCCAGTTTGTGGAAAATGCGTTTAAACACGGCGTTTCCGAAACTTTAGGCAAAAGTTTTATTCATATTGATATTAAACTGAACAATGGAGTGCTTCATTACCATATTGAAAATTCAAAAGAAGAAAAGCCCCACGGAAATTCTACAAAGATAGGATTGAAGAACATCCGGAGACAGCTTGAACTGCTTTACCCGAAGCATATTCTTACTGTTGAAAGTACCAATGACCGGTATATTGTAACCTTAATTATTAATTTAAATGACCCATCCCGTTTCTAAAAAATACAACTGCATCATTGTGGAAGACGAACCCATAGCAGCAGAAATCCTTGAAAATTTTGTTTTGAAGGATGAAGAACTGAATCTTGTAGAAAAATGCTCAGATGCCGTATACGCCGGAAGTGTACTGAACAGGCATGACATAGATCTTATGTTTCTGGACCTGCACCTTCCTGTGGTGAAAGGTTTTGATTTCCTCAAAAAACTGAAGAAACCGCCTCTGGTAATAGTCACCACCGCTTACCATCAGTATGCATTGGAAGGCTATGAGCTTGATATTGTGGATTATCTGATGAAGCCCATACCTTACGCAAGATTCACCAAAGCGGTTGAAAAATTTAAGTATCTGGCTAATGCAGAAGAAGCTTTACTGGAAGCCGCAGACCGGGAGCATATCTTTATCAGCAGCGGGAAAAAACAGATAAAGATTATTTTTCACGATATTTTTTTCATCGAAAGCTTGCGGGAATACATCCACATCCACACCAAAGCGGGAACCATTACGGTTAAAATGCCCATCAGCAGGATAGAAGAAAGCCTGGACCCGAAAATGTTTGTGAGGATCCATAAATCCTATATTGTTTCCAAATCTAAAATTGAAGTCCGTTCCGCCAGCATGATCCAGGTGAACGGCAAGAAACTCCCGATCGGCAGGACGTATAAGCCTTCAATTGAGTGGTAGCCTTGATAGACCTGAAACTTTATTTGATAGCTCTTTATTTTTTACCTCTTTTATTTTGTGCAAATTTGAATAGCTAAACTTACTTCATAGTTCAAATCTTATGAAGGAAAACAAGACCGATTACAGTAATTAGAATAAATGTGGAGGTGAGTATTCTGGCTGAAGAATACGGAATTGGCTTAATGATCTTAAGCCAATTTTTCATGAATTTTGAATGTAACAGAAACCCCTGAAATCAACTGATTTCAGGGGTTCTTAATTGTAAGATATTTATGAAACACTTATTTTATTTTTCTCCCGGATGCTTTTCACAATAAAAAACAGACCGATGAATAAAAACGGAATGCTTAAGATCTGTCCCATATTCAGACTCATTCCGTGTTCAAAATCAACCTGGTCTTCTTTGACAAATTCTACAAAAAACCGCACGATAAAGATCAGAAGCGTTGTAATTCCGAAATAAAATCCCTTTCCGATTTTAAAACTGTTTTTCTGATACATGAAATACACAGCAAGAAAGATCAAAAGGTAGCACACGGCCTCGTAAAGCTGCGCCGGGTGCCTCGGGATCAGATCCACCTGCGTGAAGACAAAAGCCCACGGTGCATCAGAAGGAGTTCCTATGATTTCAGAATTCATCAGGTTACCCAGCCTGATAAAAGCTCCGGCAAGAGGAGTTGCAATAGCAATCACATCCAGGACAGACATGAATTTAATGGAGAATTTTCTCGCATACACCAGCAGCATAATAATCAGCCCGATTCCGCCGCCATGGCTGGCCAGTCCTGCATAACCCGAAAAATGATAGGCTCCGTCTGTTCCTTTCTGGATCGGAAGGAATATTTCAACAGGATGCTGGGAATAGTAATCAAAATCGTAAAAGAGGCAGTGCCCCAGTCTTGCCCCAACAAGAATTCCTATAAATGCGTATGAAAAAAGGGATTCATGGGCTTGCCGGCTCAGGTTTTCTTTTTTATAGACTGACTTTAGAATAGTGTAGCATAACACAAGTCCGGCAAGGAATAAAAGCCCGTAATATTTTAGCGGGAATCCGGCCATATTAAAAATCTCGGGACTTACATCCCAGGTAACGGATAATAAATTCATGGCGCAAATATAAAAGATATGACTCTTTTTAGTGAACAGAAACACGGTTTTAGGATATTTTTGGGAGTATATCATGTTTTCTGAAAAAATAAACTTGGTTTTTATGTTTGAACAGAGATATTGTTATAACTTCCGTACATTGGAACCTTCCCTGATCATTATGATTTCAGAATATTGTTCCGTCAATTTTTAAACACAGAAAATTATGCAAACCATATTGGGAGCCAACGGGCAGATTGGCGAAGAACTGGCCAGAGAGCTTAAAAAGAACTATACCCCAGACATCAGGATTGTAAGCAGAAATGCTGTGAAAGTAAATGATACGGACACCGTGTTTTCAGCAGACCTTTCAGACCGTGAAAAAGCCAGTGAGGCGATAAAAGGAAGCGAAATTGCTTATTTTACTCTGGGAATGCCTATGAATACTGAACTTTGGGAAAGGCAGTTTGAAATTATTCTGAGGAACATAATCGATGCCTGCAAAATTCACGGTACAAAGCTGGTGTTTTTTGATAATACCTATATGTACCCGCAGGATAGCCGGGTGCTTACCGAACAGACACCTTTCGCACCAGTGGGGAGAAAAGGAAAGGTAAGACAGGGAATGGCAGATATGCTGCTGAAGGAAATAAAAACCGGACAAATCAGTGCGGTCATCTGCCGGGCTCCAGAATTTTATGGCCCGGGTAAAACCCAGAGCATAACCAATACCCTGATTTTCGATGCGATCAGTAACCACAAAAAGCTGAAAGTTCCTTTAAGGGATGATACCAAAAGAAGCCTGATCTGGACACCCAATGCAAGCAGAGCTACTGCTCTGATCGGTAATACAGAGGATGCATACGGGCAGACATGGCACCTGCCGGTAGATCAGGATAAACTTACTTACAGGCAGTTTATTGAACTGACGTCACAGATATATGGCAGGGAGCTAAAATATTCAGTGATTCCCCAATTTATATTTAAGATTGGTGCATTGTTTAATAAACAGGCAAAAGAACTTCTGGAATTGCTTCCAAGATACGGGCATGACAATATTTTTGATGATTCAAAATTCAGAAAACGTTTTCCTCACTTTGCAGTTACTTCATACAGAGAGGGAATTAAGCAAATTAAGGAAGAGCAACAAAAAAATTAAAGTTGAATCCTGAAGATAGGACGATTCAGGAATAGAAAGCTTTAGATTCCCCCCATCACATACATGTTTTCCATGGTGGGAACTTCGCTTCCACCCTGTTTTTCAAGCGTGATTGCAAATGCCTGTGCTGCAGGAATACTGGAAAGTGCTATTTTGCTGTCTTTTTCTTCGGTGTACATGCCCGCATTCACAGGTTTTCCGTCTGCGATCGCCCAAAGCTGATACTGCATGCCTTCCGGAGCTTTCGGGAGATGTTCAGCATTCAGGTAGACTTCTTTTGTTTTTTTGTCCCAGAACACCATGGCTTTGGAATCGGTATGTTTTTCCACTCCTTTGAGCATTACCATCTGCATATCGGGATTAGAGAACATGCTCATCTTCTGATTCATTTTTTGCATGGCCAGATCCTGGGTTTTCTTTTCAGTCTGTATTTTGGCTATTTCTTTTTGGGTCTCAGACTGACGGTTCATCCAGAAGATATTTCCGGCAGCACTGATCAGTAATAATATCGAAGCTGCGGCTGCATACATTTTCCAGCTGCTTTTTTCCTTAGGTTTTATTTCAGCCTCAGGTCTGGCAGCAGGAATATCCGGCTGGGCAACATGTTCTGGTTCTTTTACCTCTTCACGGGTTGTTTCCTGCTGGATCTTATTCCAGATTTTTGATTTTAAATCGGCAGGAGGAGCCACAGCCTGTTGCGTGGCCAGTGCTTCCATCGTTTTTTGAGCTTCTTCGAAAGCCGCCTTCACTTCAGCATTGTTCTTCATCACACACTCCAAAATCCCTGCCTCCTCAGGAGAAGCAAGTCCTAGAATATAAGATTCTATAATTCCGGATGATATGTATTCTTTTGTGTTCAATTTATTGATAATCTTTTAGCAAATCCTTTAATTTCATCAGTGCATTCCGCATTTTGGTTTTCACCGTTCCAAGGGGTATCTTCAGCTTTTCAGATATTTCGTTCTGGGTATATCCCTGGTAATAGGCCAGGTCAATAAGTTCCTGTTTATCAACCTCGAGACCTTCAAGTACATTATTAAATCCAATAAAATCGGAAGAATTATTAGTCGTTGAAAGTTCTGCAGAATTATATACGAAATCCGGAAGAGGCTGGTTTTTAAGTTCGTTCTGAAAGCCTTTTGATTTTAAATAATCTATGGCTGTATTCCTCGCAATATTAATCATCCAGGTATAAAATCTTCCTTTTGATGAATCGTATTGGTGAATGGCATTCCAGATTTTAACAAAAACATCCTGGATAATCTCTTCGGTATATTCCTTTGACTGTACAATTCGGAGAACCACCCCATACAGAGCGCCTGCATAGTGGTCATACAAATAATGAAAGCCTGTTTCGTTTTTTTCTTTCAATAGAACGATAAGCTCTTCTTCCGAATAGGTTGTTTTAATAGCAATTGTTTTTCATTCCAAATGTAATAAAATAAAACATACTACAAATAACATCCGGAAAATCTTTTACATCGTACATAATTTTAAAGAATTGATGGGAATAAACCCGTATGAAAACAGAGTCGTAAAAAAAAGATTAATCTGCTTCTGTTTGACTCTGAAAAATGAACGGTTTGTAAATTTTTAAATAAAAATCAATTTTTTTAAATCTGAATTAAAACCAACCTCGTAAATGAGATTAAGAACACAATTCAAATACTATTAATTTAAAAAATCAACACAATGAACACACAATCAAAAATCGCAGTTCTGGCAATGATCGCTTTATCATTTGCTTTCAGTGGGAAGGTAACTGCACAAACGATGAAAAAAGAAAAAACGGTAATGGTGGGAGGCGCTGCCATGTACCCATCTAAAAATATTATTGAAAATGCAGTCAATTCTAAAGACCATAAGACTTTAGTGGCTGCCGTAAAAGCAGCTGGTCTGGTAGAAACGCTTCAGGGGGCCGGTCCGTTCACCGTGTTGGCTCCTACGGATGCTGCCTTTGCAAAACTTCCGAAAGGAACCGTTGAAACTTTGGTAAAACCTGAAAACAAGGAAATGCTTACCAAAATCCTGACCTATCACGTTCTTGCAGGAAAATACAGTGCAAAGGATATCTGGGCTGCTGTGAAAGCCGGAAACGGGAAAAGTATGATGAAAACGGTGGAAGGCGAGGGCGTGACATTCTGGACCAAAGGAAAAGACCTTTACATCCAGGATGCTAAAGGAAACAGTGCCAAAGTTACAATTGCTGACGTGAACCAATCCAACGGAGTGATCCACGTGATCGATACCGTACTGATGCCTTAATATTTTAGTTAGTGAGCAGCATAAATCTTTATGCTGTTTTTTCTTCTTTTAAATAACCTAACACTCAAACCTATAATATTATGAAAAAAACGATTAATGTTTCTAACCAGGGCGCAACCCTGGATACAAGCAGAAGAAATTTTTTGAAACTGGGCGGTATAGGGCTGGCTATGGCAGGTCTTACACTGATCGGTTGTGATGACGATAATGACTACGGATTCATGGATGATAAGGTTTTTGACCTTGGAACTGGAGACGTAGGAGTGCTGAATTATGCCTATGCACTGGAACAGCTGGAAGCTGATTTTTATACCAAAGTGGTCAATAATTTTTACTCCGGAATCTCAAGCGTTGAAAAGCAGGTTTTCACGGATCTCTACCATCATGAGGTGATTCACCGGGACTTTTTCAAAGCAGCTATTGGTGGTGTAACGGCAAATGTTCTGCCTACTCTTCAGTTTCAGTACCCGAATGTGAATTTTAATGACAGAAGTTCCGTACTGGCCACAGCGAAAGCACTGGAAGATACCGGAGTGGCTGCGTACAACGGTGCCGGAAAGTATATTACCAATCCGGCTTATCTGGTGATTGCCGGGAAAATAGTTTCTGTGGAGGCCAGACATGCTTCTGCCATCAGGAATATCATCAATCCCGGATCTACAGATTTTTCCGGGGATGATGTCATTGATGCAAACGGACTGGATCTTGCCAAAGAGCCGAAAGATATTGTAATGGCAGCAGGCGGATTTATAAAAACCCCGTTCACCTGGAAAGAAAGAGGAATCAGCTAATTATTCATTGTCAAAATCTACCATTATGAACATTCTAAAAATACTCGATAAGCTTTCTAACGATAAATTTTTTACCACAGAAGCGACAAGATTAGAAACCATGACCCATATTTCCGGATTTGGAAAAAAAGCAGCCGTAGCTGCTGTTCCACTGGGACTGGGAGCATTGATGACCACATCTGCCAAAGCAGAAACTCTGGATCAGTCAGTTTCCGCAGGCTTTTTTAAAACTGCATTGACGGAAGCCTTACAGCTGGCATTGGTGCTGGAATATCTGGAAAATGAATATTACGCATTAGGGCTGGCAGCACCCGGATTGATTCCCAATGCAGACCGGCCTGTTTTCATGCAGATCTCAAAGCATGAATCGGCCCACGTAGGATTCTTAAAAAGCACATTGACCTCTTTAGGAGAAACCCCGGGGGCCAAACCCATTTTTGATTTTACGGCAGGCGGAAGTTTTATGCCTTTCACAGATTACAACCAGTTTCTGATTCTAGCCCAGGCTTTTGAAGATACCGGAGTTCGTGCCTATAAAGGACAGGCTGGAAATGTAATGTCCAATAAAGCAGTATTGCAGGCGGCTCTTCAGATCCATTCCGTAGAGGCAAGACACGCCTCACAGGTGAGAAGAATGAGGGCCAATAAAGGCTGGATAGAACTTGCCGATGGCGGAAGTATGCCAGCTGCAACCAATCCTGTGTATGCCGGAGAAGGTAATGTGGATCAGGCCGGATTCAATACCGCTAATGCTTTCGGGGCTGCCGCAGGATCGGCCGCTTATGATGAAATTTTAACAGGAACAGAAGCCCAGGCTATTGCAGGGCTCTTTATTGTCTGAAAAGTGATTTTATATTTTGGTGTGAATCCTATCCTTAGAACATGTCTGGGGATAGGATTTTTTTATATTCCTTCAAATAGATACAGATAGAAAATTTATAAAGTAGAAGCCCTCTGCACCAAGACCGCATCCATTAAAACCGTTCTGCCGGGTGCCGAACGGTCTTTTATTTTTTCCAGCATCAGTTCTGCCGCAGCTTCACCCATGGCAACCAAAGGCTGCTGTACACTGGTAAGCTGGGGATAAACAATTGTTGAGAGTTCAGTTCCCGAAAAGCTGGCCACGGCCACATCATCTGGTATTTTTATGTTATGTTCAAGAAGAGCATTCATCGCTCCGATGGCTAAAGTATCACTGAAAGCAAAAATACTGTCGAATTCCACCTTTCTTCGCAGCAACTGCTGTACTGCATCTTTTCCATGTTCAAAGGACATTCCTTCCGTTTTGATGATCAGGTTTTCGTCAGCCAGATTGTATTTGGTGAGAATACGTTTATAGCCGTTAGCCCTTTCTACGGCATTCCGGATGGTAGACGGTCCCATAATGTGGGCAATTCTTTTTCTTCCCGTTTTAATCAGGTATTCTACAAGCAGTGAGGAGCTGATATAATCATCCACCACCACTTTGGAAACATCCAGCGATTTATCCGGAATTCTGTCAAAGAATACCAATGGTGTTCCCTGGGTCATCATCTGCCGGTACACATCATTATTATAGGTTTCATGGCAGACATTGATAATGATTCCGTCTACATTGAAATCTTCCAGCAATTGCAGGTTTTTTCTTTCAATAAGAGGATTCTCATCAGATTGGGTAATCACCAGCCTGTAACCGAGAGGGTAAAGCACATGCTGAATCCCCTCAAGAACCTTTGCCGAAAACGGAGTGATCATCTCCGGAACCACAACCCCTATTGTTTTTGACTGCCCTGACTTTAAATTCAATGCCGTCAGGTTGGGTTTATAGCCTAATTGATCAGCAGCATCCAGCACCCGTTTCCTTGTTTCCAGGTTCACATTTTTATCATCAAGGAGCGCTCTGGAGATCGTAGAGGTAGATAATGACAAAAATTTGGCGAGGTCTTTAATCGTAATACGTTTCATCAGCCTGGGTTTTTGGGCTAAAATTAATAAAAAAATAGGCAATTGGGAACGTTCCCTGAGTTTTGGGAACGTTCTCAATGTAAATTATATAAAAAATAGTATTGATGAACGGAATGTTAATATAGTTTTAACGGATTGACTAACATATTAATAATCTTTTATCTATGAAGACCGTTTCTTATCACTATGATGTCCAAAAAATAAAAACCGGAATTGTGCACATTGGTGTGGGAAATTTCCACCGTGCCCATCAGCAGTTTTATACCCATAAAATATTAGAGTCAGAAGATCAGCAGGAATGGGGGATCTGTGGAATCTGCTTACTGCCTTCAGATGAAAAAATAGTTAAGAATTTAAAAGCTCAGAACCTGGAATATTCTCTTACCGTATGCGGAAGAGACGGAAATGATGAGGTTTACAGGATAGGATCGCTTCGGGAACTGATCTGGGGAACAGAAGATCCGGAAGCCGTGATGGAGAAAATTGCAGACGGTTCGGTAAAAATCATCACCTTAACGATCACAGAGGGCGGCTATAATCTGGATAAGGAAACCGGAGCTTTTATTTTGGATGATGAGAACATTCAGCATGATTTAAAAACATCCGGAACTCCTTCAACAGTATTCGGATTTGTGACGGAAGGACTTCGCCGGAGAAAACTTAAAAATAACGGAGGGATTACCGTGCTTTCCTGTGATAACCTGCAGCACAACGGTAATACCGCTAAAAAAGCATTTACCACTTTCATAGAAGCTAAGGATAAAGAGCTTGTGGAATGGGTGAATGCCAATGTTACATTTCCCAACAGCATGGTAGACCGCATCACACCGGCGGTAACCCCGGAAGATGTGCAACGGCTTAATGAAAAAAGCGACCTGAAGGATCTGGCTCCTGTATATTGTGAAGATTTTGCACAATGGGTCATCGAGGATGATTTTATTGCAGGCAGACCTGCGTGGGAAAGGGCAGGAGTAGAGTTTACGGATGATGTCACTGCTTTTGAAAACATGAAACTGAGCCTTCTGAATGCTTCCCATACCTTACTCTCTTACCCTTCTTTCCTTATGGGGTACCGGAAAGTAGACCAAGCCATAGAAGATCAAAATGTGGTGAAATTCATCCGCAATTTTATGGATATGGATATCACGCCTCTGGTTCCCGCTCCGAAGAATACTAATCTGGAAGACTATAAAAAAACACTTCTCGAAAGATTTTCCAACCACAGTGTCAGCGACCAGGTAAGCAGGCTGTGCTTTGACGGAATGTCAAAATTCCCGGTATATATTATTCCTAATCTGTCCATAATGATCAAGGCAGGAATGGATCTTACCCGGCCGGCCTTTCTGATTGCTTCCTACAGACATTATCTCAAATATAAAACAGACGATCAGGGGCATTCCTATGAAATTGGAGAGCCCTGGCTGACTGCTGAAGATCAGAAACTGATTGAGGACGAAGATCCTGCTGCTTTTTTGAGCGTATCCGCTTTGAAAGGAACTGACTTGAAAACCTCAGCAGCGTTTGTTGACTTATTTGGTCGGTTTGTCCATCAGATTAAAAATGAGGGAACCGGTTCTGCTCTAAAATCAATCCTAAAATAATTTCGCCATGATCATGAATTCTGAACCCCAGCCAATGGGCACAAAATCCAATAATGCGATTCTGCCGTTTGTTATCATTACCTTCATTTATTTTATTGTGGGTTTTTTAACCACAGTGAATGAGCAGCTGCAGGCCCCTTTGAAATTTACCTTCCTCAGTCATGCGGGAGGGCTGAAAAACACATTTACAACATTAATTTCCTTTTTCTTCTTTCTGGGCTATCTTCTGAACGGAACCTTGGGGAGTAAGTGGGTTAACACTTTCGGGTATAAAAATACTATTCTGAGAGGCCTTTTCTTTATGATCTCCGGACTGTTTATGTACCTGTGTTCTTCCTGGGTCGGGTATCAGTATCCGGAATTGAAGTTCAGTATCAAAGATGCGGTGATTCCTTTCGGATTTGTAATTTTTGTGGTAGGATCTTACCTGATGGGAACATCGGCGGCCATTATCCAGGTGGTGGTAAATCCTTACGCAGCTTCCTATGAATTAAAAGGAACCCAGCCCGTACAGCGTCTTAATATTTTAACAGCGATCAATTCTATAGGAACTACATCTGCCCCTTTTTTTGTGACGGTTATTATGTTCAGCGGAATTTCCATTGAAAATATAGAAATTAAGCAGCTTCTTCTGCCGCTTTCCATCCTGATCATGTGTATCCTGATCATTATTGTCATTACGAAAAGGCTTCATTTACCGGACATCGCCCATACCAGAGCTGTCGCCGGGGAAAAGCTGGAAAGAAGCATCTGGTCGTTCAGACACTTTGCATTCGGAGTTCTTGCGATTTTCTTTTATGTAGGGACGGAAGTAGCCATTGGAGCAAATATTAATCTGTATGCATTTGAGCTGATGGATTCCGGGCATCCGATCACCTTCTTTGGGAAGACTGATATCATTATCGGAGGAATGGATCTGGGGATTCATGCATTACTGTCCACATTGTACTGGGGTGGATTCCTGATAGGAAGGGCGGTATCAAGCTTTTTCAGTAAGATTTCTGCAAGAACCCAGCTGGCTGTCACTACTATTCTGGCTGCCATCCTTGCCTTAATTTCTATGATTACCCAGAACTTATGGTTCCTGGTAGCCATCGGATTGCTACATTCTTCCATGTGGAGTTGTATCTATTCCCTTTCTATTAAAGGTTTGAATAAATATACTTCAAAAGCTTCGGGAATTTTTATTTCAGCCGTATTTGGAGGTGCTGTTTTTACGCTTGTACAGGGAGGGCTGGCAGATATTTTCGGATCATGGAGATGGACCTGGTTTCTTACTGTGATCTGTGAATTGCTTATGCTGGCATATGCACTGTTCGGATCGCGTATACGCGAGAAAGACCTTTTAGATAAGTAAGGAAGATGGAAGATGGAAGATGGAAGTCCGGGTGAAATGAAGAACCGGACGTGTTTTTTTCTTCTCTTTTAATGCCCGTCTTTAATAAACCTGCCAGATACTGAAAGTCTGGCAGTACTTCCAGCCTCCCTCTTCCAGCTTCCTTTCCCTTTTCACTCAAAAAATAATCAACCTTTTAAAAAACACAATATGCTTAAATATCATCTGTTGTTCATTTTCTCTGTAGTCCTGGGAAATTTGTCATCGAGTGCACAGGAGCTGCATTCCGCTCTACAGCTAAGAAACAGTCATCTGTGGAGAGGGCTGGAAGTGTCTGCCGGATTGGTGTATACCGGAGACCTGCATCTGGATTTTAAGAATTTTTACGGTGGTTTCTGGGCTGGCGGCAATGTAGACGGTTCTTATAAGGAATTTAACCATTACATCGGTTACAAGAACAAACATCTGGTGCTGGAACTTTGGGATATTTATAATTTTTCTCCCGGTGCAACCTATAATAATAAGGAATATTTTAATTATTCCGCCCGTGAAACCGGACGTTTCTGGGATTTCAGATCCTTTTATACCATCAGTGAGCAGTTTCCTCTGGTGCTCAGCTGGAATACGGTGGTTTTCGGAAGGGACAGGAACAGCACCAATACGGAAAATAAGTATTCCACCTTTGTTTCCGGCGAATATCCTTTGTATAAAAAAGAAAGTCTGGAAGTCCGGGGCAGGGCAGGATACGGTTTTGCCCTGAACAACAGCAACGGGGAAAAGAACAATTTCTTTGCAAAAGAAGCAGGATTCAATGAAATAAGCCTTATGGTTTCAAAGAGCTTTACGATTGAGGGCTATAAAATTCCTGTTGGGATCTGGGCGATGTGGAACCCGGTCAATAACAATGCGTTTCTTCAGTTTTCTGTCCAGGCGTATTCATTTTAGAGCATAAAAATTTGAATATTAAATAAAACAGTTTAATTTTTTGAACGTTTTTTATTGTTAAATAAGAGCTAATCGGCTTAATAGATAAAATTGAAAAAATAAATAGACAATATTGTCTATTTATTTTTTTAGCTTTGTTACATGAAACAGAGAGGACAAGTTGTAATCGATAAAATTCTGGATACTGCCGACAGATTATTTTATTCGCAGGGCTACAGCAATACGGGGATTAATCAGATTATTGATGAAGCGGATATTGCAAAAGGGTCTTTATACAAACATTTTGAAACAAAAACAGATCTGCTG
The DNA here is from genome assembly GCF_900169075.1 of Chryseobacterium phocaeense. Classification (NCBI taxonomy): domain Bacteria; kingdom Pseudomonadati; phylum Bacteroidota; class Flavobacteriia; order Flavobacteriales; family Weeksellaceae; genus Chryseobacterium; species Chryseobacterium phocaeense. The sequence goes on from NZ_LT827015.1 coordinate 623,839, forward strand.
GTTGCTTATGTGCAGAGAACACATGAACTTTGGTTCACCCGTCTGGAAGCTGCAATCAATGAAATTGCAGATCCTAAGGAAAAACTGTTGGCTCTTTTTGATCATCATACCCGGAGACAGGAAGTCAGGCAGTTCGGAGGCTGTCCCTTTATAAAAGCCAATGATGAAGCGGGAACGGACGATCCAAGGTTTTTAGCGGAAATACAGGCACAAAAAATCCACAGTAAAGAATTCATCAAAATACTTGTTGAAAATTCCGGTCATAAAAAATTCCTGTCGGATGAAGAACTGGCAGAAACCATTTACATCATGCTGGAAGGATCCATCGTTACCGCTTCCGTTTTCAAAAATGCTGAAGAGATCCAGGCTGCAAAAAAAATCATTCAAAAACTGATCTGAGATGAAAGAGATAAAAAATAAATGGCTGGAGCTGATCATTGTATTGGCCGCGCCACTGCTTTCCGTGATTGATGTATTTATTATTAATGTTGCGATTCCTACCATTAAAAAAGGAATCCATGCTACGGATGGCGAGATGCAGCTTGTTATAGCAGGGTACCTCCTTGGATATGCGGCTTTCCTTATCACCGGGGGCCGGGCAGGAGATCATTTTGGGCGAAAAAAAGTATTCTTCTGGGGAATGTTTGCTTTTACTGTTGCTTCCTGTCTGTGCGGATTGTCGCAGACGGCTTTACAGCTGAACCTTACCAGGCTTCTTCAGGGGTTGAGTGCGTCATTTATGGTTCCGCAGACCATCGCATTCATTCAGGTTTTGTTTACGGATACCAGAGAACGGGCAAAAGCATTCGGGTTGTATGGAATTACCCTTGGAACTGCAGCTGTAATCGGGCAGGTATTGGGCGGCTATCTGTCGGATACCCATTGGGTCATTGAAGGCTGGAGATTGGTGTTCTTTATCAACCTTCCAATTGGAATCATAACACTTTGGGCAACACACAAGTACGTCACTGAAACTGCAAAGCATCAAAATACAAAATTCGATTATACAGGAATTTTAATCCTGACCTTAGCTTTATTTTCCCTTATTTATCCGTTGATTCAAGGGCGGGAATCCGGCTGGCCACTTTGGAGTTTCGGGCTGCTGGCCGTATCGGTTTTGCTTTTTATCTTTTTCATTTATAACCAGAAAATCAAACTTTCCCACCATCAAAATCCACTGATCGACATCAGATTATTTAAGATAAAGGATTTTAATATGGGACTGGTTGCCGTGCTGTTCCATTTTATGCTGCACACGGCGTATCTTTTACTGAGTGCGGTTTATCTGCAAAACGGGCTGGGTATTTCGGCACTGGATTCCGGATTGTATTTTATTTTCCCGGGAATTTTATTTATCATTTCTTCCGTTATGGCTTCAAGACTGATTGTGAAATTTGGGAAAAGGGTACTGCAGGTAGGTGTTGTTATTTTAATGGCCGCATTTTATTTTCAGATGACGCTTTGGAAACCGGGAATCAGCACCTGGCTGATTATTGGATTAATGGGGGTCTGGGGATTTGGAAACGGGCTTGTTCTTCCTTCACTGCTGAATATTGCCCTTAAAAACGTACCGGCCCGGTATGCCGGTGCAGCAGCGGGAATCTATTCAACTTTCCAGCAAACTGCGTCCGCACTGGGCGTGAGCATCATTGGCGGTGTCTTCTTTTACTTTTCAAAAGACGGATGGCAAACGGCTTATCATTTTGGAATCCTGTGTTTATTAATTTGTGTGGTCATCGTAGGATTGATGCTGCAGCTGCTCCCGGGTACAAAAACAGCTGATGAAAATGTCACCAATATCATATCCGAATAATATGAAAAATCAGAATCCGTTACAATATAAAGATGTTTCCTCACCGGTTGGCCTGATCAGGGTGATCGCTTCCGATAAAGGCCTTGCTGCAATTATCTGGGAAGGGGAAGATTGTAAAAGAACAAAGCTTTCGGTTCCTGTGAGAGAAGATAACCACCCGATCCTGTTGAAGACCGAAGATCAGCTGAACGAATATTTTGAAAATAAAAGAAAGGTTTTCGATATTCCCTTTGACCTGAAGGGAACTGAGTTTCAGATAAAAGTCTGGGAGGCTCTGTTGAAAATTCCGTACGGTGTTACAAAAACTTATGGAGAACTGGCTGTCATTCTCGGTGATATAAAAGCGGTTCGTGCTGTTGGAGGTGCTTTGAATAAAAATCCGGTCTCCATTATAATTCCCTGTCACAGGGTAGTGGGGGCGTCAGGAAAACTGGTCGGTTTTGCCGGCGGTCTCGAAAATAAATCTGTTCTTCTCGATCTGGAACAAGGTTTTACCATGCAATGTTTATTTTAAAATTCAGGTATGAAGAAAAATACAAACCGTCTGATCCCGGAAGAAACTGAAACATTCAACCCTGAAAATTTTCAGGAATTGTGCAATTATCTGGCAGATCAGGATCAGGACTTAAAATTAATCCTCGACAATCACGGCTATCCTCCGATGTGGACCCGTGCCAATACTTTTGAAACACTGGTTCATATTATTCTGGAACAGCAGGTTTCCCTGGCTTCGGCTTTGGCTGCTTTAAACAAATTGAAGGAAAAGCTCACGGAAATTACTCCTGAAAACATTCTTAAACTGAATGATGAAGAAATGAGAGAATGCTATGTAAGCCGACAGAAAAACAAATATATCAAAGGTCTTGCAGAAGCAATCGTAAGCGGCGGGATTAATCTTGAAAAGCTGCCTGCAATGTCCGGTGACGAGGTCCGGAAAACACTGGTCAGCCTGAAAGGAATCGGGAACTGGACGGTGGATGTCTATTTAATGTTTACCCTACAGAGAACAGATATTTTCCCGATCGGTGATCTGGCTGCCGTAAATGCCTTAAAAAGGCTAAAACAGCTTCCATCAAAAGCCACCAGAGAAGAAATCCTTGCCATTAGCGAGGAATGGAAACCCTTGCGGTCGGTGGCTTCCATGATGCTGTGGCATTATTATCTTTCGCAGTCTAAAAAAGAATAAAAATAAATTTCAGGATTGTATTTTAGTGTTCCGATATATGGGTTAATGCCTTGTTAAGCAGTTCAGTAAACGTTTTTAATTCCCCCGGACTCAGGATTTTTCCAAATTTAACCGTAACGCTTTCCCTGAAATTTTCAGAATTATCGACAATAAATTTCCCTTCACCGGTAACACTCAGATTGAAAATTCTTCGGTCAGAAGAAGACTGGTCCTGCCGGATAAATTTATTTTCGAGCAGGAACTTTAGTTGTTTTGAAATGGCGGCCTGACTGATACCAAATGCTTTTGCCATCTGCTTCCCCGTGATCCCTTCATGACGGTAAATAAACTCTATAATATTGTAATGGGTAGCTGTAACACCACTGATACTGCCCTTATTCATATTGGCCAGAATATAACACTGCAAATCGGTAAAGGCATTATAAAAGTCTTTCTGGGTTTTGTTCATCGATTAAAAATGATTAACTTAGTTAAATATTAGCAAAGTTAATAAAAATATTATGAAAAATATAGTTGTTACCCAAGCGAGACAAAATAACCTGAAAAATATTTCTCTGGACATTCCCAAAAATAAGATTGTGGTGTTTACGGGAGTTTCAGGTTCCGGAAAATCTTCCCTGGTTTTTGAAACCATAGGAGCAGAAGCCCAGCGCCAGATCAATGAAACACAGAACAGCTTTGTAAGGAACAGGCTGCAGCATTTCGGAATTCCGGACGTGGATAAAATAGAAAACCTTAATGTTCCCATTATCATCAATCAAAAGAGGTTGGGAGGCAACGCCCGTTCTACGGTGGGAACTGCCACGGATATTTATGCTTCTTTGAGGTTGCTGTTCTCCAGAATCGGGAAGCCGTTTGTGGGGTACTCCAATATATTTTCATTCAACAATCCGCAGGGAATGTGTCCGGAATGCGAAGGACTGGGGTTTGTTCAGACCGTTAATATTGACCGGCTTATTGACCATGAAAAATCCCTGAATGAGGGAGCGATCCGGTTTCCTACTTTTCAGCCCGGAGGATGGAGATGGACAAGGTATGCGTATTCCGGGTATTTTGACCGGGATAAAAAGTTGAAAGACTACACGGATGAAGAATGGAAAACGCTGCTGTATGCAGAGGAACACAAGCCTCCCAATCCATCAGACGAATGGGGGAAAACGGTACAGTATGAAGGGCTGATCCCGAGAATAGAAAGATCATTCCTGAAAAAAGATTCCAAGGAAAATACCTCCAGAAAAGAAGTGCTGTCAAAAGTGATCACCACCAAATTATGTCCTGAATGTGAGGGAAAAAGACTGAATAAAAAAGTTCTTTCCTGTAAAATATCGGGTAAAAATATCGCTGACTGCACCGCACTTTCCATTGATGAACTTTTAAAGTTTGTCAGCAAAATAGACGATAAAACCTATGAAACCATCCTTAAGGAGCTATCTGCTAAATTAAAAAGCCTGGTTGAGATCGGGCTGCAGTATCTGACGCTCGACCGGCGGACAGACAGTCTTTCGGGAGGGGAATCGCAGCGTATAAAAATGGTGAAAAGCCTCGGTAACAGCCTGGTTGACCTGCTTTATATTTTTGATGAACCGAGCATAGGCCTCCATCCGAGGGATATTCAGAATATTGTCTCTATTATTCAGAAAATAAAAGATAAAGGCAATTCAGTTCTGATTGTGGAACATGATCCGGATCTGATCCGCATTGCAGACTGGATCATCGATATGGGTCCGGGGTCCGGAAAAAACGGAGGAAAAATCATTTATGAAGGTACATTTAAAGGATTAAAAGCTTCTGAAGGCAAGACAGGCCATTATTTTTCAGAAAACCCACAGTACAAAAAGAAGCCGGAAACATCCGATGAATATCTGGAAATCAAAAATGCAACACTGAATAACTTAAAAAATGTTAGTGTAAAAATCCCGAAAAAGATAATGACCGTTGTGACAGGCGTTGCAGGCTCAGGAAAAAGTACCCTGATTAATCAGGTTCTGCCCACATTTTATCCTGATGTAACGGTGATTGACCAGAGACTTTTTACGGCCAGCACCCGCTCCAATTTACTGACCTATCTGAATGTATCGGATGCGCTGCGGAAGCTTTTCGCGGAAGCCAACGGGGTTTCGGATAAACTGTTCAGTACCAATAGTGAAGGAGCGTGTAAAAACTGTAACGGACTGGGCATTGAAAAGATAGACCTTGCTTTTATGGACGATATTGAGCAGCATTGCGAAGTTTGCGGAGGAAGCGGATTCGCCCCTGAAGTTCTTGAATACACCTATAACCAAAAGAATATCTGGGAAGTCCTGCAGATGACGGTCTCCGAAGCTATTGATTTTCTGCCCCAGCCTGTTTTCCATCATGACCTGGAGCTTCTTGAAAAACTAGGTTTGGACTATCTGTCGCTCGGTCAGCGGCTAAACAGCTTTTCCGGTGGAGAAAGACAGCGTTTAAAGTTAACGAGAGAATTAAGGCAGTCCAATAAGGTGATCGTCCTGGATGAACCGAGCACAGGGCTGCATCCAAGCGACACGAAAAAGCTGCTCGGGTTTTTTGATGAAATTATCAATAACGGAAATACGTTGATCGTTATTGAACACAATCTGGATATTATTTCACAAGCCGACTGGATTATAGACATTGGCCCAGGAGCAGGAAAGCATGGGGGTAAAATTATTTTTGAGGGTACGGTGCCGGAGCTGCTTAAGGATAGGGGTTTTTATACTGCGGAATATTTGAGGGGGCATTTGGGGTGTGGGTGATTGGAAAGTGTCATACTTTAAGTTTTTAGTTTGCTTTAAAAATATTTTATTTTTTGAGATGTTGTTTTCCAGTTATCCTATGTGATTACAACATTTTGTCAGTTAAAATCCAGTTGCCATACAAATATCTGTAATATCTTTGGAAGTAATCGGCTCTTTTTCTTTTATATAAAATGTTGACTCATTACTCTATTGAGCTTTCATAATAACACTTTTGCTAAAATTAGAGATCAGCTAATAAAAAATAAATATTATTCAGGGTTTTCGGGCTGATCCTCTAATTTTATTTTTTTATCAATTTTGAACAGTTCCCTTCTATACAAATCATATATGTTCCCGGAAGTAAATTTTTTAAATTAATCTCCTTAAATACATTATTATTACTATGATCATGTTGTTTTACTGCAGATGTAAAATCTTTTCCACTCATATCGAATATAGATATTTTAGATCCATTATTCGGATATTTGATTCGGACATAATCTGTAGCAGGGTTTGGGTATATAAGAACTGAATGAATACTGTAATCGGAGTCGTCAGTATGCAGAGTTGGAATTTTCACCAAATTCGTTTGCAGTGTGTTACCGTTATTACTGGTGAATGTTACAACTGTATTTCCACCTGCAATATTTGTTGTTATGTTATTGGTAGGATTGGCCAGCTGCCAGAGGCCAGCCACCGTAACAGTGGTCTGTATAGCTGGAGAAACTCTATAAAAGTTTGATGGGTTATTCCAGATCTGATTAAATCCAAGATATTCATTGTCTGAAAGCAAGTTTAATGGAACTGTCAAACTTATTTTCAGATTATTGCCATTATTTATCTTTTGGCTCATAATAACAGATGGCCTCGAAGTTGAAATCACTTCATTGAAGTTAAAATTGGTTGCAGCATCAAAAATAACATAATTGTAACTATTATCTTCACTGAATTTTACAACATGTGCTGAGGAGTTAAGCTGAAGAACCTGAAAGTAATCTGATAAATTAAGTGCAAAATTTTCCGTTTGTAATGGTGTACTGTTCAGCGCGATTCCATACTGATAGGTGGCGGCTTGTGGTGATGTTCCATGATCTATATAGGCAATCTTATAATTACCGTTTGTATCCGCACTATTTGTGTGATTTCTTGACTGCTGTGTACTTCTTCTTATGTTGAGTATCCCATTCATACCTTGCGCCGGAACTACAAACCCGTTTCCAGCGGCGTCGGTAGCCCAGTGACCACCTTGGGATGCTGTGAAATTCGTGCTTAATCCCGTTTGTGCATTACCGTCGATAATTGTCTGTGTATTTGCAGAAGGAAGCCCGGTTTGAAATAATGTGGTGTGGATTGGGACTGTTCCTCCCAAATTCTTTATGTCTGAACCTAAACAAAAGATTTTATCTTTGTAAAAAAATACTGATTTTAAAGCGGACATAGGAGTAGAAGCGTTCATATCACGATAGTCCAATGCAAATACACCTTTATCGTCCAGACTGGCGTGGGCTAAAAAATTTTGGGTTGAAAATAAGTGCTGTGCATTACCTGCAGCGTTAAGAGACGAAAGAGGTAGTGCTGCAGCTGTAACACCCGGAAGGTGCCGCCAGTCCCATCCATCATCTGTTACCGTTCCAGCGGCTGAGGCAACTCCTAAACCATTGTTCAATCTTGTTTTAGGTGACCCCTGTGAGAAAATTTCCATAGTCCCGGCAGAATTATATCTTCCGAATGCATTTTCTGTTGCACCACCTTCGTAATTCCATACATTTTTGCTTGTTCCTTTTACCGAAACGTGATAACCATTATACTTGTGAATACTCACCCCGCCAAAGGGAAATTTGAAGTGTCCTTGCAGTAAACCCTGAGAGGGTGAAAATAAGTTGATATTACCTAATGACATTTGAAGTCTTGTAAAGACACCAAGTGAGGCAGAATTGTCAATGCTTGTAAAACTATTTCGGTAAAGCTGCCCTGCATCGTTATTAGCTGCAGGATCTGTACTATACAGCAGGAGTAGAGCCTGGTTGTTTAATAAAGTTTCATTTGGGAATCGTCCAGTGAGCGATCTGGGAATCTCATTGTCAGCACAGAATTTTTCATAGACCATCACTGCATTTTTAATGTTGGATACAGACTCAGAGTTCAGTTGATAAGCAGAACCAGCTAAAAAATAATATAACCGTGTAAAAACGTTCAAAGCATCTGCACCATATGAATTTTGATAAGCGGTCAGATGATGAAATATTGTATAATCAGGCTTAATTCCACCAGACCAGCCATTTGCTATTTGCGTAGCTCTATTAGTAAAATTCAATAAATGAGACATCTCGGTCAGTTTTGCAGGATCAGATTCATCAAGACCAAATATGTAACATAATCTAGTCTCTATCCATACTCTTGAAACATCGAGATTAAAGCCCGTATAAGTAAAATTATAATTGGGATTATCCGGCCGTAAATTATAAGTAAGTTTATTAAGAATACCCTGATGATGTGCAAATTCTCCGGCAGCCCTTAATTCATCTTCCATTAAAAGAACACATAAACCGTAGAGATTTGCTCTCAGCCCAAAAGCCGTTGTTGCAGAGAAACTCTCTACAGGTATAGCTTCTGAATGTCCAAAATTAGAATTTTCACTTACACCTTTATTTTTAAAATATTGAAACAAATTCAATATCTGGTTCTTAAGTGCTGGGTCTTTATATCTCTGATTAGATGGAGCACCATTTACAAGTGGTCCTTTGAGATTATACGTAACTACCATATTGTATAGTTGGTTTCTTACCAGATTGATAAAGGTAGCGTCATCGGTACTGTTCGTAAGATTCCAAACAGGTCCGGGAGAAGAAAAGTTGATATTTGTATTGAGATAAGTAATAGCGTTGGTACATCCGCTGTAATATCGTGTGTAAATTTGCGAGGCTTGAGGGGTTGTGAGAATACTGGTGGGGACATTATGATCCGTATAGTATTGAATATATTTAGCTTTAATGTTATTAATTTCACTTATTTGAGATTTGAAAGTTGAAACTATAAAGAACATCAAAAGAATAGTGTAATTTTTCATATTTTAAAAATTAGAATTTTAGAAATTAACCGTGGGTAGCAGCAGATGTTATGGTTCTTTTGCTGAGGTTTGTTCTTTCTTTTATCAATTCCCTTTCATATTCAGCTAAAGAAAGCCATTAAATTTAAAAAAAGTCACCCATTTAGAGTTGAAGTATCCACGCCATCGGTAAGCCCTTTTATTATAATACTTTTACCATTAACATCCGTAACATTTATCAAAATCTCAATCGGCTGTTTCAATTCAAACTTTTCCTCGTGTAACTCCGGGGCATAGCTCCAGAAATTTTTTAATCCAAAGAATTATGGATCGATACTTAATTTAAAAAGTTTTTCCCTTGAGAAAAACTTTTTAAAATTTAATTACTGAGATAAGATTTCTTCCGCCGGTATATCCGGTACTATAATATAGCACCCTGCATGAAAAGGAATACATATTCCTGTCTCAGGACAATAGTACTTTCCAGGAGGACATTTTGAAATTGATTCTGCTCCTTTAATTTCTTTTAGTTTTTCTCTTGATAGAATTTTTAAATTTTTCATAAGAATAGAGTTTGGTTTAATTATAAAAATGATTTTTATTTTCTCAAAGTTAATAAAACATTTATTTAGTATATTCATTTTAATCTTAGTTATTAGTAATAGGAGCCAGGTTCTTTTTTAATTCATCAAACTTTTCTTTGCTCATCATGTCAATTTCCGACAGTTCTTTCGCCTCTTTTAATTTTGCAATCGCTTCTACTCTGGTCATTTTTCTGTTTTCTTAAATATTTACTTATTTCTCCCAAAAACCATTGTTCAAAAAATGTTTTAACTCTGTAAATCTTGAATTTAATGTAGAAAATTTGGCACTGCTTTTTCCGGAATCTGTACAGCTGCTTCATGCTACTCATTTCGACATCAACATCTCCGGAAGCTAATTCTTGGGCATAACTGATCATCATGTCAGGCCTGCATCAGGATTCGCGAGATAACGAAACTCTACTGCAGATCTACAAGTCTGTCGTATGGCAATTCTTTCAGAACCGGCAGAACTCCAATTGGCAACTTGCCCAGCTAAAAAACCTCAGGAGGCGGATCCCCGGTAAAATTTCTCTGCAAATTTGCGCTCTAAGCAAAATGCCGGAAACAAAAAAAAGAGAACCACTTTTCTATTATAAAAGTATTCATTTTCCCCTCATTCTTTCCCTTCACTTGGTCCGATATCACCCAAGTTTTTTTCGTGTAATTTTTATCAAAAAAAGACAAAAAAAAAATAAGCTGTTAAATTATAATACGACGTGTTTTGACGCTGTGCGTCAGTACCTTTGGGTCAGAGATAAGATAAAGAATCCCGGGAAATTAATTGTCTTACCCAACCAAATTTTAACCTTAAAACCAGTCTTTTAAATTATGTGTAAAAAACAGCTAATAATCATTTTTCTTTTATTATTTTCCATTTCCTACGCGCAGAATGAATTTGTTACGCTCTGGAAACCCAATGCAAATGGTATCATTGACCATTCAATACGTTTCGGCGGCACAGGAACCGATTACACCATTTATTGGGAAGAAGTAGGATATCCTCAGCATAACGGAGTCATGAATTCGGTGACCTCCAACAGCAACAATCCTATAATCATAAATTTCGGGCCATCATTACATGCAGATCCACTGCAGGCAACCTACGAAGTGAAAGTATCCGGCGGTAACGGATTATTTTACGGATTCAGGGCCAATACCGGCATTATGCCTCCCGGTGGAAATCAGGAGCTCATAGAACTCAGCCAGTGGGGGAATACTACGTGGCTTCAGCAATTCGAGAGGGCATTTGCTTACTGTCCCAACCTTAACGTAACGGCTGCAGATACTCCTGATCTTACCCAGATAAGCAGTTTATCAGAAATGTTCCTTAACTGCTCATCTCTGACAGGCCATACTTCATTTTCTTACTGGAATCCTTACCGTATCACGGACATGAGCGGTATGTTCAGCGGAGCGACGCTGTTTAATCAGAATATCGGAAACTGGGATACGGCAAAAGTAACAAATTTCAGCAGCATGTTTTCGAATGCCACATCTTTCAACCAGGATATTTCTGGCTGGAACACCATATCCGGAACCGATTTCTCTTCCATGTTTTCGAATGCTACAGCTTTCAACCAGCCATTAAATTCCTGGAATACGGGAAATGCTACTGATTTCCGCTATACATTCTATAATGCCACAGCATTTAATCAGCCGCTTAATAACTGGAATACAGGTAAAGCAAGAGATTTTGAGCATATGTTTGAAAATGCAGTGTCATTCAACCAGCCTATCGGAAACTGGGATGTAAGCAAGGTTGATTATTTTGCCGGATTTAATATGTTTGCGGGTGCTTCCCATTTTGACCAGGATATTTCTGCGTGGAATATTAAGCTTCAAAACTTCACCTGGAATTCAATCTATTTCGGATTTAAAAATGCCGGCTTATCATGTACGAATTACAGTAATTTTCTCATTGCCCTGAATAATAATCCTACATGGGCGAACTCAACAATAACATCCGGAACTATCGATGCAACAGGACTTGTTTATTCTACACCGCAAGCCATGTTGGCCAGAGCGCAGCTGATCAACAAAGGGTTTAATGTTATTGGGGACTCCTATATTTCAGGTTGTTTTCTGTCAACAAGAGAAGTTTCTGCAAAAACAAAAACTTCGGCTTATCCTAATCCAACAACAGGAGTGATCAATGTGGAATCCGCAGCGGACGAAAATGTTTATTTATATGACATCAACGGCCAGCTCATTAAAAGTGTGATGTTCAGAAAAGGGAAAAATACGATCGATCTTACTGAATATCCATCAGGAAACTACTTCTTGAAAGGAGATACTAATTTTACTAAAATAATCAAGGAATAGCAGATCAGCTGAAAGTTTATCTGTTTAAATTCAGCTCCAAAGTCATTGTACTTTGGAGCTTTTTTAAGTGTTATATTGGTATAAGCGAAGAAGATTTCAGAAGACTAAACAATTTGACAACTAAAAAACTAAATCAATTTTCTATATTTAGAGAAGTAAATAAATATTTGTAGAATCATATAAAAAGGACCATGCCAATACATCAATTACCTCCGGACGGAGGGATGTTATATAAAGAAACAGATATGGCCCAGCTTTTCCCTGAGCCGTTCAATGCAGTCACTGCTGTGTTTTTTTTGGCGATAGCCATTTTCTGGACCCTTAAAATAAAAGGTAATTTTAAAGAATATCCTTTTTTAACCTACTGCCTGGTTTTATTATACATTGGCGCCATTGGGGGAACCATTTATCATTCATTCAGGCAATGGCCGGTATTTATTGCGATGGACTGGATGCCGATCATGTTGCTCTGTCTGTCTGCCGGATTTTATTTTGTAGCCCGGAGCACCAGATGGTATTATGCTGTGGTAATGGTTCTCGTCTATCTGATACTTATGTTTACATTGAGAAACTGGATTTTTACAGATAACATTTCTCTTTTTATCAACATTAATTATGCTGTCATGGCTTCATTTGTCCTTTTCTCGGTATTGAGGTATTTGATTTACACCAGGTGGAAAGCTGGCAAATGGGTAGGCTTTGCTCTGCTGTCGTTTGTTTTTGCATTGACCTTCCGTATCGCTGATAAGTGGGAATGGCTGAGTTTCGGGACCCACTTTTTATGGCATACTTTCGGGGCGGTGGCAACGTTTTATATGTTTAATTATATATATCTTACGAGGAATGCAATTAGAAAGATGTGAGGGGGTTTTGTTTTTCTGCTGTGTAAAGTGTCGTAAAGAATCCCAACGAAGCTGGGATTTTTTTGTTTTACTATGTATGATTTCTGTACGATAGTTTATTGCTTATCTTTTTGTTTTCTGATTCCAATTTGCTTTGCTAATTGCTCTAATTTTTCATTACTATCTCTTTTCTCATTAATTATATTTCGAAATCCCTCTTTTTGGTTTGAAACAGTTGCTTGATATAAGTTTTTTAAATAATCCCTGTGTTGTAATAAAATATCTAAAAATTCATTATTACTTAAAAAAATGTTTTTAATGATGGTTCTAAAAATATCTGTAGAAGGATCTAATAAATTATATTTAATAAAAAATGGTATAATTTTTTGTGCTACACTAATATTTAATTCAATGTGCCCATTTAAAAACTGATCTCTGATATCTTTTAAACTATTTTCAATCGACAAATTAGAGTTATTCGCCTCATATTTGTCAAGTATATTCCACCAATTTTCACCATCTTTGTTATCTTGAATTTTAGATAAAAATGACCCCTTAAATACATCTAAAGAGGATTGCGTTAAGGATCTGGTATCTAAATAATCAAAATATTTAAAGTGGATATCATTTTCAGAATTAAAAACAGTTTTATAACCATCATTATCTAAACTTTGAAATTTTTGATTAAATGTTTCTATAAAACTTTTTGAAATATTTAAATCATCATACTTAAAACAATCATCAATAAATTCATCATCTAAATCATCTAATATTAAACTAGATTTTTCTACTTCCCATTTATTCAATTCATTGAGAAATTGGTCATCTTTTACGTTTAGGGAAGATTTAATTTTGTCATATCTATTAATGAGATTAATAACATTTGCCCTCTTATTTAAAAACGAATCTTTAAACATGCTCAAAACAATCTGTTTAAATAATATTGAGTCAGAAAAATTTTGAGAACTTAATAAAAGTTCCTCGTAAGAGATATAATTTAGAATTTGTTTTCCAATCGCCCTTGCTTCAGCTTCATTATCAGTATTTAAAACATCATTAAAGTAATTTCTATAAGAAGTGCTGAATTTTGCCCCTTTCGCTATTCTCATCGCAATTAGGTCATTAATAATAGGCAATGGTGAAGAAATATTATTATTGTAAAGACTATATATTTTATCATCATCCAATAATTCTTTCAATGGTGCATTTAATGGTGCGTTTTTACTTTTTGTCGTTTCTTTAGCTTTTAAAAGTATGTCATTTGCTTTCTGAATATTATTTTGATCTACAGCAGTATTTAAATTTGTTTTCAAGTATTTTTTATAATCATTTAGAAGAAAATCTTTACATAGAGTTTCAGTATTGTTTAACTCTAAAATACTATTAATTGGTAATTCAAAGAGATATTTATCAATTGACTTGTCATCGGAAATTAGTTTATATTTCTTATAGTCATTTCCCGTATTTTTTACTAATTCAACAAAATTTAAGGCACTAATATTTTTTGTAACCAACAAAGGTGATACTCTATCATTACCTAAATCACTCATTAATTCATCAATTAAAGAAGTATAATCAATTACGTTAAAATCATCAATCAACATAGCATACTGTGACAATAAAACTTTTAGATATTGATTATCATTATAATTTGCAATTAGAATTAGCTGCCAGTCTTCAACTTCAAGTACTTCGACTTGAAGTTTATTATTTATAACTTTGTAATAGAAAGTTTTCCAAGCCTGTTCAATTTGTGATTTTTGAATATTTGTATCTTCTTGAATTGAAGCTAGTGTTTTAATTGGATTTTCTAAAATATCTATATCCATTATTGCTGAAGTAAAAATCGAGTCCGCAAAATCAGACTTACAGATAGAGTTAAAGCTGTCCACATCATTTCTGTTTAATGCATCTTTTAACTCCTGAGTATAAATCAGTTCAATTGCATCGTCTATCGCAATATGATAAACGATTGCAGTCAATTGCTTTGAAAAATCAGAATCATTATAATAAATAGATTTTAGACCGCCTAAGTAATCCAGTTCCGTAATAGCTTTTAAGGGAGCTTTTAAAATTTGTTCTTTTTTTAAAACAAATATTGCAATATATCTCTCTTTGAAATTTTTATCTAAAAGTTTAAGGGTTAAAATCTCATTTATAAAAGCTATAATTTCTCTCGGAGTTATTCTTTTATTTAAAAATTCATAAACCTGTATTACTAAACGTAATTCATTTGTATCATAATTAACAAAAGCTTTTCCCCATTGGGTTTTAAAAAACTGCTTCCAATCAGACATAATTGGAAGTGTTACTCTAAAAACAATATCAAAAGTTTTATTTATATAATCATCACCAAAAGTTTTATCGGTTCCATCAATATTCAATTCCTTAAAAGCATTTTGAATATGCTCTCTATCAAAAGGTAGTATTACCTTAATATTTTTATATTTTTTCTCTGCAAAAAATATATGAATAGAAGACCAAATATTTAGAATATGTTTTTTAGGTAACCTGTCAAAGTTATCAAAGACCAAGATTATTTTCTTATTTAAATCATCGTCGATTTCTTCCATCCATTTTTGAAAATCTCTGACAGATGGCTGATTTTCAGAAATTGTTTCAATTTTTGTTTCTTCTTTCTGTTTATTAGTATATACTTGAAAGGTTTCTTCCGCAGCGTATCGGAATGATTTCCAAAAAAACTTTTTATTCTTCCAGTTTCTAATAAGATTATAAATATAAATACCAATAACAATAAAAATTGGAAAAGCCACCAGTACTAATTTCCAAAACCATGACTCTATCTGAAAGAAATCCTTAATTGAATCTTTAAATACATTGACAGTTGGTATATAAACAATAGACAACAAGCTAAAAATAAATCCAACACTTAGGTACGGCTGATTAATGGTAGTTGTTTCTTTCGAATTAGCCAATAATATTTTTAATTTATCATCCCAATTTTTTTTATCATTCTTTTTAAGGAGATCTTTCTCATTTTTAATGAATTCGGTTAATTCAACTAGTATAGCTTTCCTTTGCTCATCTTCTTGATGCCCCCACACATCATATATAAAGAGTTTATGAGTTTTTTCTACTTTTTTTTCTATTAGGTGTACTTAATTACTCTTTCCTGATCCCCAAGTTCCATCTATTCCAATAATCTTAAAGTCTTTCTCATCGAGAATTTTTTCACTTATTACTGTTGCTATCTTATCTTGAGATTTATTTTTAAACAAGTCTTCACCTAAAGGATGATTAGTTAAAAATTTATAATTGCTTTCACTATTATCAACAGTATTTTTTTCCATATTTTGAAATTAGTTTTTATATCTCAAAAATAGAAAAAAGTACAATAAATATTAATATGGTTTTCACTTATATATGTACTACTGCTAATTATTATATTTAAAAATCCGACATTATTGCTTTAGAAACATTTTTGGTAGTGTCTTTATAGACATTTGTACTTTGCCTTTGCAGTTCCTAAATGCAATATTTTTAATTTTCAAATCACATTCTTTTAAGATTTTTTAATTAAAAAGATAATGTATTGATAACGTGTTTTTCCAACGCAAAGTTTTCATTTTTGAAACTGTTGATTTTAAGAGTGCAAAGAATAGAATCAACAAAGTTGATTCGCCGAAACGTGTGTATAGCCACAGCACTTCATCAGCGCCAAAGTCGCCTCTCTTTGCCCACTTAGAATAAAGCGGAATCATTCATGAACTTTGCGTTAATCCTTTACGATTTTACCAGGAATATCACAGAAAATTTGAAGTTGCTTTTTTAAACCTGAAAGAAAGATGATTTACTTATATTTGCCCTGCAAAGCAAATTCAAATGTTCAGAAAACTAATCATTGTATTTATTTTTGGCTTTTATACGGTTTTTTGTTCGGCCCAGCAGGTTCGGCCTTCAAAATCTTCTGAAATTTACCGTGAACTCAAAACACTGAAACACCTGCCTAAAGTTTTATACCTTGCGGCTCATCCTGATGATGAAAATACAGGATTGCTTTCCTGGCTCATCAACGACCAGAATGTAGAAACGGGCTATCTGTCTTTAACCAGAGGGGATGGTGGTCAGAATTTATTAGGGACAGAGCAGGGGCCTGCGTTGGGTTTGATCAGAACGCATGAGCTTTTAGAGGCCAGAAAGTTAGATGGCGCCCAGCAGTTTTTTACCCGGGTGATTGATTTCGGGTTCTCTAAAAATACAACCGATACCTTTAAACAATGGGATGCAGACAGCATTACAGCGGATGTAGTCTGGGTCATCCGTCAATTCCGTCCTGATGTGATCATTTGTCGTTTTCCTCCAACTGCTGCGGCAGGCCACGGACAGCATGCGGCTTCGGCTGTGGTTGCGGAAAAAGCTTTTAAACTGGCTGGCGATAAAAATGCTTTCCCGGATCAGCTGAAATATGTTAAGGTATGGCAGCCAAAACGCGTATTGTGGAATACTTTCCGGTTTGGTGCAGTCAATACCACAGCTGAAAATCAACTGAAAGTTACCGTTGGACAATATGATGCGCAATTGGGAATGGGTTATGGTGAACTGGCAGGATTAAGCAGAAGTTTACATAAAAGCCAGGGCGCGGGAACACAGTCCGTAGCCGGGATCAAAACTGAATATTTTTCCGATGTTGCTGGCGAGCCTGCAAAAACAAGCCTTTTTGATGGAGTAGCTAAAACCTGGACTTCACAGGGAAATGCTGATATTGACCAGGCATTGGATAAAATTATTTCCACGTTCAATTTCAACAATCCGGACCTTAGCTTACCTGCATTGCTTGCTTTGCGGAAAAAGGTCACGACGATAAAAGATGCCGACATAAAAAAAGATAAAATGACAGCCCTGGACCATATTATTTTAAGCTGTGCGGGGTTTATGGGCGAGGTCGTGACCAATCAGGCTGAAGCGGTTGCCGGAGAACATTACAATTTCAGGTTAAATCTGGTTTCAAGAGCCGTAAATCCTGTCGTTTTGGAAAATGTAAAATGGTTAGGTCAGTCAGAAAGCTTCAACAGAAAACTATCAAAAGATTCTTTAATTACCATCGAGCATAAAATTCAGATTCCGTCGGATGCAGCACTTACAGAACCTTACTGGTTGGCAAAACCACCCACGAACGCAGCAACTTTCGCCGTTCCAAATGATACCTTAGTCGGTTTACCCGAGGCAGAATCACCACTGAATGTTTTGCTTGATTTAAAAATCGGTTCGGAAAAGTTTCAGGTTAAACTTCCTTTATCTTTCAAGAAATTAGACCCGGTGCGTGGTGATGTGGTTGAAGCCTTGCGCATTGTTCCTGCTTTGGAACTGAAATTTACGCAACCTCTTTATCTGGTTAAAGAAAATGAAGATTTACATTTGAGTTTAAATGTTAAGGTGAATTCCGGCAAACCGTTCAGTAAAGGTGTACTAAACCTGATGTATAACGGAGAACGGTTAGGCAGCGCTGAGGTAAGTTCGATCAATGGAAAAGAAACTACTATCGATTATGTTATTCCAAAAACAAAACTTGCTTCAATAAACTCATCCCGTTTACAGTTGGATGCCGGTTTTGTTGCAGATGGAGTCACTTATAATAAAAAACAAGCATTAATCCAGTACCCGCATTTACCCTCCTTACAATATTTTGTGCCTGCAACGGTGACCGTAATGAAAGGCGATATCCAGACGAAGGTTAAAAAAGTAGGATATATAGAAGGCGCCGGCGATTTCATTCCAGAGTTCCTGCGCATTGCAGGGATTCAGGTAGACGTCCTGAAAGACGAAGATTTTTATGGCAACTTAGATGAATCCGGTGGAAATGGCAGCCAGAACAAGCTCTCGCAATATGATGCCATTGTACTTGGGGTTCGTGCCAATAACACAGAGAAAAAATTGGGTCGCTGGATGCCTTTTTTATGGTCTTATGTAAAAGCCGGCGGTAATCTGGTAATGCAGTATAACACCAACCAGGATACAACCGTTAGCCAATTGGGAATGTACAATTTCAGTATTGCCAATAAGCGGGTTACCGAAGAAAATGCTGAGGTTAAATTCTTGAATCCTAACCATAAATTACTGAACTACCCGAATAAAATTACTGCGGAAGACTTTAACGGCTGGGTACAGGAGCGCGGCGCCTATTTCCCTGCTCAATGGGATGCAGCGTATGAACCGCTTTTTGAAATGCACGATACCGGTGAAGAGCCTCTGCAGGGATCAACTTTATATGCCGGATACGGGAAGGGTAATTTTATTTATACACCGTTAGCATTTTTCAGACAGCTACCTGCGGGAAATGTTGGGGCGGCACGTTTATTTTTAAACTTTTTATCTGCACAGAAAAACTGATGAACAAACAACTTAAAAACTGGAATATCTGGTACATACTATTGGCCGTTGCATTAGTAGTGCAGATCATATTTTATTATTGGTTTACTAAATTCTGGGCATGAGTACGATAGATTGGACAGTTTTGATTTTTACCCTTGTGGTAGTCGTGGTTTACGGCGTATTCATCGGCCGTGGCCAGAAAAGCAATGAATCCTACCTGAAGGCAGACAATAAAATGCCGTGGTACATTGTGCTTTTAGGCATTATGGCTACCCAGGCGAGTGCCATTACCTTTCTTTCGGCACCGGGACAGGCGTATACGGATGGGATGCGTTTCGTTCAGTATTATTTTGGCTTGCCGCTGGCGATGATTGTGATCTGTATTACTTTCATCCCCATTTTTCAGCGATTAAATGTTTACACGGCTTATGAGTATCTGGAAAACCGTTTTGATAAAAAAACTAGGGTACTCACTTCACTATTATTTCTTTTTTCGAGAGGATTATCTACAGGAATCAGTATCTATGCCCCGAGTATCATTTTGTCAAGCGTTTTAAACTGGAATATTTATTTAACCAATGTTTTAACAGGTGGAATTCTGTTGATTTACACCTATGTTGGCGGTGCAAAAGCAATCGCACACACTCAAAAATTACAGTTTCTCATTATTCTGGGAACCATGGCTTTTGCAGGTTTTCTGCTTATCCAAAATATGCCCAATGGAATTGGTTTTACAGATGCGCTTTATCTGGCAGGAAAATCCGGAAAACTTAATGTCATCACCACAGAATTCGATTGGAAAGATAAATACAATATCTGGAGCGGGGTAATTGGCGGTTTTTTTCTGGCGCTTTCTTACTTTGGGACGGACCAGAGCCAGGTCGGAAGGTATATTACGGCGAAAGACAATACGAATGCAAAAATGGGCTTACTGTTGAATGGATTGGTTAAAATTCCGATGCAGTTTGCCATTCTCCTGATCGGGGCTTTGCTTTTCGCTTTCTTTTCCCTGAAACCGGCTCCGATTTATTTTAACGAACGCTCTTATCAGCATTTAAAGGATACACAACCTGAACAGGCTGCGGTTTTTGAAAAAGAACATCAGGATTTACAGTTAAAATTTAATGCAGAATCGAAAGAAATTCTAAAGCTGAAAGAAACTCAATCTCCCCAGCTCAACAAAACAGTTCAGGATTTTAAAAATACACAAACCGAAGTCAAAGCACTTCACGGCAGGGTAGAGGAAGCGATCAACCAATCAAACTATAATGCGGAGAAAACGGATACGAATTACATTTTCCTGTATTTCGTGAAAAATACTTTGCCTGTAGGCATGATCGGTTTACTGTTTGCCGTTATTTTTCTGGCCAGCTGGGGTTCAATTTCCGCAGCGCTGAATTCCCTTGCCGCCTGCTCATTAAAAGATGTTCATCTGATATTTAAAAAAGAAATTCCTGATGATGCCACCGAATTGAAGTATAGCCGCCTGCACACTTTAGCTTGGGGTATTTTCTCCATCGGTGTTGCTATGTTTGCCACGCAGATGGGTTCCCTTATTGAAGCGGTGAATGTTTTGGGTTCCCTTTTCTATGGCCCGATATTGGGAATTTTCCTTGTTGCATTTTACTATAAAAAAATCACAGGTCCCAATGTATTTATTGCCGCCATCTTATCAGAAATTACAGTGATTGCCGTCTATCAGTTCGATATCGTTTCTTTCCTTTGGCTCAATGTGATCGGGGCAGCGGCAGTTATTATATTTTCGGCAATCGGGTTATTGTTTTATAAGCCGAAAGCAGTAAATTCGTAAACAAAACAACAATCAAACAAAAATATTATGAAAACAATGTTTAAATCTGCCACCGTACTTGTTGCTGCGATGACAATTTCAGTAAATGCGTTTGCGCAGGAAACAAAAAAACCTGCCAGCCCTCCGGCTACTGCTACGGGAAAGATTAAAGATGCAACCATTACGATAGCCTATAGCAGTCCTTCTGTGAAAGGGCGTACCATCTGGGGTGGTTTGGAAGCTTATGATAAAGTTTGGCGTGCGGGTGCCAATGAAGCCACGACTTTCGAAACGGATAAAAACATTACCGTTCAGGGTAAACCACTGCCTGCAGGTAAATACAGCTTTTTCTTAATTCCTAAGGCCTCCGGAACCTGGACTGCCATTTTTAACAAAGAACCAAAACAATGGGGCGCTTATAAATATGAAGAAGCTAAAGATGCTTTACGTGTTGATGTTAAAACAAAAGCTTTACAGAAAACACAGGAGAATTTAGTGTATACAATAAACAGCAATGGATTCACAATGGATTGGGATAAGATCTCAGTTCCTGTAGAGATAAAGTAAATTGAATGATATGAAATAAAAATCCCGTTTATCCGGGATTTATAAAATGTAAAAACCTCTGAAATTGTTTTCAGAGGTTTTTTGTACCATAACAAAATAAATATCGAACGATTTGGTAGATGGTAGCCATCAACTACCTAATTATTACATGCACCAATAACCATTGGAATAAACTTATCCGTCTTAATTATTTGTAGTATTTATTCTACAGATGTTAGTTCTTTTCTTACAGGTTTTCTTCCTGTTAAATTCCGAAACAATCATAGTTTTGCTCCTGAAAAAAGGTTTGTTCCTCACCATAATTAAATCAGGCGTAAAGATTCATTACACAAATTCCCTCAAAATGAAACAAAGTCTTTTTCCAAATCTTTGGAAGAAGACTTATGTTTTCAATCTCAATTGAAACAAAAGGGAATATTTCCTTAAAAATTTAAAGATGTAAAAATAATAACATGAATAGACTTTATTTTTCCTTATTGGTCACAGCTTTTGGATGGGCAAGCGGACAGGTCGGAATTAATACTGCCACACCTGATCCGTCTGCCATCTTAGATTTGAGTCAATCTTCTAAAGCAGGCGGTTTGAAACTTCCTGCCGTAGCTTTACAATCGACGGTCGATACTACAACAATTCCAAATCCGGCAACCGGATTAATGGTGTTTACAACAGCAAATGCCGGAACAGGAATTACTGCTGTCACGGCTGGAAGTATTTACAAATTTAATGGAACAATTTGGAAAAAGCTGAGTACAAAAGATGAGACGCTTACCGGAAACGTACCCAAAGTAGTAGCATTCGGTAAAAAGACTACAGTAACAGATTGTAACGGTATTAATACAGCCAATTTTTCTCTTGACCAGATCAGTAATCCGGCGTTACTGACAAGCGCAGGAGCTTTCACTGCTCCACAAACAGGATATTACAGTTTTTCTGTGTACAGCAAGCAATACATGCAGGCAAATCCTGATCAGGCTTACAATACTGCTCCTTTTATTTTTGCAGTAGGTTTAGAGGCTTTTACCTATAAATTCAGAGGGAGCGGATTTAGCGATCAGGGGGCTGCAACATCTGGAATCATTTATCTGGTACAAGGACAGGTAACTCCACCGTGGCAATGGACATTTGGTACAGGTAATACCTGTGGATTAACCGGAAAGATCAAAGAGCAGAGTGTAATCTGGGAATTTATCGGGGGTACATTATAAGTAAAATAAGAAAAAATGAAAAATAAAAAACGATTTTTTATATTATTAATGGGTATTGCAGGTATTGTCAAGGTATATTCTCAGGTCGGCATAAATACGGCGACTCCTCATTCATCAGCTTTACTGGATATTGGCTCAACAAATAAAGGATTTTTAATTAATAAAGTTCCGTTGCAGTCGAGAAATGATGTGACAACAATTCCAAATCCTAAAAGAGGAACTTTAATTATTGCTTCTGCAACAGTGGGTTTAGGAAATACTCAAATTACAGAGGGGACTTTGTATAAATTTGACGGAAATTCATGGCAGGAATTATTAGAAAACAATACCAATTCTCAAAACTTTTTATTTCCAAGTGTGGTTGCCATTGGTAAGAAAACAACCACAGATACTTCCTGTACGGGTATTTCGACGGCTAATTTTGCACTGACAAATCTAAATGCTGCAGGCGGAAATACCATATCTTCCAATGGTGCACTTACTGCGGGAAGAAACGGATACTATTACTGGTCTGTTAATATTAAACAGTTTATGCTCAGAAAATCATACAATCCGGCAATATATCCGGGAATGCTCACTTATGCTTTCCAATTGGGATCTACAGGAGCTAGGGGCTGGCAGTCAAATAATTTTTCGGGATCGGTATATCTCAATCAGGGGCAGACTTCCGAAGGCTTTACCTGGGATCTTGGCGGAACTTGTGTTGCAGATGATCAGATTGGCGAACAGCAGGTTATCTGGATCTACATGGGAGAATAAGTTTCTAAAAGTTTTAAAGAATTGAAATCATGACAAAATTAAATAAACAACTCAGTTTTATCTTTCTTTTTGCTGCTTCTTTTATGTCTTCTCAAGTCGGAATAGGATTAGCAAATCCTCATCCTTCTGCAGCCCTGGAATTGGCAGGTTCAAATAAAGGTTTGATTCTGCCTCATGCAGCATTAGTTTCAAAAACAGATATTACAACAATACCGGATCCTGCGGCAGGACTAGTCATTTATAACACCAATAACAGTGAGGTATCCATACCCGATAATATAAAAGTGTATGCGGATATTCCGTATGTCTTCAACGGAACACAGTGGCAGGATATGATGGATGATGTAAAAATCAACACATTTATTACCTTGCCTGAAGTATTTGCAAAAGGGAGGAAAACAACGACAGGTACGTCCTGTAGCAATCTTAACGGAGCTTCATTTGCATTAAATTCCAAAGATGCAAATATTGGAGATGACGGCTCTATTGTAGCGGATAAAACGGGATTTTACAAATTCACGATCAGTACAGGAATTACTGCTCAGGCGTTGCAGTACAATCCTGTTTTGGCTTATTTGGGTGGAACGGATTCTAATGATATCAGGTTTTCTTTTGCATTCAGAGGCGAACCGGCCAGCTATGCGAACCGAAATGTCTCCTATTCTTCGGTGGTTTTCCTTAATGCAGGAGACACTTCAGGCTATTTTCAGTGGATTTTGGGAAACAACTATACTTGTGATCCGGGGACCAAAATCAACCAGCAGGAAGTTATCTGGCAATATTTGGGAAATCTCTGATGATTCCGTTTACATATTGATTTGATTTTAAAGAGCTTCATTCGTGAGGCTTTTTATTATTTAATTTCTCCCCAAACTGTATTTTTCATAAAGTTTGATGAGCTCTGCAAGGTTTTGTACCTTCAGTTTTTCATAGATTCTTTTTTTGAAAGTGCTTATGGTGGACATTTTAAGATCCAGTTCATTCGAGATTTCAAGATTTCCGTTGCCCAGTGCCAATAATTCAAAAATTTCCAATTCTCTTTTGGATAAATTTTCCAATGGCTTTATTTCCTTTCTGTTATGGATAAGAAGATGAGCAAGCTCCTGAGAATAGTAAAATCCCTGCCTGAAAATCATAGTGACCGCTTCCACTACATTTTCGCTTAGCTGTTTGTTGAGATAACCGTCTGCGCCTTCATGAATGTAGCGTAAAGCAGTTTTTTCATCACAGGCGGAGAACATCATGATTTTTAATTCAGGATCTATACTTTTCAGCTCTTTTATCATATGGAGATAAATAGTTCCGGGCATATCGATGTCCAGCATTAATAGGTCGTAACGGGTTTCAGTAATTTTTTCTTTTACATTTTCATAGTTTTCAGTAAAGTCTATCTCCAGATCTTCATAGGCAGAATGCAGCAATAAAGAAGCTCCCATTCTTACCACATAATGATCGTCGGCAATAAGTATTTTTTTCTGCATTACCTCTGGTTTTGTATGATTATTTCTACTTGGGTTCCTGCGGGAATTTGATGGGTAAACATTATTTTACCCTCTGATTTTTTCAGAAGCTGGATCACAAGATGAAGCCCGAGTCCATGATTTTTAAATGAAGAAGGTTTTTTTTCAATATCATTCATCAGGTTATTGTAATAGTCCAGCAGCGTATCACTCATTCCTTGTCCGGAATCTGAAATGTTGAAGATTATACAATTATGTTCCTCTCTGGCATCCAGGATAATATTTCCTCCTGAAGTGTTTTTTACCGCATTATCCAGTAAATTATGAATAATAGCCGCCAAAATACTTTCATTAAAGTGCAGTTTAATATTTTTCGATGAATTATTAATGATTGTGGTGCCTTTTTGAAAGGCAATTTCCTCAAACAATTTCCGTTTTGTTTCCAAAATATCAAAAGCAGAGTAAATATTTTTCTGATATTTTACACTTTCATTATTGAATAATTCCGTATAGTTTTTAAGATTTAAAGTAAATTTATAAAGCTCTTCCGAAGATTTGTAAATGGTATCAAAGTACTGCTTCTGCAGTTTTGGATTATCAGTTTCGGATAATTTCTGAGACATCGCTGAAAGGTACTTGATCGGTGTCGTAATATCATGATTGATGGTCTCAATAAGATTTTTCTGATATTCAGTTTCATTTTTAAGCTGATGCTGGGTAGTTTTCAGCTCATCATTTTTCTGATGTACAATTTTCTTTAACTGATTGTTTTTAACGGTTAAAATTCTCGTCCTTAAAAGAATGATAAACAGGATCAAACCTAAAAATAAAACAGAAATGAGAACCCTGAACCAAATGGTCTGATAAAAAAGCGCCGGAACATGGATGGAAATTTTTTTGTAAGCAAATTTTCCTTCCGGTGAAATTAAAATCCGGATTTTTAAAGTATAATTTCCCGGAGAAAGATTGTTTAATGTAAATTCTTTACCTTTCAGTTTCTGCCATTTTTCAGGCTGGTCACCTTGCTGAAGACTGGTTTCGATGTAAAGATTATCATTGTTGGAATAATAAGGGATATCGATGTAAACAGAAGCCAGATTAAAACCGTTTTCAAGATTCAAAATGTCTTTAAAATAAACAAGATCACCTTTTGATCTCGCTCTTTCTATATAAATATTCTCAGCTTTTGGGTAATAGGAGGGAACTTTAAGGGGATCGAAAAATACATATCCGTCCATGGAAGGAACTACAAAATCGCCATTATCCATCTTTGTAAAAGAATTGACCGCACCATTGAATTCATTGATATTGAAACCGTCTTCTTTGGTGTACCGGTAGTAAATAACCTTTGTTTTATTGTTTTTTGCGTACTCAAGAAGTGTATTTTCCGGAATTTTAAATAAGCCGTTATTACTTGAGATCCACAGATATCCTCTGGAATCTTTTACCAGATTATTGGGATAAGACAGATAACCTCCTTCATCGAAAGGCATTTGGATAAATTTGTTGTTTTTAAAAAGATACAGACCTTTTCCTCTGGTTAGAATCCAGATATTTCCGTCTTTTGTTATAATTGTACTCTTTAAGGAAAGATTGGGTATATTTATTTTTTTTATTGTTTTTTCGGATAATGAGATGACATGCATTTTATTATCACAACCCACTAAAAATTCATCTCTGTTGACCGGAATAACAGTGCTTACTTCCGATTTGAAAGTAAAATCCCCAAGAAGATTCTGTAAACTGCCGTTTGAGTAAATTTTTAGATAAAATTGTGTTGCGTCTCTTGCTTTTAACAGATAAAAATCTTTTTCTTTGAAGATAGCAGTAGCTTTATTATTTTTGCCAATATCTACCGAGTCGTATTTCTCATAATTGTATTTTAAAAGTCTTCTGTAAATTTTTCCGTTTTTAGGATAGAGAATATTATTGCTTTCATCATAAACAAGGCACCATTCATCTACCGTATTAAAATGATAATCTTTGATCAAAGAATTTTTGTCGTAAACCCTTCCCTGAAAGTTGATGATTTTATCCTTTCCAAAAGGAAGTACGGAATATTGCACCCGGTTTTCCAACCTGTGATCTGCTTTCGGAGTAGAAAATGATGGTATTTTAATGATATTCAGTCCCTTATTTAATGTTCCTACATACATTGTATTATTTTCCTTGTCATACAACAAGCTGTAAATCATGGAAATATCAATATCATTGTTTTTCAGTTCGAGAATAGGAGTAGTTTTCAAATTTCCATTGTCAAGCTCAGAGAAATAAATTTTTCCTTTATTAATAATAAAGTTCTGCTGATTCATATCCTGCCAGAAAATCTTACTTGACGTATCACGATACAACGGATTATCATCATGAAATACAGAAATATTCTCTTCAGAAAACTTTAAAATTCTTTTATTTTTAACATCTCTCAAAAAAAGCAAGTCACCAAAACGGAAAAAATTTTTCTGGTCTTCCTGTTTAAATTTAATGGGAATTTTTTTTTCTTCTCCTGAATTTTTCCTGTAAATAATACTTTTGCTGTCAAAGAAATAAGTTCCTTTCTGAAATTTTATAAATCCGGATTCTACAGTGTTTGCGGAATTATTTTTAATAAAACTGATGTATTCCTGATTGTTGAAAACAATTCTTTCCGCTACATCCTTTAATAGGGGAGATTTCCTATCTGTCACCGTAATTTTTCTATCCCTTATAATAAGATATTGAAACTGTCCGGAATTGGGTAATAAAATATGATCTGATTGTACATTTCCCAAAAAATTTGCGAAACTGAAATTGGTGAGCTTAAGATTGTTATAATTGATAAAGGCTTGCCCGTCGTACCTTAAAATTCCGCCATCTGTACAGATCCAGATAAAACCATATTTGTCTTTTACAATATCTTTTATGCTGTTTTGAGGCATGCCGTTATCCGTATTGTACCATATGGAAGAATACTGCTGACCGAAAACCGTAAAAATGAGTAATAGAGAGAGTAGAAGTAGAAATTTCCTCATTTATTGGCGATATATTCAGATTGCAAAGGTACAATGAACATTTAACATAATTTTTAGTTGTTGTAGAATTCTTTCTACAGCCGGTAGTTTTTTCTCTATAGAAAAAATTTAACCGAAGTTTTTTTTGCGATTAAATTTACAACATTGAATGTGATTAAATTAAAATTTTTAATTAATAAAATAAAAAGAATTAAAAAAATAAAGTACAGCAACGCAAAGATCAACAACCATGAAAAACAAATTACTTTTACTTTTTCCACTCGCCGTTTTCGGAATGTCCTCTGCGCAGGTAGGTGTGGGAAATCCAAATCCATCCGTACATCTTGATGCAAGAGCAGCAACGGGAAATTCTGCCATAGCTTTCGGAAATACCAACCAAACAGCAGCTGCCGCCGGAGCCGGAGCTATGAAGTATGATAATACAACAAAGCAGATGTTTTACAGTGACGGTACATCCTGGGTATCTATGGCTGCAAACGAAACTACAACGTCTTTTATTCCCCGAGTGGTTGCTTCCGGAAGAGCAGCCGGAACACAAACTGCAGTAGCAAATAATGTGTATAATAAATGGGGTTTTTCACAGGTTTATACCAATGACGGCAGCTGGAATCCTTCCACAAGTACCTATACTGTGGCAGCAGGAAAAGATGGGTTTTATCAATTTTCACTGGCTGCCGGTATTACCAGTAATAAGGGAGCCAATGCTTCAAGCTGGCTAATAAACATTAATAATGGAGCACAGTTTTGGACCCTCACTTCTACTAGTAATGTTCAGGCAGCAGCTCCCTCATATCGGGGAGGCTCGGTAACCGTATTTTTAAATGCCGGTGCTGCCATTACCTTTGGTTCAAAACATTGCACAGGATGTAATTCGGGAGCTGAAGAATCTTACACTATTGAACAAGGTGCAACTTTTACCATTACAAGTTTAGGTTCAAATTAATAAAAATATAATGAAATTTCCCCTCGTTTTTCATTATCATTAAAAATACAAATGTCTATATAAAAGTTATTTAGGAGCCCGGCATTCCCGCGTGTTTAAATAATTCAATAATTTAGCCGGGCAAAACTGGAATTTTAGGAGTCAGATAACGATAACGTTATTTGACTTTTTTTTACATTCTATAATAGGAGGGTTGATTTGTTCGACGAAAAAGCAGCTACTGTAAAAGATAATTGCTGATAAACTTGATGAAGAAGATTATAGGAGGTTAAAAGACTTACTGTCAGTATAACAGTGGATTAAGAAATAAAAAAACCGACATCGAAGTGGATCTTCAAATGTCGGCCTTGTACCCGGAGCCGGGCTCGAACCGGCACGGTTTCCCACTGGTGTTTGAGACCAGCGCGTCTACCAATTCCGCCATCCGGGCATGTGTTAAATTGGTGTGCAAATATAGAAACTTTTTTTAGTATTCAAAAGCTTTTTGGAGGAAAATTTTAAAATTCTATTTCCAGTCCGTCGTAGGCCAGATGCATTCCTTCCGGAAGCTCCTTATCTTCAATATCATGCAGCCCCAGATGATGACTGATGTGGGTAAGAAATAATTTTTTGGGCTGAAGTTCTTTAAACAGGGCAATCACATCGGCCAGTACAAAATGGGCAGGATGCGGATCGAATTTCCTGATGCAGTTTAAGATCAGCACGTCCAGATTCTTCAGTTTTTCCTTTTCGGTGTCTGAAATAAAATTCGCATCGGTGATGTATGCAAGATTTTTAAACTTGTACCCGAAGACGGTGATTTTATAGTGAATCACCTCAATGGGTATAATTTCCGTATCCAGAACATGGAAAGGTTTGTTTTCAATTTCATGAAGTTCAAAAGCCGGAGCGCCCGGATATCTGACATCCGTGAAAGCATAGGGGAAACGTTTTTTGATTTCATGACCAACTCTTTCGTAACAGTAAATCGGCATATCTTTTCCGCTCTTAAAAATGAGGGGTCGCATATCATCCAATCCGATCACGTGGTCGTTGTGTTCGTGCGTCAGGAGGGCGATATCTACATTATTTTCGTGATTAAGAAGCATCTGCTGCCTGAAGTCCGGTCCGCAATCAATCAGTATTTTCCTGCTTTCCTCTGTCGTAATCATTACGGAGGACCGGAAACGTGTGTCTTTGGGATTTTCGGAGGTACATACCTCGCAGGTACAGCCTATAACGGGTACACCCTGGGAAGTCCCGGTTCCTAAAAATTTCAACTTCATTTTCTTTTGAGGTTGGTTTAATTTTGGTAAATTTACGAAAAATTTTACGTCCTAATGTATCAGAAACTAACTCCTAAACAAAAAGCATTAACAATTAATCTAGATCCTACTATTTATGGTACTTTCGCAGAAATTGGAGCAGGGCAGGAGACTGTTCGTCACTTTTTTAGAGCAGGGGGAGCTTCCGGTACAATTGCTAAGGCGATGTCTGCTTACGACAAAGATTTTAGTGATGCCATTTATGGAAAAGAGGTCAAAAACAGGTATGTTACCCAAAACAGGCTTCGGAAAATGCTCCGGTATGAGGTAGCATTGATCGAAGAAAGGATTTCAAGGGAAAATAATCCGAACAGAAAATTTTTCTCTTACGCGAATACGGTAACAACCATTAATTTCGACAAAACACTCAAAGGCCACGGCTGGGTGGGAATCCGCTTCCAGACCAAAGAAAATGAAGATTACAATGAGGTGGTGATCCACGTGAAATTCAAAGAAAATGACGCCACTTTACAGCAGGAAACTTTAGGAAATCTTGGAGTAAACCTGATCTTCGGAGCCTTCCACTACTACGACAATCCCAGAACTTTAATCGAATCTTTATACGACGATATTGCAAAAGACGGTCTTGAAATTGACATGATCGATTTCAGCGGGCCAGCTTTTGACTATGTCGACAACAGGTTAATGTCACTGCAGCTGGTAAAGCATGGAATGACCGATGCGGTAATTTTCAACTCCCAGGGCAGCAATATGCTTCCTGCAGACGTTTTGTACAAGAAAAATATTTTTGCGGTAAGAGGAAGTTTCAGGCCTGTAACGAAGGTGAATATCGACATGCTTAAAAACGGCCTCGAGATGTTCCAGAAAGACGCTACCTGTACACATGAGGAAACAGAAGTTCTGATCGAGATCACCATTTCCAATCTTAGGGCAGACGGAGATATCGATGAAAGGGATTTTATGGACCGGGTAGATATTCTTGGAAAACTGGGTTATACCGTTATTATTTCCAACTTCTCTGAATACTACAGGCTGATTGATTATTTTGCATCCTATACAACCGGAGATATCGGGGTAGCGATGGGCGTGAATAATCTTCTGATGGTTTTTGATGAAAAGTACTACAAAGATCTTTCGGGAGGAATTCTGGAAGCATTCGGGAAGTTTTTCAGAAACGGAATGAGGGTATACCTTTATCCATACAAAGATCCTGAAACCCACGAATTACTGGATTCTGAAAATCTTAAAGTAGAAGAAAATTTAAAAGAGCTTTATAAATATTTCAAGCATAACAACCGTATTGTGGATATTACCAACCATAATCCGGAGTTTTTGGAAATTTATTCCAGAGAAATCCTGAGAAAAATTGCATGTTGCATCAAAGGCTGGGAAAACCAGGTTCCTGAAGGCGTGGCAGAAATGATAAAAGAACGTGGAATGTTTGGGTATAAAGACGAGCTTTCCCTCAAACAATTCTCTTAAAAATTAAAATACAATGTCAGAATTAAAGAAAAGACTTTCTTCCATTCTTGAAAGTCCGAAACATAATACAGAAGAGAAACTTGAAAAGGTGTGCCACCTGCTTGATCAGGAAATTTCCTATTTCAACTGGACCGGATTTTACTTTAAAAACGGTGATAAGGATGAATTGAAATTGGGTCCTTATGTGGGAGCGCCTACTGATCATACCATTATTCCTTACGGGAAAGGGATCTGCGGACAGGTTGCGGTCTCCAACGAAACCTTTGTGGTGCCTGATGTTCATGAGGAAAGCAATTATTTAAGCTGTTCCATTGATACGAAAGCGGAAATTGTGGTTCCTATCTTCAAAGACGGCAAAAATATCGGCCAGATTGATATTGATTCCCACACCATTGATCCGTTTACAGATGCAGACCGTGAACTTCTGGAGTGGCTTTGTAAAGAAGTTTCCAAAATTTTATAATTGAACTTTCAATTTGAAATATAAATGTGAGCTCTGATGTAAAATCGGGGCTTTTTTGTATTTAAACTGGTGGCTGTTTTTTCAAGAAATATTTATTAAGAGAGCAGGAGAGAGCCTTTTCCAATGATTTTTGGACATCATGAAAATTTTGATTTTCAAAAAAGCTTAAGTGAACTTCTAATACAGTATAAATTTAAACTAAAAAACTAAAGTGTTTAAAAACTTTTGTGGTTAATTTTTATCCCACAGATGACACAGATTTTCACAGATGATCGCGCAAATTCTTCCAATATAAAAATCTTTGATTTTTCTGAGACTTATGTGAACTTCTTATGTACTTCATTTTTTAAACTTCAAAAAACTAAAGTGTTTTTAAATCTTTTGCTCCTTTTGTGGTTAAAAAATCACCGCTGCATCTCATGAATTTCAGCCAGTAATCCCTTAAAATATGCTTCACACTTTGCGATATGGGTTCCATACCATGAAAACGCCTCTCCATCTACAATCATAATCTTTTTATCAGGATAGAATGCCCGCATTTCCTCAATATGTTTTTCTTTAAAAGGAAAAGGTTCGGAAGAAAGCATAATCACCTCTGCATCCGCCAGATCTTCCATTTGAACTTCGGGATAACGGGTTTGATGTTTGAAAATATTTTCGAAACCGATCTCTGATAATATGTGGTGAATAAAAGTATCGGAGCCAATGGTCATGTATGGGTTTTTCCAGATGAGGTAAGCTGCTTTTACAGGAGCATCAAGTTTCGTCTGCTCCAGGACTTCATAGATTTTAAGATTGAACAGCTGTGCTTTTTCCTCTTTATTAAAAATATTTCCCAGAGTTTTAAGAAGGTAATAATTATCTTCAACGGTTTCCACATGGGTGACGGTTACTTTGAAGTCATCCATTAAAGCTTCCACCTGTTCTTTGATATTTTCTTCCTTATTGGCCAGGATCAGATCCGGCTGTAAAGCTTTTATCTTGTCAATATTAATATTCTTCGTACCGCCGATAATGGGAACGTTTTTGATCCGGTTAACGGGATGGATGCAGAATTTGGTGCGTCCAATAACTTCATTTTCGGTAAGGCCGAGATCAAATAATGCCTCTGTGATAGAGGGTACGAGAGAAACAACTTTCATAGTCAGGCTTTGTCTGCCTAAATTACAAAAGTTTTCCTGTCAGGAAAAATCCGGCAACGGAAAAATAGATAATAAGTCCGGTAACATCCACCAGCGTGGCTACAAACGGGGCAGAAGAGGTAGCAGGGTCGAGGTTTAGTTTTTTCAGGATAAAAGGGACCATGGAACCGGAAAGCGTTCCCCAAAGTACGATCAGGACCAGAGAAACCCCTACGCTCAGCCCTACATAAGGCCAGTACATGCCGTAATTGAAGAATCCTGCCTCATGCCAGACCATAATTCTTAAAAAGCCGATGATGCCGAGAATTCCCCCGAGGGCAAGACCGGTAAAAATCTCTTTTTTCATGACATACCACCAGTCTTTCAATCCAATTTCCTGGAGCGCCATGGCCCGGATAATCAGGGTAGCAGCCTGGGAGCCTGAATTTCCTCCACTGGAAATAATAAGCGGAACAAACAGGGCAAGAACTACAGCCTTCTGAATTTCATCCTCAAAATAGCCCATCGCTGAAGCGGTCAGCATTTCTGAGAAGAAAAGAATAATCAGCCACATTCCTCTCTTTTTGATCATTTCCATTAAAGAAGTCTGTGTATACGGATCATCCAGGGCTTCAAGACCCCCGAATTTCTGAATATCTTCCGTATTCTGCTGCTCGATCTGGTCAAGGATGTCATCAATCGTTACAATGCCTACCAAAACACCGGCTTCCGTAATGATAGGAAGAGCCGTCCGGTCATATTTCTCAAAATAGGTGACCGCATCTTCCTTGGTGGTTGTGGTAGTAATGGCAACGAAATGGTTATCCGTAATATCCGAGATCAAAGTATCCTCTTCAGCCAAAAGAAGGCTTCCTAAAGCAATATCATCAATCAGGCGGTTTCTTTCATCCACCACATACAGGTGGTTCATGGTTTCCACCCTTTTACCCACCTTTTTAATCTGCTGAAGACATCTTTTTACCGTCCATTCCTTACGGATCTGGATATAATAAGGAGTCATCAGACGGGCAATGGAATCTGAGTCGTAGCCCAGAAGCTTCAGGGCAATCCTTCTTTCCTGGGGATTAAGATGATTGATGGAATATTTGATCAGCTCATCCGGAAAGTCCTCAAAAAGAGCGGTTCTGTCATCCGGTGTCATCCCGTTCAGGATCTCCGAAACTTC
Organism: Chryseobacterium phocaeense; assembly: GCF_900169075.1. NCBI lineage: Bacteria > Pseudomonadati > Bacteroidota > Flavobacteriia > Flavobacteriales > Weeksellaceae > Chryseobacterium > Chryseobacterium phocaeense. The sequence goes on from NZ_LT827015.1 coordinate 657,948, forward strand.
TTCGCTTCCAATGCTTCTGATGGTATCTTCCTGGAAGTCAGGATCAAGATGGGAGAAAACTTCCGCTTTGTATTCTTTCGGAACCTTTAAAAATGCCAGAAGCCTCTCGTCAGCATGAAGGTTGCTAAGAGTTTCGGCAATATCGGCAGGATTAAAGATAAGTTCGTCTCTGGAATTCAAAACGTGAAATTTTTAGGATATGCAAAAATAATTCAAAAATTTAAGACTGTAAAGGAAAGCGGGAAAATTAAGGATTAATTAAAGTTTAAAACCAGGCTGAAGAACTTTTTTGCAAACAAAAAAACACCTGCAGAAGCAGATGTTTAAAAAAATTAAATTTTATAAATACCTTATTCAAGGATAGGTCCGCATAACGGATAAGGAGAAGGTAAGCACATTCCCCCGTCACAGCATTCCCCGAATCCGCACTGGGAGTGGGTCTGGCATTTCTGGCGCATTCCGTTCCCTTTGATTTCCTGCTGCTTTTTTCTGGTAAGCTTTTTTAGATTTTTCATGGATATATTCTGTTATAAAATGAAAAACTGATTTATTCTTCAATACAGTCATATTCCATACACACTCCCCAGCAGCAAAAACCAATAAAACATGGCCTTGTTGCGCTGCATCTTTCAATGGCTCCACCATTGATTTTCCTTTGTTGTTCTCTGTTGAGTTTTTTTAAATTTTTCATGTTAAATAATTTTTGATTTGATAAAGGATAAGGTTAAAATTCAATACAGGCGTGCGGACTGCATATTCCGTCACAACACCAGCCTACAGTACACGGTCTTGTTACACTGCATCTTGCCATAGCTCCACCATTGATCTGTCTTTGCTGTTCTCTGCTGAGTTTCTTTAAATTTTGCATATTAAGTAAATTTTGATTCAGATAAAAAGATAAGAATCTTATATCTCAATGCAGGCATGTGGGCTACATACTCCGTTACAACACCAACCAACCGTACAAGGTCTGGTTTCTCCACATCTGGCGATGGCTCCGCCGTTGATTTGTTTTTGCTGTTCTCTGTTCAGCTTTTTTAAATTTTTCATATTGTAAAAGTTTAATTTGTTAGACTAAAATAATAAAAAATATTTAATTATTCACTGTTTGATGAAAATATTTATCTAATAATCAGTGTGTTTTGACGCTTTTTTGAAATGTGATCAAATATTTTTATCAGGTTTTCTATGAATTCTGTATGGTTTCGGATCACAGTAATGTGAATTGTGAATTGTCAATAGTGAATTTTGCTGTCAGTCGGAAATTGAGCATTGACTTGTGGAGCAAAATTGACCATTCAAATGAATAGGAGGATTTGTGAATTGTGAATGGTCAATAGTGAATTTACTATCGGTCAAAAATTGACCATTGACTTGTGGAGCAAAGTTGACCATTCAAATAAATAGGAGGATTTGTGAATTGTGAATGGTCAATAGTGAATTTACTATCGGTCAAAAATTGACCATTGACTTGCGCAGCAAAATTGACCATTTATCCCTAAAGTTCTCCTTCTGTCCAGGATTTAAGCTTTCTGAGTTTTTTCAAAATACCTTTGATCGCGCCGTCGGTACCTATTTTAATGGAATTTTCCGTAGAACCTAAAAGACGCATATTTTTACGGTAGGTATCATAATCTGTTTCCGTAACCAGATTTCCTCCGGCGTCAAAGAGTTTCATGCTGACTACCACCTGATTTGAGAATACATATTTTCCGATTCCTACTTTGAAATAGCGTACTTTGGGAACAATGGCAAAATCAGCGTCGTTATTGACACAGTAATCAGTGATGGTTTGTTTTTCCACACTGTCGAATGGAATCTGGACTTCCGCTCTGAGCATCTTATTTTTTCTGGAGCTGAAATTATCCGAAACCGCACTGAAAAAAGCCTGGTTCGTAGGCTCCTTAATTTCTTCAATATCCGGCTCTACCTCAGGATTGAAGTATAGGATCTTTTTTACCTTATGGTCTGTATTTTTCTGTGCTTTTACAGAGACAAAGCCCACTAATAAAAAAGTACTGACTGCTGTAAAGAATATAATTTTTCTCATTTGTAATTCGTATGCAAAATTACTGCCTTTTCACTGGATCACATACATTTTATTAAGAAATTTTTAACATTTTTTTCTATCAAATTTGATACATGAAATCAATAATGTTTTGCAGAATAGAAAAATAGTTGTAATTTTGCAGCCGTTACATAATAATCATTAAACAATATTGGAATGTACTTAACAACAGAAAAAAAGCAGGAAATTTTCTCAAAACACGGGAAATCTGCAACAGACACAGGAAGTGCTGAAGGACAAGTTGCACTTTTCACTTACAGAATCAACCATTTATCTCAACACTTAAAGTCTAACCGTCACGATTTTGCAACGGAAAGATCTTTGGTTAAATTGGTAGGTAAAAGAAAAAGTTTACTAGATTACCTTAAAAATAAGGATATCGAAAGATACAGAGCGATCATCGCTGAACTAGGTTTAAGAAAATAATCTATAAAGATTGTCAAGATAAAGCAGTTTCGAAAGAAGCTGCTTTTTTTATAACCGGAATTTTAAACCACAAAAGACGCAAAAGTTTTTTAACACTTAAGTGATTTGAGGTTTTAAAGTTACAATGCAGAGAAATTCACTTAAGTTTAGAAAAAATCAAAGATTTTTATATTTATTTAATATACGCAATCATCTGTGAAAATCTGTGCCCATCTGTGGGGGATAAAAAAAACAACCACAAAAACAGGTGAAATTTTAAACCATTAAGAAGCATTTAAGTTTTTAAGAATATTAAGTTTGAACTGCGCTTGGAGAGTATGGCTAAAAAATCTTTAGATTTTCCTTAATTATTCTTATCCCCTTCATAGATCTTAATGTTTCAAATCTATTCTAATTATCTGTGGAAATTCGTGAAAATCTGTGGGAGATAAAAAACAACCACAAAAGCTTTTGATATTTAAGTTTTCAAATACTCGGAAACTCATATCTGTTTTTTTCCGATTTTTCCTAAATGGGTATTCTGGAAGCTGTCCGGGTATTTCAGACCATAGCCCAACAGCCTGTCAAAAGATGAGTGGGCAAACAGAATCGCTCCTATCGTCTGGATATAGGGAAGGGTAAGAAAGGTTCCTATAAGATATATTATAATCGCCAGCCCGAGATGATGAAACAGGTTATAGAACAATGCCCCTGTTTTATTATTGATGAGATAGCCCAGCATGGAAAGATCCGGTGCCAGAAAAAGTCCTGCAAACCACCACCATGATACATCTGTTTGTTTGAATGCTAAAACCCCAAGTACTAAAAAAGCAAAATATTCGAGCTGCAGTTGAATCTTCATGAGCAAAAAGGTATTGTTTATCTGATAAGTGTCTGGCTGATCCTGAAAGTTACATTGAATTACGGATAAAACAAAAGTGAGACGCTATAAAAACATCTCACTTTACAATATGATTTAAAAAACTATGTCTTACCAAATAATAAGCGTTAGCGGCTTTGTTTATCTTAAAAACACGATGTTGCTAATAATTCTTTGTTTTGCTTTGCGATAAATAACCCCCGAAATCTCTAATGCCCTGATTTTGTTTCTGTAGTAGTTTCCACATGACCTAAGTATTTGGTACAGTACACTCCGAAAATCAGAATCACCAGATAGCAGAAAACAGGAATGATAAACGAATGCTGCACACCCAGCTGATCAGCAAGGTATCCCTGAAAAACAGGAACAATGGCACCTCCCAGAATCGCCATAACCACCAGGGATGATCCCTGACTGGTATATTTACCCAAACCGGAAATAGCCAGTGTATAGATATTGGAGAACATAATGGAGTTGAAAATCCCGATTCCCAGAATGCTGTACATTGCCAGCTCACCCTGATTCACCATAGCTGAGGTCAGAAGAACAACATTGATGGCTGCAAAAATAGAGAGTGTTCTTGCCGGAGCAGATTTACCGATAAAGAAGGCTATGAAATTGAGCACTATAAACACAATGAAAAAGCTTATCTGAGCAAAACTAAGATCAACGATGCTGAAAATAACTAGGAAAACCGCTGCGGCGGCTCCCAGCATATAAACTGCTTTTTTACCGGCGCTTATGGACTGGTTTAAAGAAATGGCCCCGAGAAAACGCCCGATCATAGCACCGCCCCAATACAATGCCAGGTAATTTTTGCTGATGATCTCATTAAAACCCATGATCTGAGGCTGCTCCAGAAAACTGATGATAAAACTTCCTACGGCCACTTCACCCCCCACATAACAGAACATGGCAAAAACCCCGAATTTCAGATGGCTGTACTGAAGTGCACCCCAGCCTTTTACCACCTCTTCTTCCTGTGCCTGGAATGAGGGCAGTTTTACCCTTGAAATAAGTAAGGCAACCAGTAAAAGGATACCTGCAAAGATCAGATATGGAATTCTGGTGGCTACAGCACTGAACGAGCCGTCCGGAGCTGAGAAAAACTCAAAGATAAGATGGCCGCCGAGTACCGGGGCAATGGTGGTTCCGAAAGCATTGAAAGCCTGGGTCATATTCAGACGGCTGGAAGCAGATTCTTCGCTGCCGAGCAGTGAAACGTAGGCATTGGCCGTGATTTGAAGAACTGTGAAACCTAGTCCCAGAATAAACAGAGCCCCAAGGAATAACGGATAATAGGAAAATGTAGCTGCCGGATAAAACAGGACACAGCCAAAAGCTGCGAGAAAAATACCGAACAGGATTCCTTTTTTGTACCCCGCTTTGTTAATAGGATCTCCTTTTGAAATAGAAATCAGGAAGTAGATGAGTGAACCAATGAAATACGCTCCGAAAAAACAGAACTGTACCAGCATGGATTCGAAAAAGGTGAGTTTGAAAAGCTGTTTGAGGTAAGGGATCAGGATATCATTCATACAGGTGATGAATCCCCACATAAAAAAGAGCAGGGTGATGGTCATTAAAGGAATCGTGTAATTCCTGCTCTGGGTTTGAACTTCTTTATTGATCATAAACATGTATTTATTTGAAAAGAATGATGAGTTCTTTCAGTTGGTTTCGTCTGCTGCATATATTTTGAGAAGCGTGGCAAATATAAGGCTGAAGCCCGGTTTCTGCAACTTATCCTGATGTTTTCTGGAAAATAAGCAACCTCCCGTTAAAACGGAAATATTATTTACTTATTTTGAGACAATAATACGAAAATGACATGGTTTTGTGATTAATTTATTGCAAAAAAAACTTTTTGTTAACGAAATAATATAGATACGCTGAGCATTTTAGAAGTAATTTTTGAAGCTTTCATTACTAAACAAGGGATTATCTTATGATTCTGCATGCTATTTCTAAAGCTGAAAATTTAATATTTCATTATTATATGCTACCTTTGCAGACGAAAATTTAAAGAGTTTAAATATTAATTCATACTCAATACGGAGTATAAAGACGACAAATTTATGAGTGTACCTCAAGCGTTTACAGAAACGATTACTCTTGCAGACGGCAGAGAAATCACTATCGAAACGGGGAAACTGGCCAAGCAGGCTGATGGATCCGTGGTAGTAAAAATGGGTGGAACCATGCTTTTAGCAACGGTTGTAGCCAACAAAGAAGCCAATCCTGGAGTAGATTTTTTACCTTTAACAGTAGATTACAGAGAAAAATTCTATGCGGGTGGTAGAATTCCCGGAAACTTCTTCCGCAGAGAAGCAAGACCTTCAGATCAGGAAATTTTAACGATGCGTTTGGTAGACAGGGTTCTACGTCCGCTTTTCCCTGAAGATTTCCACGCTGAAGTTCAGGTGATGATTTCTTTAATTTCTTACGATGGAAAAGCAATTCCAGATGATTTAGCCGGTCTGGCAGCTTCTGCAGCCATCGCGATCACCGATATTCCTTTCAACGGACCAATGTCTGAAGTAAGAGTGGTAAGATTCGACGGGAAATTAGCAATCAATCCAAGTTATGAAGAACTGAAAAGCTCTGAGCTTGATATCATGGTGGGAGCTACCAAAGATTCTATCGTAATGGTAGAAGGGGAGATGAAAGAGATTTCAGAGCAGGAAATGCTGGAAGCCATTATCTTCGGTCATGCTGAAATCAAAAAACAGATTGAAGCTCAGGAGAGATTGGCTGAAAAAGTAGGAAAAGCTTTCCCTAAAAGAGAATACAGCCACGAAAATCATGATGAAGCGATTCGTGAGAAAGTATGGAAAGAATGCTACGATAAAGTATATGAAGTGGCAAAAACGCCATCCGGAAAAGAAGAAAGACACGAAAAGTTCAAAGCGGTTCTTGATGAGTTCTTAGCACAATATGTAGATAATGTGGAAGAACTGGAAAGAGTAACGCCTTTCGTAAAAGTATATTATCATGATGTGGAGAAAGAAGCCATGCGTCAGATGATCCTTGAAGACAATATCCGTCTTGACGGCCGTGATCCTCAGACGATCCGTCCGATCTGGTCTGAAATTGACTATCTTCCGGGAGCTCACGGTTCTGCGGTATTTACAAGAGGGGAAACCCAATCCCTGACTGCTGTAACACTTGGTTCTGTAAAAGATGCCAACATGGTGGACAGCGTAATTTCGCAACACGACGAGAAATTCTTCCTACACTATAATTTCCCTCCGTTCTCAACCGGTGAAGCAAGACCTTTAAGAGGAACTTCAAGAAGAGAAGTAGGACACGGAAACCTTGCCCAAAGAGCATTACAGGCAGTAATTCCTGAAGAAAATCCATATACCATCAGAATTGTATCCGATATCCTTGAATCAAACGGTTCGTCTTCCATGGCAACAGTTTGTGCAGGAACGTTGGCATTGATGGATGCTGGTGTACAGATTACAAAACCTGTTTCCGGTATTGCAATGGGATTGATCACGGATACAAAATCCGGTAAATTCACCGTACTTTCCGATATCTTAGGAGATGAAGATCACCTGGGAGATATGGACTTTAAAGTAACGGGTACTGCAGACGGGATCACCGCTTGCCAGATGGATATCAAAATCCAGGGTCTTTCTATGGACATCATGGAAAAAGCTTTGATGCAGGCTAAAGACGGAAGATTACACATCTTAAATAAAATCACTGAAACAATCGCTGAGCCAAGAGCAGATGTGAAGCCACACGCTCCGAAAATGGTGGTAATGGAGATCTCCAAGGACTTCATTGGTGCTGTAATCGGGCCTGGAGGAAAAATCATTCAGCAGATGCAGAAAGATACGGATACTGTGATCGCGATTGAAGAAATCGGGGAAATCGGACGTATCGAGATTGCAGGAACAGACAGAGAGAAAATCAATGCTGCTGTTGCTAAGATCAACGAAATTACCTTTGTTCCTGTAGTAGGGGAAGTATACAAAGGAAAAGTAGTGAAAGTAATGGATTTCGGAGCTTTCGTAGCGATTGCAAAGGGTACTGAAGGACTTCTTCACATTTCTGAAATAGAGTGGGCACGTCTTGACAAAGTTCCATATGCAGAAGGTGATGAAGTTGAAGTGAAGTTCATGGGTTACGATGACCGTAAGAAAATGAAACTTTCCAGAAAAGTACTTTTACCAAGACCTCCGAAACCTGAAGGAAAACCAAGACCGGAAGGACAAGGAAGACCGGAAGGACAGGGAAGACCTGAAAGACCGGCAAGAAATGAGGGCAATGGAAGACCTGAAGGTGAAAAACCGGCAGTAGATCAAAACCCTTCATCTGAAGCTTAAGATTAATTCTTATATATAATGAATCCCTCAATTTTGAGGGATTTTTTATTTTAAGGCTGCATCATAACCACATTTCATCATTATAGTTTGGAGAGAGCCTTCTGCATATTCCGGATTTTATCCTGCGGCACAATTTTCTATATTCTTCTGAAATCACTTCAAATCTGGCATTTTTAGTATACAGTTCCAAGTTGATATTTTTACGTGTTTTAGCTAAATAAAAAAGCCCAGGTTGGTATTAATAATATGTTTTTCAGTGATTTAACATAAAATAATTTTTCAATTTTATGTGAATTATAATAGTATATTTGTCACTAACCAATGAATTTTATGCATGAATTTCAGTGTACCATGATAAATTTTTAAGATATATTATGGTTTATAGCGACTGTTACTACACAGATGTAGAAGTACGAGTTTTGTATAAATTTAATTTAATTATATAAAACGTATGAAATTATTCTAACCAGAACCATTCAACCAAAAATCATGAAAAAAATTATTTTTTTGTTCTTTTCCTGTGCATTTGTAAATGCACAAATAGGCGTAAATACGGCAACACCTACCAGATCTTTAGATGTTAACGGAAACCTGAGAGTGAGAACCCAAACCAATCAATCTGCCAATGCATCATATGATAATGTACAGATTGCAGACGCCAATGGAAATGTCGATTACATTAAAAAAAATGTACTGAACCAGCAGATGGTACAGCTATTCAGCCTTAATACTTTAACGGCGGTCAATACAGGAGGGGACGGAACTGTTCCGGTAAGTATCAGCAATCAGTCTATCACCCTGGCAAAGCCGGCGTTTGTGATTATCAATTTTTCAGTTCCCGTTACCTTATCAGCAGCATTTTCGGATCAGAGGTTAAAGATGCTGAGAACACACTTAAATGTTAACGGAACGAATGTGGTGAGAGCTTCAAATACTTATACGAACGGAATTGCTACGGGATCTAATTTAACCGGAATCTTTTATAATACCGGAAGTTATATCGCCTTGCTGGGAGCAGGAACCCATTCCATACAACTTTTGGGAACATGTTTTGACTTCACAACGGCAAGTCAGTGTGTCCAGGGAGGAAATTATGCCGGCACATTATTCCAGGCATTTGCGATGTATAATGATTATTGATCGCGTTTTATTTCAGGATTCCGTATCGGATATTTTGGATAATATATTAATTAAAACCACTGAAAATTTCGGTGGTTTTTTTTGGAATTTTCTTATCATTAAAACAATTTATAATTAGTGATAAAATCTTCGTTTGTTGGTTATCGCAAGGGCGCAAGGATTTTAAGATTGATTATGCTTTAAGGCGCAAGAAAATCGGAGATTTTCAGTAGGGTATAGTGAGATTGCTTCATCGCTTTGTTCTTCGCAATGACAGTGAATAAAAGCCCGCTGGAAAACTCCGGCGGGCTATTTATTAATTTACCAGATTTTCACTCGTTCTTCCGGTTTTTTATAAAGGTTATCTCCTTCTTTAAGATCAAAAGCTTTGTAAAACGCTTCCGTATTCACCAGAGGTCCGAAAGCCCTATACATTCCCGGCGTATGCTCGTCCGTCTTGATCTGATTGATTAAAGCTGGTTCCGTATAAAGCGTTCTCCACACTGTTGCCCAGCTCAGAAAGAACCTCTGATCCTGTGTATAGCCGCTGATCTTTGCGGTCTGGCCTTTGTCTTTCAGATACATTTGCAAAGCATCATACGCAATATTTACACCTCCGAGATCGGCAATGTTTTCCCCATTGGTAAAGGTTCCGTTCACGAAAGTACCTTTTACAGGCTCATATTTATCGTATTGGGCGGCAAGGGCTTTGGTAGCTTTTTCAAAATTGGCCTTGTCTTCAGGGGTCCACCAGTCTACCAGGTTTCCTTCCGCATCAAACTGAGCTCCGGAATCATCAAATCCATGGGTGATTTCATGGCCTATTACCGCCCCAATACCACCGAAATTAATGGCAGGATCAGCTTTAGGATTGAAGAATGGCGGCTGAAGAATTGCTGCAGGGAATACGATTTCGTTGTTTTGCGGGTTGTAGTAGGCATTTACGGTTTGCGGGGACATCGTCCATCTGGATTTATCTACAGGCTTCCCTATTTTATCAAGGGCTTCCTGGTATTTCCATTCAGAAATGTTCTGAAGATTTTTGTAAAGGTTTCCGCCTTGTGCTTCCGACAGGATATTCAGTTTGGAATAATCTTTCCATTTATCCGGATAAGCTACTTTTACAGTGAATTTATTCAGCTTGGTTAGCGCTTTTTCCTTTGTGGTAGAGGACATCCAGGACAGGTTACTGATATGCTGCGCAAAACTTTTCTTTAAATAATCAATCAGCTCTACCATCTGTGCTTTAGCTTCCGCCGGAAAGTATTTTTCAACATATAATTTTCCGAAAGCCTCACCCAGGCTGCCATTGATCAGTTCATACCCCCGTTTGTTCAAAGCTCTTTGTTCTTTTTGACCACGAAGGTATTTCCCGTAAAAACCGAATTTCATTTCATCCAGCTGCTGCGTAAGAGTTGCTGCGCTTCCGGATAACAGGTTAAATTTCAGATAATCCTTGATCACACGGATATTCTGAGGAACCAGGAAAGTATCCAGGTTTTTGTAGTAATTCAACTCCCCGATAATCACTTTATCGGTTTTTACGCCGACATTTTTCAGGTAGGAAGGAAGGTCTGCATTTTTTACCAGAGCGGAAAGCTCCGCAATGGTTTTCGGGTTGTTCTGAAGATTGATGTCACGGATCTGTTCATTGGTCAGTAACGTTTTTGCAATCGACTTTTCAAAATCAACAATTTTTCCCGCGGCTTCCTCAGAATTTTTATAGCCCAGAACGTTCAGCATGGAGGCTACATATTTTGTATATTCTTTAATGGCTTCCGTATTTTTTTCATTGACTTTCTGATAATAATCGCGGCCCATCCCTAAAACGCCGCCACCAAGATAAACCGCATTCATCTTCGAGTCTGCAAGATCGGCACTCACGCCCCAGCCATAAAAAGGATTGTCTCCCTGTCTTGTGGCTGCTGTAAGATAGTTGTTAAGGTCTGCAACGGTTTTAATGGCATCTATTTTAGAAAGATCTTCCTTTAAAGGGGAGATGCCGTCCTTGTTTCTTTTATCCATATCCATGTAGGTCAGATACAGATTCTGAATCTTTTTTCCTTCGCTTCCATCAGCAAACTTATCTTTTAAAAGCGAATTCAGAATGGAAATGGAATTGTTGTCCGTATTTTCCCTTAGCTGGTCAAAGCTTCCCCATCTTGAACGGTCGGACGGAATTTTTGCTGTTTTCATCCACTTTCCGTTCACAAAATTGTAGAAATCATCCTGCGGACGAACGGACATATCCATAAAAGACATATCCAGCCCGGGATCATTGGTGTTGGAAGTTACCATGGTTGCATTGGGCCCGGATTTCTGGGCTTTTACCTGATTAAAGGCTAATAGAGATGCAATAGCCAGTAGGGTGATGTTAAATTTTTTCATAGCGCTGTTTTTTTATCGTTATTTTATTTATCCTTAATGAAGTTATGCTCCGATTCTCTGTTTCAGGTCTTCGGCGCCGCCTGTTTTTCTTGGCTGTCCGTTTTTAGAGGATCCGAAATTATAGGTGTAGGAAATCGTTGCGACGCGGGAATCTCTTTTTACGACAAAGTTTTCTACATAATTATTGAAAACAGTCTGTGCCTGCGGGTTACTCGTAAAGAAGATGTCATTGAATGCGAATTTCAGAACGCTGTTGTTTTTAAATTTCTTCTGAGCCCCGATGTTCAGATACCAGTTGGGTTTTACATCCATATACGCATAGACCTCTCTAGCCCTGTAATTTCCGGTGAATTCAGCAGTAAAGCCATTTCCTAACTTGAAAGAGTTGATGCTGTTGAGATTAAAAGTGAAATTTCCTTTGTTATTGATCTGCGTTCCCGAAACATTTCCGGTATACGATCCGTAGTAGAAATTCGCACTGTTGTTCATATCCCACCATTTGGTCACCTTCACAGGAGCGATCAGATAGAGCCCGAAGTAGGAGGCAGAATTCAGGTTTTCATTCGTCTGAACCGTAATATTCTCTCCGTTTTCTGTAACGGGTTTAATGACATCGGTAATATTATCCTTCGTTTTGCTGTAACTTAATGTGGCGAAATATTTACTGTTCAAGCTGTAAGTCAGCTCATAATTCATGGTCGTTTGCGGATTCAGGTCAGGATTTCCGGCTCTATACGTAGTTGGATCAAGATAGAATTTAAAAGGATTCAGCTGATTATAGCTCGGCCTGGTAATTCTTCTGCTGAAATTGATTTCCAGGTTATTTTTATCCGTTAAATCGTAGGAAAAGACCGCACTTGGAAACAATTGGGTGTAATTTTTTTTGTTCACCTGGTTGGTGGTTATCTGGGTTCCCGTTACGTTGGTGTTTTCAGCCCTTAAACCGAATGTCGCACTGAATTTCTCCCATTTTTTAGACACATTTCCGTACGCTGCATTGATATTTTCTTCATAAATGAAATGATTCGTTTTATTAGGGTCCAGTTCCGGAGTTCCCGAGCTTGCATTGAAAAATTTCAGGTCATTATCCGCTTTCACGAAGCTTGTTTTGACCCCAGCTTCCAGTTTCCAGCTTTTTTTAAGGCTTTTTGTTAAATCCGATTTTAACGAATAAATATTAAGATTTCCATTAATATCTCCCTGAAGGATGTCCAGGTTATTCAGACTCCCTGATGTGGTATACGTTCTCGTTTCAAAGTTCTGAAGGGAAGTATTGGAATAATTGATATAGTCAAAATCCGTCGTGATTTCCGATCCCAGTGAATCAATCGTGTATTTGTGATTCAGGTTGAATGATAAATTCTTCCAGTGGTCATGGGAGCGGTTTTGTGTCGTAAAACTCCCTGAAGGAAGCCGGTCGCTGCCCAGTATAAGACTTGAATTGTCACCTTTCGGGTCAAATCTGTTGCTTATGAATCCTACGGAAAATCCCAATACATTTTTATCGTTCATGTAATAGTCCATTCCCGTTTTTGCAATATGGTTCCTGAAATTGAATTTCAGAAAGTTATCCTGCAGATAGGCTTTCTCAAATGTATCACCACTGTAGAAATTCCGGTCCAGAACCAGATGGTTATAAAATTCCCTGTAGGCAAAGCTGTAGTTCGCAAAAACGTTTACTTTTTTATTCCTGTGATTAATGCTGAAACTGTTATTGTTTTTGATGAATTTTCCGGTTCCCAGAGCCGTAGAAACACTTCCGTTCGTTCCTTTTCGCTGGTCTTTTTTTAATTTGATATTGATGATCGAAGTTCCCGCTGCGTCATATTTTGAGGACGGATTGGTGATGAACTCTATTTTCTCTACCGTTGATGAAGGAATTCCGCGCAGATAAGCCGCAAGATCGGTTCCCGTCATCGGCGTATTTTTACCGTCGATCTGTACCAGCAGGTTTCCTTTTCCTCTAAGACTGATGTTGTCATTGCTGTCAACATTCACTCCAGGAGCCTTTTCCAGTACCTCGAAAGCGGAGTTTCCCGTGCTGGCAATACTGTTTTCAACATTAAGGATCATTTTCCCGTCCTGGCGTTCTATAT